>DATKQY010000048.1:0-103745 GCA_035532475.1 Acidimicrobiales bacterium | reverse complement strand
GAGGAGGGCATCCCCGGCCTCGGCCGAAGCCTCCGGTGAAACGCGAAGACGGCACCGGCTCGCCGGGTAGGACCGTCACCGTCTCGTCGCAAGGCGAGGCTGCCTGACCGTGGTGGCGTTTGGTCACGGTCGCGGTAACGGGTGGAACCGCCCCGGGTGGCGCGCGACGAGCGACCGTCGGGTGGGCACCCCACGGACCTCGGGGGCGAGCGACAACCGCCGGCACGGCGCCGAGCCCCTCCTCGCCCGCCGGCGCGGTTTGCGCCGGCACCGAGCGAACCAGCCGTCCCCGCGGGTGGCCGTCGCGACGCCGTACCGGTGCGCTGTCCGGTCTCGTGGTCTCGGCTCGGCCTGTGACGGCCATGTCGGCCCCCCGACCCTTGGCCGCCGGTGGCGAACGGCCGCTCCCGTACCGGCCGCCGTGCAGCCGAGGTCGCCGGAGGCCCGTGTCTCGGGCCGCTCGACGCGACCGGCCACCCGGCCTGAACGTCATCGCCGAACGCCGAACGCCGAACGCCGAACGCCGATCGCGTGCTCGCGGTCTGTCGCGCCGCTGCTCAGGGGCCGGTCGTGGTCCTCGGCGCCGGGCCCGCGTCGTCGCCGAGCGATAGATAGCTCTCCTCCTCCTGGGCCGTGTGGAGCCTCAGCACCGCGTGCAGGCCGTAGAGGAGGCCACGGAACTCGCCGAGGTCCTCCTCGTCGGGACCTTCGGGGTCGATGTCGTCGAGCAGCTGGCCGAGCCGCCTGATCTGGTGGGCGATCTCGACGTGCGCCCTGCTCATCGGGCCGGTGGGGTCCGATCCCCCGAGCAGGCGGTCGAGTGCCGGGTAGAGGACCTCCTGCTCGGCCTGCTCGTGCGGTTCGACCTCTTCGACGAGGAGCTTGTGCACCTCGCGGAGCTGCGCCATCGCCTCGGCCGCGTCGACGGTGCCCAGGCAGTCCGCGACCGTGCGCAGCCGGGCGATGTCAGCTCGGATCGCCAGGTGCTCGACCTGGAAGCGCCTCGTGAGCGCCGATTCCTCCTCGGCGAGATGCACGTCGGCCGGAGGCCGTCGAAGGGCACGCAGGGCGTTGAGGATGACCACCACGTCGATCCCCTCCTGCAGGAGCGCGCCCCAGACGGCCGGCAGCGCCCCGACGGCGGCCGCGCCCATGGCGGCGAGGGACATCACCATGCCGGCGACCACGCTCTGGAGCGCGATCTGACGGGAGCGACGGGCGAGGGAGCGCGCCTCGCCGAGGCGATCCAAGCGGTCGACGGTGAGCACGACGTCCGCCGCCTCGGAGGACGCGGTGGCTCCCCTTGCACCCATCGCGACGCCGACGTCCGCGAGCGCGAGGGCAGGAGCGTCGTTGATGCCGTCCCCCACCATGATCGTGGGGGCGCGTCGGCGTTCGGCTCGGACCACGTCGAGCTTCTCGGCCGGGGAGCGCTCGGCGAGGACCTCGTCCACGCCGATCACCGCCCCGACGGTCTCGGCGACCTCGGTGCGGTCGCCGGTCACCATGACGATCCGCTCGATGCCGCTTTGACGAAGGGAGCGGATGGTCTTGGCGGCGTCGGGCCTGAGCGGATCGTCGAGGACGAGGACGCCCTCGGGCTCGCCGTCGACGGCGACGAACACCGTGAGCGACCCGTCGAGGCGGGCTCTGCGCCGCGCCGCCTTCGCCCAGCCGGCGGTGCCGCCCACTCCGGTCCACGCCGCCTTGCCGAGGGCAACCCGGCGGTCGCCGACGAGCCCGCGGATGCCCATGCCGGCAACCTCCTCGACGCCTTGGGGCAGGACCAGCTCGCAGCGGTGGTCCAGGGCCGCCTGGACGACGGCGCGGGCGAGCACGTGCGGGGACACCTGGTCCAACGACGCCGCCAGACAGAGGATCTCCTCGGGGGCGAGGGTCCCCGCGGGGATCACGGCCGCGAGCGCCGGGCGACCGCTCGTGAGCGTGCCGGTCTTGTCGATGAGCAGCGTCGTGCATCTGGCCAGACGCTCGAGCACGCCCCCACCCTTGATCACGACCCCCCGTCGCGCCGCGCGTGACAGGCCTGCCACGAGCGCGACGGGAGCAGCGAGGATCAGCGGGCACGGCGTCGCCACCACGAGGACCGCCACGGCGCGCGCCGCGCCCGCCGCGGCCCACGCCGCACCGGCGGCAGCCAGGCTCACGGCCAGGAACCACAGGGCGTATCTGTCGGCGAGGCGGACGAAGGGCGCCTGCGAGGACTCGGCTTCGGACACGAGGCGCACGATGCCGGCGTACGTGCTGTCGCCAGCAGCGGTGGTCGCCCGGAGGTCGAACGCGCTCCCCGCGTTGACGACCCCGCTCCTGAGGGGCTCGCCGGCGCTCCGCTCGACGGGCAGCGACTCTCCGGTGAGCGCGGACTCGTCGAGCACCGCGCCGGCGGCGAGGGTGCCGTCGACGGGGACCACCTCACCCGGGGCGACCATCAACAGGTCTCCGGGGGTGATCTCGTCTACCGCGACGAGCTCGAGCGAGTCGTCGTGGTAGCGGTGGGCGACCCGCGGCGCGCGCTGCAGCAGGGCGTGCAGGTCGCGCCGAGCTCGCCCCGCCGCCCAACCCTCGAGGGCGCGGCCGCTCATCACCATGAAGCTGATGACCGCTCCGGCGAGGTACTCGCGCACCGCGAGCGCGCCGAGCAGCGCGAGGAGCGCGATGACGTCCACCCCGATCCGGCCTCGTCGCAAGCTGTCGAGCATCGTCCACAGTGCGTAGACGGCCCCCGCAGCCCCGGCGACGATCCAGACGACGTTGCCCTGGGCGCCGGCTCCGGCCAGGTGGAGCGCCCCTCCGACGCCGAGGCAGCCACCAGCGCCGACCAGCAAGACGGGCGCGACGTGTCCGAGAAGCCATCGTCGCCGACCAACGAGCCGTGTCGCTGCCACCGTCGCGATCGTGCTCACTGGCCGGTGCGCCAGACCAGGGCCGAAGGTCCATCGCGCCGCCGAGCTGGCCCTTTGCCTCTAGTTGGCATGGCCGGGGTGCAGGAGAATCAGCTCGTGGATGAACGCGACGCTCGGCCGACGCGGCGCTGGCGAGACCTTTCGTACCGGCGGAGATCGCTGCTCGTGACCGGCGCGACAGTCCAGCTCGCCCTGGCCAGTGCGGCATGGGTCGATCTGGCCCGCCGCCCCGCCAGCGAGGTGCGAGGCCCGAAGTGGCGCTGGGCGCTCGTGATCGGTGTCAACTTCGCCGGCCCCCTCAGCTACTTCCGCTGGGGCCGGGTCCGCTCCGTGCCTCCGGGAGCGTCATAGCTCGCGCCCGGCGGAGACAGCCGGAGCTCGAGCGCCGATTCCAGGTCGTCCATTCCCCTGAGGTCGAGCCCGAACTCGTTCTCGAGCACCCTGATGACGTCGCTCGCGCCGAGAAGCTCCCGGACACGCGTCGCGCCGTCCGTGCCGTGGACCCGTAGCACGCGATCGTGCAGCGTCAAACGGTGGTCGTCGCCGGCGCGAGCGACCATGAGCTCGTGCAAGAAGCGCGACCCGGGGTGCGTCGTCAGGTACCAGTTGGCGATCTCGTAGTCGGCGAGGGTCGCCTCGGACATGTCGAGGGTGTACAAGGTGCTCCACTCGTTCCGGAGGAGCGTCTGCAGGTCGAGCTCCGGCCCCCTCGGGCGCAGACGGAGCCGGTCGTGCGGGGTCGACTGGACGACCTCCGGCTCCAGGCGCAGCGCCGCGGTCAAGGTCAGGCCACCGAAGCCGACATCGGCGAGGTACGGGCCCTCGTCGAGCTCAACGCGCAACGCCATGTGGGTGCGACCGGGCGGCGGAGCCGACGCGGCTCGGCCCCACTGCACCCGCGCGGCCAGCCCCGACGTCACGAAGCCGAGGCGCGTCAGCGCATGGCGCAACAGCAGGTTGTGCTCGTAGCAGTAGCCGCCCCGGCCGCCGGCGACCAGCTTGCGCTGCAGGGCTTCGGCATCGAGCTCGACGGGCCTGCCGACCAGCTGGTCGAGGTTCTCGAACGGGATCGCCCGCGCGTGGTGGTACACGAGGCCGTTCAGCGTCGCGAGGTCAGGGCGGGTGGCACCGCGATAGCCGATGCGGCAGAAGTAGGCGTCGAGGTCGAACGCGTCCACCGGTCATGGCCTCCGGCGAGCCGTCGTCTCGAGCCGTGGTGGCCGAGCCGGGCGCGCCCCGTCGGTGCGGTGACGGCTCGCCGGGAGCAGGGCCGTCCGGCGACGACCTCGTCCCGGGGGTGCGCCTCGGCCGACCCTGCCCCGCTGACCGGCGCGTGCCGGCCCGCCTGGCGTCGGCGGATCCGTCACCGGCGCGCTGGTGACTCAGCGCGGGGCGCGGAGAGCCGGTCGAGTGCCGCGGCGATCCGCGCCAGCGCCCGGGTGTGGCCCGGCGTCCCTTGCAGCATGGTGACGAAGCCGTGGACCTGGCCTTCTAAGCGCAGCACCTCGACGGCGACGCCAGCAGCGGCGAGGCGGCGCGCGTACGCCTCCCCCTCGTCACGAAGCGGATCGAACTCTGCGGTGACGACGACCGCCGGGGGAGCGCCCGCCAGGTCCTCCATCAGCGCGGGCGCGGCGTAGCCGTTCGTCCGGTCGGGGCTCTCGCGGAGGTACTGCGCCCAGAACCACTCCATCTGGTCCCGCTCGAGCAGGTAGCCCTCGCCGTGGTGCGCGTAGGAATCGGCGCCCATACGCGGGTCGAGCGCCGGGCAGATGAGCAGCTGGAGCGCGACGGCAGCAGCGCCGGGCTCGCGGCTGGCCAGCGCCACCGCCGCCGCGAGGTTCCCGCCGGCGCTGCTGCCGGCAACCACGAGCCTCGCGGGATCGGCACCCAGCTCGACGGCGTGGGCGGCCGCCCACGCCGTCGCCGCCACGCAGTCGTCGAAGGCGGCGGGGAAGGGGTGCTCGGGGGCGAGGCGGTACTCGACGTTCACGACCGTCGAGCGGGTCAGGTTCGCCAGGCGCCGGCAGATCGCGTCACTCGAGTCGATGTCGCCGGCGACCCAGCCGCCGCCGTGCAGGAAGACGAGGAGCCTGCCCCCGTCGCCACCGGCAGGCAGGTAGGTGCGCACCGGCGGGCCTCCGGGCACGACCCGGTCGGCCACCTCGCCGACCGTCTCGGGCGGCACCCGTCGGGCGACCGGTGCCCGACGCCTGGCGAGATAGGCCGTGGCGACTGCAGGGTCGCTCGCCAAGCCGGGGGGCAGCGCGAACTCGGGACCGACCTCGCGGAGGAGGCGCGCGGCGTCGGGGTCGAGGCCCGCCGGGGCGCTCTTCGCGCTGGTCGAGCGGGCTGGGGCGCCCGCGTCAGCCTCCGGTGGCCCGTCGTGGCGGCGCCTCATGCCTGGTCCTTCCCGCTCGATGCACAGATGCGTGACGGAGCCGAGGCTAAGAGGCGGGCATCCGGGCGTCAACGTTGAACGAGCGCGCCGCCGTGCAGGCAAGGAGCGGGCTCGAGCTGCTCGGTCGACGAGGACACGTCGCCGCGCGGGCCGTCCGGCGACGTCGTGACCGAGCACGGCACCTCGCCCACGAGCGACCATCGTCGAGAACGGTGTCGGCCCCGTTCGCGAACGAGGATCTCGTCGGCGACGGCCGTGCGGGTCGCCGACCGCGGGCGGGAGCCTCGGTTCGGCCTCCAACGCCGCGGCGGGCGAGCTACTGGTAGTGCGGTGGGCGCTCGTAGTCGCGCCTTGCGGCCGCCCGGAGGAGCGCGGCCTTCTCCGCTTCCAGCCGAGCCACCCGGGCGTGCAGGCGCTCGATCTCGCCCTGCAGCTCGTCGACCCGATCTCGGCCCTGGTCTGCGTCGTCGCCCGGGGGGCTGTGGGCCATGCTCGTCACTCTACGAGCGGCCCGGGCCGCTCCGGCGCGTCGTCCTCGCCCCGGCTGGAGCTGCTCGGCGCGTTGATCCGCGTCTTCTCGCTCCGATGCAACGAGCTGCGGTCGAGCGGGCGAAACACGGAAGCGTCGGTCCGAGCTCCGCTCGGTCGCTCACGCCTCAGCGCGCGTTGACGTCGCGGCGGTTGAAGGCGACCAGGGCGAGGCCGACGAGCACCGCGATCGAAGCGGCGCTGACGACGATCGACACCGCGTCGGTGCCGTTGTGCAGTGGGTCGTGCCCGATGTACTGGTAGAAGGGAGAGAGCTTGCGCAGGGGCTTCAGCGCGTCGGAGAGCAGCGCGAGGCCGTTCAGGAGGTAGGCGGCGACGGCGAGGAGCGCCGGGACGGCGCGGCTCGCGGTGAGGTGGCCGGTCGCGGCGCCGACGAGCAGGGCGAGCGCCCCGTACTCGATCCCGAGGAGCGCGAGCTGGCCGAATGCCGCGGCGCTCCCGCCGACCGTCACGTCGAGGCCGGTGGCGCGGCCCTCCAGCTGCACGGCGGCGAAGAGCGCACCGCAGAGCACGACGGTCCCCGCGGCGAGCGCCCCGAACTTCTCGAGGGCGATCCGGGTGCGGCGCACGGGGTTGGCGAGCAGGATCTCGAGCGTCCCGCGGTCCTCCTCGCCGGCGATCGCGTTGGCGCCCGCCCCGATCGCGTAGGCGAGGACGAGGAGCGGCGCCATGAAGCTGAGCAGCTCGGTGTTGAGGTAGCCGGCGGCGCTCGTGATGTCCGACCCTCCGGTGAGGCCGAAGAGCGCGCGGTAGCCCTCCGGCATGTGCTCGAACACCTTGGCGTACGCCGAGCTGCCCCGCAGGCTCGGGAAGATGCCGGCGTACATGCCGACGAGCGCGGCGAGGGAGAGGACCCACACGGCGATCGCCCGGCGCTGGTCACGCAGGGATCTGGCCAGCACGTGCACCGTCGTCGCTCCCTTCGTAGAACGTGAGGAACAGCTCCTCGAGGTCGCCCTCGACGATGCTGACGTCGTCGAGGTGGAGCGTGGCGAGCACCTTCACGAGGCTGTCGAGGCCCGCCGCCGGGAGCCGGCACCGCAGCACGCCGGGCTCGACGACGAGGTCGCGGAGCCCGGGCAGCGCCGCGAACCTCGAACGGTCGGCGATCCCGGAGAAGCGGGCCTCGACCCGGTGGATCGATTTCTCGCGCAACGCCTCGAGCGACTCGACGGCGACGAGATGCCCGGCGCGGACGATCCCCACCCGGTCGGCGAGCTGCTGGACCTCGCTCAGGACGTGCGAGGAGAGCACGACCGTGCACCCGCGCGACGCGGCGTCACGGACGAGACGATGGAACTCGGTCTGCACGAGGGGATCGAGACCGGAGGTCGGCTCGTCGAGCAGCAGGAGCTCGGGCTCGCCCATCAGGGCCTGGACGATCCCGAGCTTCTGCTTGTTGCCGCGCGATAGCGCGCGGGTGGGCCGACGGAGGTCGAGGTCGAGGCGCTCGGCGAGGGCCCGGGGCGAGCGCCAGTCGGTGAGGCCGCGCAGTGCCATGAAGTAGCCGAGGACGTCCTCGCCCGTCATCTTCGGGTAGAGGTCGACGTCGCCGGGGAGGTAACCAGTACGCGCCCGCACCGCGAGGCTGTCGCTCCAGCAGTCGAGGCCGAACGCCGTCGCGGTGCCGGAGGTCGGCCGGAGGAGGCCGACGAGGAGGCGCAACGTCGTGGTCTTGCCCGCTCCGTTCGGCCCGAGGTAGCCGAACACCTCGCCCCGCTCGATGGCGAGGTCGATCCCATCGAGGGCCCGGTGGCGTCCGTAGTCCTTGACCAAGCTGTTCGACCGGACGACCACGTCCATCGGCGCACCTCCCGAGCCGGCTCCCGGACGATGCTGGTTCACCGCCGTCACGAGCGCTAGGGGCGAAGGTCCAACGCCCCCGTGCCCTCACCCGGCCGAGGAGCCGGGCGCTGCCGCCCGGTCGGCACCGCGGCGATGCGGTCTCAGCCCTGCTTCGCCACCCGGCCGCCGAGGGCCTTGGCGTCGAGGCTCGCGAAGCGGATGCCCGCGAACCAGTCCGGAAGGACGATGCCCCCGGCTTCGATCTTCTTGTGGAGCCCCGAGCGCATGTCCTCGACGTCGCCCTCGAGCTCGTACATGGCGAGGTGCGCCGGCCCGTCGCGGTAGGCGTCGGGGGAGGGCCCGGCGGGCTCGAGCCGGAAGCGCCAGCCCCGGCGCAGCAGCGGGGAGTTCGCGACGTTCTCCTCCAGGTGCACCCCGTACCACTCGCTGTAGTCGTCGAAGGAGAGCTCCGGCGGCGGCGTGCTGAACACGAGATAGGGGTGGTCGGGCATCACGACGTCCTTGCCGTGGGAGTTGCCGAGCTGCACGCAGTTCCACGAGGCGAAGGAGATCCCGCGGAACCATTCGGGCAGCTGCATGTTGCCCGAGGTGCCCTCCTTGCGGAGCGCCTCCATGATCTCGGGGATGTCCCCCTCGATCTCGTACATCGAGAGGAAGCGGAACTCCGTCGGGGTGGCCGTGCCGTTCACCGGTTGCAGGCCGTAGCGCCGCGCGGCGCTGAACCCGGGGACGACGAGGATCTCGCCCAGATGGGCGTCGTACCACTGGTTGTACTGCTCGTCGCCGATCTCGGCCGGAGGCGTGCTGAACACGAGGTGGATGTTCTCGGACATGTGGGCCACTCCAACGGTCGTCGATCCCTGGCGGGCACAGCGCATCCTCGGCGCTCCGACCGCAGCTCGCAGCCGTGGGCCGAGAAATCGTATAGGTTAAACATACATGAACGTCTGCCGCTCTGCACCGTCACCGGTGCTGAGCGGTGCGTACGCGGCCCCCTGTTGCCGTCGAGGGAGCGGGCCGTAGCGTCCGGGACCCGACATCCGGGTGGACGCCCGTCTTGTGCACAAGGCATATAGCATTTAGTATCAGATCGTCCTACCAGGTGGCGCTCCCGGATCACAGGGCCGGGGGAGCGACGGCGCCACGGTGGCTGCGCGGAGGCACCGGGGATGTCGCGGTGCCGAACGACGACGGCTGCGCCGTCGCGGGAGCGACAAGGTGACGCGGTGCTCCTAGGCGCGTGGCCCGGGCTGCCGAGCAGCGCCGTGGCCGGCCTCCCCGCCGGAGCCGCCTTTGCGCTCGTCGGCGTCTGCCTCGTCCTGCCGTACCGCATGGCCGGCGTCGTGAGTTTCACGCTCGGTGCCGTCGGGGTCTTCGGGGCAACCCTCGTCGCGGTGTGGACCTCGGACGGCACGATGCCGATCGGGCTCGCCGTCGTCATCGGGTTCCTGGTGAGCACCGCGGGCGGTGCGCTCATCGGCGTCGGCTTCGCCCGGTGGTTCGGCGACAAGACCGTCCTCATCCGCTCGGCCGTCACCATCGCGCTGCAGGTGAGCCTCAGCATCGCCGCGCTGAAGATCTTCGGCAACAGCTCCCACAACTTCCCCGAGTTGCCCAGCCAGGGCGAGGTGAATCTGTCGACCGTCTACCTCCCGAGCAACACGATCCTCGCCATCGCGCTCATGAGCAATGTCACGACGAGGCAGGCCGAGCGTGAGTTCACGCAGGTAACCGGCGACAAGATCTACAAGAGCATCTTCGACAACATCACCGGAGCGCCGGATCTGACGTCGATCGTGTCACAGCTCGCCAACAGCGGCTGCAAGGCGTTCTTCTTCATCGGCGAGCCCTCGACGGTCGAATCGATCCTCCAGGTCGCCAACCAGCAGCACCTGTTGGGGAAGGTCGTCTTCTCGACTCTCTCCTTCGCCTACACGGCGGGCCTAGCGAGCTACCTGAAGGATCCGGTCTACAACGGCCTGTCGGTGTCCACCGACTACCTGCCCTTCACGCTCCCCGCCAGCCGGTACCCCGGCCTCAAAGAGTTCAAGGCGACGATAACGTCGCACCAGGTCACCATCGACGGGACGTCGGAAGGCGGCTACGTGGAGGCCAAGCTCATGATCGACGCGCTGAAGTCGATCAAGGGTGGCAGCTACACCCGGTCCACCGTCGCTGCCGCGCTGCGCTCGCTCCACAACGTGAGCACCGACGGCCTGGCTCCCCCCTTCACCTGGGGGCGCCCGGTGCGTGCCACGTACTTCGTCGTGTTGAAGAACGGCGCGTGGCAGTGCGTCAACTCCTGCAAGCCCGCCTCGCTCTGAGCACCGGCGGTCCCGAGGTCCCCTGAGGGCGAGTGCCGCCCCGTCCCCGGTCGGAGCCGGGGACGGGGGCGTGCGCCGCGTCCGCGGCACGCGATCGCGCCGGCTGTGCGAACCTTCGGCCGCGCCGGGTCGTAGATCCGGCGGGCGACCCCGGCACCTGCCCGTGCCGGGGTTGCTCCGCGCCCGAGGCGGCGCGGCGCCGGCCCGGAGGCGCGGCCGTGCCGATCCGACACGCGGCGTACCTCACCACGGCCCTGACGGGCAGCCAAACAGGGACCTTCGCCCCTAGCGCGAGCGCGTCCGGCCGTCCAGGGTTGCCCGATGGCGCCACAGATCGAGTCACTGGTACGCGAGGAGTGCCTGCGGCTGCTCGGGACCGCTGCGGTCGGTCGGATCGGGGTGAGCTCGGCAGCGCTCCCGGTCATCCTCCCGGTGAACTTCGTCGTCTTCGACGACGGGATCGTGTTCCGGACCGCGGCGGGCACGAAGCTCGCCGCCGCAGCCGCCGGCACCGTCGTCGCCTTCGAGGTCGACGACTACGCCTCCGACGGCCGCTCCGGCTGGAGCGTGCTCGTGCAGGGCGTGGCGCGTACCCTCGACACCCCCGAGGAGCGTGCGGGCGTCGACGGCACGGCCCTTGAGTCCTGGGCGGTTGGCGCGGACGCCGACCACCTCGTGCGCATCGACCCGCAGGTGGTGACCGGTCGGCGCTTCTCGCGCTGAACGGCTCGTCGGCTCGGCCTCGCGCGGGCGCTCAGTCGTAGCGCGACCGTTGCTCGCCCTCGGTCGCCGGGTACGCCTCCTCCAGCTCCGCCTCGTCGGCCTCGGGGGCGAGGATGTCCTCGGGCGAGTGGGCACCGGAGACGTCCTCCACCACGCACTCCACGTCCTCGTACTCGGCCCAGCGGTCGACGACCGCCTCCGCCTCGGCGCCCGGTTCGCAGAGCACCCGCTCGATGAGGTGGCCGGCGCGGTAGACGCGCACCTCGACGGAAGGCGCGACCCCTCCGACGTCTTCGGGCCGGAATTCGTCGCTGTCGGACATCTCCCCGAGGCCTCCTCTCCTGGCGGTGCCGCGCCACAGTCTCCGTCGCCGGTGTCGCCGGGGGAAGAGCGGAAGGTACCGACGTGCGGCTACTGCACCTGGCCGACGAGGTGTCCGGCATCGCCGGGCGCCTCGAGCGACCGGAACAGGTCGTGCACCGCCGCCTCGTCCTCAGCCGGCGCGACCCGATCGCGCGAGCCGCGGGGGCCCTCAGGAGCCGGGAGGGTAGGTGGGTGGGTCTCGTCCCCGCCGACCCCGGACGTGGCGGGGATCGCCCGCAGCGCGGCGGCCACCGCGGCGTCGGGCAGCGCCCGGCGCCGGCCAGCGAAGCGGATCCACGCGGCGAGCACCCCGGGAAGGAGCGCGCGCGACGCCGTGGCGGTGTCGGACGAAGGGGATCGCCAGTCGCGCACGAACGCCTCGACCATCGACGGGCTGAAGCGGAGCGGCGTGCCCGTCACGGCGTCGAGCCCGAAGTCGAGGATCTCCCGCGCGAGCGGTCCGACCGTTTCGGCCGACGCGCCGGCTGCCGCCGCGAGCGCAGCCGCCTCGTCGGTTCGGAGGAAGTCCAGCACGAGCTGCTCGCGAGCGGGCTGGCCCGGCACGTCGCGGGGCGGGACCGACTCGTCGGGAGGAAGCGCGCGCAGGCGCGCCTCGAGGAGCACCCGCAGCTCGCGCAGCGCCGCGCTCACGGGGGGATCGGGGACCTCGTCGAGCCGGCCGAGCGCTGCTCGCCACCGGGCCGCCGCCTCGCCGAGACCGATGCGCGTACAGCCACGCACGGTGGAGCGGCCGTCGCGCTGCATGGCGCGGACGACCTCGCCTACCGCCGCGGCGACGACGGCCGCGTCGCGCGCGATGCCGCCGAGGTTGTGGTCGATGAGGATGCTGGCGGTCTGGCTGCCCGGCGCTTCGAACGCGACGAGCACCGAGGCGTCGTCGTCGTCGAGCGGGTCGTGGAGGAGCCATGCCTCGGTGGCTCGCGCCCGGCCGAGCAACGCCGACCAGGCCGGCTCGCCGACGCCCGCGCTGGCGAGGCGATCGGCCTCGGCCCCGGCCCGACCGGCATAGCGCGACGGCGCGACCGCCGCCAGGGCGCGGAGCACGGCCAACCCTTCGGGCGAGCGCAGCGCAGCCGCCTGCTCGATCGACCCGACGCCGAAGAGCTCCTCGGGGTCGGCGCCCGTCAGCTCCTGGTCTCGGCAGAGCGCCCAGTAACGAGAGGCCCAGCACTCGACCTCGAGCGGTGACACCTCGGCGGCGAGGTGCCGCCCGGACCGGCGCACGAGCCCGCCGAGGAGGTCGGCGAGCTCGTGCCGATCATCCTCGTCGAGGCCGTCGGCGGGAGGCTCACCTCCTCCGCCGACCGTCGGCGCCGCCCCCCCCCTGTGTCGCTGCCCTGACCGTACATGTGCGACCCTCGACTGGTGGCCGCGGACCGGCGCCCGCTCTCGGCGCCGAGATTAAGTCGGCGGGCTCCGACGGACGCGGATACCGCCGCTCCGCGCCGGCGCCCGGGCGACGCAGGCCGACGCCGACGCCGGCGGGCGCGGTCAGTGGCCGAGGCGCTCGTGCCCGATCGCGGCGAGGAAGAGGTCGAGCGCCGCCTGGTCGGGCACCGGGGGCGCCTCGCGCCCGGCCAGTGCCTTCTGGCACCCCCATGCCTCGAGGACCTTCTCACCGCGGATGACCGGGCAATGCCCGGAGATGATCGTTTCGATCCCGAGGGCGCGCAGGCGCTCCACCGTGGACGCGAACCGCTCCGGGTCGACGAGCGTCAGCCACGGCGCCAGGGCGTTCAGGGCGAACTCCTCCATGCCCTCGTGCCAGAACTCCCGATCGAGCTCGGCAACGTCCTCGGCGACGCTGGTCGCGCCGACGCCGCCCGGCATCGGCGTGGCGTAGTCGTCCGACGCCCAGAACACCTTGGTGGCGGTGTCGAGGAGTCCCCGTGTCGTCGGGCCGTCGTAGACGACGGGCCGGACGACCGCCATCTGGCGGTCGCCGGCGTCGAAGCGGTCGCCGTCGCCGAGCCAGCGGCAGCGCGCCAGGGGGAAGTCGTAGGCGTTGTGGAAGCGCTCGGTCAGCGCCCAGCTGCAGACGAGCGTGGCGTTCGTGCACGCCTCCATCACCTCGGCGACGTTGCCGGCGTGGTCGGGGTCCTCGTGGGAGAGGAACACCCAGCGGACGTCGCCGGGCTCGACGATCGAGAACGTGTCCTCCAGCCACGCCCGGCGGTTGCGCAGCGAGCCCGTGTCGACGAGCACCGGCTCGGCGGCGAGGACCACGGCCGAGTTGATGTACACGGAGAGGGGCGGGCCGAGCGCGTGCTGGACCTCGCGCACGAGCCAGGTGTCCGGCGTGACGCGGACGGGCGCGAAGCGCGTCGGGGGTTCGCTGAGCGAAGCGGGCATGCCTCGTGCCTCCTCGTCGCCCGGCACGAACCGGGGAGCTGAGCTCGGCGCGGAACGCTATCCGTAGCCCGAGCGACCGACAAGCAGCAGCGCGCGCGGACCCGGCGGCGGACCTCCGCCGGTGGCTCGCGCCGGAGCGGACTTGCGGAGTCAGGAGGCACCAGCCCTACGCTTTCGCCGTGCACGATCGAACCGCCGAGGGGGGCGCCGGGTCGCGCCGCCGGAACAGCCGGCCGGCAGCCGGCAACGGAGCGAACCCCTCGTCGTCCGGTCCGACCGCGAGCAACATCGGCTTCGACGCCCCGGCCGGGCCCGGTGCCCGGCGCAACGGCCGTAATAAGTAACAAGGAGACCTGACCCATGGCACTGCCCACCGCCCTCGAGATCGCCCGCAGCGCCGAGCTGAAGCCGGCCGCTGACATCGCGGCGGAGATGGGCATCCCCGACTTCCTGCTCGAGCCCTACGGCGAGCACGTGGCGAAGATCAAGCTCGACGCGATCGAGCACCTGGCGGACCGGCCGAAGGCCCGCTACGTCGTCGTGTCGGCGGTCACCCCGACGCCCCTCGGGGAGGGCAAGACCACGACCACCATCGGCCTCGGTCAGGCGATGCGCCACATCGGCAGGCGCGCCACGGTGGCGATCCGTCAGGCCTCCATGGGACCGACCTTCGGGATCAAGGGCGGCGCGGCCGGCGGCGGCTACAGCCAGGCCATCCCCTTCGAGGCGCTCAACCTCCACCTGACCGGGGACATGCACGCGGTGACCGCGGCTCACAACCTCCTCTCGGCCATGCTCGACAACCACCTCCACCAGGGCAACGGCCTCGGCATCGACCTGAACAACATCACGTGGCGACGGGTCCTCGACGTGAACGACCGCGTGCTGCGCAACCTCGTCGTCGGCCTCGGGACCAAAGAGGACGGCATCCCGCGCCAGACCGGCTTCGACATCACGGCGGCGTCTGAGGTCATGGCCGTGCTCGCCCTGACGACCTCGCTCCAGGACCTGCGCGCGCGCCTCGGCCGCATCGTCGTCGGCTACACCGCGGCGGGCGACCCGGTGACGGCCGAGGAGCTGAAGGCGGCGGGCGCCATGACGGTGATCATGCGCGAGGCGATCAAGCCGAACCTGCTCCAGACGCTCGAGAACACGCCGGTGCTCGTCCACGCGGGTCCCTTCGGCAACATCGCCCACGGCAACTCCTCGGTCGTAGCCGACCTGATCGGCATCCACGGCGGCGAGTTCCTCATCACCGAAGCGGGCTTCGGCGCCGACATGGGCGCCGAGCGCTTCTTCAACATCAAGTGCCGGACCTCGGGCCTCACCCCCGACGCCGGGGTCGTCGTCACGACGGTGCGGGCACTCAAGGTCCACTCCGGGCTCCACCGCGTGGTCGCCGGCAGGCCGCTCCCGCCGGCCCTGCTCGAGGAGAACCCCGACGAGGTACACATCGGCGGGGTGAACCTGCGCAAGCAGCTCGAGAACATCAAGGCGCACGGGGTGACCCCCGTCGTCGCCATCAACGCCTTCCCCGACGACTTCGCCTCCGAGCACCAGGCGATCCGGGAGATCGCTGCCGAGCTCGGGGTGCGGGCGGCGGTCTGCACGCACTTCGCCGACGGCGGCCGCGGCGCGACCGAGCTCGCCGAGGCGGTCGCCGAGGCGGCCGAGGAGCCGAGCGAGTTCCACCTGCTCTACCCCTCGGACGCGTCGCTCAAGGACAAGATCGAGGCGATCGCCACGACGATCTACGGAGCGGACGGCGTCGACTACCTGCCCCAGGCGAACCGCCAGCTCGACACCTACGAGAAGAACGGCTTCGGCAACCTCCCCGTCTGCATCGCGAAGACCCACCTGTCGATCTCCTCCGATCCCTTGCTGAAGGGCGCCCCGACCGGGTGGCGGCTCCCCGTCCGTGAGGTCCGCGCAGCGGTCGGCGCCGGCTTCATCTACGCGATCAGCGGCGACATGCGCACGATGCCCGGGCTCTCCTCGCACCCCGCCGCCGAGCACATCGATATCGACGAGAACGGCGAGATCGTCGGGCTCTCCTAGACCGGCCGTGGGGGCGGTGCCGTGCTCGACGAGACGCTCGCCCGCTTCCTGGAGCTGACGGCCTCCGACGAACCCGCCCCGAGCGGGGGTGCGGTCGCGGCCCTCACCGTCGCGATGGCCGCGGCGCTCTGCGCCATGGTGGCGCGCCGCTCCGGCGCCCGCCTCGCCGACGCGCCCGCGTCGGCGAGGCGGGCGGACGACCTGCGGGGGAGGGCCGCGCGGCTCGCCCCGGCCGACGCCGAGGCGTACGCGCCCGTGCTGGAGGCACTGCGCAGCCCGGCGACGCCCGGACCCGAGGACCGCGGCGAGCGCATCCAGGCGGCGCTCTCGGGGGCGGCCGACGTGCCGCTCGCGATCGTCGAGATCGCGGCGGAGGTGGCCGGGCTGGCGGCGTCCCTCGCCACCGGGGGGAACCCGGGCCTGCGGGGCGACGCCCTCGTGGCGGCGCTGCTCGCCGAGGCCGGCGCGAGGGCCGCCGGCTCCTTGGTCGAGATCAACCTGTCGGCGGTCCCGGGTGACGGCCGGCTCCGCCGGCTCCACGCGCTCCTGGCCACTGCCGCGTCGGGCGCCGCTCTGGCCGGGCGTGCGGGCGGCGCGGCCGCGCCAGCCTCCCTGGACGCGCCGGGGCCGGCGTCGTAGGCTTGACTGTATGTTTAGTCAAGGCGGCGTCGAGCCCGCACCGCTCGACCGGGCCGCGCTCGAGCAGTCGCTCCGCCCCTTCGGCGAGAGCCGGATGCTGCCCCGGGAGGCTTACGTCGACCCGGCGGTCTTCGCCTGGGAGCAGCGGCACTTCTTCGCCGACGGGTGGACCTGTGTCGGGCGGGGCGAGGACATCGCCGTCCCGGGCGACCAGCGGGCGGAGTCGGTGGGCGACGCCGGCGTCCTGCTTACGAGGGCCGACGACGGCGTCGTGCGCGCCTTCGCCAACGCCTGCCGTCACCGGGGCCACGAGCTGCTCGCCTGCGGCACGTCGGCGAACCACGTCCGGGTCATCTGCCCCTACCACGCCTGGTCCTACGACCTGCGCGGCGCGCTTCGCGCCGCAGCCGGCTTCAAAGGGCGCGACGGCTTCGACGCCGACGCGCACGGTCTTGTCGAGCTCCCGGCCGAGGAGTGGCACGGCCTGGTCTTCGTCGACGCCTCCGGTCGGGCCGAGCCGCTCGCGGCGCAGCTCGCGACGCTCGACGCGCTGTTCGCGCCCTACGAGCCCGAGCGCCTTCGGGTGGCGGGCCGGCACGAGTACGAGGTCGCCTCGAACTGGAAGATCCTCACCGAGAACTACCACGAGTGCTACCACTGCCCGATGATCCATCCCCAGCTCTGCGACGTGAGCCCGCCCCGGAGCGGTGAGAACTACCGCCCCGACGACGGCGCCTGGATCGGCGGCTGGATGGAGCTGCGCGACGGCATGGCGACGATGTCGCTCGACGGCCGGAGCGGCGCCACGACGCTGCGCGGCCTCACGGGCGACGCCCTCCGCCAGGTCGTCTACGTCAACATCTTTCCGAACGTCCTCGTGAGCCTGCACCCCGACTACGTGATGACCCACCGGCTGACGCCGCTCGCGACCGACCGCACCCGGATCGAGTGCACGTGGGCCTTCGCCCCCGAGTCGGTCGAGGCGCCGGGGTTCGACCCGTCGTTCGCCGTCGACTTCTGGGACCTGACGAACCAGCAGGACTGGCACGCCTGCGAGTCGGTGCAGCGCGGGCTGAGCTCCGACCACGCCGTCCCCGGCCCCCTCTCCGCCGAGGAGGACGCCGTCTACCAGTACGTGACGATGATCGCGCGCGGCTACCTCGGCCAGCCCGTGCGCAACTCGCCGATGCCGGCTCGTACGCACTCGCGCTGAGGCGGTCATGCCGCGCCCGGTCGAGCGGGCGCGGCGACACGCCGAGCGGGGCGACCGGTGCCCGCGCCCCGAACGGCGGCGTCCGGCACCGTGCGCGGCCGCGACCCCTGCGCCGGCGAGCGCAAACGGGCGGTCGAGGAGCCGGTCCGCACGCGCTCGCTCCGCCTCGGGTCCGCGGGCCGTCCGGGGGCGGGACGGGTTCAGGCGAGGCTGGCGGCGCCCCGCTTGACGAGCTGATCTGCGATGATGCCCCGCTGCACCTCGCTCGTTCCCTCCCAGATGCGCTCGACGCGAAGCTCGCGGAAGAACCGCTCGGCGACGTTCTCGCGCATGTAGCCCCGGCCGCCGAAGACCTCGACCGCGCGGTCGGCCACGCGCCCGGCCATCTCCGAGGCGAAGAGCTTCGCCATCGAGCACTGGCCGTGCTGGATCTTCACGTCGGTGCCGGCGTCGATGCCCCGGGCCGTCTCGTAGACGAGCGCCCTGGCGGCGAAGAGCTCGGTGAGGCTGTCGGCGAGCAGCGCCTGCACCGCGCCGAGCTCGCTGATCGGCCGCCCGCGCACCCGCCGCCCCGCGGCGAAGGCGGTGGCCTCCTCGACGAGGCGCCCGGCGGCGCCGAGGCAGCGCGCCGCCACCATCACCCGCTCGTAGCGGAACCACTCGTAGGCGAAGCCCATCCCGTCCCCCTCGTGGCCGACGAGGTTGGCGCCGGGGACGCGGACCCCTTCGAAGGCGACGATCGGGTGGTGGTGGCTGATCGTGTGCGAGTAGCGGGGAGTGCGCAGGACCGACACGCCGGGGGAGGGCAGGTCGACGATGAACATCGCGTGCTCGCCCGCGTGGGCACCGTCGGCGAGCTTGCCCTGGAAGAAGGCGAACGAGGCCGTGTTATAGGACGTCACGTGCCACTTCACCCCGTCGAGGACGTACTCCTCGCCGTCCCGGCGGGCCGTCGCCTCGAGGGCGTCGACGTCGGAGCCCGGGCCCTCTTCTGTGATGGCGTAGCACTCCTCCTTCTCGCCGCGGATCGCCGGAAGGACGTAGCGCTCGACCTGGTCGGCGGTCGCCACCTTGGCCAGCCACGCCGGCGGGGTGGCCGCGATCCACCCGAGGGCGTTCGTCACCCGCCCCATCTGCTCTTGGACGAGGACCTGCTGAAGCATCGTGCAGCCGCCCCCGCCGAGCGCCGCCGGCATGTTCGTCGCGAACAGTCCGAGCTCGTGGACACGCCGGCGCTGGCGCTCGAGCACCTCCCGTGGCAGCTCGCCGTCGTGCAGCTCCGCCTCGACCTCGAAGGGCACGAGCTCGTCGGCCAGGCGCCGTGCGCGGGCTTGGATCTCCAGGTCCTCGGCCGACAGCTGGTACATGTGCGCTCCTTCCACGGATCGACGACTGATTGACTGATCGTTCAGTCTATGCCAGCATCGCTGCGGTGGACAGGGGAGCGAGCGGGCCGGGGGCGACCGCCGACGTCGTCGTCGTGGGCGGCGGGACCGTCGGCGCGTGGTGCGCCTGGTTCCTGCGCCGGGCCGGCGCCGGCCACGTGGTCCTCCTCGAAAAGCGCCGACTCGGGCAGGGCGCGAGCAGCCGGGCAGCGGGCATCGTGCGGAGCCAGGGCGGCACGCCGACGGCGGTCCGCCTCGCCGAGTGGTCCCGCCGCTTCTACCTCGCCCAGCGCGACGAGCTCGGCTTTGACTCCGGGTTCGTGCGCCAGTCCTACTTCCTGCCGGCCTTCACCGACCGGGACGTGGCCGAGGCCAGGGCCCGGCTGGAGATGCAGCGCTCGCTCGGCCTCGAGGTGCGCTGGCTCGAGCCCGACGAGGCGGACGAGCTGAACCCGACGATGGCGGCCGGCTCGACGCTCGGCGGCACGTTCTTCGCCGAGGACGGCTACATCGACCCGCCGCGCAACGTGCTCGCCTACGCGGTCGCCCTCTCCTCGGCCGGTGTCGACGTGCGCGAGCACACCGCGTTCTCCGGGCTCGTCACCGAGGGCGGGCGGGTCACCGCCGTCGAGACGAGCGCCGGGCGTATCGCGACGGGCGCCGTCGTCCTCACCGGCGGCCCCGAGCTCGCCGCCGTCGGGCGCCTCGCCGGCACCAGGATCCCCGCCGGGGGCGTGCGCCACCAGGTGGCCGTGACCGAGCCGCACCCCGATCTCGACCCGGCCCGCCTCCCGATGGTCTTCGACGTCGTGGCCGGCCTCTACTGGCGGCCCGAGGACGGCGGCCTGCTCTTCGGCATGAGCAACCCCGACGAGCCGCCGGGCGTCGCCCGAGCGCTCGACCTGCCGTACCTCGAGCGCATGGCGGAGCGCCTCGCCGGGCTGGTGCCGGTCACGCGGGGGCTCGGCCTGCGACGGGCGTGGGCCGCCACGATCGACTACACGCCCGACCACCTCCCGATCCTCGGCCCGGCGATCCGGCCCGACGGCCCGGTCGCCGGGACGACGGTCGCTTCGGCGGGCGGTCACGGGATGATGTGGGGGCCCGGCGTCGCCCGTGCTGGCGCCGACCCCGCGCTCGGGGGGAGCACCGACGTCGTCGACACGGCGCCCCTTGGCCTCGACCGCTTCGACGAGGAGGGCAACAGCCGCCTCGCCCCCGACCCGATCGCTCTCCCGTTCCCAGAAAGGGCCCGTCTCCCATGACCGAAACGCACGCACCGAGCACGCCGTTCTTCCCTGCCGCCGCGGAGGCGCGCGACCTCGAGGACTGGGGACCCCTCGCCGAGGCGACCGGGCCGGAGATGCACACCTCCGGCATCACGATCTGGCAGGACGGCGACGACGAGGCCGGGATCTGGGAGTGCACGCCGGGGCCGTCGCGCTGGCTGCTCGAGACGAACGAGCTGGTCCACATCGTGAAGGGGCGGATGACCGTCACCGTCGACGGCGGCGAGGCGGTCGAGCTCGGACCGGGGGACACCGCCGTGTTCCCGAAGGGCTGGAGCGGCACGTGGGAGATCCACGAGCCGCTCCGCAAGGTCTACGCGATCTACTGAGCGTCCCCCTGCCAGGAGCGGCCGTCCGGGCCCGGCGGGTCGGACCGCCGGGCTGAGTGCGCCACCACCTCGTCCGTCAGCAGCTCGACGGCGGCGAACGGTGCGACGAGCTCCGCCGACAGGCCGTGGCGCTTCGCGAGCCATGCCGGACTGAGATAGCTCAGCCAGACCCTGCCTGCGTCGTCCTCCCAGACGAGCACCTTGAGCGGGAGGTCGATCGCCGCGAGCGGTGAGGCCGACATGGCCGGTGTCCCTCCCCTCGGATTCCCGAAGATGACGAGCTTGGTGTCGCGAAGCGCGAGGCCGACCCGCGCCGCCTCGCCGCTGTGGTCGACGACGGCGAACAGCGTGGCACCCGCCCCGTCGATCGCCGCCGTCAGGCGCTCGACGGTGCCGGCGAGCGGAAGGGGGCTCGACTTGTGGAGGATCCCGTCCGTCGGCCTGGCTCCCGCAGGGCCCGTCTCGACTCCTTCGACCATCGTCGGACCTCCTGATCGGTGCGCCCGAGCGCGCCTTCGAGCTCGCTCGCCGGCGCGGGCCGCCTCTTCGGTCGGGTGCCCCCCCGCCCTTCGGCGTCAGCCGCCGACGAGCGCGACGGCTTCGGAGGCACCGATCGCGCCGCCGCGGGCGACCGCCGCCAGCACGCCGAGGTTGGTCGCGTGCTCGCCGTTCACGTGGCGGAGCACGTCGAGCTGGCGGGTGATGCCTCCCGGTTGCTCGCGCGTCGTCATCACGCAGCGCGAGCACGGCTTCGCCACGTCGAGGGCCGCCTCCGCGAAGGAGAGGCGCCGGCCCACCCAGGCCTCCTCGACGAGCCCGTCGCGGTCGGTCGCGACGACGATGTTCGGCCGGAAGCGGCGGGGCTCCCACTGCAGCTCGGGACGTTCACGGACGAGGGCGCGCAGGCTGGCCGTCGTGAGGACGTGGACGGGGCTCGAGTCGACGAACGAGCCGGGCGGGCCCTCCCAGCGCTCGAGCTCGGAGTCGTCCTCCTCGAAGTCGCTCGGGCTCTCGAAGGTGGCGCGACGCTCGGGCGCCGCCTCGACGAGGTGCACCGGGCGGCCGAGCCAGTCGCTCAGCGCCGCGTCGACGGCCGGGCCGGTTCCGCTCGTGCGTTCACCCGTCGGCAGGACCATCACGACCTCCCCGCCGTCGAGCGTCGCGCTGGCTGCGAGGAGGCGGCCGTCGCGCTTCGCGGAGATCACCGTGCCCGAGGCGAGGTCGAGCACGCCGTAGCGGCGGTCGCCAACGACGCCGCGCCGGTCGAGCTCGAGCCGCCCGACGCGCTCGCCCTGCATCGACTTCACCGGGTAGCGCCACAGCGCCGCCACGATCACCCGGCCGATGCTAGGGGACGACCCGCGCTGGCGGTGGAGGAGTCGCTCGGGCGGCTCCACTCGACGCGCCCGCTGCCGCTTCCCAACAGGTTCGGATCGCTACCGGATCGGCGGGCTGATCGTCTGCCCGCACGCGATCAGCTACGTCGGATGCGCCCGAACATAGGTCCTGGAGGGCGTGCTAGCCAATCAGGAACGCGTGACCTCGATCGTGCAGCAACACGCTTCCCTCGATCCCCCCGCTGTTCGCGACCTCTTCCGCGAAGCGCGAGCTGAGGACGCAGCAGATGCCGCTAGCTGCGGGACTGTTCAGGAGATACGAGACGTCCAGCTTCCCCCGGGCACTTCCGTACATCGCCTGGAATTCCAGCGCTCGTGCCTCGTTGTCGGTCATCACGGTTGGGACCATGTCCTTTCCGTTCGCCCCACGTGCCAGTGACTACTGGGCTGTGGCATCCGTAGCGCGAACAAGATCGTGGCGGCTCGATTGGCACGTCTAACGACCATCTCGCCGTCGAGGTTGAGCCCCAGTTAGTGAAGTCGGCAACTGCCGCTCGAGCTCAGCGCGGGCCGCGGCCGACAACGAGGGCGTCGACGGCGATCGCGCCCGCCCGGCTGCACAGGAGCGGGTTGACGTCGAGCGCATCGAGGACGTCGCCGAGCTCCTCGGCGAGCGCCGACAGGGCGACGATCGCGCCGGCGAGCGCCGGGCGGTCGGCCGGGGCGGCTCCGCGCATGCCGTCGAGCAGCGGTGCCACGCGCAGGCGCCCGAGCATCCGGCGGGCCCGGGGTTCGTCGATCGGCGGCAGTCCGACGGCACGGTCGCCGAGCAGCTCGACGAGGACGCCGCCGGCGCCGACCACGACGAGCGGCCCGAGGTGCGCGTCGCGCACGAGCCCGAGCGCGATCTCGACGCCCGCCGGGGCGGTGGGCGACACGAGGGCGCGGGGCCCGAGGCGGGCCGCCAGGTCCTCGTAGGCGGTCGCCACCGCGCCGGCGTCAGCGAGGCCGAGCATCACGCCGCCGACGTCGGACTTGTGGGCGATCCCGGGCTCGTCGGTCTTCAGCACGATCGGGAAGCCGAGCGCCTCGGCCGCCGCGACGGCCTCGCCGGGCGTGCGCGCGGGCAGGGCGGCCACCGTCGCGATCCCGTACTCGGCCAGCAGGCCGAGCGACGCTGCCCCGTCGAGCGGGCCGCTCGCGAGGCGCGCCAGCCAGCGCGCCCGGCGAGCGGGGTCGTGCGGCGCTGCGGCCCGTGCCGGCGGGAGGTGGCGTGCCTCGCGCTCGTCGAGCAGGTGGCGCAGCGCCAGCAGCCCGCTGCGGGTGCCTTCGAGGACGGGCACCCCCTGTTGACGCAGCTCGTCGGCGGCGCCCGGGTCGAGCGCACTCGCCATGTTGGTCACCACGGCGAAGGGCTTGGCCGTCGACCGGTGCGCGCGGAGGGCTGCTCGGGGGTAGGAGTCGTCGCCGTCGAGCTCGGCGAGGAGGTCCACCGAGAGGGCCAGGGCCGCGACGTCGGCGTCGTCGGCGAGGGCCTCGAGGCAGCTCGCGACGAGTCCCGCCGTATCGGCCCCGGTGCCCCAGACGTCGAGCGGGTTGCCCGGCTCGAGGCCGGCGTCGACCAGCCCGGCGAGGCGGTGGCGCGTCGTCGGCGAGATCTCGGCGAAGCGCAGCCCGACGCGTTCGGCGACGTCCGCCACGAGGGCGCGCTCGGCCCCGGAGTCGTGGACGGTGGCGATGCCCCCGGTGGGCGAGGTCGCTCCCGCCCGCCGCCCGCCGGAGAAGAGCTCGAGCGTGTCCGCCAGCTCCTCGAGATCCCCGACCCGGGTGACGCCATAGGCGTCGAAGAGGGCCTCCCACGCCCCGTCCTCGCCGGCGAGCGCTCCCGAGTGCGCGGCGACCATCGAGCGGCCCGTGGCCGAGGCGCCGACGGTGAGGGCGACGACGCGGACCCCGCCGCCGGCGGCGCGCCCGAGGACCCGGCGCAGCGCCTCCGGCTCGCGCATCGTCTCGAGCACGAGCGCCACGAGGCGCGTCTCGGGGAGGTCCAGCGCGTAGTCGAGGTACGACGCGGCGGTGGTGACGAGCTCTTGGCCCGAGGAGACGGCGAGGGTGAAGCCGAGCCGCCGCCTGGTCCGCAGCATCGCCGAGAAGACCGATCCCGAGTGCGTGATGAGGGCGATCGGGCCACCGGGGAGCGCGTCGGGCTCGACGTAGCCGATCGCCCGCAGCCCGTGCGCGACGTTGACGAAGCCCATGCAGCCGGCGCCGCACAGGGCCATGCCGGCGGCGCGCGCCAGCGTCGCCAGCCGTTCGCGAAGTGCCGGTCGCCCCGGCAGCGCGTCCTCGTAGGCGCTGCCGAACACGACGGCGGCGCGGTCGCCGCGCCGCGCGGCGCGTCGCAGCTCGGCTTCGAGGGCCGCGTCGGGCACGCCGAGCAGGACCAGGTCGACCGGCTCGGCGAGCTCGTCGAGCGAGGCGACGCAGCGTCGCCCGAGCACCTCGTCGTAGCGGGGGTTGACGAGGTGGAGCTCGACCGGCGCGCGGCTCTTCGCCGTCTCGGTCACGAGCCGTTCGCCGAAGCTGCCGGGGCGCCCGCTCGCGCCGACGAGCGCGACGCTGCGCGCCTCGAGCATCGCTCGCAGGGCGTCGCGCTCCGCTCGCGCTCCGGTCGCGCGCGGCGCGTCGGGATCGTCCGGGTCGCGCCCGCTCATCGGCCCGGCCGGGACGCCCGCGCCGTGCGCGTCAGCGGCGGAGCGCGCCGCCGAGCGCGCCGCGCTTGCGATCGGCGATGGCGGCCTTCGCCGCCTGCCAGCCGGGGATGCCGCAGACGCCGCCGCCGCCGTGGGTGGCGGAGCTCGCGTAGTAGAGGCCGGGCACCGGTGTCCGGTAGTTCGCGTAGCCGGGGGCCGGGCGCATGTGGAAGAGCTGCTCGAGCGAGAGCTCGCCGTGGAAGATGTTCCCGCCGACGAGCCCGTACTCGTGCTCCATCTCATAGGGGCCGACGACGTCGCGGTGGAGGATCGACGCCTTGAAGTTCGGGGCCACCTCGTCGTAGCAGTCGATCATCCGGTCGGCGTAGGCCTCGAGCTCCTCGCGGTGCGGCTCCTCGGCCCAGTCGGCCGGGACCCACTGGGTGAACAGCGACATGACGTGGCACCCCTCGGGGCAGAGCGTCTTGTCGAAGGCCGTCGGGATCACGCCGTCGCTGAAGGGTCGCAGCGCCGGGCGTCCCTCCCGTGCGTCCTGGAATGCCCGCTCCATGTACTCGACCGAGGGCGCCATCTCCACCGAGCCGGTGTGGTGCTCCTGCAGGGTCGTCCCGGGGTCCGCGGTGAAGTCGGGGAGCTCGGAGAGCGCGAGGTTGATCTTCACCACGCCGCTTCGCGTCTTCCAGTGCTTGATGTCGGCGACGAACGTGTCGGGCAGGTCGCGCGCGCCGACGTGATCGAGGAACGCGGTACGCGGGTGCAGGCTCGTCACGACGACGGGCGCGACGATCTCCTCCCCGTCCTCGAGCACGACGCCGCGGGTGCGGCCGTTGGACAGCAGCGTCCTCGCGACCCGGGCGTTCAGCCGGATCTCGACGCCGTGGCTTCGCGCCGCGCGCTCGATCGCGGCCGACACGCCGCCCATGCCGCCCTCTTGGAAGCCCCAGTTGCCGAGATGGCCGTCACCGACGTCGCCGATCGAGTGGTGCGCCATCACGTACGCCGTCCCCGGCTCGCACGGCCCGGCCCACGTGCCGATGACCCCGTTGACCGCCATGGCGCCCTTCACCTGCGGCGACTCGAACCAGTCGTCGAGCAGGTCGGCGATGCTCATCGTCATCAGACGGGTCGCGTCGGCGATCGTGCGCACGTCGAGCCCCCGGTTGCGCCAGGCGAGCCGGAGCGTCCCCACGAGGTCCGCCGGGCGGCGGGAGCCGAGGCGCGGCGGGACGGTCAGCAGCAGGGGCCCGAGGACCTCGGCGAGACCCGACAGCCAGGCGTCCCAGCGCGGCATCGCGTCGGCGTCCTTCTTCGACCACCTGGCGATCTCGTCGTAGTTGCGCTTGGCGTCGTCGGCGAAGATCTTGATCGACCCGCCCTCCGGGAAGGCCTGGTAGTAGGGGCCCATCGGGAAGATCTTGTAGCCGTGGCGCTCCAGGTCGAGCTCCCGGATGATCGTCGGCGGCATCAGGCTCATCACGTAGGAGAGGCGCGTCACCTTGAACTCGGGGGCGTCGGGCCACGGCGACTCGGTCGTCGCGGCCCCGCCCGACTTGTGCCGCGCCTCGAGCACCACCGTGCGGGACCCGGCGCGTGCGAGGTAGGCGGCGGCCACCAGGCCGTTGTGACCCCCGCCAACTACGATCGCGTCATAGGTCGAGGTCATCTCGCCCCCTTCTTCCGCCCGCCGGGCCGGCATTGACTGACCGTTCAGTCTAGGACCCGGACCGGTCACGGACAAGGACGAGGTGAGGTAGTGACGCGAGCGGACCGTTCGCGTCGCGCTGAGCAGAGGACGGAGTCGCGCAGATGAGCGTGGGGGCGGGCGAGCTCGGTGGGGCGGCGGACCAGCGGCGGGAGCAGATGCTGCGTGCGGCGCTCGAGGTGATCGCCGAACGGGGCTTCCCCGAGACGCGCATCGCCGACGTGGCCGAGCGGGCCGGGGTGAGCCCCGCACTCGTCATCTACTACTTCAAGACCAAGGACGGGCTCCTCACCGAGGCGATGCGTCTCGGCGAGGAAGCCTGGTACGACGTCGTCGCGCGGCGGATGAAGCGGGCCAGCACCGCGGCGGCGCGCCTCGAGGAGATCGTCGCGATGACCTGCCTCCCGCAGGACAACGCGGAGCTGCCGGACTCCTGGGCGCTCTGGCTCGACCTGTGGGCGCAGGCGGTGCGCCACCCGGAGGTGGCGAAGGTCCGCCAGGAGTTCGACGTGCACTGGCGAGAGACCATCCGCACGGTCGTGCGAGAGGGCCAGGCGAGCCACGAGTTCCGCGACACCGACGCCGACGATTTCGCCGTCGCCTTCTCGGCGATGCTCGACGGCTTCGCGATCCAGATCGCGCTGCACGACCCGTTCGTCGATGCCCGGCGCGCCTTCGAGCTCAGCATGCGGATCGCCGCGGACCATCTCGGGTTTGCCTGGGAGCCGAGCGCCCGGGCGGCGCCGCGCCGCCGCCGACGGGGCGCGACCAGCTAGCGAGCGCTCAGCCCGCGGCCGCCCGGGCCCGGAGGACGCCCGGGAGCAGCTCGCCTCCCGCCCGAGCGCGCCCGAGCGCGTCCGACCACCACGCGAGATCCTCGAGGACGACCGAGAGTGCCACGTCGGTCATGGTTTCGGTGGGCTGGCCGGCGTCGTCGAAGGCGTGGGTGACGTCGGGGATCACGACGCTCGCCTTCAGAGGCACCATCTCGGCCTCGATGGCGATGTGCGCAAGGTGCTCGATAGCCCGGACGCCGCCGGCGATGCCGCCGCTGTAGGCGACGGTCGCCAGGGGCTTGTTGCGCAAGGCCCACGAGACGAAGACGCTGTCGATCGCGTTCTTCAGCACACCGGGAATGCTGTGGTTGTACTCGGGCGTGACGACCAGGTAGGCGTCGCCGCGCTTGACCCGCTCGTTCCACGCCCTGACGATCGGCTCGGAGTACGTCGGGTCGGCGAAGTCGCCGATGGTGCCGAGGTGCTCGGCGAACATCGGCAAGGGCCAATCCCTGAGGTCGATCACGTCGACGTCGAAGGCGCCGTGGGCCTTTGCCCGCTCGACGACCCATGGCGTCACGAGGTCGGCCGACCGGGTGGGGCGGGTGCTCCCGACGATCACCTGCAGTGTGGACACGGTTCTCCTTTCAGATGGTGAGGTGGGGCCAGATGGTGAGGTGGGGCCAGATGGTGAGGTGGGGCCAGATGGTGAGGTGGGGCCAGATGGCGAGGTGGGGCCAGATGGTGAGGTGGAGGTCGTGGCAGACGGTGCCGTTCAGTCGTGACGGCGGCGGAAGCGGGCGGCGACGGACACCGTGGCGCTCCCGCTCATCATCCCGAGCTGGTTCCAGGTCATGGCGAAGTCGGCGCGCTCGAGTGCCGTCTCGGCGCGAAGGGTGACGGCCTCGGGCGTGGCGTCGTCGACGCTCGCCCGGAGGGTGACCGGACGGCGTTGCCCGGCGACCTCGAGCGTCCCCGCGACCACGACCTCGTCGCCCGTGCCCGCGCTCACCTCGACCACGCTGAACACGATGCGGGGGTGCGCCGCGGCGTCGAAGAAGTCCGGGCCGCGCAGGTGGGCGTCGCGCTTGGCGTTCTTCGTGGTGAGCGATGCCGCGTCGATCTCGAGGTGGCCGCTGACGCTGCCGTCGGCGGCGACCTCGGCGCTGCCGCGAACCTCGTCGAACCGCCCCTTCACGGTGAGGAGACGCCACATCGTCTTGTGCGTGAACCGGACGCTCGACGAGCCGGGCTCGAGGACCCAGGTGCCGGCGTCCTGCAGCAAGGCTCGAGGGCCGGAGGTGGCAGGGGTGGTGGCGTACGGCTCGGTCACGGCGGTTCCTCGTCGGGGTCGGCCCACCGGTCTCCCGACCGGTGGGCAGAGTGCTGAACTACAGGATGATGAAGTACAATATAGTCACTATGGTAATAGTTACGCAACTCCAGACGTCCGGTAGACTGGCGGGGTGGACGAGCGTCCGGCGAGTCGAGGATGCGGCGAGGGCGCCTGCGAGGTCCGAAGCGTCGACCTCCGGACGCTCGACGAGCAGAGCGGCCGCCGCTATCTCGTCGCGCAGACCGCCCGATTCGCCGGCGCCTTCCTCCGTTGGGTCGATACCCACAGCAGCGAGGGTCTGAGCTATCCCCGACTGCGGTTGCTCGAGGCGTTGCACTGCAGCGGTTCCGCGATCATGCGCGAGCTCGCCGATCAGCTCGGGATGACCCCCCGCCACATGACCGCCGTGGTCGACTCGCTCGAGAAGGCGGGTCTCACCGTGCGCCGGCCCCATCCGACGGACCGGCGCGCCACCCTCGTCGAGCTCACGCCCGACGGCGTGGCGGCGGCCGAGACGGCGCTCGCCCCCGGCCTCGACGCCATGGCGCAGGTCTTCGACGCGGTCACGCTCGAGGAGCAGCAGGAGTACCTCGAGGTGATCACCCGCCTGTTCGGGGCGATGCGCTCCGGCGCGCCCTGCGACTGAGCGGCCTTGGGGGCGCCGGATCCGGATCGGACGCGCGACGACGACGCGTCGTCCACCGAAGGTCTCGAGCTTTCCTCTCCCCGGTGTCGAACTCGACGGTCGTCGTTCGTGGAATGAGGTGGAGGACCCGGTACGGTGCCGGCCCCGAGGAGAGGAGCGCCGAACATGAAGCAGTACCTGCTTTCCGTGCACCTGGTCGAGGGCGAGCCCGTCCCGTCCGAGGAGGCGATGCAGCAGGCCTACAAGGCGGTCGACGCCCTGAACGCCGAGATCAAGTCGGCCGGCGCGTGGGTCTTCGCCGGCGGCCTGCACCCGCCCGCCACCGCGACGGTCGTGCGGTCGCGCGACGGTGAGGTCGTGACGACCGACGGTCCCTTCGCCGAGACGAAAGAGCAGCTCGGCGGCTTCTGGATCATCACCGCACCCGACCTCGACGCGGCCCTCGAATGGGCCGCCAAGGGCTCGGCGGCTTGTGGCGGTCCGGTCGAGGTCCGGCCGTTCCAGGAGCTGCCGGAGCCCTAGCCGTGCCCGGCACCGACCTCACCGCCGTCGAGCGGACCTTCCGGCTGGAGTCCGGGCGTGCCGTCGCGACCCTGGTTCGCCTCTTCGGCGACATCGACGTCGCCGAGGAGGCGGTCCAGGAGGCCTTCGTCGTCGCCACGACGCGCTGGGCGTCGGGCGGCGTGCCGCCGAACCCCGGCGGCTGGATCGTCACGACCGCCCGCAACAAGGCCCTCGACCGCCTGCGGCGCGAGTCCTCCCGCAACGAGCGCCAAGCCCAGGCGGCCCTGCTGCGCGCCGAGGCCGAGCCGGAGGAGGTGGGGGCGGTGCGCGACGACCGGCTGCGGCTGATCTTCACCTGCTGCCATCCGGCGCTCGCGCCCGAGGCCCAGGTGGCCTTGACCCTGCGGCTGATCGCCGGGCTGCGCACGAGCGAGATCGCCCGTGCCTTCGTCGCTTCTGAGGCGACGATGGCGCAGCGCCTCGTCCGCGCGAAGCGCAAGATCCGCGACGCGGGCATTCCGTACCGTGTGCCTCGCGAGTCGGAGCTGGCCGACCGGCTCCCGCCGGCGTTGGCCGTGGTCTACCTCGTCTTCAACGAGGGCTACACCGCCTCCTCCGGTGACGAGCTGGTACGGGGTGAGCTGTGCGCCGAGGCGATCCGCCTGGCGAGGTCGCTCGCCGAGCTGATGCCGGACGAGCCGGAGGTGCTCGGCCTGCTCGCCCTCGTGCTGCTCATCGACGCCCGGCGAGAGGCCCGCACCGGCGCCGACGGTTCGCTGGTCGTGCTCGGCGACCAGGACCGCACGCGGTGGGACCGTGCGCTCATCGCCGAGGGCCAGGAGCTCGTCCGGGCCTGCCTGCGCAGGAACCGTCCGGGCCCCTACCAGTTGCAGGCCGCGATCAACGCCGTGCACGGCGATGCGCCGACGGCGGCGGCGACGGACTGGCGCCAGATCCTGGCGCTCTACGACCAGCTGCTGGCCGAGGAGCCGACGCCGGTCGTCGCGCTCAACCGCGCCGTCGCCGTGGCCGAGGTGCACGGGCCTGCGCTCGCGCTCGAGGGCCTCGCGCGCCTCGACCTCGGCGGCTACCACCTCTTCCACGCGCTGCGGGCCGACCTGCTCCAGCGGCTCGGCCGCCTCGACGAGGCGGCCGCCGCCTACGACGAGGCGCTCGCCTGCGAAGCGAACACGGCCGAGCGCACGCTGCTCGAGCAACGGCGACGGTGCCTTTGAGGCCGCCCGGCAGCCGTCGGCGTCCGCGCGTCGCACGCGGCGCCGCCCATCACGATTGCCCGGGTCCGGCGGGGCCGGTCAACGCGGAGCACGCGCCTCGGCCTTGGTCTTGCGCCCGGCGCACCTCGACAGGCCGGTGCGCACCTCGCGCCCGACGCCGTCGGAGCGGGCCCGCACCCGAGGTGACGGTCTCGAGGGCGTGTGCTCGAGGCCGGGTGCGCCGTGCTGCCCTTGTGGCACCGGACGGCCGTCCCTAAAATAGCCGTTCAATCAGTCTCCGAGCTCCCCGGCTCGCGGCGTTCGCGGGGCGGGACGACCGGCGAGGAGCTGCCCGCGCATCGGCGCCTGCGAGGTGGTCCACCTGCGGCGGGCGCCCGACGAGGCACCGGGGGTGGGCAATGGCGGGTGGCGAGGTCGAGCTCGTCTCGTTGACCAAGCGTTTCGCCGACGTCCGCGCGGTCGACGGTATCGACCTGCACGTGGCCCACGGGGAGTTCTTCTCCCTGCTCGGCCCGTCCGGGTGCGGCAAGACCACGACGCTGCGCCTCGTGGCCGGCTTCGAGCGACCGACCAGCGGGCGGATCCTCCTCGACGGTGCGGACGTCGCCCGGATGCCGGCCCACGAGCGCAACGTCAACACGGTCTTCCAGAGCTACGCGCTCTTCCCCTTCCTCTCGGTGTACGACAACGTCGCCTTCGGTCTCAAGTACAAGAAGGTGGGCAAGGCCGAACGGGCGCGGCGCGTCCGCGAGGCGCTGGAGCTCGTGCGGCTGCGCGCCTATGAGAAGCGCCGCCCGGGACAGCTCTCCGGTGGCCAGCAGCAGCGGGTCGCCCTGGCGCGGGCGCTCGTGCTCAACCCGGCGGTCCTGCTGCTCGACGAGCCGCTCGGCGCGCTCGACGCCAAGCTCCGCCGCACGCTGCAGGTGGAGCTGAAGGCGCTGCAGGAGACGGTCGGGATCACCTTCCTCTACGTCACCCACGACCAGGAGGAGGCGCTCACGATGTCGGACCGCCTGGCGGTGATGGAAGGCGGCCGGATCGCCCAGATCGGCACCCCGAGCGACGTCTACGAGGAGCCGGCGAGCGCGTACGTCGCCGACTTCCTCGGCGTGTCGAACCTCATGGCCGCGAGCGCACTGCGCCAGCTCGGCGATGGCCGCTGCCAGCTGCGTCTCGGCGACTTCGTCCTCGAGGCCGTGCGCGGCGCCACCGGCGCGAGCGGCCCCGTGCGGCTGGCGATCCGCCCCGAGCGCGTCCGGGTGGAGCCGTTCGACCAGGCGGGACCGAACCGCATCCCGGCGATGGTCGAGCGTCTCGTCTTCCTCGGCTCGGCGACCCAGGTCATCGTGCGCCTCGCGCCAGGCGCCCCGCTGCAGGCGCTCGTCCAGAACGACGGCGCGCCCCTCGACTACGCCCAGGGCACGCCCGTCCAGGTGCACCTGCCCGCCGAGGCGCTGCGCGTGCTGGCCGAGCGCGGCACCGAGGCCGCCGCCGCCGAGCCGCTCCCGATCGTCGCCCCGGCTCCGCCCCCCGAGCCCGTCGCGAGCGCGATCGGCGGCTGACGCGACGGGCCCGCCGGCGGGCGGGGCCGAGGCCTGACGGGCTCACATCCCGGCGATGGAGGTCAACGTCTCCTGCCGGCCGGTGCGCTCGCCCCGCGTCATGAAGCGGTAGCCGACGTAGCCGAGCGTGGCCACGACGAAGGAGAACAGCAGCATCAGCGTCGCGAGGGCGTTGAGCGCCGGACCGCCGTTGCCGCCGTGGGTGTTCGAGTAGATGATCACCGACATCGGCTGGGTGTTGCCGGTCGAGGAGAGCAGGTCGACGATGACGAAGTCGTCGACGACGCCGGCGAACACGAGCACCGCGCTCGCGAAGATTGCCGGCATCAGCATCGGCAGCAGGACCCTGCGCAGCGCCTCGAGCCGCGACGCGCCGAGGTCGGCCGCGGCCTCCTCGTACTGGTTGCCGATCGAGACGAGCCGGGCCCGCACGATGATCGCCGGCCAGCTGAGGTTCCACGTGACGAGCCCGAGCACCTCGGCGAGCGTCCCGAGGTGGATCGAGGTGAACAGCGCGGTGAACACGAAGAAGAGGGCCACCCCGAAGATCAGCTCGGGCACGACGAAGGAGAAGATCATCACGAAGTTGAACGCCGTGGAGGTGCGCGTCCGCCAGCGGTCGATCCCGATGCCGAACGCCACCCCGAGTGGGACGGTGATCAGCGTGGTGTAGAGCGAGAGCCACAGCGTCTGCAGCACGGCCTGGTGCAGTTGCGGGTTGTGCAGCACCGAGTTGAGGGGGTCCGACGTGTACCAGCGCAGCGAGAAGCCCTGCCAGACGCTCTGGGACTTGCCGGAGTTGAAGGAGAAGAGCACCGCGAGGGCGATCGGCAGGATCGACCAGGCGAGGTAGAGCCAGGTGAAGCCCTCGAGGAACCAGGCGTGGCGCCACGGGTTGCGCCAAAGCGCCGAGCGCGCCCAGCCGGGCGCGGCGACCGCCGCCGGCGCGCCGACGGCCCCCACCGCCGTCCCGGTCTCGTCACGCAGCTGCATCACCCGAGCTCCGTCGCGGCCCGGTTCGTCGAGAAGACGTAGTAGAGCATCGGCACGAGGAGGACCACGAGCAACAGGACCGACAGCGCCGCGCCCTCGCCCTGCAGGCCCGTCGCGTTCAGCTGGCCGTCGATCACGTTGCCGATCATCGAGGTGCCGGCGGAGCCCGACAGCATCTGGTTCGTGTAGTAGTCGCCGAACATCGGGAGCACGGTGATGAGCATGCCGGTGAGGACCGACTGGCGCGACAGCGGCAGGGTCACCTGGAGGAAGGTCCGCCAGCCGCTCAGCCCGAGGTCGCGTCCGGCCTCGATCAGCCGGGTGTCGATCCGGTCGAGCCCGGAGTAGAGAACGAGGATCAGATAGGGGATGTAGCCGTAGACGAGGCCGAGGATGACCGTCGCCGACTGGCCGCCGAGCCAGTTCACCGGGTGGCCGACGAGATGGAGGAAGGTGAGCGCCTTGTTGACGTAGCCGTCGTTCTGGAGCAGGTCGATCCAGGCGAGCATGCGCATCATGTAGCTGATCCAGAACGGGGCGATCAGCAGGGCGAGGAAGACGCCCTTTCGCCGGCCGCCAAAGCGCGTGACGAAGTAGGCGACGGGGAAGGCGATCAGCAACGAGAGCACCGACGCGATCGCCACGTAGACGACCGTGCGCACGAAGATCGGCCCGATGAACGCTCCCGTGCCGACGAGGTCGCTCCAGGACCTCGCGAAGTTGGCACCGCTCCAGTGGAGCGGGTTCCACGCCGGGACCGCCGACTGGAAGACCGGGTTCAGCTCGCCGGTGGCGATCGCCACCACCGCGTAGAACGGGACGACGAAGAGGGCGATGAGCCACACGATCCCCGGCGCGGTGAGCGCGGCCCAAAAGAGGCGGCCGCGGACCCCGTCCGTCACCTCCCGCCGGGCGCCCCGGATCCCTCGCACGGCGCTTGGCCGCTCAGATCCCCTGGCTGACCTGGAGCCAGGCCTGCTGCCAGGCGGTGTTCGCCGCGGCGGGCAGCTGGTACTCGCCGATGCCTTTGCGGAAGTAGGTGGGCAGCACCGCCGTCGAGGTCAGGCTCGGCGGCAGGATCTTCTCCTTCACGAGCCGCGCCGGCGTGACGGCCGTGAGCGGCTGCATGTAGCCGTTGTAGCTGATGTTCTCCAGCACGTTCGGCAGGTCGAGCATGTAGTTGACGAAGAGGTGGGCGAGCACGGGGTTCTTGCCGGCGGAGAGGACCGTGATCGTGTCGTTGCCGACGGGGCCCTTCCCGTCGGGCGGGAACCAGTAGCCGACGACGTCCACCGAGACGCCCTTCGGCATGTAGCCCGCGGCCGCGGCGATGTCGCCCGACCAGGCGTGGTGGATCCAGATCTGCCCGCTCGGGACGTTGGAGTAGTCGTTGTTGTCGATGTGGACGTTGGTGAGCTGCGCGAGCTGGCGCAGCGAGCTCGCCGACCGCTGGATCTGGCTCGTCGACGTCGTGTTCAGGTCGAAGATCCCGTTCTTCATCAACCCGAGCGAGATGCCCTCGCGGTAGTCGTCGAGGATCGCGACCTTCCCCTTGTACTTCGACTGCCACGGCATCGCCCACGGGTTCGACATCTTGTAGGGGTTTTCGTGGACGTGGTCCTTCCGCCAGGCCATCCCGGTCGTATAGATGGTGTACGGCACCGTGTACCGCCACTGCTGGTCGTACCAGGGGTTCGCGAAGTCCGCCCAGGTCTGGGCGATGTTCGGGACGTAGCTGTGGTTGATCGGCCGGAGGAGCTTGGCCTCGACGAGCGGCCCGAGCTGGTCCACCGTCGGGAAGAAGACGTCGAAGGACTCGCCGCTGCGCAGCTTGGCGATCGCCTCCTCCATCGTGTTGAAGGTGGTGATCTCCACCTTGCACTTGTACTTCTTCGCGAAGTTGTTGACGACCGCCTGATTGATGTAGGCGACCCAGTTGTAGAGCTTCAGGGTCGCGCCCGTCTCGGGCTTGAGGCCGCTCGCGATGGCCTTGTTGCCCGGGAGGATCGGCCACGTGACGGGCTTGTCGGGCCGCGGCAGGGGGACCGAGGAGGTCGACGCGGCCGCGGCGCCCTCGCCGATCGCGCCGAGCAGCGGGCCGAGCCCGCCGATGGCCGCGCCGGCCCCGGCCACGCTCGCGGCGCGCAGCAGGAACTCGCGTCGCGACAGCGCGGACGGCGGGAGCGCCCCGCCCTCGGACCAGCCCTCGCGTGGATGCGACATGTCCGCCCTCCGTTCCCCTGGCGCTCGGCACGCAGCGCCGCTTCCCCCGAGCGCCGACGCCCTGCGCAGCCACGTTCATCGCGGCGGCCCGATTGAACCACCGGTCAACGCAGTCAACCACCCCCGCGCCGCGGCGACAAGGCCTTTCCGGTCGTCACGGGGCGACCGAGGCGGCGAAGCGGGCGAAGTTCTCGAGGAAGCGGTCGACGTCGGCCTCGTCGTGCTGCACCGAGATCAGCCACTGCTCGATCTTGCCCCACGGGGGCAGGAAGACCCCGCCGTTGTGCTGGAAGAGCCAGTGCGCGTGGTTGAAGCGGTCATCGATCTCGAGGAAGCCGCGGTAGTCGCGCACGGCGACGGGCGAGAAGACGACGCAGCCCTTCGCGCCGACGGCGACGACGTGCGCGTCGAGGCCGCTCCGGCCGAGCTCGGCCTCGACGCCGGCGACCATCCGGGCCTCGAGGCGGTCGAGGCGCTCGTAGGCGCTCGGGGTGGCGACCTCGTAGAGCATCGCCCGCGTCGCCGCCATGGCGAGCGGGTTGCCGCTGAACGTGCCGACCATCTCGTAGTCGCCGTTGGCGACGTGCTCCATCACCTCGGCGGTGCCGCCGAGGGCGGCCGAGGCGATGCCGCCGCCGATCGCCTTGGCGAGGCAGACGATGTCCGGGGTCACGCCGACCACCCCGGTGGCCCCGCGAGGTCCGGCGGTGAGCCCGGTCTTCACCTCGTCGAAGGTGAGGAGGGCCCCCTCCGCGTGGAGCAGCGCCTTCAGCCCGGCGAGGTAGCCCGCGTCGGGCAGGACGATCCCGGCGTTCATCATGATCGGCTCGACGATCATCCCGGCGATGCGGCCCGGGTTCTCCCGAAGGACACGCTCGACGCCCGCGAGGTCGTTGAAGCCCACGACACGGACGAGGTCGGTGAACGCCCGCGGGATGCCGGCGCTCTCGGGGACCGCCGCCGGCCGGGTGGCCGGGCCCATCGCCTCGGGCGGGGGGGCGACGGAGACCTGCACGGAGTCGTGGTGGCCGTGGTAGCAGCCCTCCACCTTCACGATCAGGTCGCGGCCGGTGATCGCCCGCATCAGGTGGACCGCCTCCATCGTCGCCTCGGTGCCGGAGTTGGCGTAGCGCCAAAGCGGCAGCCCGAAGCGGCGTGCCAGCTCCTCGGCGACGGCGATGGCGTCCTCGGTCGGCTGGGCGAAGTGGGTCCCGCGCTCGACGCGTGAGCGCACCGCCTCCACGATCGCCGGGTGCGCGTGGCCTGCCAGGCTGGCCCCGTAGCCGCCGTGCAGGTCGACGTACTCGCTCCCGTCGACGTCGTAGACCTTCGAGCCGCGCCCGCCGGTGAGCCAGACGGCCTGCGGCCGGGTGATCTGCCAGCTGGAGGTGACCCCGCCGGCGAGCGCGCGGGCGGCGCGTGCCGAGGAGGCGGCCGAGCTCGGCTGGCGGGCGACGAAGAGCGCCTCCTGCTCGGCGATCACGCTGTCCAGCCGTGCCGAGAGTCCGTCGAGTGTGGGCGTCCGTGCAGCCATGACCGGCTCCGTTCGCTCGAGGAACCGCGCCGGTGGCGGGGCGCCCTCGGTGGTTGACTGACTGTTCAGTCTATGGGACGCTGCGTCGCCGGACAAGGTCGGGATGGCGCGCCGGGCGGCACCCGGGACCCACCGGCCGGCCGGCGCGGCCCCGCTCTGGCAGAGCGCGGCGCACTACGTTGGCGACGGCTGGGTGGTCGCCGGACGCCCGCCGCGACCACCGAAGTGCCGCGGCGGGCAGGCACGAGCGATGGAGGAGAACCGTGGCAGCTGAGGTCCGAGGTGTCGTCGCCAGGGCGAAGGGCGAGCCGGTCTCGATCGAGACGATCCTCGTCCCCGATCCCGGGCCCGGCGAGGCCGTGGTCGCCGTCCAGGCGTGCGGCGTGTGCCACACCGACCTGCACTACCGGGAGGGCGGGATCAACGACGAGTTCCCGTTCCTGCTCGGCCACGAGGCGGCGGGGCTCGTGGAGGCCGTCGGACCCGGGGTGGACGGCCTCGCGCCCGGGGACTTCGTCGTGTTGAACTGGCGTGCGGTCTGCGGGCAGTGCCGCTCGTGCCGGCGCGGGCGGCCCTGGTACTGCTTCTCGACGCACAACGCCCGCCAGAAGATGACCCTCGCCGACGGGACGCCGCTCGCCGCGGCGCTCGGCATCGGCGCCTTCGCCGAGAAGACGCTCGTCGCGGCGGGACAGTGCACGAAGGTCGATCCCCGCGCCCGTCCCGAGGCCGCCGGGCTGCTCGGCTGCGGCGTGATGGCGGGTATCGGCGCCGCGATGTACACCGGGGAGGTAGGCCCGGGTGACGCCGTCGCCGTGTTCGGCTGCGGGGGCGTCGGCTGCGCGGCGATCGCCGGGGCGCGCCTCGCAGGGGCGTCGAAGATCATCGCCGTCGACCTCGACCCGAGGAAGCTGGAGCTCGCAAGGCAGTTCGGCGCGACCGACACGGTGGTGGCCGGCGAGGAGGACCCCGTCGAGGCGATCCGGCGCCTCACGGGGGGGAACGGGGCCGACGTGTGCATCGAGGCCGTCGGCAACCCGAAGGCGATGGAGCAGGCCTTTTTCGCCCGCGACCTCGCCGGCACCCTGGTCCAGGTCGGCGTGCCGACACCGCAGATGCGGATCGACCTGCCGATGATCGAGTTCTTCGGCCGGGGCGGCCGGATGAAGCCGAGCTGGTACGGGGACTGCCTGCCGTCTCGGGACTTCCCGATGCTCGTCGACCTCTACCTCCAGGGCCGGCTGGACCTCGACCGGTTCGTGAGCGAGACGATCCCGCTCGAGGGCGTGGAGGAGGCGTTCCACCGGATGGAGCGCGGCGAGGTGCTCCGCTCGGTCGTCGTCGTCGGGCGATGATCGAGCTCGTCACGACGTCGGGGACCTTCTCGCTCGACGGCCAGGACTTCGCGGTCGACAACAACGTGTGGCTGGTGGGCGAGGGCGACGAGGTGATCGTGATCGACGCCGCGCACGACCACCGACCGCTCGTCGACGCCGTGGCCGGCCGGCGCGTCGTCGCCGTCGTCGCGACGCACGGTCACAACGACCACGTGAACGCGGCCGGGCCGCTCGCCGACGAGGTCGGGGCGCCGATCCTGCTGCACCCCGACGACCTCGTGCTGTGGCGGCAGGTCTACCCCGGGCGCGAGCCCGACGGGACCCTCGCCGACGGCCAGCGCATCGGCGTCGGCGCCACGACGCTCGAGGTGCTGCACACCCCGGGCCACACGCCGGGCGGCTGCTGCCTGCTCGACGCCGCGGGGGGCGTGTGCTTTTCGGGTGACACCCTCTTCAAGGGCGGCCCGGGCGCCACCGGGCGCAGCTTCTCGGACTTCCCGACGATCATCGACTCGATCCGCCGCCGGCTCCTCACCCTGGCGGCCGGGACCCGGGTGCTCCCGGGCCACGGCGAGGAGACCACCATCGGTGCCGAGGCCCCGCACCTCGACGAGTGGATCGCGAGGGGGCACTGATGGCGGCGGTGCGGGCGTTCCTCGCGACTCGCGACGGCGACGCGGTGAGCTGCGGCGTCGGCTCTGTGGACGCGAGCGAGCTCGGCGACGGCGAGGTGCTCGTGCGCGTCGAGTGGTCGAGCGTCAACTACAAGGACGCCCTCGCCACCCAGCCGCAGGGCGGGGTCGCTCGACTCGACCGGCTCGTCCCCGGCATCGACCTCGCCGGCACCGTCGAGGAGAGCGCGAGCGCCGCCTTCCTCCCGGGCCAGCCGGTCCTCGCCCACGGCTACGGGCTCGGCGTGAGCCACCACGGCGGCTTCGCCGCGTACGCCCGCGTGCCCGAGGCGTGGCTGCTCCACCTTCCCGAGGCGCTGAGCACGCGCGAGGCGATGATCGCCGGGACGGCAGGGTTCACGGCCGCGCTGAGCGTCGTGCGCCTGCTCGGACACGGCCTCGCGCCGGACGACGGCCCCGTCCTCGTCACCGGCGCGAGCGGCGGGGTGGGCTCGTTCGCGGTGGCGGTGCTCGCCCGGCTCGGCTTCGAGGTCGTCGCGAGCACCGGCAAGGAGGCGGCGCATGGGTGGCTGCTCTCGCTCGGGGCGGCGAGCGTCATCGGGCGCGAGGAGCTGTCGGCGCCGGGCAAGGCGCTCGGCGAGCAGCGCTACGCCGCGGCCGTCGACTGCGTCGGCGGGCCCACCCTGGCGGGGGTGCTGCGCTCGCTTCGCTGGGGGGGCGCCGTCGCGGCGAGCGGGTTGACCGGCGGCACGAAGCTCGAGACGACGGTGTTCCCGTTCATCTTGCGGGCCGTCTCGCTGCTCGGCATCGACTCCGTCGAGCTGCCGCTTCCCGAGCGGGCCATGGTCTGGTCGCGCCTCGCCACCGACCTGCGGCCGAGCGACCTCGCCCCGATCGTCGCCGAGGAGATCGGCCTCGAGGGGATCGGCGCTGCCGTCGAAGCGCTGCTTCGCGCCGAGGTGCGCGGGCGCTATCTCGTGCGCCCGGCCAGCTGAGCCCCGGCGAGCCGCCCTGGCGGACGGCTGGAGCACCGGGTCACCGGGTCACCGGCTGGGCGGGGCGGCCAGGTGCCGCTCGCTCAGGTCCCGCTCGGCCGGGTTCTTGGTCAGCGCGAGCGCCCGGGCGTCGGTGGTGGCCGCCTCGGGCTCCCGGCCGAGCTCTCGCAGCAGTGCCGCGCGCGCCGCGTGGAACAGGTAGTAGCGCGCCCGAGCGGGCCCGAGAGCGCGTCGATCTGCGAAAGCGCCGCTGCTGCCCCGGCGACGTGGCCGAGGACGATCGCCCGGCCGACGGCGACCACGGGCGAGCCTCGAGCGCCGAGAGCATGGTGTAGCGCTCGAGGAGCTGGGGCCAGTCGGTCTGCTCCCAGGTGCGGGCGTCGCAGTGGACGGCCGCGATCGCCGCCTCGACCTGGTACGGGCCGGGCCGGCCTCGGGCGGCCGCGCGCTCGATCAGGCGGATCGCGGCGGCGATGCGGCGGCGGTCCCAGACAGGCCTGACCTCGATCTTCCCGTCCGGCACGGGGAACGTCCGCGCCAGCTCGAGCGCCTCGTCCAGATCGCCGGCCTCGACGATGGCGTAGCCGCCGATCGCCTCCTTCGCCCCGAGGAGCACCGGTCGAGGAGCAGCGACGTCTCGCGCTCGATCACCACCGTGGTGGCGGACACCGGCGCCTGGAGCTGGCGCCCCTCGACGATCCGCCCCTCGGCCGCCATCTGTCCCCACCACGTCGCGATCTCGCCGAAGGCCTTCGCCTGCTCCTTCGCGGGCAGGTCCTCGTGCCATTCGCCGCGGGTCAGCAACTGCATGAACCTCATCGTCGTTCCTCCCTCGGGGGATGCATCACCGTCCGCTACGACGAACGGCGACAGGCCAGATGGACAGCTCGCGCCGGGATCGGCTCGGCTGGCCTCGGGTCGGCCCCGCCGCAGGCGCGGCGGCGCCGGCCTGCGCAGGATGGGGCGTACGCTCGGCTGGTGCACCGCTGGAGCGAGGACGAGGAGCGGCTCTCCGAAGCGATCTTCGCCTACTCGATCGAGCGCCTCCGCCTCGACCCCGTCCCCCTCGACGGGCCGAAGCCGCCCGAGGAGCTCGAGCGCCTCGTCGGCGAGACGATCACCCCGGGCGGTATCGGCGGCCTGGCGGCGCTGCGGATCTTCGGCGACGTCCTGGCGCCCGCCTGCAGCTCGATCGACCACCCCCGCTCGCTCTCGTTCATCCCCTGCGCCCCGACCCAGGCGGCGAAGCTGTTCGACCTGGTGGTCGGGGCGTCGTCGATCTACGCCGGTAGCTGGCTCGAGGGCGCGGGCGCGGTCTTCGCCGAGAACCAGGCGCTGCGTTGGGTCGCCGACCTGGCGGGCTTCCCCGCCGGGGCGGGGGGCGTCTTCGTCCAGGGCGGGACGCTCGGGAACCTCTCCGGCCTGGTCGCCGCCCGCTACCGGGCCCGGCAGGCGGCCGAGCGCGGGCTCGGCCCGGCGCTACCGCCGGGCAGGCGGCTCGCCATCGCCACCAGCCCCGAGGCGCACTCCTCGGTCCGCTCGGTGGCGGGCGTGATGGACGTCGAGGTCCTCGAGGTCGAGGTAGGCCCCGACCGCCGCCTTGGCGGCCCGGCGCTCGCCGACGCGCTCGAGCGCTGCGAGCGGCGCGCGGACCTGTCCGTCTTCGCCGTCGTGGCGAGCGCCGGGACGACGAATCTCGGCGTCGTCGACGACATCGCCTCGATCGCCGACGTCACCGAGGAGCGGGGGTTGTGGCTCCACGTCGACGGCGCCTACGGCCTCGCCGCCCTGGCCGCGCCGAGCGCGCGCCATCGCTTCGCCGGGGTCGAGCGCGCCGACTCGTTCGTCGTCGATCCGCACAAGTGGCTCTTCTCGCCGTTCGACTGCGCCGCGCTCGTCTACCGCGAGCCCGAGATCGCCCGGGCCGCGCACGCCCAGCACGCCGGCTACCTGGAGCCGATCGGCGTGCTCGGGCAGTGGGACCCGTCCGACTACGCCGTCCACCTCTCGCGCCGGGCGCGCGGCCTGCCGTTTTGGTTCTCGATCGCCACGTACGGCACCGACGCCTACGCGCGGGCCGTGGAGCGCACGTTGGCCGTCGCCCGCTACGCCGCCGACCAGGTCCGCACCCGCGACGAGCTCGAGCTGCTCCGCGAGCCCGAGCTGTCGGTCGTCTGCTTCCGCCGGCTCGGGTGGGGGCGCGAGGAGTACTACGGCTGGTCGGACCGGCTGCGGGCCGCGGGCGTCGCGCTCGTCACCCCGACGACGGTCGACGACGAGGTGGTCGCGCGCTTCGCCATCGTCAACCCGACGACCTCGGAGGCCGACATCGAGCTCATCTTGGACTCGATGCGCTGAAGGTCGCGCGCACCGCCACGGCCGAGCGCGCCCGGGGTGCCCGGGGCTCAGGAGAACGCACCGAGGCCGGTCAGCACCCGGCCGACGGCGAGCTGGTGGATCTCGCTCGTGCCCTCGTAGGTGAGCACCGACTCCAGGTTGGCGACGTGGCGCATGACCGGGTACTCGAGCGTGATGCCGTTTGCGCCGAGGATCGTGCGCGCGCTGCGGGCGATGGCGAGCGCCTCCCGGACGTTGTTCAGCTTGCCGAGGCTCACCTGGTCGGGGCGGAGCCGCCCCTCGTCCTTCATCCTCCCGAGGTGGAGGGCGAGCAGCGTCCCCTTCGACAGCTCGACCGCCATGTCGGCGAGCTTGGCCTGGGTCAGCTGGAAGGCGGCGATCGGGCGGCCGAACTGGGTGCGGCCCTTGGCGTAGTCGAGCGCCGCCTCGAAGCAGGCCCGGGCCGCGCCCATCGCGCCCCACACGATGCCGAAGCGGGCCTCGTCCAGGCAGCCGAGCGGGCCGCGCAGGCCCCGTGCGCCGTCGAGGAGGGCGTCGGCCGGGAGGCGGCAGTCGTCGAGGACGAGCTCGCTCGTGACGCTGGCACGCAGCGAGAGCTTGGTGTGGATGTCGCGCGTGGTGAAGCCCGGCGTGCCACGTGGCACGAGGAACCCGCGGATCCCGTCGTCGGTCTGTGCCCAGACGATCGCGACGTCGGCGATGCCGCCGTTCGTGATCCACATCTTCGTGCCGTTCAGCACCCAGTCGGCGCCGTCGCGCCGGGCGTGGGCGCGCATGGAGGCCGGATCGCTGCCGGCGTCGGGCTCGGTGAGGGCGAAGCAGCCGATCGCGTCGCCGCTCGCCAGCCGGGGGAGCCAGCGCTGCCGCTGCTCCTCGCTGCCGTAGGTGAAGACGGCGAACATGGCGAGCGAGCCCTGCACCGAGGCGAAGGAGCGCAGGCCGCTGTCGGCGGCCTCGAGCTCCATGCAGGCGAGGCCGTAGCAGACGGCGTTCGTGCCCTCGGCGCCGTAGCCCTCGAGGTCCATGCCGAACACGCCGAGCTTGCCGAGCTCGCGGCCGACCTCCAGGGGGAACTCGCCCCGCTCGTACCAGCCCTCGATCCCCGGGAGGAACCGCTCTCGCGCCCACGCTCGCACCGTCGACTGGACCATCTGCTCGTCCTCGGCGAGCAGCGCCGACAGGTCCAGCAGATCGGACGCCACCGGGACGCCGGGTTCGTGTCCTCGCGCCATCGTGACCACCTCGTCGGCGAGTCACCGCCGCGACGACCTCGCGCCGGGTCGCTCACCGGGTCATCCGAAGCATAGGGTTCGGCCGTGCAGCAACGGACCGACCCGGGGGGCGACGATGTCGCTCCCGGCCGGGGCGGGCGGCTCGGGCGCCTCTTCGACCCGCGGAGCATCGCGGTGGTGGGCGCCTCGCGCGACCCCGAGACCCTCGGGGGCCGGCTGCTGCCGATCCTGCGCCAGCACGGCTATCCCGGCACGGTGCACCTCGTCAACCCCTCTGGAGCGCCGATCGCCGGCGAGCCGACGCACGTCTCGGTCGCCGCCCTGCCCGGACCGGTCGACCTGGCCCTCGTCGTGGTGGCGGCACGGCGGGTGCCGGCGGTCCTCGAGCAGTGCGGCGCGAAAGGCGTCGGCGCCGCCATCGTCTTCTCGTCGGGCTTCTCCGAGCAGGCCGGCGAGGAGGGCGAACGGCTGCAGCGCGAAGTCACCGCGATCGCGCGCCGCTGGCCCATGGCGGTGATGGGCCCGAACTGCGAGGGCTTCCTCAACGTCGCGGGGTGCGTCCCGGCGACCTTCTCGCCGGCCGTCGACCTGGAGCGGGCGCTCGAGGAGCCGCCGGAGCCGGGCGGCGTCGCGGTGGTCTCCCAGTCCGGAGGGCTAGGGTTCGCGCTCTTCAACGACGGGACGGAGCGCAAGATGCGCTTCAGCTTCGTCATCACGACGGGCAACGAGGCCGATCTCGACTACCTCGACGTCCTCGACTTTCTCGTCGCGAACGGCCGGTCGCCGGTCGTTTTGTGCTTCCTCGAAGGCCTCGGCGACCCCGGGCGCTTCCGCGCCGTCGCGGCGCGCGCCCGCTCGGCCGGGACTCGCCTCGTCGTCGCCAAGGTGGGGGGATCGGCTGCCGCGGCGCGGGCTGCGCTCGCGCACACGGCCCATGACGTGGGTGATCGCGAGCTGTCGGCCGAGGCGTTGGGCGCGCCCGGCGTGATCGCCGTATCGGACCAGGAAGAGCTCGTCGACGTGGGCCTGGCGCTCTCGCTCGCGCCACGCTGGCGCGAGGGTGGCGTCGCCGTCGTGTCGATCTCGGGTGGCGCAGGCGCCTGGGCTGCCGACGCCTGCGTCGCCGCCGGGCTCGACGTGCCGGTCTTCGACGACGAGCTGCAGGGGCAGCTCCGCCGTTTCATGCCCTCCTACGGCGGGGCCGCGAACCCCGTCGACCTGACGGCGCAGGCGCTCTCGACCGGTGGGCTCGCCCCGCCGCTCGAGCTGGCGCTCGGTGCTCCGGCGGTCGGCGCGGCGATGCTGGTGGGCTCCTTCGGCGGCCCGAAGCAGCTCCAGCTCGAAGGCGACGCCCTCGCCGAGCTGGTGGCCCGTTCTGCGAAGCCGATCGTCGTCTACTCCTACACTCGCCCCTCGGCGGAGAGCATCGAGCGCTTCGCCGGGGCCGGGCTCGCCTGGTACCCGAGCCCGGCACGCGCCGCCCGGGCGCTCGCGGCCTTGCGGGAATGAGCCGACCCGGGGCGACCCCGGCGGCGCCGAGAAGGGGGATGGCCAGGTGAGCGGACAGGTGGGCGTCGTCGGCGCCGGGACGATGGGGCTCGGCATCGCCGAGGTGGCCGCCGTGGCCGGGTTCGATGTCGTGGTCTGGTACGTCGCGCCCGAGACCGCTGAGTCGGTCGCCGCGTCGCTGCGGCGCTCGCTCGCCCGGCGGGCGGAGCGGGGAGCGCTGGCGCCAGAGGCGGCCGACGCCGCGCGCGGGCGCTGCTCGGCGACCGCAGCGCTGTCCGGGCTCGCCGGCTGTGGGCTGGTGGTCGAGGCGGTCGTCGAGGACCTGGCGACGAAGCAGGCGATCTTCGTCGAGCTCGACCGCCATCTGGCCGACACCGCCGTGCTGGCCACGAACACCTCGACGTTGTCGGTCGCGGCGATCGCCGCGTCGGTGCGCCGCCCCGAGCGCGTCTGCGGCATCCACTTCTTCAACCCGGCGCCCGTGATGGCGCTGGTCGAGGTGGCACGTCCGGCGGGCGCGAGCGAGGCGACCATCGACGCCGCGCTCGCGTTCGTCCGGGCGTGCGGCAAGACCCCGGTCGAGGTCGCCGACCGCCCGGGCTTCATCGTCAACGCGCTCCTGTTCCCGTACCTGAACGGGGCGGTGCGCATGCTCGCCGACGGCGTCGCCGCCGCCGACGCGATCGACGCGGCGATGGTGGGCGGGTGCAACATGCCGATCGGGCCGCTGCACCTGCTCGACCTCATCGGCCTCGATACGAGCGTCGCCATCCTCGACGCGCTGGCGGAGGCGACCGGCGATCCGGCCGTCACGGCGGTCCCGCTGCTGCGGGAGCTGGTCGCGGCGGGCCGGCTGGGGAGGAAGTCGGGCGCGGGGTTCTTCGCCTACGGGGCGTCCTAAGCCCGAGCCCACGTCCGCGGCCTTCCCGGGATCCGCCGCCGATCCACATCAGCCGGGCTGCACCGCGCAGGCGGGTCCAGCTCTGTCTCGACGAGCTCGGGCGGGCAAGGGAGCGTGCGATGACTTCCAGCCAGAGCGGAAGGCTCGTCTAAAACACCTCCTCCAATCGCTCGGGCCTCCGCATCCGCCAGGGCGTGATCTGGCGTTGCGGGCACTCGTCACGTCGGCTTCGCGTTAGCTCGCCTGGAAGTTGACGTCCTGGGAGGAAGTCTCGAGTGGGTCGTTCAGGAACCGTCGCTCTGGGCGTCTGGGCACGCCGTGCCCCACGAGCGCAAGGAGCGCCAGATCGGACGGAGGCGGTGGGCGCCGATCCGCTCGATCCCGGCGCGGACCGAGGCCCGCCGCACGATGGCTGAGACTCCCGTCGACTCGAGCGGGCCCTCCGGGGCGCGCAGGCGCACGAACACCGCCGGGGTGTCGAGGCCGCTTGGCCGCCCCCGAGTCAGCCAGGCGGCGATCGCCTCCCCGACATCGGTCGGCAGCGGCAGCCGGTCACGGCGGGCGCCTTTGCCGCGGACGACGATCTCGCCTCGTCGCCAGTCGATGTCGCCGAGCGCGAGCCGTGCCACCTCTCCGGAGCGAAGGCCGAGGCGTGAGCAGAGGGTCACGATCGCGAAGTCCCGACGCCCGACTGTTGTGCGCCGGTCACGACTTTGAAGAGGACGCGCGAGCTCTGCCGTGCCGATGGCTCGGGGCAGGCTCGCTAACGACCAGTTCGCCACCGACGGCACCGCGGGGGCGAGTGAGACCGGCGTCCTGCCCGTTCGATGCAGGAAGCGGAGCCAGGCTCGCATGCCGGTCACGGTGGCGCTCGCCGAGCCGATCGCGCGACGGGCGCACTCGTCGCGGACGAACGACGAGACGACGTTGGCGTTCAAACCGTCGAGTTCGACGCCGTCGCCACTCCTGTTGTGCGCGAGGAACTGCCGCGCCACGCCGACGTAGCTCCGCACGCTGTCGTTCGCGAGACCGCGCTCCTCACGCAATTACCGCTCGAACTCGCCGAGACGCGCCTCGACCAAGGTGAGCGGCAGCGGCGCATCGGGCGGCACGATGCAGAGGTCGCGCAGGTACTCGACCATCGGCGCCATTGCCCGTTCCGACAGCTGCTTCGCGTAGCCGTCGGATCGTCGCGCTTCGAGGAACGCGGCAATGACAGCCCGATCGATCTGACCGGGCGAGAGCTCGCGCTCTCCGAGCCACCGGCTGAAGTGCGCCATCAAGTGCACCTCGTGGACCGCGGATCCCCAGGTGTAACCGCGCGAGAGCAGCCACTCGCGAAAGCTCTCTCGACAGGGGCCGAGGCGACCCCTCACGTGACCTCGCCCAAATCCCATAGCCGTCTCCTTTCCGCAGTGTTCGCGGAAAGGAGCGTCCCGCAGTCGTCCGGATTATGCCGAGGAACCTCGCCTCGCCACGCTCACCACCAGGGACTTCACGAGAAGCTCGGCAGAATCACGGCCTCGGCATAACGGGCCAAGCTCACCGCATTGCGGACCTCCGCGAAGGCCCAGATCCACGCCGTGATGGCGAAGGAGGGGGTGCTGCCCTCGCTCGGGCCGATGTCCGGGCCCGCCGGTCAGCGCCAGCTCGACGAGATGGCTGTCGACGGCGTCTACCGCATCCGGGTCGAGTCGCTCCGGGACCTGCTCGAGATCTACGAGCGCGAGCTCGAGATGACCGAGGGCCACGTCGCCCGGCGCAGGAGACAGCGGTCTTCGGCTCCGCCGCAGGCTCTTGACCGGAGGCGCTCCTTCAAGAACGTCGATCGGGCGCGCCGGCAGCCCCTCGATCACGATGTTCTGCGTGCCCGTTCTGGACCGCCCTTGATCGTCGGGGGCGCTCTGGACTGCTGGCCCGGTCGGGATAAATCGGGTAGGTGGCCGCGCACGAGTCGAGTCATAACCCTGGTTCTCGGCGAGGGCGTCTTGCGTGGGCCCTCGGGGTGAGACCGGCGACCGTCGGTGCTGCCTCCTTGACAGGGTTGGCCGCGGGTTCGTTTTCGTCCGCGTGGTGACCTTCGACCCTGGCCGACGCCAGGCTGCCGAACGACATTGAGAGACGGCGTCGCACGCCGAGGGTGCTTCCCGATATAGGGGGCTAGCTGATGTCCAATATCGAAGACACACCGCCGCCGCCCGTTGGCCCGCCGATCACGTCTGGCGCGGCAGCGCCGTACCCGGCGCGGCTTGAGGTCGCTTACCCCGACCGGCTCAACCGTGTCACTACTGCGTTCCGACTTGTCCTGGTCGTTCCGATCGTGATCGTGAGCAGTGTCCTGACCGGTGAGGGCACCCAAAGCGTGCGGACAGGCGGCGGCACTTGGGTCACGACGACATCGGCAGGCGTCACCGGTGGTCTCTCCGTGGCCACGCTGCTGCTCATCCTTTTCCGGCGGCGATATCCCCGTTGGTGGTTCGAGTTCGCACTCGAACTCACCCGCTTCACCACCCGCATCGGGGCGTACGTGGCGCTCCTGACCGACAAGTACCCATCGACGGTCGAACACCAGGCCGTCGCGCTGGACCTCGACTACCCCGACGCCGAGCGGGACCTGAACCGTTGGCTCCCACTGGTGAAATGGTTCCTCGCCATCCCCCACTACATCCTGCTGTTCTTTCTTGCGATCGGCGCGGTCGTCTCGGTGACCCTCGCCTGGTTCGCCATCCTGTTCACCGGTCGATACCCTCGGACGCTGTTCGACTACGTCGTCGGCGTCGCTCGCTGGGGCCTGCGGGTCCAGGCCTACGCGTTCCTCCTCATAACCGATCGATACCCGCCGTTCTCCCTGCGCTGAGCACGGGTTGGACCGAAGCCCTCCCGCTTCATGCGTTACCCCTGAAGGTGACCTAAGGGCTGTAGAAGCCACGGAGGAGCACACATGCCGGTTTCCAAGGCCAAGCCACGACTTCCTCCTCGCTGGCTCATCCGGCGTGCCTGGTTCGCCCATCGCCGTCTGTACCGTTTGACCGGCGGTCGTCTGGGGCTGTGGCGGCCGAAGCCGAACGGCTGGGGCGCCATGCGTCTCAACACTGTCGGCCGACGGACCGGCCTCGAACGCAGCGTCATGGTCGGCTACTTCCAAGATGGGCCGAACCTCGTCACCATGGCCATGAACGGCTGGGGCGAGGGCGAGCCGGCATGGTGGCTGAACCTGCAGGCCCACCCCGACACTCGGGTCGACCTTGCGGACGGGCCGCATCGGGTCAAAGCCCGGGCGGCTAGCGGGGAGGAGCGAGAGCGTCTGTGGTCACGTTGGCGAGAGATCGACAAGAACCTGGACGCCTACGCCGCACGCCGCTCAACGGAGACCGCGGTCGTCATCTTGGAACCGCGGCCGTGAAGTGGTGAGGTCCGGGACGCGCGAACTTGCCGACGCAAGAGTCACGGTGCACACGCCGACTACAACAACGGTACCTGGATGGGTGGGGCAGTTGCGGCCCTGCCACCACTCCACGTCGAGCGATACCTCGTGCCTGACAATCGCGGCGGTGATTCGCCGCCAAGACTGACCCAAACCGCCGGGTCGGTGGATCACGAAGACCCAGGCTTCGCTGGTGATAGGGCTCGTCCTGACCCGCTACCGTGGCCGTGTGAGCAGCCCGCGAGTGCCCGGTGGGGTGGTGCACAAGCTTCCCGGAGACCTGCACAAGGCGCTGATCGCCAACCCCACGGCACTCGATGCCTGGAAGGACATCACGCCTCTGGCCCGCAACGAGTTCATCTGCTGGGTCGAAGATGCCAAGCAGGAGAAGACCCGAGAACGCCGCATTCGCCGGACCCAGGAGGAGCTTGAGGAAGGCCAGCGTCGGCCTTGCTGCTGGCCAGGGTGCAAGCACCGCGACCGCACCGGCAGATAGCAGTCGGCTGGGTTCCCCCTATCGCCGGCTTGTGGTTCGGCAGTTCCATGAGTGCTCAGACGGTCACGAGGCTGAGTGTCGGATCGAGCATCCTCAAGTCGTCAGGGTCGGTGGTGACGACCTGCTGGTGGGCGCGGCGCGCACAGATGACGACATGCGCGTCGACGATGTCGGCAGTCGCGCTCGCCCCCAGTAGTCGCCCGACGTTCGTGGCGTCCACACGGTCGAGCGGGACAACGTCGGTGGTCGGTTGCCGGACGAGCCGGGCGAGGCGGACTTGCCGTTCGGGTTGGCGGATAGCCTGGGCGAGAGCGGTCGCTGGGACAGTGACGCGGGCGCCCGTCTCTCGGGCACGCGCCAGAAGCACCAGCACCCGGCGGTCGTTTCGGTCGACAGCGATCAGACCTCCCGCGTCCATCGTCACACCCGCCATCAGGCAGCCGAGGTCTTGCGGCGCCTCTTGACACCGAGTGTCTCGTCGGCCCAGTGTCGCTCCTCGGCGGATAGCTCACCGCCGGTGTCTCGAAGAGCATCGGCCAACATGGCACCCCAACCCGCGACGTCGTCGAGAGCGACAGCAACGGCATGCTGCACGAATCCCGACACGCTCGACGCCGTCTCGGACTCAACCAGGGCGCGGATGCGTTCCAGTTGACCCTCGTCAAGGGTGACGGTGACCTTCCGTGTTGCCATACCAATCACCATACCAGCCGGGCTGTCGCTTCGTCATCGGGGTACACGGCAGTCTCCGTCCCGATCGCTTCTTCGGTCAGTGTCCCCGAAGATCGACATCGTTCCAGACGCCAATGTGCCCCCGACGCCGGCTCATGGTCGCTATGCGGCTGACCGAGCGCGCTGCTGATTACTCCTCGAGATAGTCGGCGAGGTTCACCAGGGAGGAGGTCAGTCCTGCCGCGTGGTCCTCCGGGGAGACGACATCGGGAACGTCGTCGGCAGTGATGTCGACGCGGGTTCCTCCATCTACAGCGGTGACCTCCCAGGTCATGGTCATCGTGCCGACGTACGCAGGATCGTCAGAAACAAAGTCCACCCCCTGCACGACCCGCACGCCTGGGACGATGTCGACGAAGCGAGCCTCGACGATATCGGAGTCCGCTGTGGCCTTGCCCCGTGAAGCAGAGGGTTCAGCGTAGGTCAACACCATTCGATATGACCCTCCGGGACGCAGATCGAATCGTTCGAACTTGCCCGTCATGCCCGAAGGAGGCAGCCACGCGATCAGCGCCTCTGGGTCGACGAGAGCGGCATAGACCTTCTCGGGCGGGGCGGCGATCAACCGTGACCCCTGGTCCGTACGAGGCACTACACGATGTTACGCACGCCACGGCCACGGCCACGGCCGCGGCCGTGGCCGTGGCCATTGCGCCAGCGAGCGAACGACGACGACGATCGCCAGGAACAGGTGCCGGCCAGGAGCAGCAGTACCCAGAAGAACCGATCTTCTGAACTTCGCCCATAGCCCCTACCGCCGGGTCCGCGGCGCATCGGAAGTGACGTTCTGGCGCTGAGCGTGGGAACCACACGGCGCCGACCGCTGAGCACGGAACGCCGACTATTTGCTGTACGACAACGGTGGGTTGATCCTCACTTCCACTTCAGATCAACCAGATCTGAGCGGTAGTAACCCTCCGGGGAGTACCGCGTTATGGTCGCGCTCATTACCGTCGTGGTCACCGTCCCGTCCGGGTGTTGGCTGTAACCATCACCGTCCGGCCCTCGCCACCGCGGCCGGATGGCGCCGGATGACCCACTTGACCGCCTCGGGGACGAAGAAGCCTGCGCTCGACGCCACCAAGACGACGGCAAGCTCGGCCGGGTCGAGGGCGTTGGTATCGAACACCCTCTGCAGGGGCGGCGCGTAGACAAGGGCAATTTGCGCCGCGGCTGCGGTCAGCACCGCGACGAAGAGCCACGGGTTCGCCCGCCATCTGAGACCCAACGCGCTCTGTCGCTCTGATCGCGCCGACAGCGCGTTGCCCAGCTGGAGCAGGGCGAGCATCGTGAACACCATCGTCTGCCACTGCCACCCCGCGGAGCGGGCGAATCCCTGGACGGCGATGACGACAGCGGCCATGGTCAGGCCGACGCCCAGCGCGTGCGGCCAGAGACCGCGCCCGAGGACCGACTCCTTGGGTGGGCGGGGTGGCCGGTCCAACACGTCCGGCTCGGCCGGCTCGAGCCCGAGCGCGACGGCGGGCAATCCGTCGGTGACGAGGTTGACCCAGAGGATCTGGATCGGCAGCAGAGGGATCGGCAGCCCGATGAGCGGCGCGAGGAACATGACCCAGATTTCCGAGCTGTTCGTCGTGAGCAGGTATCGCACGAACCGCCGGATGTTGTCGTAGATCCGCCTCCCCTCCTCGATCGCGTGAACGATGGTGGCAAAGTCGTCGTCCGCGAGGACGATGTCGGCCGCCTCCTTGCTGACGTCGGTGCCCGTCAGGCCCATCGCGACCCCGATGTCGGCTAGGCGCAGCGCCGGGGCGTCATTGACCCCGTCGCCGGTCATGGCCACCAACGCGCCGTTGGCCTTCCAGGCTTCCACGATGCGGAGCTTCTGCTCGGGGTTCGTGCGGGCGTAGACGGCGGTGATGGGTGCCAGGAGGGCGAGCTGTTCGTCGTCGAGCGCGTCGAGGTCCGCGCCGCTGAGGACGCGATCGTCGTCTGCGATACCGATCCGCTGCGCGACGGCCGACGCCGTGAGCGGGTGGTCGCCGGTGATCATGACCGGGGTGATCCCCGCATGCCGGCAGGCCTCGATGGCGGCCGCGGCAGCGGGTCGGGGCGGGTCGGTGATGGCTACCAGGCCGACCAGGTGCAGGTTGTCCTCGGCGGCCTCGAGCGGGTGCGGGACTCCCGCGCAGTAGCGCTCGGCGAGGGCGAGGACGCGGAACCCCGCGGCGGCCCATTCGTCGGCAATATGTCCTCCTGCCGTAGCCGCCGGACCGTCGGCCGGGTCGAGGAGAGGTTCGAGCGCCCCGAGTGCCCCCTTGGTCGCCACCCACATGCGGTCGCCCTCGGAGTGCAGCGTCGTCATGCGGCGCCTGGACGGGTCGAAGCCGATCTCGGCCCGACGGGGCCGCACCAGACCAAGCTCCGCCTGGTTGATGCCGAGCTTGCCCGCAAAAGCGAGCAAGGCTCCTTCAGTCGGGTCGCCGACCGCGCGCCAGCCCTCGTCGGGCGCCGCGCCGAATTGCAGGGCTGCGTCGTTGCACGCGGCGGCGACCAAGGCGATGCGGTGGAGGTACGGGTCGGCCACCTCGGACCTCCCGCTCGCCACGCGCCCGCCCTCGTCGGTCACGTCGCCCTCGGGTGCGTACCCCTCACCGCCCACCGTGTAGGTACCAGCAGGCGTCCACGCCCGCTCGACGACCATTCGGTTGCTGGTGAGCGTCCCGGTCTTGTCGGTGCAGATGACGGTGACCGAGCCAAGGGATTCCACCGCCGGCAGGCGGCGGACGATTGCCTGGCGCTCTGCCATGCGCCGCGCACCGAGCGCCAGGGCGATGGTCACCACGGCAGGAAGCCCTTCGGGGATGGCAGCCACCGCCAGGCTCACCGCGGTGAGGAACATGCGATCGATCGGTTCTCCCGACGCGACCCCCGCGACGAAGACGACGACGCACACGACGAGGGCCCCCGCCGCCAGGGTCCGTCCCACCGAGGCGAGCTGCACCTGGAGGGGCGTGAGCGAGCGCCGGTGGCTCTGCACGAGCTGAGCCACACCCCCGATCTCGGTCTTCATGCCGGTGCTCGTGACGACGCCCGTCGCTCGTCCGTAACTGACCGAGGTGCCCTTGAACGCCATGCACCGCCGGTCCGCCAGCAACATCCCCGCGGTCGGTTCGAGCGCATCGACGGACTTCGTCACCGCCTCGGCCTCGCCGGTCAGCGCCGCCTCCTGCATCCGTAGCGCCTGCACATCCAAAAGGCGCAGGTCGGCCGGGACGATCTCACCGGACTCGAGCATGACGATGTCCCCCGGCACGAGCGCAGCCGACGCTACCTCCTTCACCACGCCGTCACGCCGTACCCGACAGTGGTCGGCCGCCATGTGACGCAGTGCGTCCACCGCGCGCTCGGCTCGACCTTCCTGGGTGAAGCCGACGATCCCATTCAGCAATAGGACCACCCCGATTACGGCCGTGTCCTTCACGTCCCCGATCACCAGGGTGATCGCGGCCGCCGCCGCCAGCACTGCGCTCAGCGTGTTTGTGAACTGTGCGGCGAACCGCAGCCACTCGGGCCGGCGCGGCCCCTCCTCGAGTTCGTTGGGCCCTGTGACCGCTAGGCGGGCCGTCGCCTCCTCCGAAGTGAGCCCGGTCATGGCGTCCGCGCCGAGGCTCTGGAGCACCTCGGCCGGACCGACCGCCCAGGGTGCCTCCACGGTGGTCATCCGCTGTCCGGTGCGATGGGATCCTGGCTCGTCTTGTTGGCGGAGGCTTCCTGATCGTTGCGAAGCGAGACCATGAGCGGCGATCGGTCAAGTAGGACGATCCCGGCCACCGCGACCGATCCCCCCAGTACTTGGGCCGCCAGCACGGCGGGTGAGGCGGCGAGACGCTCGGCGAAGACGGTGGCTCCGATGAGCACGGCCCCGATCGGCTCGACCGAGTCGATGATCGGCAGACTGATGAGGATGGCGCCGGATTGAAAGGCGCTCTGACCGAGGAAGAGGCCGCCGATCGCGACCACGCACAAAACGTAGGGCTCCCAGTGCAGCAGCGCCGAGGCCCCGTCGTTCCCGACCAGTCCGACGACGCTCTTGGTCAGGGCGTCAACGACGGCGAACGTCGCCGCGGCCGCGCCGGCGAGCAGGGCGGTTCGCACCGGTGGCCTGGCACGTAGGGCGGCTGGGGTCGCGACGAGCACCACGGCTCCGAGACCGAGGAAGACCGGGAGCCAGTCAGTCGTGCCAGGCGCGACGCGCCCTGACGAGGGTGGCGCCAGCACCAGGAACAACGCCACCCCTCCCGCCACCAGCAAACCGCCGATCACGTCGGCAGGCCGCAACCGCTGGCGGCGGCGGTAGGCGATCAAGGGGATCGCGAACAGTAGGTCAGTCGCCGCCACCGGCTGGACGAGCGCGAGTGGCCCGAAGGCGAGGGCCACCGCCTGCACGCCAAACGACAGCGCCGTCAGACCGAAGGCCGCGACCCAGCGCGGCCGGCGGAGGAGCTGCCAAAGCAGGCCGAGCCGGAGGGGCTGCGCGCCGCCCAAGCCACGGGCGGCGGCTTGCTGGAGGACCGAGGACACTCCGAACATCGCGGCGGCCAGCAGCGCGAAGAGCACGCTCACCGTGATGTCCATTGGTGTTCCTCTCTCGCTCGCGTCCGGCCACGGGAAGCTCCCTTTCCGGGCATCGACCCTGCCCGGGTCGGTCGATACGGCCGATCGCGGCTACGCCTCGGTGGGGCGAACCGCTCCAGTGGGATTCACGGAGCGTCGGACGGGCTCGATGTGCCCTCGACCGCTCGGCAGGCCCTGGTCGCCTGCTCGCGTCCCCAGAGTGCCGTCCACAGACTGAATGTCGCCGCGTACAGGCCTACCGCCCAACCTCCAGGCGACACGGGCGAGAAATCCCACTCGACGCACAGGGGTCCCAAGTTACTCCATTGCCGATGAGCAGCGTCTTCCTGAGTCGCCTCGGGCTCGCCGAGATCTTCGAGCGCTACGTCCCGCCAGAACCACTTCGATCCCGCTCTACCCCGAAGACCGGGCGTGCGGCGCGCCGAGCGCGGCACGCATCTTCGAGATCTTCAGCGGGGTCTCGTTTCACCAGCTGGTGCACGAAGGCCGGACCGTGCAGATCTTCGCCCCCGAGCTCACGTCCCTACAGGCCCAAGTCCTCGACCCGCGCGGCGTTCCAAGCTCCGTCTACGCGATCAGCGAGTGACGAGAGACCGGGATCCAGTAGTGCGGAATGCGAGACGGAAGAGTCAGGAGAGCCCTAAATCGGCGATCTCGCGAGACGAGCGCCTGGGCGCCGACGTGATCGCCGACGCCCAGAACACCACGTCAGCGTGCTGCCCCGCGAGGTAGGTGGAGACGATGTAGGTGGCGTGCCCGGAGCTGACGCTCGTCGCAGGACGTGACGAACTGACGCAGATCGAGGGCGTAGGCGTCACGGGTGAGATTGCAGCTCCTCACTTCCCGTGATCCGACCAGTGGGCGGCGGGGAGACGGCTGCCGCGCTCAGCGGTCGTGGCACACTCAGCGGTAGTGGAAGGTCACCGTGTTCGATTGGCCCGACTGTGTCGTCATCCGCACGGACGCCGTCGAGCCCGGCTTGCCCGCGGGGACGGTGACCAGGCACCTGCTCTCGGTCGGGCAGTGGACCCCGGCAGGCGCAGCGCCGAAGGTGACCGAGACGTTGCCGTCGGAGCTGAAGAAGCCGGTGCCAGTGAGCGTGACGCTCTCGCCCGAGGTCCCGCTCGCCGGCCGGACGGAGGCGATGACCGGGCTCGCGCCCCCCGAGGAGCCGCCGCCTGCAGGCAGCGTCGTCGACGTCGTCGAGCTCGTCGAGGGCGAACGCGGCAGCGTGGTCGTCCCACCCGAACGCAGCCCGGCGAACAATCCGGGCTGGACGTGCTCGAGGACGAGGCCGACCAGTCCCACGAGGACGAGGACGCCGAGGACCGACACGATGGCGCGAAGGCCGAAGGGCGCGCCTGGGCGCTCCGGCCCCTGGTTGGGCCGGGACGTCCCGTCCTGATCGAACGGTGCCTCGCGTCGCATACGTCGAGCCTGCCACTGCGGTGGGCCCCGGTGGCACGCGCCCCGGGTCGTCGCGCGTCTGCGACGTGCCCGTCGCAGCGTTGGATGCGTCGCGGCGTGCCCGCAGTCGGCGGAGAGGGGCGCCGGAGCGCCACGGTCGTCGCGCGGTGCTGGTCGAGCGGTCGACCTGGGCCTTTGCGATCCCGCCGGGCCCCGCCCGCGGCGTCCGTCCTCGTCGCGCTGACGGCGGGCCGCTCGCTGCTGAGCAGTGCGGTGAGAATGCTGTGAGAGATTCCGCGGGCGGACGGTCGCGTCCGGCCTGGTCAGGGCGCTCCGGCCCGATCCGTTCATCTTTCCTTCAGGCGGCGAACGCAGGGTTGCGGGCATGAACGGCCCTCCCCCGCCTCGTTCGACGCGCCCTTCGGCCGGCCGCGCCGGCGATCTCCGTCCGCCGGGTGGCCGCCGAGCAGCGGGGTCGCGGCGAACCGGCGATCGGAACGGCAGCGCCCGCTCGGAGCTGGCGCGGCCACGGGCCGGCGGGGCACGGCGACCGTCGCCGCGGGTGATCCGGCGGCGGCGGCTCGGTGTCCTCGGGGCCCTCGCTCTCCTGGGGCTGGTGCTCGCGCTCGTCGTGACGTCCGGCTCGGGCCCGCGCGCGGGACAGGGCCCCACGCGCCCCGGCGCCACGCCCGGCTCCCCCGCCAAGTTCGTCGCCCCGCCGGCGGCCGAGTCGGGGATCGTCTCGTGGCAGCTCGCCGCGCCGGTCAGCCGCGAGGGCGCCGTCGGCAACGGCAACGGGTCGATCACCCTCGCCGGCGGCATCGTCGGAGCGGCCTCCCAGACCGGGGTCTTCAACCTCGACCCGCTCACCGGCGTCCTGCGCCAGGTCGGCACCCTGCCGGTCGCCGTGCACGACGCGGCGGTCGCGCCCTTGAGGGGCGGCGCCCTGGTGGTGGGTGGGGGCGCGGCGGTCCCCGGCACGAGCGTGCAGGCCGTCGCGGCGAGCGGTGCCGGCTCGAGCGTCGGCTCGCTCGCCCGGGCGCGAGCAGACGCGGTGGCGGTCAACGTCGGCCGGACGGACTACGTGATCGGCGGCTACGACGGCTCGAGCCTCGAGCCCGACGTGCTCGGCACGAAGGACGGCTCGCACTTCGCGGTCGTGGGCCGCCTCCCGGTCCCCGTCCGTTACCCCGCCGTCGCCGCGCTCGGCACGACGATCTACGTCTTCGGCGGCCTGGACGCGGCGGGCCGACCGGTCCGCGCCATCCAGGCAATCGACCTCGCGCGCCGTACGACCTCGGTCGTCGGCTCGCTGCCGATAGCGCTCGCTGGCGCCGCGGCCGCGACGTTGTCGGGTCACATCTACCTCGCGGGAGGCGCCACGGCCACCGGTCCGCTCGCAGCGGTCGACGCCTACGTGCCCGCCCGCCACGAGATGCTGCACGCCGGACAGCTCCCGGTCGCGGTCGCCTACGCCGGGGCGGCGACGGCTGGCGGCCGGCTCTGGCTCGTCGGCGGCGAGCTCGCCGGCGGTGCGCAGACCGCCAACGTCGAGGTCGTCTCGCCCAACCGCAAGTTCGGGACGGCCGGCGTGGCGGGGGCGGGCTCGCCGTACTTCGGCGACAAGCTGCTCATCGCCGATCGCGGCAACGACCGGCTGCTCCTCGTCTCCGACACCGGCACGATCCTCTGGCACTACCCGTCGGCGTCGCGTCCCGCGCCGAGCGGCGGGTTCTACTTCCCCGACGACGCCTTCTTCCTCCGCCACGGGAGCGCGATCATCTCCAACCAGGAGGGCAACGACACCATCGTCATCCTCTCCTATCCTTCGGGGAAGGTCCTTTGGACCTACGGCCACCCGCGCGTCTCGGGGTCGGCGCCCGGCTACCTCAACACCCCGGACGACGCGTACTACCTGAAGAACGGGGACGTCTCGGTCGCCGACCCCTACAACTGCCGCGTCCTCATCATCAACCCGAAGACGGACGTCGTCGTCCACCAGATCGGCACGACCGGCGCCTGCGCCCACCGCCCGCCGACCGAGATGACCGCGCCGAACGGCGACACGCCGCTCGCCAACGGCGACGTCCTCGTCTCGGAGATCGGCGGGTCGTGGATCGACGAGTACACGCCCTCGGGCCACGTCGTCTGGAGCGTCCAGCTGCCGACGGTCAGCTACGTCTCGGACCCCCAGCAGCTCGGCCCGGACCGTTACCTCGTCGCCGACTACGCGAGCCCGGGCGCCTTCGTCGAGTTCAACCGGGCGGGCCAGGTGCTCTACCGCTTCGGGCCGACGTCGGGGCCGGGCCAGCTCAACTACCCTTCGCTCGTCGAGCGCCTCCCCTCCGGCGTCCTGATGGCGAACGACGACCACAACGACCGCATCGTCGCCATCGACCCGACGACGAACGCCGAGGTCTGGCAGTACGGGGTGACGGGCCGCGGCGGGACGGGGCCGGGGTACCTGTTCAAGCCGGACGGCTTCGACCTGCTCGCGCCCGGTGGCCTGACGCCGACCCACCCGGCGACCGGCTGAGCGCAGACCCGGGCACGAGCCCGCGGGCGCCGCGCACACCGTCGAGGGCGCCCGGTGGCCTGCGCTGTTGGGGCGCGCCTTGCTCAACCGCCCGGCGGAGCCCTCGCCGGCGCCTATTCGACCCGGGCCGCCTCGGCCTCGGTCCCGGCCGCGCGCCGTCGACGGACGACGAAGCGCACCACCATGGCGAGCAGGACGAGCACCACCACGACGAGCGCGACCAGCGAGTAGCGCGAGACCGCCGTGTAGATCGTGCCGATGTGGTCGCCGGCGAGCTCGCCGACGGTGAGCCAGGTCCCCACCCAGAGCACCGCGCCGAGCACGTTGAAGGGGAGGAAGCGCCACCACGACATCTCCGAGGCCCCGGCGATGATGCCGTTCGCCTGCCGCAGCCCCTCGATGAAGCGCGCCACCACGATGATCTTCCCGCCGTGGTGGTTGAAGAAGTTCTCGGCCTTGGTGAGGCGTTCCTCGTTGAGCATCACGTACCTGCCCCACCGCACGATGGCCGCCCGCCCGGCGAAGTGGCCGATCGCGAAGCCGAGGTTGTCGCCGAGCACCGCCGCGACGACGGCGATGACCCCGACGAGCACCGGGTTCAGGTGCCCCGAGCCGGCGTAGACGGCGGCGGTGATGAGGATGGTCTCGCCCGGTACGGGCACCCCGAAGTCCTCGAGGAACAAGAAGGCGGCGACCGCCCAGTAGCCGTAGTGCTTGAGCGTCGGCTGGAGGGTGTGGAGGAAGCCCGGCAGCACCGCGCTGGCATGGAGGATCACGTCACCGCTCGCAAGGGTGCCGGTTGGTCGGCGGTCGTCGGTACCGGCACCTGCCAATGATGCCGGTTCCCGAGCTGCTCCGCGCGCCGCCGGCCCGACGACGGTCGGGCGGGCCCGGCCTGCGGCCGCCACGCCGGTGCGCCGGCGCCTGCGCGCGACCCGCGCCGTGCAGTGGGTAACGTCTGCTCAGGCAAGCGAAGGGAGCGCACAGCGCGATGGGCGTGACGCTCGCAGTGGCAGGCGGCTTCGGCCGGTCGAGTGGCTCGCTCGGCATCGTGCTGATCGTCGGCATGGTCGCGCTCCGGATGTGGGCGATGCGGCGGAAGGGCGGCGGCGGACGCGGGCCCTTCGGCGGTGGCCAGGGGCCGTGGGGCCGCGGCGGTGGCGGTCAAGGACCGTGGGGCGGCAACCAAGGCGGCGGTCAGGGGCCGTGGGGCGGCAACCAAGGCGGCGGCCGGGGGCCGTGGCGCGGCAGCCAGGGCGGCCAGGGTCCGTCGGACACGGGCGGCAGCAGCGGCAGCGGCTTCTAGCGTGCGGCCTGCACCATCGCGCCTAGCCGGTTGACGGCATTGGGCGGGATGAGCACACTGCAGCGGTGCGCGGATTCCTCACCCTCGCGGTCGCGATCCTGATGGCGATCGGCATCGGCGTCGGCTTCGTCGCCGCGGCCGGGACGAGCTCTGGGAGTGCGCCGAGCGCCGTCGTCGCCACGGCGGCTTCCCGGACCATCGCCGACAAGAGTGCCCGGCTCCGGCTGGCCGTGACGACGAGCGGGCTGCCGTCCGGCGTGCACGTGGGTGCGACCGGCACCGGCCGGATCGACCTCACGACGGGCGCGATGGAGCTCGGGTTCACCTACTCGGGATCGCCGGGGTTCAACGGCCTGACCGCGCACGAGCTCTACGCCGGCGGCCGCCTGTACCTGTGGATACCCCAGGTGGCGACGGTGCTGCCCGGCAAGGCGTGGGTCGAGCTGCCGGCCGGCAAGCTCCCCTCGACCCCGGCCGGCGCAGGCAACGACCCGGCCGGGATCCTGCGCGTGCTGGAGGAGCAGGGCGCCCGGGTGACCCCGATCGGCGCCGCCTCGCTCGACGGCGAGGCGACCGAGGGCTACGCGGTGACGCTCGACACGGCGGCGGTCCGGTCGCGCGTCGGGCGCGCCAGCCTGTCTGCGGCCGTCCGCCAGGCCGCCCTCGGCTACGTGCGCCACGGCCGCCGTCTCGACCTCGACGTCTGGATCGACCACTCGGGCCAGCTGCGACGGATCACCGAGCAGGTGAGCCTGCCGTTCCCAACGGTGCCCGACGCCGCCGCCACGGTCACGGTCGACTTCGTCGACTTCGGCGCCCCCGTGTCGATCCCCCCGCCGACCCCATCGCAGGTCGCCTCGTACCGGCAGTACCAGAGCGCGCTGAGCGGCGCCCCGTCCCTGCTCGCCCCTGCGTCGCATCTCTAGTCGCCGCCGGCCGCGCCGGCCGCGTCGGCGGCGCGCGAGCGCCGGCCGAGGCCCGTGGCGGGCCCGGCCCGCGCCCGGCCAGCCGCGGTTCGCGGGCGCGGCGCGGCCGCCACCTACGATGCGCCGGGGAGGGCGACCGATGGGCGAAGCGGCGCAGGCGAGGCGCGACGGGACGGTGCCCGGCGCCGCCCTCATGTCGCCCGGGCGCTGACCCGGTGACGGACCTGGCGGGGCGGGCGGGGGCGGAGCTCGCGCCCGGCCAGCTCGACGCGTTGGCGGCGGACCTCGCCGGCCAGGTGGCGGGCACCGTCCGCTTCGACGCCGTCACCCGTGCCCTGTACTCGACCGACGCGTCGAACTACCGCCACGTCCCGATCGGCGTCGTCCAGCCGGCGTCCACCGACGACGTTCTGGCGACGCTCGCCGTCTGCCGGGCGCACGGGGTGCCGGTGCTCCCCCGGGGGGCAGGGACGAGCATCGCGGGCCAGGCGTGCAACGTCGCGGTCGTCCTCGACCTCGCCCGCCACCTGGACGGCCCGCCGGTCGTCGACGCGGCGACCTCGACGGCGCTCGTCCAGCCGGGGGTCGTCCTCGACGATCTCCGGCGTGCGGCGGCGGCACAGGGGCTGACGTTCGGACCGGACCCCTCGACGCACTCGCGCTGCACCCTCGGCGGAATGATCGGCAACAACGCCTGCGGGTCGCACTCGCTCGTGTGGGGCAAGACGGCCGACAACGTCGAGTCGCTCGACATCGCCCTCTACGACGGGACGCGTCTCACGGTCGGGCCGACGAGCGACGTGGCGCTCGAGGAGCTGTGCCGGCGCGAGGGCGCCACGGGCCGCCTCTACCGGGCGCTTCGCGACGTCGCGTCGACCCACGCGGACGCGCTGCGCTCGTCGTTCCCGTCGCTGTCGCGGCGCGTCTCGGGCTACAACCTCGACCAGCTCCTCCCCGAGCACGGCTTCGACGTCGCCCGCGCGCTCGTCGGCAGCGAGGGGACGTGCGCCGTGGTGCTCGGCGCGACCGTGCGCCTCGTCCGGCCGCCGCGGGCGACGGCGCTCGCGGTCCTCGGCTACCCGGACATCTACTCGGCGGCCGAGCGCGTACCGGGGCTGCTCGAGCACCGCCCCGCGACGATCGAGGGGATCGACGCGGAGCTGGTCGCCGCCTTCGCGGCGCGCAACCCCCGCTCGCGCCTGCCCGCGAGCCTTCCCGCCGGCCGGGGCTGGTTGCTCGTCGAGACGGTTGGCGACTCGACCGAGGAGGCCGAGGATGCGGCCTACGCCATCGTCGAGGCGATGGCGGAGCCGGGGGTGCGCGCCGAGGTCTCGACCGATGCGCGCCGCGTCGGCGCGCTCTGGCGCCTGCGCGAGGAGGGCGCCGGGATCGCGACCCGCCTCGCGTCCGGCGGCGAGGCGTGGCCCGGATGGGAGGACGCGGCCGTCCCGCCCGAGCGGCTCGGCGCGTACCTGCGCCAGTTCCGCACGTTGATGGCGAACACCGGCGTCCGGGGCATCCTCTACGGCCACTTCGGGGAAGGATGCGTCCATGCGAGGCTGGACTTCGACCTCGCGACGGCCGCCGGCGTCGGGCGCTTCCGCCAGTTCGTGACGTCGGCGGCCGACATCGTCGTGCTCCACGGGGGCTCGTTCTCCGGGGAGCACGGGGACGGGCAGGCCCGCTCGGAGCTGCTCCCGAAGCTGTACCCCCGAACGGTGCTCGACGCCTTCGCCGCCTTCAAGGCCGCCTTCGACCCGGACGGCATGATGAACCCCGGCCGGGTGGTCGCCCCGAGGCCGCTCGACGCCGACCTGCGCATCCGCAGCGCCCCGCCACGGCTGCCGACGGCGTCGCGGCTCGCGCTCAGCGCTGATCGCGGCGACCTCGCCGCGGCGACGCGCCGCTGCATGGGCGTCGGGAAGTGCCTGAACGCTTCGGGCGGTGTCATGTGCCCGAGCTACCGCGCGACGCGCGAGGAGCGTCACTCGACGAGGGGGCGCTCCCGGCTGCTCTTCGAGATGCTGAACGGCGGGGTGGTGCGTGGCGGCTGGCGCTCGGAGGAGGTGCTCGAGGCGCTCGACCTCTGCCTCGGCTGCAAGGGCTGCAAGGTCGAGTGCCCCGTGAACGTCGACATGGCCGCCTACAAGGCGGAGTTCCTGGCCCGCCACTACTCGGGACGCTTGCGCCCCGCGTCGCACTACTCGATGGGCTACCTGGCGCGCTGGCTCCGCCTCGGGGCGCGCGTGCCGGCCGTCGCCAACCTGGTGGCGAGCTCCCGGCTCGCCGGCGTCGTGAAGCTCGCCGCGGGGATCGCCCCGCAGCGGTCGCTGCCGCACCTCGCCCCGGAGACGCTCCGCCAGACGTTCCGCCGCCACCCCGGGCGCCGCGGCGGCGGCTACCTGGTCGGCGGTCGTGGCCCGGTGCTGCTGTGGCCGGACACCTTCACCAACCACTTCGATCCCGAGATCGGTCTCGACGCGATCACGGTGCTGGAGTCGCTCGGCTACTCGGTGGAGCTCCCCGCCCGCCAGGTCTGCTGCGGGCTCACGTGGCTCGCGACCGGCCAGCTCGGTCGGGCGCGGCGCGAGCTGCGTCGATCGCTCGACGTGCTCCAGCCGTGGCTCGCCGCCGGGGTGCCGATCGTCGGCCTCGAGCCGAGCTGCACCGCGCTCTTCCGGTCGGACGCGCTCCAGCTGCTGCCGGACGACCCGCTGGCCCGTGCCGCCGCAGCGGCCTTCCGCACCTTCGCCGAGGTCGTCACGGCCGCCGAGCCCGGGTGGGAGCCTCCCGCGCAACGGCTGCGCGCGCTGGCCCAGGTCCACTGCCACCAGCACGCGGAGCTCGGCTTCGGCGCCGACCGGCGCGTCCTCGAGTCGCTCGGCGTCGAACTCGAGGTCCTCGACGCCGGGTGCTGCGGCATGGCGGGCAGCTTCGGCTTCGAGCGTGAGCACTACGACGTCTCGGTCCGCTGCGCCGACGCGGGACTGCTCTCGGCGGTGCGCGTCGCCGACCCGGCGGTGACGGTCCTCGCCGACGGCTTCAGCTGCCGGACCCAGATCCGCCAGCTGACGTCGCGCCAGCCCGTCCACCTCGCCTCGTTGGTGGCCCGTCTGCTCGAGCGACGCGCCGCTCCCTCGGACTCGGGTGCGCGGCAGCCGCTCGGGCCCGACGAGGACGAGGTCTGAGCGTCGGGCACCCGGCCCGCGGCCGGAGCCGGGCCGGCGCTGCGGTGAGCGGCGACGGCGGGCGACGCAGCGGCCGAGCTCAGGCTCGCGTCACGGGGCCCGGCGGGTGCCGCGGTCGGGGTCGGTGACGGCCCGCCCGGCGATCAGCCCGGGGAAGTGGCAGCCGAGCGCTCCGCCGCCGTGGAGCTCGAGGTCACGCTGGAGCCGTTCGCGCGTCGCGCGAGCGAGCGCCGGGTCGACGTCGAAGGCGGCGCCCCAGTCGAGGTTGGTCAGCTGCTGGGGGCAGTACATCGAGTCCCCGAGGAGCAGGACGCGCTCGTCGTCGTCGTGGATCACGTAGAGCGAGTGCCCGGGCGTGTGCCCCGGTGCGGAGAGCCTGCGCACGCCGGGCGCGATCTCGGCGTCCCCGTCGACGAGGGTGATCTTGCCCCGATCGGCGAGCGACTCGAGCGCGGCGCGCGTGTAGTCGGGGAGCGGTATCGCGGCGGTGCTCCCCTCGACGAAGTACTCCCAGTCGTGGCTGCCGATGTAGGTCGTGGCGTTCGGGTAGATGGGCTCGCCGGTGCCCGGATCGCCGAGGCCGCCCGAGTGGTCGGCGTGCAGGTGCGAGAGGGCGACGACGTCGACGTCCTCGGGCCGGACGCCGATGCGACGGAGCTGGTGCAACAGGTTGCCGCCGATCAGCCAGCCGCCCTCCGCGGCGTCGAGCGGCCCGAACCCGGTGTCCACGAGCACGTTCGTCTCGCCAGGCCAGAAGAAGCAGCCGAGGGGGAGGCGCACCTCCTCGTAGTCGGCCCGCAGGGCGTCGAAGGCTGCCGTCGGCTCGTCGGCCGTGCCGACCATCGTCTCGCCCATGAGCAAGAAGCCGTCCGAGAGCGCGACGAGCTGGCGCCCCCCGACGTCGATGCGCTCGATCGCGGCGGTCGAGACGGGGTCGTCCGCGAGCCGGTGCCCGTCGAGGGGAGGGCGCGGGCCCTCCGCCGGTCCGGTCTCGTGCTCCTTCGGTTCCCGACCGTTGCTCATCTGGGCGCTCGCTTCCCCCGGGCCGCCGCGCGGCGCTGATCGCCGTGCATCCTGCCGCATGTCGGGGCCCCGCTGCACGGTGTGCGCCGCCTCCCGGGCCGCGCCGGAGCGACGGAGCGTCCCTGCCGGGTCGGCGCTCGGGTCAGGACAGCACGCGACGGCGGAAGTTGCGCAGACCGACCGCCAGGAACAGCGCCGCGAACCCGGCCACCACCGGGTAGATGACGTACAGCTGGAGATGCGGGGCCTCGGTGAACACCGCCCGCATCCCCTCGTTGACGTAGATCAGCGGGTTGATCAGCACGACGGTCTGGAGCCAGTGCCAGGCGCCGAGCTTCACCGGCGCGAGCCGGGTCCAGCCGTAGTAGGTCCCGCCGAGGAAGGTGATCGGCAAGATGATGAAGCCGAACATGAGCCCGATGTTGCGGGGCTCAAAGCTCGTGCCGAGCAGCAGCCCGAGGCAGGCCATCGCGACGCACGCCAGCGGCACGAAGGTGACGATGAGCCACCAGTGCAGGCTGAGTCGGGCCTCGACGCCGGACGCGTGGACGACCGAGGCGATCGGCAGCACGATGACGGCGGACAGGACACCCTGCGCAGCGCCGGACAGCACCTTGGCGACGGCGACGAGCCAGATCGGGCACGGCGCCTGCACCCGGTCCTCGATCTCGCGCGTGTAGCCGAACTCCTGGGCCATGGTCAGCGCGATCGACTGCACCCCTTGGAACATCACGGAGATGCCGACGACGCCCGGGACGAGGATGGTGGCGAAGGCGGACTCGGCGATGTCGCCGTGGCCGCCGATGCCCTGGCCGATCTTCGGGAAGACGTAGAGGAACACGAAGCAGAGCAGGAACGGCTGGATCAGGGTGCGGAGGACGAACTCCCACAGGTGCTTGCGGAGCACGACCAGGTCGCGCAGCATCAGGGCGCCGAGCGCGCTCATGCTCGCGGCGGCGACGGGCCGAAGCGGCACCGAGCCGATGCCGGGGGAGCGCGCCGCCGAGGTCTCGGTGGCGGCCATCAGTCGCGCAGCTCCTTGCCCGTGAGGTTGATGAAGACCGTCTCGAGGCTCGGCTCGGCGATCGACAGGTCGACGATCTCGAGCCCGCCGCGCTCGGCCGCGGTGACGATGCGCGGCACGATCCGCTCGGCACCTTGGACGTGGAGCTGCACCGCCCCGTCGATCAGCCGGGTGCGCGTCACGCCGTCGACCTCGCGTTCGAGGAGCTCGGCGAGCAGGGCGTCGTCGCCGCTCGCCTTGACCGTGACGACCGTGTCGGCGCCGACGCTCTGCTTGAGCGCCGCCGGCGTGTCGAGCGCGAGGATCCGGCCGTGGTCCATGATCGCCACGCGGTGGCAGAGCTTGTCGGCCTCCTCCATGTAGTGGGTGGTGAGGAGCACGGTCTGACCCTCGCCGTTCAGCTCGCCGAGGATGGCCCAGAGCGCGAGGCGGCTCTGGGGGTCGAGGCCCGCGGTCGGCTCGTCGAGGAAGAGGACGGCCGGCCGGTGGAAGATGGCCCTGGCGACCATGAGCCGCTGCGCCATGCCACCGGAGAGCGCGTAGACCGACGCCCGGCCCCACTTCGTCAGCTGGAACTTCTCGAGCAGGTCGTCCGCGAGCCGGCGGGAGTGCCGCGCACCGATGCCGAAGAGCCGCCCGTGGAAGTAGAGGTTCTCCCAGACGGTCAGCTGACGGTCGAGGGTGTTCTGCTGGGAGACGATCCCGCTCAGCTGCTTGGCCAGCGCCGGGTGCCGCCCCACGTCGACCCCGCCGACGAAGGCCCGCCCAGAGGTCGGCACGACACGGGTGGTGAGCATGCCGGCGGTCGTCGTCTTCCCCGCGCCGTTCGGCCCGAGCAGGCCGAAGATCTCGCCGCGGGACACGTCGAGGTCGAGCCGGTCGACCGCTGTGAAGTCGGTCCCGGGGTAGACCTTCGTCAGCTGCTCGGTGTGGATGACCGCGTCCGCGGGTCGTGGCGCCGTCTGCGTGGCGGTCGGGGCGGGTGCCGGCGCTGGGCTGGACATGGGCTGCCCGTCATCCTAGGGATGGCGCCCTCCCGCCGCCTCCGCCGCGCCGGCAAGGGGTCGGCTCGGACCGCTCCACGTCGTCCCCCGCCGCGGCGGGGCCTGAAGGTGTTGCCTATGGTTGGGTGCCGGGCGTGGGGGCACGCGGGTCTCAGCGGGACGCCGTCGGGGACGGCGGTCGAGAAAGGTGTGCACCGTGACGGATCGGGCACCGACGTCGCCGGTCGATCTCAGCCGGGCGTTCGAGCACTTCGACGAGATCTACTCGCCGCGCATCGCCGCAACCGTCAACGACCACGACGTGAAGATCGCGAAGCTCGAGGGTGCGTATGTGTGGCACGCGCACGACGACACCGACGAGCTCTTCTTGGTGCTCGCAGGCGAGCTGACGCTCGAGCTCGAGGGCCGAGCCGCCGTCCGGCTCGGCCCGCTCCAGCTCGTCACCGTCCCCGCCGGCCTGCGCCACCGCCCGAGCGCGACCCCGGGGACGCGGGTCCTGCTCATCGAGCCGCACGGGACCCTCAACTCCGGCGACGCCGATCTCAGCGAGGACCCGTGGGTAGCGTCGACCGCCGGCGTCGCGCTCGAGCAGGGCGCGACGTGAGCTCCCACGAGCGGCCGCGGGCGAACCGGCGGCCGGCACGCCGGCGGTAGGGGCCGCGATGGGCTAACGGAAGAGCTTCACGACGTAGTCAGCGCCGATGCCCACCTTCTCGTAGTGCTCCTTGCAGATCCTGATGTAGTCGTAGGCGTCGAAGGTCCCCGAGGCCTCGCCGTCCTCGTCGAGCCAGATCAGCGGCCCGGTCACGTTGAAGTGGACCCGCATCGGCTCGTCGGACTCGTAGGCGATCAGCGTGTGGGCCTCGCCCGGCGCCTCGAAGACGAAGTCGCCCTTGGTCGCGACCCAGTCGTGCTCGAGGTAGCCCCACTTCCCCGAGATCGTGTAGGCGAAGACCTGCTGGGGGTGGTAGTGGCGGTTGACCAGTCCGGCGCCGCGCGCCATCAAGACGTCGCACCAGCGGTTCTGGCTGGGCGAGATCCACAGCGGGCGGCTCCCGACGGTCTCGCTCAGGGGCACGTAGTAGCGGTCGTCGTCGGTCGGAGCGTCATGGATGTAGGCCTCGGGCAGGGCCTCCGGCCGAAACACCTGGGTGATCGGCTTGAGATCACGCCAGAACTCCGCTCCCTCCGCTTGGGACATCGTCTCCTCCTGAGCCGGCATCGACACAGCAGCCGGTGCCGGAACACGGCTGCCGAATTGCGTACCCGATATGCGTACACCATCGTCGGCCGGACGGCACAACGTGCCGGTGGCCGACGGAGGGTCTGCCCGCGCCGCGCCCGCGGCGGATCCTCGCCGCCCGCGCGGCGTCCGGTGCCGTTCGTGGCGGAGGCGTGCCTGCACGGACAGGCCGGCGCTCGACGCGCCAGGATGTGCCCGTCGGTGACGACCGACCCACGAGACGACCGACCTGCACGTCGCCGGGAGGTGGCCATGACCGCGTCGCAGCCGCTGCTCAACCAGCTCAATCTGGTCGTCCGGGACATGGCCGCGACCGTGGGCTTCTACCAGTCCCTCGGACTCGTCATCGACGCCGAGCCCGCTGCCCACCATGTCGCCGTCCAGCTGCCGAACGGCGTGCTCGTCGAGTTCGACACGACGGAGTTCGTCGGTGCGTGGGACTCAGGCTGGTCCGGCGGGACGGGAGGCTCGGTCGTCCTCGGCTTCGCGCTCTCGACGAGGCAGGCGGTCGACGACACCTACGCCTCGCTCACGTCCGCCGGCCACCGGGGCCACCAGCGACCGTACGACGGGTTCTGGGGCGCCCGCTACGCCATCGTCGAGGACCCGGACGGCAACAGCGTCGGCCTCATGAGCCCGGTCGACGACGCCTGGCGGTACTGGCCGCCGACCCCGCCGCCGGGCGGTGGCTGAGCGCCGCTCGCGGATCGGACGAGGCGCAGGTCGAGGGTCACCGGCCGCGCCGAGGGGCAGCCTCAGGAGAAGCCGAGCCTCGCGAGCGGCTCCACCAGCTCGCGCTCCTCGTACGCCAGGTGGGAGAGCAGGGTGTCGGTGAGCTGGTCGACGGCCTCGCGCAGCGCCTTGGCTCCGTCCGGGTCCTCGACGTAGGTGACGAGCGCCCGGTCGACCCCCTCGATGACGTCGTGGATCACCCGGTGCTCGTCCTCGAGGCGGTCGATGACCGCGGCGAGGCGTGGATCGGAGCGCCGCAGGTGCGGGAACACGCTCCGGTCCTCGATGGTGTGGTGGGTCGTGACCAGCCGGCAGTAGGCCGCGCAGTAGGCGCCCATGGTCCAGTTGTTCTGGCGCAGGGTCATCGCCACGAGCTCCTCCCTGGCCCGGCGCGGCTCCATCGCGCCCGCCAGCACCTGGTCGACGAGCCCGCGCACCGAGGCCAGCTCCGAGCGCAGGTGGTCGTGGACCTCGACGAGGTGCCGTCCCACGGCCTGCTCCTCGGGGGAGTAGGTCCGTCCCGGCTCGGGGCCGGGCCCGGACGGGCGGGCGGTCTCGTCCCAGAGCGCCGCCTCGCTCAGGCGCGAGCCGTCGTCGACGGTGGCGACCCCGCGGAGGTCCGCGCCGGTCTGGGCTCCACCGGCGCCAGCGGCTCGCGCCCGCCCTCTGGGGGACACGACGTGCGGCGCAGGGGTCGGCTCCGCCCGGGCCCGCGCCGCCCCGACGAGCTCGCGCACCGCCGGGACGACCTCGGCGGCGAAGCGGCGGAGCAGCTCGGGTTCGTCGCCCATGACGATGTAGGCGCTCATCCCCTCCGTGAGGGTGAGGCCGGTCAGCTGCTCGGCCCACAGCTCGGGAGGGCCGTCGAGGAACCCGTTGCCGTGCCGGGAGAAGTGCCCGGTCACGTTGTAGAGGCGGCGGATCTCAGCAGGTCTGCGTCCAGCGCTCTCGGCGGCCTGGTCGATGGCCCGGTTCATCGCCGCGAGGTCCTCGGGACCCGCGTAGGGGCTGGACGGCAGCCACCCGTCGGCCAGGCGCCCGGTCAGCTCCAGCATCCGCACCTTGTAGGCGCCGAGCCAGATCCCGACGCGGTGGGCGGGCGCCGGTCCGGGGTGGACGCCCCGGACGAGGTAGTGGCGGCCCTCGACCCGGACCGCCGGGCCGTCGGCGGCCCAGATGCCGCGGACGACCTCGATCGCCTCCTCGAGCGCCTCGACCGCCTCGGCGGGGCTCCGGCGGGGGCCGCCGGCCGCCGCGATGGCGTCCCAGAAGGCCCCGGCACCGAGGCCGAGCTCCACGCGGCCGCCGCTCAGCAGGTCCAGCGTGGCCACGCTGCGGGCGAGCACCGTCGGGGGTCGAAGCGGCAGGTTGGCGACGTTGGGCGCCACCCGGACCCTGGTGGTACGGGCGGCGATGACCGACAGGACCGTCCAGGTGTCGAGGAAGCGAGCCTGGTAGGGGTGATCCTGGACGGTGACCAGATCGAGGCCGAGCTCCTCGCTGAGCTGGGCGAGGGCGACGACCCGCTGGGGCTGGTCGGCGGACGGCGTGAGGAAGGTCCCGAAGAGGAGGTCGTGCTGGTAGTCGCCCATGCCGGTCCTTCCCGGGCCCTGCCCGCAATTAATCTTGTAAACAGATTATCCTGAGTTCAGATCGACAGAAAAAAAGAATATCTGTGCGGACGAGCGACAGGTACGCTACGGGTATGCCTGGGGTGCGGGAGGTGGCGGCGGAGCCGGAGCCGGCGGTCCCGGCGTCCCGGGCGCTCGGTGACGATCTCGGCGTTGCCCTCGGCGCCGTCTTCCGCTGCTACGTCCAGAACGCGGAGGCGGTGCTCGGCCAGCTCCCCGGCGGCCCCCGTGGCTACCAGGTGCTCGACGCCGCTTCCCGCCAGCTCGCCGAAGGCCAGGGTGCCCTGGCGCGCCGGCTCGGGATCGACCGGACGGTCATGACCTACCTGGTCGACGATCTGGAGCGTGCGGGACTGGTCGAGCGCAGGCCGGACGTTGCGGACCGGCGCAATAAGCAGGTGGTGGCCACCAAACGCGGGCGGGCCGTCTGGGCGCGGACGCGCACCCGGCTGCAGCTCGCCGAGGGCCGCGTCCTCGACCCGCTGGCCCCCGCGGAGCGGGCCGAGTTCCGCCGACTGCTCGCGCGCCTCGCCGAGCGGGCCCTCGCGCTCCACCCCGTCGACGACCCGTGCGAGCTGGTGGCGGGGCTCGATCCCGACGCGGCCGACGCCCGTCCGTGAAGCGATCCCGGGGGCGGTCGTCGCGCCAGCTCGGATGACGCTTTGCCACCCTCGGTGCGCGGGGCGAGCCGGGCGCTCGCCGCGAGGCGCCAGCGCCCGGATTCGGCCGCTGCACCTCGATCGCCGAGGGACTCGCCGCTAACGCCTGGCGAGCGGGGAACGCAGCGTCCGCGCTGACCTCGCGACGCCGGATCCGCCGACGAGCGCGCCGGGATGCTCGAGCGGCGTACGGGCGTGAGCAGCGCGCCGCGAGACCCTGGCCTTTGGCCCTGGTCGGCGCGGACGTCGCCAACCAGGATGAAAGGCGACACCGTGCATGCGGAGGTGCCCGATGGGGACGAGCAGCGTCAGGGACCGGCACGGGGCGACCGGGGGGCTCGGGCACAGCGCTCCGGCCGTTCGCGCTCACCGTCACCGCCTGCGGCCGGCTCAGCGGCTCCTCGTCGCCCTCGAGGGGCTCATGGCGGCGTGCGGGCTGGCCGGGGGCGCCTACCTGGCCACCCACGCGACGAGCGCGATGCCGATGCGCTACCTCGAGGGCACGTGGTTCCACACGTGGCGCTGGCCCGGGATCGCGCTGTTCTTCTTCGTCGGGGTGTGTCCCGCCCTGGTGGCCCTCGCGGCCTTCCTGCGGCTGCGGGTCGCGAGGGCGGGCCATGTCTGCGTCGGGATCGGCCTGCTTGCGTGGATCCTGCTCGAGGCGGCGTGGGTGGTGGTCTCGCCGGCCCTTCAGATCGCCGTCGGCGCCATCGGCGCGGCGATCCTCGTCCTCGGCCTTCGCGAGGCGGCGGCGCCCTCACAGCGCGAGGTGCCGGTTGAGGAACGGTCCTGAGCGAGGACGGGCAGCCGACAGGTGACCCGACGGCGCTCGGCCCGTCCGCCTGTTGGTGGTCGCCCCGAGCTCGTGATCACGGCTGGTCGGTCACGCCCGCCGGCTTCGGGGACGTGGCGGGGTTGGTCGCTCCCGCTCGCGGCTCGCGCTCGTGCGCCAGGCTGTAGGTCGAGGCCGGCGGCACCGGCGCGCTCGACGAGTTCAACGTGAACGCCGACGGCTCGATCACCTCGGTCGGTTCGGTGACCGGGATCGGCGCCGGCATCGAGGGCATCGCCGCCTCGTAGTCGGCACGACGCGGGACCGGCCCGGCGCGTCGTCACGCGCCGGGCCGATACCGGCCGTCCGTCCCACCGTCGGGCTGGCGCCGCTCAGCTCCCGGCGGACTCCGGCTCGTCCTTCGTCGCCTCGATCTCGAGCGTCACCCGCAGGGCGTCGGGAACCATGAACCCTCCAGACGCGAGGGCGGCATAGCCCCACTCCCGGGCGTTGAAGTCGCTCCGCTTGATGTCCGCCGTCGCGGTGAGGCCGAGCCGGGTGCGGCCCCAGACGTCGATGATGACGCCGTGCACGTCGAGCTCGAGGGTCACCGGGCGGGTCACCCCGTGCATCGTGAGGTCGCCGTCGAGAGCGAAGCGCCCGCCGGCGACCGGCCGCAACGCGCTCGAGATGAAGTCGATGGTCGGGTATTGCGCGACGTCGAGGACGTCTGGGCCGAGGATCTTCTCGTCGCGTGCTGCATTCGCGGTCGTGAGCGTCGAGGCGTCGATGGACGCCTCGACCGAGGTGGCGGCGACGTCGTCGGCGACGATGATGGTCCCCGTCGGCCCGGCGGCGATGCCGCGGGCGAAGGCGACGGTGAAGTGCTCGATGGTGAACTCCACGAAGGAGTGGACCGAGTCGATGGTCCAGGTTCCCGGCTCGGGTAGCTGCACCGTTGCGCTGCCGGCCTGCGACGTGCCATCGGCCATTCGAACGCCCCTCCTTTGAGACAGTACGGTCGGACTCGAAGCTAGTTCGGTCTCAGGCAACGCTTGCTGTTCGTTAGTCGGCGCGGGCTGCGGGCATCCTCGGACGTGTCGCCGCGGTGCGCGGTCGCCACCGTTCCGACTGTCCGCGCGCTCGTGACCCTGGCGCGCCGTCGACCCGGCCGTCAGGGCACCGCCGCCGGGAGCGCGGCTTCGAGGTTCGAGCTGCTCCGTAGCAGCGATTCCTAGGCGTGCGCCGTTCCCTGGTGCTCGAAGGTCATCGCGCGCTGCAGCGCCGCGGCCCGAAGTACCTCAGGTATTTCGACAGGACCGCCAAGGCTGCCGGCATTGATGCCCGCCTGAGCGGCCTCCTCGACGATTCCGCCGACCAGGATGGCCAACTCAGGGGTGCGATGGAACACCAGCACGCCGTGGTTGGCGAGCAGCACCGCCGGAACGCCCGGAGCGACCGAAGCCCGGATGTTCGCCACCGCTTGGTCGGATCCGCGGGGTCCGTAGGCGGCAACCGGCACCCCGTTCGGGAGGCCGAACATCGCCAAGGCTTCGACCCAACACCCGATCGGGCGGTGGGCCACCGCGTACGCGGTGGCGTACGGCGAATGCGTGTGCAGGACACAGCCGACCTCGGGTTGGTCCGCATACATGGCCGTGTGCATGGCGACCACGGCACCCTGGATGGGCGGCAGGTCACCCTCCAACAGCGTGCCGTCCAACCCCACCCGCACAACAGAGGACGACGGGTGATCCCGGAGTGACGGGGCGGCAGTGAAGTACATCTCGGCTGCCCCCGGGACGCGAAGGCTCACGTTTCCATGTCCGTTCGCAGAGATCGCCCCGCTCGCCACCACGCGCTGGGCGACATCTACCACTTGGTCGACCAGGTCCTTGTCCATGCCGCCTCCGCGCCTCGCCGAGAAACTCGGCCCAATTGAGGATGCCAACTCCACATCGCCGGTTGCGCGGCCCTGCATTGCACATCGGAGTGACCACCGCTGCCCTCGGTCAGCCGTCATCAACCCAGCGTGTGTCAGCCCGGATCATATCCTTGCGTTGGGGGCATGCTTCTTGCCTGTTGTCGATCCCGCGTGCATCGCCGTCGTCGGCGAAGTGCCGGGCGCTTGGAGCAGGGAGTTCAGCGCATTGGGGATCGTGGTCGATGAGCACCGCCCGATCGTCACGGGGGCCATCACCTCGGTTACGGTTGCCGTCATGACAAAAGTTCGACTGATCGTCGCCTACAACCAGCCACCGGATCCGGAGGCGTTCTTCCAGCACTATCTCGATGTGCACGTGACGCTCGCTCGCCTGATTCCCGGTGTCGAAAGCTTCGAGTGGTCCAAGGTGGTAGGCACCCCAACGGGGGAAGCTGCCCGCTACGCGCTCATCGCCGAGCTGACGTTCGAGTCGATGGAATCGCTCGGCGCCGGCATGGCCAGTGCTGAGGGCCAGGCGGCGGCGGCCGACGTGGCGAAGTTCGCGACGAACGGCGCCGACATGTTCATCAGCGAACTGGCCGATTCCTGAGCTTCAGACCGAGCTCCTCGCCGCGTCCCGCTGGTGCGTCGTGTGCTCGGGGCCTGTGTAGGTCCCTGGTCGGGCTCCCGGGGCGCGCCCGGGAGCGCCCGAGCCCCGTTACGGCCCCACCACCTCGGAGGCGTGGGCGTGGACGATGCGTCAACCGTCCGGGAAGCGGACCCAGGTCTGGCTCTGGCGACCGACCGTCGGCCGACGGGGGTAGGAGATGCACGTCGTGACGACGCCGAACGACGTGCCGAACGTGGCGACCGAGGTCTCGAACAGCGAGCGTCCCGGCGGAAGCGGATCCTGGGCGGCGCGCCAGGACGCCAGTTCGTCGGCTCCCCGCTGACGGTCGGCGATGCCGAAGCGCACCACGGACTCCCCTTCGACGAAGCAGCCCGCCATCGTGGCGAGATCACGGTCGACGAGCGCCTGCTCGTAAAGGGCGAACGCCGTGGCAACCTCGTCGACCACCTCGGGTAGGTCCCGCGCGAGCTCAGCGTCGGGCGTGGCGGTCGCGTCGCCGTCCGGACTGGCCGGACGAGCTCGGGCCAAGGCTCCGCTCAGCTCCACGTTCCGAGGCCTCGTTCGAGCGTCGTGCCGACATCGACGAGTGACTGCTCGGCGCCGGGAGCGGCCGCGAGCTGCAGGCCGATCGGCAGCCCCGCCTCGTCGGCTCCGCACGGCACCGAGACGGGCGGCGCGCCGAGCAGGCTCCAGATGATGGTGTTGCGCGACAGGCGCAACAGGTAGCGCTCGTAGTCGGCGTGCGGTGGAGCGACGACGGGGGCGGTCGGCACGGCGAGAACGTCGCACGGGGAGAGGGCGGCGAGGCAGCGCTCAGCGAGCAGGCCGCGTTGGCGCTGCGCGTCGAGGTAGTCGGCCGCCGAGATCGTGAGCCCTGCGGCGAGCTGGTCTCGCACCTCGGGGATACAGGCTTGCAGATCGGTCTTCTGGGAGCGGTGGAATGCGGCCGCCTCGCAGCGGCTGACGAGGAGCCCGAGCGCGTTCGCGAGCTCGAGATCTCCGACGCTCGGAGCGGCGAGCTCGACGAGCCGCCCGCCTGACGCCTCGAGGAGGCGCAGGGTGACTTCGCACGTCGAGGCGACGTCGGCTTCGGCCTCCTCGAAGACGTCGGGAACGATGCCGACGACGAATCCCGGGCGAGCTCGACCGCGGCGAGCACGAAGAAGACCGCCTGGCCGGAGGCGCGCAACAACATCAGGCGGACGATCCAGGCGATCTGGACCACCGTGATGCCGCCGGCGAAGCGGCGGACGCAGCGGCGCCCGTCCGGGTCCGACCGAGCGGCCCGCAGCCACAGCGGCACGAGGCCGAGCCGGATCACGACGTAGCCCGCGGTCATCACCTCGAACCGCCCGCTGCCGATCGCCCTCGGCACGCGCGCCGCCATGGTCAGGACGCCGGTCATCTGCGCCAGCACGGCGATGCGGTAGCAGGCGTCGTCGTTGTCGTACGCCGAGGCGAACTACGTGAAGTTCATCCACGCCCGCCAGATGGCGAAGAAGACGAGCGGGCAGCTGACCAGCGCGCCCGCGGCCCGCCCGGCGACGAGCCCCGTACCGAACGCGCCGACGGCCGCGGCGAAGGTCAGATCGAATAGCAGCTCGAGCGGGGGGGGACGATGCGACGCTGCGGGGTCGCTCGGAGCCATGCTCCGTCGAAGCTGCACGCCACCATCGTTGTCGAGCAAGCGCCCGTCAGGCGGTGACCTCGATCACCGTCGGTGGCATCGGAACGAGCAGCTTCGTGTCGGTCCGTTCCTGGACCTCCTCGGGGCTCACCCCCGGAGCGACTTGGCGCAGCACCAGGCCGTCAGGAGTGACCTCCATCACGGCGAGGTCGGTGATGACGAGGTCGACGACGGCGCGCCCGGTGCAGGGCAGCGTGCACGCTTCGACGAGCTTCGCCGAGCCGTCCTTCGCGACGTGCTCCATGGTGACGATGACGCGCCTCGCCCCCTGGACGAGGTCCATCGCGCCGCCCATGCCCTTCACCATCTTTCCCGGAATGACCCAGTTCGCCAGGTCCCCGCCGCTCGACACCTGCATCCCGCCGAGGATCGCGACGTCGATGTGCCCGCCGCGGATCATGCCGAACGACGTCGCCGAGTCGAAGAACGACGCGCCGGGCAGCAGCGTGACGGTCTCCTTCCCGGCATTGATGAGGTCGGGGTCCTCCTCACCCTCGAACGGGTAGGGGCCGACGCCGAGGATGCCGTTCTCCGACTGCAACAGGACGTGCACGCCTGGCGGCAGGTAGTTGGAGACGAGCGTCGGCAGCCCGATCCCGAGGTTGACGTACTGCCCGTCGGCGAGCTCGGCCGCGGCCCGCGCGGCGATCTGCTCCCGGGTGAGCGCCATCACGCCACCACCTCGCCACGGGGACGCACCGTGCGCTTCTCGATCATCTTCTCGGTGTCGGGCGGCACCTGCACGATGCGCTGGACGAAGATGCCGGGCAGGTGGACGGCGTCGGGATCGATCTCACCGGGCTCGACGATCTCCTCGGCCTCGACCACGGTCACCCGGCCGGCGCTCGCGCAGAGCGGGTTGAAGTTGCGCGCCGCCTCATGGAAGACGAGGTTGCCGAAGCGGTCGGCGACGCGTGCGCGGACGAGGGAGAAGTCGCAGGTGATCGCCTCCTCCAAGATGTAGGTACGGCCGCCGAAGACCCGGGACTCCTTCGCGGGCGAGGCGAGGGCCACGGAGCCGTCGGGGGCGTAGCGCCACGGCAGGCCCCCCTCCGCGACCTGAGTGCCGACACCTGTCGGCGTGAAGAAGGCGCCGATGCCGAACCCTCCGGCGCGCAGCCGTTCCGCCAGGGTGCCCTGCGGGACGAGCTCCACCTCCAGCTCGCCGGAGAGGTACTGGCGTGCGAACTCGCCGTTCTCCCCGACATAGCTCGCCGTCATGCGCGTGATCTGGTGACGCATGAGGAGCATGCCGAGGCCGAACTCGTTCAGGCCGCAGTTGTTCGACACGGCGGAGAGCCCCTGCAAGCCGCGCTCGGCGAGCGCGGCGATCAGCAGGTTCGGCACGCCGCAGACCCCGAAGCCCCCGACGGCGAGCGACGCGCCGTCAAAGACGTCGACGACCGCCTCGGCGGCACTCCCGACCACCTTGTCCATGCACAGCCTCCAACGATTCCGAGGTGAGGAAAGCCGGCCGGGCGCCCCCGCGACGGCAAGCGAACCGAACCTCCGGCTCGCGTCGCGGCACGCGGCGCGGGGATACGGTAGGAATACCGTAGTCCGGGGCGCCAGGGGCCGCCTCCGGGGAGGAGCAGCGTCGCCATGAGCGGATCGGTCATCGTCGGCGGAGCGCGCACGCCGATCGGGAAGCTCGCCGGCGAGCTCGCCGGCCTCGGCGCCACGAGCCTCGGCTCCCTGGCCATCGCCGAGGCCCTGCGCCGTGCCGGCGTGGCTCCCGAGCGCGTGGACTACGTCGTGATGGGTCACGTCCTCCAGGCCGGCCAGGGCCAGATCACCGCCCGCCAGGCGGCGGTCGGCGCCGGGATCCCGATGGCCGTCCCCGCCACCACCGTGAACAAGGTCTGCCTCTCCGGGCTGAACGCCCTCCACCTGGCCGACCTCATGATCCGTGCCGGCGACGCCGAGGTCGTCGTCGCCGGAGGCATGGAGTCGATGAGCGGCGCGCCCTACCTGTTGCCGGGGGCACGAGCTGGCTTCCGCTTCGGCGACCAGCACGTGCTCGATGTGATCCAGAGCGACGGCCTGCGCTGTGCGTTCGAGGAGATCTCGATGGGTGAGGCGACGGGACGCTTCGCCGACAAGGCCGGGATCGGTCGGGCCGAGCAGGACGCCTTCGCGGCCCGCTCGCACGCGCGCGCCGCCGCGGCGACCGCCGCTGGCCTGTTCGCGGAGGAGATCGTGCCGGTGACGGTTCCTGCCCGCCGTGGCGATCCCCTCGTCGTCGCCACGGACGAGGGCATCCGGCCCGAAACGACGGCGGAGTCGCTCGCCGAGCTGCGCCCGGCGTTCCAGGGCGGTGGCTCGATCACCGCCGGCAACGCCAGCCAGATCTCCGACGGCGCGGCGGCCCTCGTCGTCACCTCGGCCGGGGTCGCCGAGCGCCTCGGCGCCGCGCCCCTCGCCGAGATCGTCGGCTACGGCCAGGTCGCCGGCCCGGACACGTCGCTGCTCACCCAGCCGTCACGGGCGATCGTCGAGGCCCTGCGGCGCGCCGGGCTCGCGCTCGGCGAGGTGGACCTGTTCGAGGTCAACGAGGCCTTCGCCGCGGTGGCGCTCGCCTCCGTCGACGACCTCGGGATCCCCGACGACCTCGTCAACGTGAACGGTGGTGCGATCGCGCTCGGCCACCCGATCGGCATGTCCGGCGCGCGGCTGGCGCTCACCCTCTCCTACGAGCTGGCCCGCCGGGGCGGCGGGACCGGCGCGGCGGCGCTCTGCGGGGGCGGAGGCCAGGGCGACGCGCTCGTGCTCCGGACACCGCGCTGAGATGGCGGTGACCGGCGCCGGGGACGGCGGGCCGGGCGTCCGGGTAGAGCGCCACGGGCGCGTCGGTCTCGTCGCCATCGAGCGCGAGCAGGCGCGAAACGCCATCGACTCGGCGACGCTCGACGCGCTCGAGGCCGCCTTCGCAGCGCTCGAGGCCGACGAGGACATCTGGGCGGTCGTCGTGACGGGCCGCGGCGACCGGGCCTTCTCCGCGGGCATGGACCTGAAGGCCTTCGCCGCCGAGGCGGCGGCGGGGCGCAGCGAGCTCCCCGAACGCCTCGGTCGGTTCTTCCGCCGGCCCTTCACGAAACCGCTCGTCGCGGCGGTCAACGGTGCTGCGCTGGCGGCAGGGCTGGAGCTCGTCCTCGCTTGCGACCTGGTCGTCGCCGCCGAGGGGGCGGTCTTCGGCATCCCCGAGGTGCGCCGGGGCCTCGTCGCCGGAGCCGGGGGGCTGGTGCGCCTTCCCCGGCGTGTCCCGTACTCGGTCGCCCTCGAGCTCGCCTTCACGGGCACGCCGGTCGACGCCCGGCGTGCCTACGAGCTCGGCCTCGTGAACCGGGTCGTGCCGGCCGGCGGGGCCGTCGAGGCCGCGCTGGCGCTCGCCGGCGAGATCTGCGCCAACGCGCCGCTCGCGGTGCGCGCCTCGAAGCAGATCGTCCGCTCGACGCTCCCCCTCGATGAGGGGGCCGCCTTCGCGCTGAACGACGAGCTGATGGCCCCGGTGTTCGCGAGCGACGACGCGCTCGAGGGCGCGCGCGCCTTCGCCGACAAGCGCGAGCCGCGCTGGACGGCCAGCTGAGCACGCCGCCCGCCCCGGCGGCGGGCCGGGCGGTGCGGCCGCCGCGGGCGCAAGGTCCCGTCGCGTACGGTTCGTGGATGACCCTCCGACCCGTGCTCCTACGAACGCGAGCCGGGGCGCCCCCGTCGGGGAGGCTCCCGGCTCGTCCGGAGCAGGTGGGGTGAGCGTGAGCGAGGCCAGCTCGCGCAAGTGGCTGATCCTCGCCGTCGTCACGCTCGCCGCGTTCGTGAGCAACGTCGACGCGACGATCGTCGTCATCGGCTTGCCGCACCTCATGTCCGGGCTGCACACCTCGGTGACCCTCGGGCTGTGGACCCTCACCGCGTACATCATCACCTCGACCGTCTTCCTCCTCCCCGCCGGCCGCTGGACCGACGTGGCGGGGCCGAAGCGCGTGTTCATCGGCGGCCTGACCGTCTTCGCCCTTGCGACGGCCGCCTGCGGTGCGGCGACGAGCGGCCCGATGCTGGTGGCGCTCCGCTTCGTCCAGGGCGGCGGCGCGTCGCTGTGCCTCGCGTCGGGCACGCCGATCATCGTGGCGACGTTCCCGCGAGAGCAGCTCGGCAGGGCGCTCGGGGTCAACTCGACGGCCTGGGTGATGGGGTCGATCGTCGGTCCGGTCGCCGGTGGGGCGCTCGTCGGCACCCTCGGCTGGCGCTCGATCTTCTACGTCACCGTGCCCTTCGTGCTCCTCGCCATCGTCGGCGGCGTCGCCGTGCTGCCCGCCGGGGTGCGCCGGGGCGCCCGGGTGCCGACGGACTGGGCGGGCGTGCTCAGCTCCGGTCTCGCGCTCGTCGCCCTCCTCGTCGCGCTCTCCGAGGGGCCCGGATGGGGCTGGGGCTCGTGGCGCATCGTCGGGCTGCTCGGCGCGGCGGCGGCGCTCTTTGCCGCCTTCGTCGTCGTCGAGCAGCGGGTCGACGAGCCGCTGTTCGACCTGCACCTGTTCCGCCACGTGCACTTCCGGGCCGGCGTGAGCGTCGTCGTCTGCTACGCGATCGGGTTCTTCGCGACGACCTTCTTGCTCACCTTCTACCTCCAGGGGGCGCTGCACATGAGCCCGCTCGACGCCGGGCTCGCCCTCGTGCCGCTGTCGGCGCCCCAGCTCGTCCTGTCGCCGCTCGGCGGCGGGCTCGCCGATCGGCTCGGCCCGGCTCGCCTCGTCGTCGCCGGGGTGTGCCTCCTCGTGGCGAGCGCCTTCCTGCTCGGCCGGCTGGGCGTCACGTTCTCAGCGGTCGCCGTGGTCGTCCCGCTGTTGATGATGTCGGCCGCCAACGCGCTCGCATGGCCCGCTCTCACCAAGGCCGTGATGTCCTCGGTGCCGCGCGCCCAGAGCGGCGTCGCCGCCGGAACCTTCTACGCGCTGCGCAACGTCGGGATGTCGCTCTCGCTCACCTTGGCCCTCGTCGTCGCCGAGTCGAGCCTGCCGCGCTCCATCGCCTCCCAGGTCTTCGTCGGCACGGCGCACGTGCTCTCCCAGCGCGACGCCGCGGCGCTCGTGCACGCCACCGACAACGGGTTCACCGTGTTCGTCGCCTTCTACGCCGCGGCGCTGCTCCTCGCCCTCGGGCTCTTCCGCCGGGTGCGCGAACGCCCAGTCCCGGTGCCGGACGGCGTCGAGGAGGCCGCCGTCTGATAGCGCCCGCCAGGAGGGACGTCACCGGACCGGGCGCGACGGCGCCCCCGCCCCGGCGGACCGGGAGGGGGGCGCGACGTCTCGGGCCGATCCTGGCGGCGGAAGCTCGTCCGCCGCCGCGGGCTCAGGTGGTGCTGGCCGCCCCGCAGACGGTCTCGACGATGAGACGGGAGACCACGTACGGGTCGACGTTGGCGTTCGGCCGGCGGTCCTCCAGGTAGCCCTTGCGGGCCTGGGCCACGTGCCAGGGGATCCGGACCGACGCGCCTCGGTTCGACACGCCGTAGCTGAACTGGTGCCACGGTGCGGTCTCGTGCGCTCCGGTGAGGCGGTCCTTGATGCCCTCGCCGTAGTGCTCGATGTGCTCGTCGACGTTCTTCCCGAGCGCCTCGCACGCCGCGATGATCGCGTCGTAGTCCTGGCGCATCGCCTTCGTCGAGAAGTTGGTGTGCGCCCCGGCGCCGTTCCAGTCCCCGGCCACGGGCTTGGCCGCGAGGCTCGCCCGGACCCCGTAGTCCTCGGCGATCCGGTAGAGCAGCCAGCGGGCCATCCAGAGGTGGTCACCGATCGCCGGCGGCGCGAGCACGCCGACCTGGAACTCCCACTGTCCCTTCATCACCTCGGCGTTCGTGCCCTCGATGGCGAGGCCGGCGTCCATGCACGCCTGGGTGTGGCGCTCGACGATCTCGCGGCCGTCGGCGTACTCGGCGCCGACGCCGCAGTAGTACGGGCCCTGCGGGGCGGGGAAGCCCTTCTCGGGCCAGCCGAGCGGGCGGCCGTCCTTGATGAAGGTGTACTCCTGCTCGATGCCGAACATCGGTTCTTGGTCGGCGTACCGCTCGGCCGCCTCGGTGCACATCGCCCGGGTGTTCGACGGGTGCGGGGTGAAGTCGGTGAGGAGCACCTCGTTCAGCACGAGGACGTTCCTGCCGCCCCGGACCGGGTCGGGGCAGACGAAGACGGGCTTAAGGACGCAGTCAGAGTTCTCGCCCGGGGCCTGGTTCGTGCTCGACCCGTCGAAGCCCCAGATGCCTGGCTCATGCTCGTCGGCGAGGATGTTGGTCTTGCATCGCATCATGGGGGTCGGCTTGGTGCCGTCGATCCAGATGTACTCAGCCTGGTAGCTCACGTACGACTCCTACGGGTCTCGAGTTCCTGCTCCTCCGGCATGAGCGGGGCGGCCGCTCCGCCCCCTGCTACCGGCCACAACGCATGACGCTAGCCGGGCACGGGCGCGCCGGCCGGGCGCTACGCAGGCCCAGAATCGCAGCGGCGCATTTCCCGTTCGTCTCCGCAATGTAAACGGCGTGTGAACTGGCCGGTCCCCGTCGGGACCGCGTTCATGCAGGCAGCGGCCTACGCAGCCGGGCGCGGCGCTTCTCGGCGTACATCGCGGCATCGGCGCGCCGCAGCACGTCGTGGGGCGTGTCGCCGCCGGTGCCGCCGGCGACGCCGACGCTCGCGCCGACGTCGCGGCCCTGGCGCCAGGCGACCTCGGCGATCGTCGCGCCGAGGCGCTCGGCGAGCTTCAGCGCGTCGGCGGGCTCGATCCCCTCGACGAGCACGGCGAACTCGTCGCCGCCGAGCCTGCCGACGAGGTCGACCGGTCGGGCGGCCGACTGCAGGCCGCGGGCGATGTCGACGAGCAGCGCGTCACCCGCCTCGTGGCCGTAGGTGTCGTTGACCGCCTTGAAGCCGTCGAGGTCGCAGTAGAAGACGCTCACCCGCTCGGGGGAGCGTTGCAGCCGTTCGCGCAGCGCGTCCTCGAGCTCGGTCCGGTTCGCCACGCCCGTGAGCGGGTCGTGCGTGGCCCGGCGACGCAGCTCGGTCTCGGCTTCGGAGCGCGCCGTCACGTCGACGAGGGAGGCGACGACCGCGTGGACGCGCCCCCCGCGCCCGCGTGAGCTGATCCTCGCCTCCACCAGCCGCCCGCCGCCCGCGCCGACACCGACACCGGCACCGGCACCGGCACCGGCACCGGCACCGGCACCGTCAGTGTCACGCGGCAGCATCCTGAAGGTCACGAGCGCCTCCCCGGGGGCGGCGAGGAGCCGGGACATCGTCTCTTCGACCTGCGCCCGGTCGCAGGGCGCGGCGATGCCCGCCAGTCCCGACTGCTCGAGGCGGTGCGTCCACTCCCCGCACAGCTCGTGGGCTGCGGCGTTCGCGAAGTGCGCGACGCGCGTCGGGCCGATGAAGACGACCGGCACGGGGACGGCCCCGGCGAGCGACTCCAGCTCGAGCTGGTAGTCCGGGGCCGAGAGCGAGGGGATCGTCGTGTCCGCCTCGGCGAGCGCCCGGATCCGAACGACGAAGCCGTCGATCACCGGGTCGTCGGTGCGGTTCACGATGAGCAGCTCGTGGGCGCTCCACTCGCCGCCTGGCGGGCGGAGGCGCAGGGTCCACTGCGAGCGCCAACCGGGCTCGGTGCGCAGCGCCTCGAGGGCGAGCTCGAAGATCCTCGGCAGGTCGTCTGGGTGGGCGTGGTCGAAGGCGTGCGTCCCGATGCTCGCCCTGACGTCGACGGCGCCGCCCGGCGGCCCGATTCCCGAGACGATCCGGCCCTTGCGGTTGACGACGAGGACCGACGCCTCCAAGTACGGGGCCAGGCGGTCGACGAGACCGGCGCGCCCGGCCGGGCCCGATCCCGCCACGGCCTGCTCGTCGGTCACCCTGGTCGGTCCGTCCGTTCGCACGACGCGCTCCCCGCAGGTCCGCCGCGCCGCCACCCGGCACGCGAAGCGGGCCTCCGGATGCCGCAGGATAGTCCGGGCAGCGCCAATCGTCACGCAGCGTGGTATCTCCCGCGCGCTGCGTGTTGGCGTGGCACCCCGCAGGGCGGGCTCCCGGCAGGCGGTCGCTGTTCAGTCCAGCGCGGCGTCGATCCGGGCCAGCACGTCGGCGTCGAGGCGCGCGAGCACCTCGAGGGCTGCCAGGTTCTCCTCGACCTGCTCGACGCGGCTCGCCCCGGTGATGACCGTCGAGACGACCGGGTTCGCCGCGCACCAGGCGATGGCGAGCTGGGCGAGGCTGCAGCCGAGCTCGTCGGCGATGACCTTCAGCCGCGCGACCTTCGCGTTCGCGGCCGGGTCGACGAGCTGGGCGCGCAGCCATCCGTAGCCGGGGAGCGCGGCGCGCGAGCCGGCCGGGACACCCTCGGCGTACTTGCCGCTGAGCAGCCCGGAGGCGAGTGGGCTCCACGTCGTGAGCCCGAGGCCGAGGTCCTCGTAGAGGCGCGCGTACTCGGTCTCCACCTTCGCCCGGTCGAAGAGGTTGTACTGCGGCTGCTCCATCACCGGCTTGTGGAGGTGGTGGCGCTCGGCGATCTCGTAGGCGGCCCGGATGTCGTCGGCCGGCCACATCGAGGTGCCCCAGTGGAGGGCCTTGCCGGACGAGACCATCTCGTGCATCGCCCACACGGTCTCCTCGAGCGGGGTCGCCGGGTCGGAGCGGTGGCAGAAGACCAGGTCGACGAAGTCGAGCCCGAACCGCTCGAGGGAGCCGTCGATCGCCTGGAGCAGGTACTTGCGGTTCAGCGTGTTGCGCATGTTGACGGTGTCGGAGAGGCCCCAGAAGAACTTCGTCGACACGACGTAGCTGTTGCGGGGCCAGCCGAGGTCGCGAAGCGCCCGGCCCATGATCCGCTCGGAGTCGCCGCCGGCGTAGGACTCGGCGTTGTCGAAGAAGTTGACCCCGGCGTCGTGCGCCGCGGCCAGGCAGCTCATCGCGAGGTCGCCGTCCAGCTGGGGCCCGAACGTGACCCAGGAGCCGAACGAGAGCACACTGACTTTGAGGCCGGACCGACCGAGCCGCCGGTACTCCATGGACGTGGTTCTCCTCGTCGAGATCGGGCGGCGACCGAGCCGTCGGGATCTGTCGGGTCGGGCCGCCGGTAGCATTCTGCCCGAGCGCCGTCGGCCGACGCGCCGGCAGGCGCTGGGATCGGACAGACAGGCGGCGAGGAGGAGCGGGCAGGTGGGTGAGCGCGGGACCGTGGTCCTGGTCGACCCCTCCGGGGTGGTGCAGGGCGAGGCCGCGAAGCTGGAGGCGCACCGCCCGCCCGGTCGGCTCCACCTCGCCTTCTCGGTGTTCTTGTACCGCGACGACGGCCGGACGCTGCTCCAGCAGCGCGCCGCGGCGAAGTACCACTTTCCCCTGGTGTGGGCGAACGCCTGCTGCAGCCACCCCGGCCCGGGCGAGGAGCTGGTCCGCTCGGCCGAGGACCGGGTCCGCGAGGAGCTCGGGCTGACGACGACGCTGACCGACGTCGCCAGCTTCGTCTATCGGGCCACCTGCCCGGCGAGCGGCCTCGTCGAGCACGAGCTCGATCATGTGCTCGTCGGCCTCGCCGAGGGCGACCCGGTCCTCGACCCCTCGGAGGTCGCGGCGACCCGCTGGGTCGACCCTGGCGACCTGCTCTCCGGCGGGGCGCCCCCCGGCGCCGGTGCTCTCGCCCCGTGGCTCCTCCCGGCCTTGCGCCTCGTAGAGGCGGCGCGCGCCGCGGGAGCGCCGGCCGTCCGTTAGCGAGCGGCCCTCGCGGCCTGCACCAGCAGGTACCCTCGCTGCCCATGGAGCCGACCGCCGCCCTCTCCCGCCGCCGCCCCCTCGTCCTCGCGGACCTCGTCCCCGGCGAGCGGGTCCGTGACGTCGCCCTCGTGCTCGGTGCGGCGTGCCTCGTCGGGCTGCTCGCCCAGTTCTCCGTCCAGGTCGCCGGGACACCGGTGCCGATCACCGGCCAGACGCTCGGCGTCCTCGTGGCGGGCTGCGCCCTCGGCTTCCGCCGGGCGCTCGCCGCGAGCGTCGTCTACGCCGGCCTCGGGTTCCTCGGCCTGCCGTGGTTCATCCACCACTCGGGGGGCTGGCAGGGAGCCTCGACCGGCTACGTCTTCGGCTTCGTGCTCGCCTCGGCGGTCTGCGGGCGCCTGGCGGAGCGGGGCGCGGACCGCAGCATCCTCGGCTCGCTGCCGACGATGCTCGCCGGCGAGCTGTGCATCTACGTCCCGGGCGTCACGTGGCTGGCGCTGGACGCGCACGTCGGGCTCGCCAAGGCGCTCTCGCTCGGGTTCACGCCCTTCGTCGTCGGCGACGCCCTGAAGATGGGGCTCGCGGCCGGGCTCCTGCCGGCGGCGTGGTGGATGACCGGGGAGCGGCGTCGGGAACGGTGAGCCGCGACCAGCCGGCCCGGGTTGGGCCCGCAAAGCCCGGCGGCGTCCGAGTCGCACCCGCGACGGTCGGCCAACCGATCGCGACGGGCATGGTCCATCGGCCCTAGCTGGGCCGGGTCCTGCGCTGCATCCTCGGTTCGTGGGATCCGGCTTCTTGCTGCGTCGAGCCTCCGGGCGGCGGGTGGACCGGGCGCGGCGGTACGGTCACGGCGGGCCCCGGCCGCGCCAACGCGTTGTCCGACTCCTGTCGAGGGTCGCGTTGGCGGTGGCGGTGCTGACGTTGACGGTCACGGGCGCCGCGGCGTCGAGCGGACGATCTCCGCTTCGACGAGCAGTGAAGGCGTTCCCGGCCGCCGGTGGCTCGTTCGTCGTGAGCGCACGAGTCTCGCGCAGCCAGGTCTGTCGGCTTTCGAGTCATCCGGCCGTGCGTGGGTTCCGCGGGACGGTGCACTGCCGCAGCGGGATCGTGCGCCGGAGAGTGGTGATCGGGCCGAACCGATCCCCGAGGGCGCGTACGTTCACCCTGATGGTCAGGCCGACGAGCCTCCGAAAGGCGGCGTACGAGCTGACCGTCCGCCAAGGGGGAAAGACCGCCCCCCCGATCGTCGCGGCGAGCGGCAGCACGTCGGGGGCGCCCCCGCCCGGAACCGCCGCGCCGACCACCACCACCACGACCACTACGACCACCACGACCACCACGACCACCACTCCTCCCGAGGGGGGACCCTTCACGTTCGACGACGAGTTCAACGGGCCGGCCGGCGCGGGGCCGAACGACGGGCTGAATGGGACCTACTGGTACAACGACCCCTGCTGGAGCGACGGTTGCGGCAACGAGAGCCCCACGTACTACTCGATGTCCAACGCCTACCTGGACGGTCAGGGCGATCTCGTCCTGGAAGCCGACAGCGGCGCTAGCGGTTCGTGCGGCTCGGTTCCCTGCGCGTACACGAGCGCACGTCTCACCATGCTCGACTGGGCACAGGCCGGCACGCCCTCGTGGTCGCAGACGTACGGGACGTTCTCGGCCCGGATCAAGCTGCCGACCGGGCAGGGACTCTGGCCGGCGTTCTGGCTGCAGGGCACGAGGTGCGCGAGCGAGTCGTTCCCGGCATGCGGTGAGATCGACGTCATGGAGGCCGTCGGCCAGGAGCCGGGGATCGTGCAGCAGTACGCGCACGGCGGCAGCGACTTCGCCTTCGGCGCAGGCTGGTCACTTCCCGCGGGGGAGTCCGTCGCCGACTGGCACACGTACTCCGTCACGTGGAGCCCGACGCGGATCCAGTGGCAGGTCGACGGTCAGGCGATGCAGACGCTGACCGCGTCCGAGGCGAGAAGCGCCTGGGCCACGTCCTTCGAAGCCCCGTTCGCCATCGTCTTGGACCTGAGCGTCGGGGGCACGTCCTCGGGACTCCCCGACCAGACGACCGTGCTCCCGGCCAAGATGCTGGTCGACTGGATCCGCGTAACGCCGAGATGACCAGCACTTGGCCGGGCTGGAGGACGGCGCCAGCGATCGTCGGTGGCGCTGACTCGGCGGGGCATCGATCGCCCGCCCCCGAGGCGCCACCCTCAGGCGATCGGCCCGCTGGGCCTCAGCTGTCGACGTAGAGCTCGCCGTCGCCACCTTCGGCGACCGTGAGGCGCGCGAGCGGCGAGGGCGCCGGCCCCTGGAGCACGGCCCCGGTCTTCGCGTCGAAGATCGAGCCGTGGCACGGGCAGACGAACTCCAGGCCCGCGCGCTCGAAGCCGACCGTGCACCCGGCATGGGTGCAGACCGCAGAGAAGGCGGCGAACGTTCCCTTCACCGGCTGGACGACGTAGGCGGGGATGTGCTGGATCGGGTCGACGAAGCTCGCTGCTCCGCCGACCGGCACGGCGGTGGCGGGGCCGAGCTTCTGGCCGGCCGGCGTCCCCCCTTCGCTCCCCCCTCCGCTCCCACCCCCGGCCGCGCGCGTGCTCGTCGTCGCGCTGGTGCGGGGGGCCCGGGGGGTCGTACCGGTGCCGAGCGAGGGCGCTGCGGCCGTCCCGGTCGGACCTGACCCGAGCAGGCGCCCGATCGCGACGACGATCCCAGCCCCGGCCGCGGTGAGCACGGCGACGACGCCGGCAGCCCCGAGCCGGCGCATCGCGGCGCGCCGGTCGACGACGGCCGCCGAGGCGGCGGGAGAGCGGCGAAGCGCCTCCCGGCGCGCGCGTGCGAAACGCCTGTCGAGCGAGCACGGCCCGGGGCCGCCGAGGAGGAGCGGCGTCCACGCGAACAGGAAGACGATGTCCGATCCGTAGTAGTAGGGGCTGGTGGAGTAGCTGATCGTGAGGAAGAACGAGAGCGACAGGCTCATCCCGCCGAGCGCGGCGAGCCGTCCGAGGAGCCCGAGGAGCGTCCCGATCCCGACGGCGACCTCGGCGAGGGCGATGATCACGGCGACGAGCACCCCGGCGTGGGCGATCGCGCCGAGCAACGGACGGATCGGGCTCGTCGCCATCGCGCCGTGCAGCTGGGTCTGGAACGAACCGGGCGCGCTGGCGCGGAAGAAGCCCGGGTCGGCGAGCTTTTGGAGCCCGGCGAAGGCGAAGGTGACGCCGAGGAACGCCCGGAGCACGAGCAGTGACCCGCCCGGTGAACCAACGATCGTCCGGAGCCGCCGCACGGCGGTGTCGCCGCGGCCTGAGCCGTCGGCGGGGAGGCCGGCAGCCGTCACGTCCCGTCCGTGACGAGGACGATCTTGCCGAGCTTGTTGCCGGCGGCGAAGCGCTCGTAGGCCGCGCCGACGTCGGCGAGGGGGAAGGTCGCCTCTACCGGGACGCGTACGCGCTCCGCGGCGAGCTGGGGCAGCACGTGGCGCTCAACGAGACGGGCGGCGAGCGCCTTCTCCTCGAGCGGGCGAGCCCGCAGCGTCGAGCCGTGCACCCGGGCTCGCCGCGCCATCAGCAGCCCGAGCCCCACCTCGGCGCGTCCTCCCGCCCCGATGCCGATCACCGAGATCCGCCCGCCGATGGCGAGCGCGTCGAGGTCGGCGGGGAGGTTCGGGCCGCCGACGAGCTCCAGCACCACGTCGAAGGGACCGAGGCCGAAGGCGTCGTCGGGCGCGGCGGGCGTCGCCCCGAACGACGCCAGTGCCTCCCGGCGCTCCGGGGAGCGGACGCTCGCTACGACGCTCGATCCGCTCACGACGGCCAGCTGGACGGCGGCGATGCCGACCCCGCCGGCCGCGCCGTTCACGAGCAGGCGCTCGCCCGGTCGCAGGCCGCACTGGGTGAACAGCGCGTCGTGGGCGGTGGTGAACACCTCGGGGACCCCGCCCGCCTCCGGCCACGACAGCACGTCGGGGACCGGCATCGCGACGCGCTCGTGGACGACCACCAGCTCGGCCTGGGCCGCGCCGGCGACGATGCCCATCACCCGGTCGCCCGCTGAGAAGCGCGTCGCTCCGGCGCCGACGGCCTCGACCTCCCCGGCGAACTCCATCCCGGGCTGGTCGGGCGGCGTGCCGGGCGGCGGCGGGTAGCGACCGGCCCGCTGCAGGAGGTCGGCGCCGTTCAGGCCCGCGGCACGCACCCGGACGAGCAGCTCGCCGGTGCCGGGGACCGGGTCGGGTCGCTCCGCGCAGGTGACGGCGCCTTCGACGATGACGGCGGCGCGCATTCGCCGAGACTACGCGGAAGCGCCCGAGCGCCGCAGCTCGTCCGGGCGGCGCCGCAGCGATGCAGCGGGGCGGCGGGGCGGCGGGGCGGCGGGGCGGCGGGGCGGCGGGGCGGCGCTACGGGCGCCCGGCGCCGTAGGCGCCGCCCCAGAGCGGGGTGACCTGGACGAGCGTGCCGGTGTCCTCGGCCTGGACGACCTGGCCCCCGCCGATGTACATGACGACGTGGTAGATGTACCCGCTTGAGCCGTAGAAGACGAGGTCACCGGGCTGGAGCTCGTTGAGCGAGACGTGGGGGATCTCGTCGTACTGCGACTGGGCGCTGTGACTCAGGTTCACGCCCGCCTGGCCCCAGGCGTACATCGTGAGGCCCGAGCAGTCGAAGCCGACGTGCGGCGTCGATCCGGCCCAGACGTAGGGCGTCCCGATCTGGGCGAGCGCCGCCTGGACGGCGGTGCTCGCCGCGCCGCCTCCCGAGGTCGTCGGGGTCGAGGCCGGCGCGGGCGGCGTCGGCGTCGGCTGTGCCTGTGCCTGCTGGATGGTCGGCGCGGCGGCGACGACGGCGGCCGCCTGCTGGACCGCTTCCTGCTGGTGCACGGCCGCGGCCAGCTGGCCGGAGATGCTCGACTGGGTCGATTCGAGCTGGGACTTGAGCGCCTCGGCGCTCTGCTGCGCGCTCGCCAGCGTGGCGAGGGTCGCCGTCTCCGCCGCCTGCGCCCGCGAGAGGGTCGTCTGGCGGACGCTCAGCTGGTGCTCAGAATCCCTCAGGCTCGTGATCGACGTGGTCAGGCTGGAAGAGGCGACGGCCATGTAGGTCTGCTGGGCCGGGAGCGCGTTCGCGCTGGTCGACAGCAGGCTCGACAGGCCGGCCGTGGCGCCGTCGTTGACGTACGCGCTGATGGCCTCGCGCCGCAGGTTCACGCTGTCGTTGCGGACGTTCTTCCCCGCATTCGCGAGGGCCGACTGATCAGCGCCGATCTGCTTGCGCAGCGCAGCCTTGCGCACCCGGGCCTGGTCGTACTCCTCCGACAGGACCTGGATCTTCGTCTGCAAGGTGTCGATCTGCTGGGCAATGGAGGCGGCCTTCGAGCGCAGGGTGCTCACCGACGTCGCCCCCGCGCCGCCCGCGGCGATGGCGACTGGGGTCACGATGCCTGCAAGAAGCGTCAGTACCACGCCGACGAGCGTCCCGCTTCGCCGTTGCCGTCCAGCCCCGCGGCGGGCCCGACTCCCGGGTTCACGCACCAGCGATGCCGCGAGAGTTCTCTCGGCAGACCTCACAATGCCGGGAGAACCTAACGGGGCCTACTGGACATTGCAAGGTTTTTCACGTTTCGCCAGGTCGCACCGGCCACCACTACGGTGATCTCGCGGAAGGATCCATGGCTGCGGACTGCTTATGGATGGAGCAACACGGGAAGGAGCCGCTGTGGGCGCTCGACACGAGGATGAGACGTCTCCCTCAATTGCGGGGCATTCTCCCTCAGATGCGGGATACCGGGTCGAGCACGACTCCATGGGGGACGTACGTGTGCCCGCCGACGCCCTGTGGGGTGCCCAGACCCAGCGGGCGATCGAGAACTTCCCGATCTCCGGCCAGCCGGTCGAGCGCGCCCTCGTGCACGCCCTCGCGCTGATCAAGGGACACGCCGCGGCGGTCAACGCCGAGATGGGCGTGGTCGACGCCGACGTCGCGGCGGCGATCGCAGCGGCCGCCGCCGAGGTCGCCGCGGGCGACCACGACGACGCGTTCCCGGTCGACGTCTTCCAGACCGGGTCGGGCACGTCGACGAACATGAACATGAACGAGGTCCTGGCCCATCTCGCCGGGGACCGGCTCGGTCGCGAGGTGCGCCCGAACGACCACGTGAACGCCTCGCAGTCCTCGAACGACACGTTCCCCTCCGCCATCCACCTGGCGGCAGCGCGAGAGATCGCCGGCGAGCTCGTCCCGGCCCTCGGCCACCTCGCCCGGACGTTCCGGTCGAAGTCCGCCGAGTTCGCCGACGTCGTGAAGTCCGGGCGCACCCACCTGATGGACGCGACCCCCGTCACCCTCGGCCAGGAGTTCGGCGGCTACGCGGCCGCGGTGGAGCACGGCGTCGAGCGGCTCGAGGCGACGCTCGCGCGTGTCGGCGAGCTCCCGCTCGGCGGCACCGCCGTCGGCACCGGCCTGAACGCCAAGCCGGGCTTCGCCGCCGCGGTCATCGCGAGCCTGCGCCGGGCGACGGGGCTTCCGCTCTCCGAAGCGCGGGACCACTTCGAGGCGCAGGGCGCGCGCGATGCCCTCGTCGAGGCCTCCGGGATGCTCCGCACCGTCGCCGTCTCGCTCTACAAGGCGGCGAACGATCTGCGCTGGATGTCCTCCGGGCCCCGATGCGGGCTCGCCGAGATCCGCCTCCCCGACCTGCAGCCCGGCTCGTCGATCATGCCGGGCAAGGTGAACCCGGTCGTCCCCGAGGCGGTCTGCCAGGTGGTGGCGCAGGTGGTGGGCAACGACGCCGCGGTGGCCTTCGGTGGCGCAGCCGGCAACTTCGAGCTGAACGTGATGCTGCCGGTGATCGGTCGCAACCTCCTCGAGTCGATCCGCCTGCTCGCCTCAGTGTCGGTGACCCTCGCCGACAAGTGCGTCGCCGGCATCGAGGCCGACGCCGAGCGCTGCCGGCAGTACGCGCTCTCCTCGCCCTCGGTAGTCACCTCGCTGAATCCGTACATCGGCTACGAGAACGCCGCGAAGGTCGTGAAGAAGGCCCTCGCGGAGAACAAGGACCTGCGCAGCGTCGTGCTCGAGATGGGGCTGCTCGACGAGGGCCAGGTCGACCGGGCGCTCGACGTCCTCGCCATGACACGTGGCGGGATCGTCGGCTGAGGAGCCCGTCGGTCCCGAGGCCGCCCCGACGAGGTGGCGAGGGGCGAGAGCGCGTGTGTCCACCAGGCAGCACGTGGGTGAGGAGCGACCTGTGAACGACGTCACCGGCATGCCACAGACGGCCGTCGCCATCGGCGGCGGCTCGGATATCGCCGTCGAGATCCTGGAGCGGCTCGCCAGCTCGCGCCTTCGCGCCGCGCTCCTCGTCGGCCCACACGCCGCCTCGCTCGAGACCGCCGCCGGGCGGCTGCGCGCGGCGGGGGTGGAACGGGTCGAGACCGTGGAGCTCGACGTGACCGACACGGGCGCGCTCGAGGGCCTCGCCGACGACGCCGCTCGCTCGCTCGGCGGCGTCGACCTCGTGCTGGTCGCCGTGGGGCTGCTCGGGACGGCCGAGCTCGACGCGCTCGACGCCGGCGCTGTCGGCCGCTCCGTCGCCGTGAACTTCGGCGGGCCCGCCGCGGCGACGACGGCCTTCGCCCGAGTCCTGCGGGCCCGGGGCTCGGGACGGATCGTCGTGCTCTCCTCGGTCGCCGGCTACCGGGTCCGCAAAGCGAACTTCGTCTACGGCGCGGCGAAGGCCGGCCTGGACGGCTTCGCCCAGGGCCTCGCCGACGCGCTCGCCGGCAGCGGGGTGTCGGTGACCATCGTGCGCCCGGGCTTCGTCCACACGAAGATGACGGCGGGGCGCCCCGTCCAGCCCTTCGCCCAGAGCCCCGGCGCCGTCGCCACCGCGGTCGTGCGGGGCATCGAGCGCAACGACCCGGTGGTGTGGGCCCCCCCATTCCTCCAGCCGCTCTTCGGCCTCCTCCGCCTCCTCCCCGCCGCCGTGTGGAGGCGGCTGCCCGGCTGAGGCGTCCGGGCCGCGGCGGCTGAGCCCGCGCCGGGCCCGGGTCTCGGTACCCTGCACAGATGCACCCGATCGAGCGCCTCCGCTTCGTCGCCCGGGCCGGCGACGCCGACGCCGGCCTGCTCGCGCTCGAGGCGGCCGAGGCGCTCGGGGACCTCGCCCGCGAGCCCCGGGCGCTCGTCATCGCCTGCCGGCGACTGCTCGAGTTCCACCCGGACTGCGGCCCGCTGTGGTGGACCGCGGCGCACGTGCTCTCGGCCGCCGACCCCGCCGCTGCGGCGCGCCTCGCCGCGAGGCGGATCTCGGAGGACCCGACCGTCGAGGAGCTCGCCGCGGCGTTCCCCGCCGGCGCCCTCGTCGCCACCGACGCGGCCGGGAGCGGCGCCGAGGCGCTGGCCCAGCGTCCCGACTGCGACGTGCGCCTCGTCGGGACCCCCTCGGCGCTGCGCTACGCGACGAGCAGGTTCGGGCGGGGCGGCCGGGCGGAAGCGGACGTCCGGGTGAGCGGCTTCTGCCCGGAGGAGCTCGCGGAGGCGCTCGCCGGTCGGCCCCTCGTGGTGGTCGAGGCACGGGCCGCCGGACCGGACGGCTATGTCCTCGACCTCGACGCCGCCGAGCTCGCCCGCGCCGCGCGGGCGGCGGGGCTCGAGCTGTGGGTCGTCGCCGGCGTCGGGCGGGTGCTGCCCGGGCCGCTCTTCTCGGCCTGCGCCTCGAGCGCCGCCGGCGGGCAGCTGCTCGCCGCCTCCGAGGCGGCGCGCATCGTCGGGCCCGACGGGCCGACGGACCCCCTCAGCGCGCTCGGACGCGCCGACTGCCCGGCGCCGGCCGAGCTGCTCAACTCGCTCAGCCGCTGAGGCGGGCCCCGGCCGGCGTCCCGCTACCTTCTACGGGCGTGGCGCGGTCCTTCGGCGCGTACGAGCTGGCCGACGATCCGGCCCGGGTCCAGCTCGACGCGGTGTGGGCGGTTCCTCTCCGAGCAGGCGTACTGGGGGCGGTGGCGGACCCGCGACGTCGTCGAGGCCCAGATCGCCGGGGCATGGCGGGTCGTCGGCGCCTACGAGCGCGCGAGCGGCCGCATGGTCGGCTTCGCCCGGGCCCTCTCGGACGGCCACGCGCTGGCGTACCTGGCCGACGTCTACGTCGAGCCTGGGTGCCGGGGTGAGGGCCTCGGCGTCGCCCTCGTGGAGGAGATGATCGAGCGCGGCCCCGGCGCGGGCTTCCGCTGGATGCTGCACACCTCCGACGCGCACGGTCTCTACGAGCGGTTCGGCTTCGCGCCCCCCGACGGCCGCTACCTGGAGCGCGATCCTCCGCCACCGGGTCGACCGGGACGAGGTCCTTGACGGAACCTGCCGGGGAGATTCACAGAACCACCCCTTGACCTGGTCCCCGAGCGATGACGAGCGCTTCAGGAGGTGCTTCGGAGGCTGAGTCGATCGCCGGGACGATCAGTGCCGACCTGCGGACGCAGCGACGTCCCCGCTGCACTGCTCCGGTCGGTGGGAGCGTTCCAAGAATCCAACGAATAGGTTGTGGCCTTTCACTGTGTCTTGGCATGCCAATCGCCTGTTCGAACCCGACGACTTGGCGGCCCGGCTTCACTGCCGCTTGGCGAGCGTCCACCCTTTCCCGAACGGCAATGGACGCTGCACCCGGTTGATGGCGGACCTATCCCTACTTTCCCCCAGCCCTTTTGTGTTGGAGAGGATGAATCCGACCCGCCGGGAGGAAAGGCTGTCTGGGCGCGCACGTCGCTCCAGCTCACCAGGCATTTGTCAACGACCCGTTGAGGGGCGAGCCCGGGCCGCGAGGTGCCTCGGGCTACCGGTCGGCGCCGGGAGGTACCCACCTGGCGCGGGCGCGCCGCACCCTCCGCGCGCCGCTCGGGGCGGGGGAGGCGAGGGCGGCGGTAATGTTGCGCCGCGATCTTGCCGTTAGGCAGCTGGCTCGCAGACGCGCGGGTCCGACCGGCGGGGCGGAGCGTCCGCGTCGCCGGCCCGACGGAGGAGACGACGGAGTGCAGCTCGCCGATGCCGCACCGGTGGAGCACGGCCGCCCGGAACGGGCGCGCCGCGGGCCCTCCGGGCGCTGGTCGGTCGCGCTCGCCGTCCTGGTCCTCGTCGGCCTCGCCTCCGCCGTGGTCGGAGCGACGGCGTGGTACTCGGCGGTCGCCGGCCGCGCCCGCGCGGCGTTCCGGACGAGCGCCACGTCGATCTCGATGTCGCTCGTCACGACCGTCGGGCGCGACGCCGACTTCGTCGCCTCCCAGCAGGCGCTCTTCGGCACGTTCCCCTCGCTCACCAACCGCCGCTACGTCGAGTGGTTCCGGGGGGTCGGTGCCCGCTCGCGCTACCCGGGCGGCCTCGGCTTCTCCTACGTCGAGCGCGTGCCCCACGCCGACCTGGCGGCGTTCGCCGCGACCGTCGCGAGGGACCCGGTGGCGAACGCGCGCACCCCGTCCCCGGCGGACTTCACGCCCTACCCGGCCGGGAGCCGTGCCCAGTACTGCCTCTCCCGCCTCGGCTACTACGAGGGCACCTCGACGCAGACGAACATCGCGACCTTCGACTTCTGCGCCCCGCTCGGCTCGCTCTCGCCCTTCCCGCACGCACTGGCCCTTTCGACCGACAGCGGCACGTCGGCCATCGCGCCGCCGGTCGCGCTCTACCCGGGCGTGTTCTTCATCGCCGCGCCCGTCTACCGCAGCGGCGTCGTCCCGACGACCCTCGTGGCCCGGCGTGCCGACCTCGTCGGCTGGGCGCTCGGCACCTTCAGCGGAGCCGAGACCCTCCAGGCGGCGCTCGGCAACCTCGCGGGGTTCGCCGTGCGTCTCGCCTACGTCCCGGCGGGAGCGTCACCGGTCCAGATCGGCTCCGCAGGGCGGCCGAGCGCGACCAACACCTTGACGAGGACCGCCCCCGCGGGCGCCAACGGGGACTGGAGGATCACGATCGTCGGCGGCTCGTCCTCTGATGCCTTCTCCGAGGCGCTGGTGGTCGGCCTTCTCGTCCTCGGGGTGACCATCCTGGTCTTCCTCGTGCTGCGGCTCCTCACCCGCTCGCGCGAGCGGGCGTTGCTCCTCGTCGACGAGCGGACGGGGGAGCTGCGCCACCAGGCCCTCCACGACTCGCTCACCGGGCTGCCGAACCGGGCCCTGATCGTCGACCGGGCCGAGCAGATGCTCGCGAGGGCGCGCCGCGAACCGCTCGCGACCGGCGTGCTCTTCATCGACCTCGACAACTTCAAGGACATCAACGACAGCTTCGGCCACCAGCGCGGCGACCAGCTCCTCCAGGCGGTCGCCGAGCGGCTCGTCACCGCCGTGCGGCCGAGCGACAGCGTCGGCCGGCTCGGTGGCGACGAGTTCGTCGTCCTCGTGGAGGGCCGCTCGCTCGACGCCGGGCCCGACGTCGTCGCGGAGCGGGTGCTCGAGGTCCTCGCCGAGCCCTTCACCCTCGAGGGGCTCGAGGGCGTCTCGCTCGCGGTGCGGGCGAGCATCGGGGTCGCCGTCGGGGCGCGCCCCGGCGCCGACGAGCTGCTGCGCGACGCCGACGTGGCCCTCTACCAGGCCAAGCAGACCGGCAAGGGCCGCTTCGTCCTCTTCCACCCCGAGATGCAGCTCGCCGTCCAGGACCGTCTCGCGCTCGAGATGGACCTGCGTGTCGCCATCGCCAGGGGCCAGCTCTTCGTCGAGTACCAGCCGACCTTCGACCTGCGGACCCTGGCGATGACGGGCGTCGAGGCGCTGGCCCGCTGGCAGCACCCGACCAGGGGCCTCGTCGCGCCGGACGACTTCATCCCGATCGCCGAGGAGAGCGGGCTGATCTCAGCGATCGGTCGCTTCGTCCTCAGCGAGGCGTGCGGGCAGGCGGCCGCCTGGAACCGGCAGGGCCGCACCGTTCCGCTCTCGGTGAACGTCTCCGGCCGTCAGCTCGAGTCGGAGGACCTCCCCGGCGTCGTACGGTCCGCGCTCGCCGAGGCCGGCCTCGACCCGAGCCTGCTCACCCTCGAGCTCACCGAGACGGTCCTGATGCGCGACGCCGACTCGACCTCGCGCCGGCTCCGCTCGCTGAAGGAGCTCGGCGTGCGCATCGCGGTCGACGACTTCGGCACGGGGTACTCGTCGCTCGCGTACCTGCGTCAGTTCCCCGTCGACGCCCTGAAGATCGACCGCTCGTTCATCAACGGCATCGCCCGCTCGACCGAGGCACGCGCCCTCATCCACACCCTGGTGCAGCTCGGCAAGACGCTCGGGCTCGACACCTTCGCCGAAGGGATCGAGGACGAGGCCCAGCTCGCCGAGCTGCAGCGCGAGCAGTGCGATCACGGCCAGGGCTTCTACTACTCGCGCCCGCTCCCGCCCGGCGCGGTCGAGGCGCTCTTCCTCCCGAGCACCTCCGGGGCCCCGACGACGGTCGGCGAGCCGTAGGGACCGCCGCCCGCGCCGCCCGGCGCCGGGCTACGGCGCCCGCACGCGCTCGTAGCCGGCGGGGAGGTGGGGGAGGACGCTCGCGTCCCAGCCGAAGACGAGGCGCGCCGGGCGGGCCGGGCGGACGATCAGCACGGTGTAGGAGAGGTGCGGCGCGTCGAAGCCGGCTCCGGCGACGCAGGTCCTGCAGTCGGCGCCGCTGTACTCGCCGAGCAGCTCCATGCGGTGGCCCCAGCAGCCGGGGCTCGTCGCGCCGGTGCAGGCGAGGTTGACCGTGGTGCTGCGGCTGCCGCCCCAGCCGTCGTCGTACATCCAGCCCTGGAGCGTCGCGAGCGCGTTCACGGTCCCGCCGGCCCAGGCGCCGCCGATGCCGTAGACGTTGCCGACCGGCGCGACGCTCACCGCCCCGTAGCGCGTCCGCACGGGCGGGTCCTCGCCGTGGTCGGCGCCCTGTTGGGCAGCGAGGTCGAGCGGGGCGGCGAGGCCGACCAGCGGGGGCACCCCCCGGGCGACGCGCTCGAGGTCCACCAGCACGAAGAGCTGCTGGCTCACCGCGAGGCGCGCGTAGTTGTCGGGGAGCACGATCGGGCGGAGGTGCTCCATCGCGCGCCCCTCGTCGATCGCTTCGACGCCGAGCCTCGTGCAGCCGGCCGTGTCCGGGGTCGGCGCGCCCGGGCCGTGGGCGAAGCAGGGCGAGGGGCAGCTGACCGGGCCGGCACCCCGCTCGACGCAGGGGCCGCTCCCCTCGAGCAGGCGCGGCGGAGCGAGGTTCGCCGGCGGGTTCGGCACCGTGTGGGGAGCCGAGGCGACCGCGGGTTGCGCCGGGCTGGCACCGGCCGGCGCGCCGGCACCGCCGACGAAGGCCGCGCCCGCCAACGCGACGAGCCCGGCCGCGCTGAGCACCAGCCGGTCGGTCCGTCGCGCCCCGCGGTGGGCCAGATGCCGCCGGGTGGCGCGACGCGGCGCGTCGATACCTGCGTCCATGCGGCCAGCTTTGCAGCCGGTCCGCGCCACGTCACGTCCCTCCGCCCGAGACCGCCCGCCCGCTCGTCGTTTCGACCGCTCCTCTTCAGGTAATGGTGTGGGCCGCAGGCTCAGACCGATCCCTCTCATAGGATGGCCGTCCGTGACGCGAAGCCCACAGCAATGCCTGGTGCCGCCCGCGACCAGGCGCTGCCCCGCCCGACCGCGTGGCCGGTGCGCGCGCCTCGCCGGCGGCTGAGCAGGACCGGTGTCGCTCCTCACCCCTGAGAACGGCCCGTCCGAGCCGGCCGAGCCCTCGAACGGGGCCGACCTCGAGATCGTCGAGGTGACGAATGAGCCTCCCGCGGGGCTGATCCTCCCCCCGCGGGTCGAGGCCGAGCTCTCCGACACCGCCGGCTCGCTCGGCGTCCCCGGGCGCCCGTTCGACCGGCGTTCGCCGTTCTTCATGGGCTTCACCGGCGCGCTCGGCGTCGCCGTCGCCTACATCCTGGTGCGGGGCATCGTCGACATCGTCAGCGTGCTCGTGATCATCGGCATCTCGCTGTTCGTGGCGGTCGGCCTGAACCCGGCGCTCGAATGGCTGATGCAGCACGGCTTCTCCCGGGGGCAGGCGGTCATCGCGGTGACCTTCGCGTTCCTCTGCGTCATCGCGGCGTTCGCCGCCGCCGCCGTCCCGCCGATCGCCCACGAGATCCACGCCCTCACGGTGAACTACCCGCGCTACAAGGCCGATCTCGTCAGCGGCAAGGGATGGGCCGGCAGGCTGGTGACCGACCTGCGTCTCACCAAGTACCTGAAGGGCAGCGCGACCCTCAAGTTCCCGATCGCGGGTGGTGTCCTCGGCGCGGGGAGGGTCGTGCTCTCCCTCGGCGTGGCGACGGTGAGCGTCGTCGCGCTGACCGTCTACTTCCTCATCGCGCTTCCCGCCGTGCAGCACCTGTGGCTGAGCCTCGTGCCGGGGTCCCGGCGGGAGCGGGTGCGCCTGCTCACCGACGAGGTGTTCGACCGGGTGGGCGGCTACATGCTCGGGAACCTCCTCACCTCCCTCGTGTCGGGCGTATTGACCTTCGTCTGGCTGGTGGCCTTCGGCGTGCCGTACCCGCTCCTGCTCGGGCTGTTCGTGGCGCTGTTCGACCTGATCCCGATGGTGGGCTCGACGATCGCCGGCATCGTCGTCTCGCTGGTGGCCCTGACGCGCGGGCTGCCGGTCGCGATCGGGACGGCCGCGTTCTACGTCGCCTACCGCTTCCTCGAGGACTACCTGCTCAACCCGAGGGTGATGAAGCACACGGTCCGCGTCTCGCCGGGGCTCACGATCCTGGCGACGCTGATCGGGGCCTCCCTGCTCGGCCTCATCGGTGCGCTCGTCGCGATCCCGGTGGCGGCGACGATCTACATGATCGTCGAGGAGACCGTCGTCCCCCGCCAGGACGCCCGCTGAGCACGAACGGCGCCGCCCGGGTGCCGTGTCGCCCCGGCCACTGGTGCAGAGCTTCCCGCCAGGAGGAGGTGTCGACCGGCGGCCGACTGCCGTCGCCGGTCACCTCCGGGGCCGACGGGCTAGCTTCTGGACCATGGGCGAGATGATCGAGTTCCCGAGCAACGGCACGACCGGCCACGGCTACCTGGCGACGCCGCCGAGCGGCAGCGGGCCCGGTGTCGTCGTCATCCAGGAGTGGTGGGGGCTCGTCCCCCACATCGAGGACCTGTGCGATCGGTTCGCCGCCGAGGGCTTCGTCGCGCTCGCTCCCGACCTCTACCACGGGCAGAAGACGACCGAGCCCGACGAGGCCCAGAAGCTGATGATGGCGATGCAGATCGACAAGGCGGCAAAGGACATGTCCGGCGCGGTCGACACCCTGGCGGCACGGTCCCAGGGCGAGGGCGTCGGGGTCGTCGGCTTCTGCATGGGCGGCGGACTGGCGCTGATCCTCGCCGCGCGCCGCGGCGACAAGGTGCGCGCCGTCGTGCCCTTCTACGGCGTCGTCGCGTGGCCGGACGTCGAGCTCGACTACACCAAGCTCACCGGCGCGGTGCTTGGCCACTTCGCCGAGCACGACGACATGGCCACGCCCGAGCGGGTCCGCGAGCTGGAGGCGTCGCTCAGGGCGGCCGGGAACGAGGACGTGGCGATGCACATCTACGCCGGCACCGAACACGCCTTCTTCAACGACACCCGTCCCGAGGTGTACTCGCCCGAAGCCGCCGAGCGTTCCTGGACCCGCACGATCGAGTTCTTGCGCTCCCGCCTCTCCGGCTAGGAGCGAGCCTTGGCCGGCGTGGGGCCTGGGTCTCCCGGGATCGTCGAGCGCTACCTGACGCTCGGCCTCGGGGTCGGCCGTCACATCGAGGGCTTCGTCGACGCGTACTACGGACCGCCGGCGCTCGCCGAACGCGTGGCCGCCGCCCCGGCGGTGCCTCCAGAGCGCCTCGTCGCCGAGGCCCGTTCGCTGCTCGTCGCGATCGACGCCGGTGAGCCCCTCGGGGACCCCGCCGGCGCGCGCGGGGCCGCGCCCGAGGCGGTGGAGGGGACCTCGTCCGAGGCCGCCCTGCGCCGCCGCTGGATCCGCGCCCAGGTCGTCGGGGTGCTGACCTCCGCCCGGATCCTCGCCGGCGAGCACGTCGGCTACGCCGACGAGGTGGAGGCCTGCTACGGCGTGCGCCCGGCGAGGGTGCCCGAGGAGGAGATCCTCGCGGCGCACCGTGCGCTCGAGGAGGTCGTGCCGGGCTCCGGCCCGCTCGCCGGGCGGCTGATCGCCTGGCGGGAGGCACAGGCCGTGCCGCCGGAACGGCTCGAGCCGGCGATCCGCTCGCTCGCCGAGGACCTGCGCGAGCGGACGGGGCGGCTCTTCGGGCTGCCCGACGGTGAGCGGGTCGACTTCGAGCTGGTCACGAACCGGCCGTGGAGCGGCTTCAACTACTACCTCGGCGGACTCCGCTCGCGCGTCGCGGTCAACGTCGACCTGCCCGTGCTCTCGACCTCGCTCGCCCACCTGGTCGCCCACGAGGCCTACCCGGGCCACCACACCGAGCACACCCGCAAGGAGGTCGGCCTCGTGCGCCGGAGGCGCTGGTGGGAGGAGTCGATCTTCCTCGTCGGAACGCCGCAGTGCCTCCTCGCCGAGGGCCTGGCCGACCTCGGACTCGAGGTGGTGGTCGGCCGGCGACCGGAGCCGTTCGCCGCCGAGCACTTCCGCCCGCTCCACATCCCCTACGACGCCGACGCGGTCGCGGTCGTCTCGGCCGCCGGCGAGGCGCTCTCGGCGGTCCGCGCGAACGCCGCCTTCGCCCTCCACGAGGACGGCGCGGACCCGGAGGCCGTCGTCGAGGAGGTCGCCCGGCTGGCGCTGCTGCCACGGGAACGGGCCGCCAAGTCGGTCGAGTTCCTGATGGACCCGACGTGGCGCTCGTACGTCTCCTGCTACGTCGAGGGTCTGCCGCTCTGCCGGCGCTTCGTCGACGGCCGCCCGGAGCGATTCGCCCGCCTGATCACCGAGCAGCTCCTGCCGGGCGACCTCGCCGCCTGACGGGCGCTCGACCGGAGGCCGCCGGCGAGGCGCTCGCGACCCCCGGCATGTCGCGCCTGGCGCGCCGGGAGCCCGGTGCTCGTCCGGGCTGCGCCTCGGCGCCCCGGTGCGAGCCGTCACGCAACGGCTCAGGCCGCCGCCTCCACGCCGGGGCGAGGAGGAGCGCGACCGGCGACACGACGCTCGTGGACGACGTGATCTTCGTCGACCGGCAG
>DATKQY010000047.1:0-6428 GCA_035532475.1 Acidimicrobiales bacterium | reverse complement strand
GAGGAGGGCATCTCCGATCTCGGTCGAAGCCTCCGGTGAAGCGCGAAGACGGCACCGCTCGAGCGGGCAAGACCGTCACCGCCTCGTCGCAGGACGAGGCTGCCTGACCGCGGTGACGTTTAGTAACGGTTCAGGTAACGGTGCCACACGCAGCCGCCGCCGGTAATTAGCCTTGCCGTGATGCGGATCGCGCTCGGCAGTGACGAGGAGACGGCGGTCGTCGACTCGCTCGTCGCGCATCTCGTGGCGCTCGGTCACGAGGTGAGGAGGGTCGGCATCGGTGCCGAGTGGCCCGAGGTGGGCCAGCTCGTTGCTCGGGCCGTCGCCGGCTGCGGCGCCGACCGGGGCGTCGCGTGCTGCTACACGGGCACCGGGGTGGCGATCGCCGCCAACAAGGTGCCGGGCGTCCGGGCCGCGCTGTGCACCGACGCGGCGACGGCTGCGGGCGCGCGCCGCTGGAACGACGCCAACGTCCTCGCGCTCGGGCTCCGCCTGCTCTCGCCGGTCGTCGGCGCCGAGATCCTGGACGCGTTCCTCGCATCCGATCCCGACGACGACACGGCCGACGCTGTCCGGCGGCTCGAGTCTCCCGGCAAGCAGCCATGAGCCCCGTCGCCGGCCGCGGGGGCGCCTCGAAGGCACCGACCTTCGTCGCCGAGCGGGCGCTGTTCGCGGAGGGCGCCCGCCGGGTCGCCGGGCTCGACGAGGTCGGCCGCGGCGCCTGGGCCGGGCCGGTGTGCGTCGGGGTCGTGGTGATCACCCCGGGCGAGCTGCGCGGCGCGCCCCGGGGGGTGCGCGACTCCAAGCTGCTCGTCGAGGCGGCTCGCGAGCGCCTCTTCGAGCCGCTCGGCGCCTGGTGCCCCGCTTGGGCGGTCGGCGAGGCGACCTCGGAGGAGTGCGACGCGCTCGGCATGACGCGTGCGCAGGCGCTGGCGGCAACACGCGCGTTGGCGAAGATCGGCGAGGAGCCGGACGCCATCATCGTGGACGGCCTCTGGGACTACACCGGCCACCCCGGGGCCCGTCCCGCCGTCGGCGCCGACCGGACGTCGGTCGTCGTCGCGGCGGCGTCGGTGCTGGCCAAGGTGACGCGGGACCGGATGATGATCGGCCACTCCGGGGACTATCCCGAGTACCGGTTCGAGCGCAACAAGGGCTATGCGACGCCCGAGCACCGCCGCGCCGTGGCCGAGCGCGGGATGACGCCGTTGCACCGTCGGAGGTGGACGTTCGCCGAGGAGGTGCCAGCAGGCGGGTGAGCGCCCGACGCGGCGACACGGGGGCCGCTCGGCTATAACGGTGCCGATGGCCATCGTGCTCGCCCTGCTCGCCGCGGGAGCGAACGCACTCGCAACCGTCCTCCAGCGCATCGGCGTCGAGGAGGCGGCGCCCGCGGACGGTCGGCGCCGCGCCTTGATGGCAAAGGTGATCCGCCGGCCGATCTGGTTCGCGGGTCTCGCGCTCACCACGGCGAGCTTCTTGTTGCTTGCCGTCGCGCTCTCGCTCGGCGATCTGTCCACCGTGCAGCCGATCATGGTGACCGAGCTGCTCTTCCTGCTCGCGATACTCGGACTGTGGTTCCACCGTTCGCTCGGCTGGCGGGAATGGCTCGGAGCAACCGGCACCGCGACCGGGCTCGGCGCGTTCCTCGCCCTCAGCTCGCCGGGCGGCGGCCAGCTCCGCCCCACGCGGACCGACTGGGTGCTCCTGCTCGCGGCGTGCGTCGGCGCCGTTGTCCTCTCCACCGCGAGCGCGCAGCGCGGGCCGCGCTCGTGGCGTGCCGCCTGCTTCGGGGTGGCCGGCGGCATCACCTTCGCCCTCACGGCCGCGTTCATCAAGACGGCCGCCGACGAGTGGTCGAAGGGCCCGGTGTTCGTGCTCACCCACTGGCAGGCCTACGGCGTGGCCGTGAGCGGCCTCGCCGGACTTGTCATCAGCCAACACGCGCTGGACGCCGGCCCCGTGGCGGCCTCGCAGTCGTCCCTGCTCATCGTGAACCCGCTGGCGAGCATCGTGATGGGCGTCTGGCTCTTCGGCGACCATCTCCGCCATTCGGGCGGTCTCGGCACGGCTGAGGCCGTGTCGCTCTGCGTGATGTTCGCGTCCCTGTTCGTCCTGTCGAGCTCGCCGCTGATCGCCTCGGCGGCGCACGAGGAGAACCTGTCCGGCCATCGGGCCCTCCAAGGTGCCAGTACGGGGAGTGTCTCGCGCTGAACGCCGACGCGGGCGTCGAGCGGGCCTTCGACCCCTGGGAGGCGATCGTCGGTCGGATCCGTGACGGCGCCGCGCTGATCGGCCTCGACGAGGGCCTGCGGGACATCATCACCGCCCCCGAGAAGGTCCTCGAGGTGGCGATGCCCGTGCGCCTCGACGACGGGCGCGTCCGGGTGTTCACCGGCTGGCGCGTGCACCACGACACGAGCCGCGGTCCGGGCAAGGGCGGCATCCGGTTCCACCCGGCCGTCGACGCCCACGAGGTGATGGCCCTCGCAGCCGACATGACCATCAAGTGCGCCGTCGTCGACATCCCCTTCGGCGGGGCGAAGGGCGGGGTCGTGGTGGACCCGGCGACGCTGTCGACGCCCGAGCTCGAGCGGCTCACGCGCCGCTGGGCCTTCGCCGTCGGCCAGATGCTCGGGCCGGACCGCGACATCCCGGCTCCGGACGTCAACACCGACTCACGCGTGATGGCGTGGGTCATGGACACGGTCTCGATGCTGCGCGGCGAGGGGACGCCTGGCGTCGTGACCGGCAAGCCGCTCGCCATCGGGGGCTCGCACGGCCACGTCGGCGCCACCGCGACGGGCGTGACGCTCTGTGCCCAGGCGACCTTCGCCGAGCTCGGCTTCGACCTCGCCGGGGCACGGGCGGTGATCCAGGGCTACGGCAAGGTCGGGGCGCCGCTCGTGTTCCTCCTCACCTCGCTCGGCATGCGGGTGGTCGCCGTGGCCGACGTCGCCGGCGCCGTGCACAACCCCGCCGGCCTCGACCCTGCGGCACTCGCCGACCACGTGGCCGGGGCCGGCACGGTCGCCGGCTTCCCCCAGGCGGACCCGATCGACCCGGGCAGCCTGTTCACCATCGAGTGCGAGCTCGCCATCCCCGCCGCCCTCGACGGCGTCATCACCGCCGAGCTCGCGGAGCGGCTCGGCGCGAAGATCGTCGTCGAGGCGGCCAACGGACCGACCCGGCCCGAGGCGGACCCGGTGCTCGAGCAACGCGGGATCGTGGTCGTGCCCGACGTGCTCGCCAACGCGGGTGGCGTGACCGCCTCCTACTTCGAGTGGGCGCAGTCCCGCCAGGGCTACGCGTGGGAGCCCGAGCTCGTGGCCCAGCGCCTTCGCCTGACGATGGACCGGGCGTTCCGGTCCACCTGGGAGCAGGCGCAGACGCTCAAGGTGCCGCTCCGGCGCGCCGCGGTCGCGCTCGGCATGGAGCGGGTGGCCGAGGCGACGCGACTACGCGGACTGTTCCCCTAGCCGGTAGACAGTCCCCATGGCCTCTCACGCGTTCCGTCGGCGTCTGTTCGCGTCCTCGGGCACCCTGGCGGCGGCGCTGCTCGCGGGGCTCCTGCTCGCCGCGTGCTCCTCTTCCGGCGGCAACGGCTCCACCTCGAGCTCCACCTCCCCGCCGAGCTCCAGCTCGAGCCCGACCAGCTCCAGCACCGCGCCGTCCAGCACCTCTTCGTCCACGTCCACCTCGACGTCGAGCACGGTCGCGGCCACACCGACCTGCTCGACCGGGGTCCTGCAGGTGGCCGAGACCGGCGGGAGCACCTCGGCGGGCACCACCCACCTCAGCTTCACCATCACGAACTCCGGCCCGGCGACGTGCACGCTCGAGGGCTACCCGGGCGTCACGCTCTTCGGCGCTTCGGGCGCTTCGGGCGCGGGGGCGGGACCGAAGCTCGATCTCACGGCGACAGACACCGGGCCCGCTCCGGCCCTCGTGACGCTCGCCCCCGGGGGCAGCGCCGACCTGGTGCTGTCGGTCGCCAACGTGCCCGTCAACGGGATCGGGTGCCAGGACGTCGCCTCAGTCGAGGTCACACCTCCGACAAGCTCCGAGTCGCTCTCGGTGCCGGCGACATTCCAGGCGTGCGGCAGCAGCGTCGGGGTCTTCGCGATCGCCTCGTCGTGAGGAGCCGGCGCCCGCTCGCGGTCGCGCCCGGGCGAGCACCGATTCAGGACGGTGACAGCTCCGTCAGCGCGAAGCGCTCGACGTCGACGAGGCCACGGTCCGTGATCCGCAGCTCGGGGATCACGGAGAGCCCGAGGAAGCTGAGCTGCATGAACGGCGCGGCGATCTCGATCCCGAGGTGCTCGGCAACCATGTTCGCGAGGTGGTCGACCTTCGAGGCGATCTCGTCGGCGCCGCGATCGCTCATCAAGCCCCCGATTGGCAGGGCGATCTCGGCGAGGACCTGGCCGTCGAGCACGGCGACTTGGCCGCCGCCGAGCTCCACGAGGCGCGCCAAGGCTGCCGCCATCTCGGTCGGGCCCGAGTCGTCGAGCGCGCCGACGACCATGCAGTTGTGGGCGTCGTGGGCGACGGTGGAGGCGATCGCCCCCCGTTTCAGCCCGAATCCCTGGACGTAGCCGAGGCCGACCCGGCCGGTCTCCCGGTGGCGCTCGACGACCGCGATCCGGGCGAGCGCGTTGGCGGGGTCGGCCACGTCGAGGATGAGGTGTCGCGTGGTGAGCGTGTCGGGGGCGATGCCGATGACGCGCGCGATGCCCCCGAGCGGCGGGGCGAGGTCGAGCCTCGCTGGGCCGGGCGGGGTCGGCAGGTGGACGGAGTGATGCATCCACTGCGGGGCGGGTGAGTCCGGGACGGCCCCTGGCACGATCGAACCGGCCGCCGCCACGAGGCTGCCCGCCTGCCAGACGCGCGCCGGCCGCAGCTCGGTCAGCGAGTCGAAGCAGAGGATGTCGGCCTGGTAGCCGGGGGCGAGCCAGCCGAGGTGGTCGAAGTGGTGGTAGTCGGCCGGGTTGGAGGTCGCGAGCACGAGCGCGTCCTCAACCCGCACGCCGCACGCGACCGCGAGACGGACGCAGTCGTCCATGTGGCCGTCGGTCAAGATGGTGTCGGGCTCGCGGTCGTCGCTGCAGAGGGCGACCCGCTCGGTGCCGTGCCTGAGGACCGTCGCGATCAGGCTCCGGAGGTTTCGGCTCGCGGAGCCCTGACGGATGAAGATCCACATGCCCTTCCTGCGCTTCTCCTCGGCCTCTTCAAGCTCGGTGCACTCGTGGTCCGACTCGACGCCTGCAGCCAGGTACGCGTCGAGCATCGGGCCCGAGAGCCCGGGTGCGTGGCCGTCGACACGCCGGGTGCCCGCGGCGGCGATCTTGGCGAGCAGCTCTGGGTCGCCGGCGACCACGCCGGGGAAGTTCATCACCTCGGCGACGCCGATCGCGCCCGGCTGCGCCAGGAGCTCGCGGAGCTCGGCCGGGTGGATCTCTGCGCCGGGGCTTTCGAAGGGCGATGCCGGCACGCAGCTCGACCCGCAGATCCCGAACGTGAAGGGCAGCCGCTGAGCCGCCGCGCTCAGGGCTGCGACGCCGGGAACCCCGAAGACGTTGGCGATCTCGTGCGGATCGGCGGCCACCGCCGTCGTGCCGTGGGGCAGCACGGCACGCACGAACTCGTCGACCCACATCTTCGTCGATTCCAGGTGCATGTGGGCGTCGACGAATGCAGGGGTGAGGGCTGCCCCGTCGACGTCGATCTCCTCGCGAGCCTCGCGCCGGCCCCACCCGGCGACGACCCCGTCCACGATCGCGAGATCGGTGCTCACCCACTCCCGGGTGCCGGGCACGAACACCGAGCCACCCGTGATCAGCAGGTCGGCCGGTTCGTCGCCCCGGGCGACGGCGAGGATGTGCGGCGTGGCGCGGCGTGGGGGCATGGCGCTGGCGGCTCCTTCGTTCGCGGTCGGCGTGCCTACGTGGTCGACCGGGCAGGTCGCGTGGAGTGATCCCACGCGCCGTTCCGTCGGGATGTCGGCGCACGTCAAGTCTACGGGTGCGACCGGGGGCCCACTCCGGGACCGGGCTCACCCGCGCCGGTGGTCACACAGAGGGTCGCGGGAGGTCGGCGGCCGCAGAGGCGAAGGAGCCGCCGACCCAGAGCATCATCCTCTTCGCGGCGCTGAAACGGGCCGGCGTCGCCCGCCCCCTCGTGGCGGCGCGAAGATTGGCGCTCGCTCCGGGCGCTTAGCTCAGATGGTCAGAGCAGCTCGCTTACAACGAGCAGGTCGGGGGTTCGAGTCCCTCAGCGCCCACTCCGAGGTCTTCACGTTTGGACCTCCCTCATCTTCACATTTGGGTGTGACGTTGCGCTGGATAACCGGCCGGAGCATCGGAGCGCGATCGCCTGGCGCCTGAGCGCGCGTCGCCGCCCATCGGCGCTCCACTGCCCTGCGGTTC
>DATKQY010000046.1:0-20216 GCA_035532475.1 Acidimicrobiales bacterium | reverse complement strand
GGTGGGCGGCGCCGCGCCGCCGCCCACCGACGACGACCACATCACGGCCGAAAGGGCAGACGAAGCGATGGCGACAGAGCTTGAGGAGTTGCGGGCACGGGTCACGGTTCTCGAGGACCGTGAGCAGATCCGGCGCCTGATTCAGGACTACCGCCGCACCCTGGACGAGCGGGACCTCCGTTCGTACTCGGAGCTCTTCGCCGAGAACGGCACATGGGCGGGCAGCATCGGGGAGGCGACCGGACCCGCGGCGATCCTCACGATGATGCAGGAGCACCTCGAGGAGAACCCTCCGGCACCGGGGCGGACCCTGTTCCACCTCAACACGGATCCGGTCATCGACGTGGACGGCGACCGAGCGACGGCGTACACCTTCTGGGTGCACCTCGTCCGGGGCGAGGGTGACACGCCGCTGCTGCCGACCCTCGGCTACTACGACGACGTCTTGACCAAGGCGAGCGGCCGGTGGCTGTTCCTCCGCCGCGAGGCGCGCCGTCACATCCCGTCGAGCAGCACGTCGTGAGGCCGCTGCCGCCTCCGGCGACTCGCACCCGGGCACGAGCTCGCTGAGGGGCCGGTAGGAGCTCGGATGTACAAGATTGCGGCGGTCGCGAGATTCGCGGACGCTAACGACAAGCTCGGGTCGCGTCAGCGCTGGGCCGGCGGGCACGCCGCACTCGCCCGCGCCGTTCCGGGTCTCGCGCGCTACACCCAGAGCGAAGTCATCGGGCCGCTGCCCCATGAGGCCGATCCCGAGGGCGTGTACTCGGAGGACGCCCAGACCTCCTTCGACGGCTACTCCTCCTTCTGGTTCCCCGACCGCGACGCCTTCGTCCGAGCGAGCGCGACGCCCGCGTGGCGGGCGCTGATGGCCGATGCCGACGACCTCTTCGACGTGCCGTGGCAAGAGACGATGAGCGCAGCGGTCGAGGAGCGGGTCATCGTCGAGGGCGAGCCAGGACCCTACAAGGTCGTGTGGATCACCCGGTTCAAGCCGGAGCTGACGAAGGAGGAGGGCCACCGCTACTGGGAGCACGTGCACGGCCCGATCGTGCGAGACGCCGGCATCGACCGCTACGTCCAGAACCACGTGGTCGGTGCCCTCGTCACCGGGGCGGGCGAGAACGTACCGGACTTCGACGGCTTCTCGGAGTGCTGGTTCGCCGACGAGCAGGGCTTCATCGACGCGCTCGCCACGCCGCACTGGCGGCGTTTGCACGAAGATCGCCACCAGATCTTCGACATGGCGAGAATGTGGTGCGGGGCGCTCACCCAGCGGGTGGTGATTGGCTAGCCGATCGGCGACCCGCCCGCCCCCGCTCCACTCAGCCGTTCGGCGCGTCGTCGGTCACCGAGTAGAAGCGACCGTCCGGCAGGGCGTCCCAGCGCATCAGGTACTCGTCCACCACGCCCGAGACCATTGACTCGCCGTCGAAGACGCGCGGACCGTCCTCGATCGTCGCGGCCCACTCGTCCGTCTCCATCGCCGACTCGAACGCCTGGCGATCCCGGAACCACAGCTCAGCGTGCCCGTCAAAGGCCGGTGAGCCGTCGCCGAACGTGCCGAGGACGAATCGCGGATCGGCCTCCTGCTGCCAGTGGTTCTGCACGTAGCGGACGAGGCCGGGCGTCGCCAGCGCAAGCCGACCGTGCGCGTGCCACAGTCGGTGGGCCTCTTCTCGCTCCAGCCCTTTGCGGAACCTCGTCACCGACACGACCTTGAACATCTGCTGCTCCTCTCTGACCGGCGAGCCGGCACTTCAGGACTACGGACCTCCAATTCGCTTCGGCCGACCGCCGATGTTCGCTGTCGGCCGATCCACCAGCATCGGGTCCAGGCACGGTCCCACGCCGACATCGGTGTGCCGCTCCAGATGAACCACGCACCGCTGGCTGCTCCTGCCCGCATGTCGCGCGCAATCAACGCGAACTTGCGAGGTGACTTGGGTGGAATGATGCGCCATCCAATCGTACTTCACTCGCTCCTTTGTCGCCCGATCACGAGCCCGCTACAGCCGGACCGCCCACGCCTCCGAGCGCTCGCAATGACGCGCACGGAGCACAGCCCTACAGGACTCCCATCTGAACCCATCTCAGCGCGGGTAGCAGCGCAATGACCGCTCTTCTCAGGCAGGCGATGCAGCGATGCCGAGACGCGCTGCCATGGCTCATGGCTGGGTGATCTCTGGCAGGACGATGAGGCCACGTTGCATCGGATCTCCGGGGCAGCACACAGCCCAGCCGGGATCGTTGTCCGCGTTCGGCGGACGCGGCGCGAAGGACCAGCGCCGGCGCCACCCGATCCGGGCGTGCCCGGCGGAGCGGCAACGTCGGACGGAGCCGCTCCGGGCCCACGACTCGGCACCTCCAGCGAGGTGACCCGTCCGGCACGACACGGGATCTCGACGGACCCCGGGATTTCCGGCCACAAAGCAGGTAGCATCATGGGTGTCGACGACCTGGGCACCACGGGGACGAACGACACTCCGTCGGCCTCCCCCGCGGTGGAGGAGCGCCAGCAGGCTCCGCCGGCGGGAAGCGTCGCGTGCGAGACCATAGGCCCGCGGGAAGCAGAGGGAGGCTCATGACCACCGAACAGTTGACCTTGGAGGAGCGGGTGCAACGCCTCGAGGATCTCCAGGCGATCGCACGGCTATTTCGTGACTACCGACGCTTCCTCGACGGCAAGGACTTCGTCTCGTACTCACAACTATTTGCTGCCGACGCGGAGTTCACGGGCAGCGACGGTGGCGGGACGGGTCCCGAGGCAATTCGTTCAATGGTCGAGGGGATGGTCGGCACTCATCTTCGCACAAAGAAAGGCGATGACCTTCACCTCGTCGCGAACGAGATCGTGGAGGTTCATGGCGACCGAGCCGTCGCCGATGTCACGTGGATCTACATCGTCCGCGCGGACGACGGTACCCCGTCGATGCAGAAGGTCGGTCATTACCACGACATCCTCGTACGGAAGCCGGATGGATGGAGATTCCAGCGGCGGGAAGGGACGACGGACATATTCGAATAGATGACCCCGTGATTATTGCGCTCGAAAGGCCGCGCGCCGGCATCGATGCTCACCACCGCGGACGAGGCACGCCGCTGCGGGCGGCAGACGGTTCGGCTCGTCTCCGGCGCGATGTGGCGAACACGGCCGATCACGGGACCCTTCAGGTATCGACCAGGGAGAAGAGATGAGACGCAGTTCGAATGGACGCTCTATCGGGGCGTCACGGCAACCTACGGCGCCGGGGAGCTCCGATGTCTGACCACGGGGGCAAGGTCGCCGTCGTCACCGGAGCGGCGAGCGGGATCGGCTTCGCCATCGCCGAACGGGCGGGCGCCGAGGGCATGACGGTCGTCCTCGCTGATCTCGACACCGAGAGGTTGGCGAGCGCCCGCGACGCGCTCACAGCAAAGGGCATGGAGGCCCACGCCATGGAGGTTGACGTCTCGGAGCGTTCGTCGGTGATGCATCTGGCCGAGCGCGTGCAGGAGGAGGTCGGGCCGACCTGGCTGCTGGTCAACAACGCCGGGGTGTTCGTGGCCGCACCGTTCATGCAGAGCACCGTCGCCCAGTGGGAGTTCATCCTCGGTGTGAACCTGTGGGGCGTCGTCCACGGCATGCACGCGTTCCTTCCCGGCATGGTCGAGCGCAACGCCGGGCACGTCGTGAACACGTCGTCGGTGGACGGCCTGGTGACGGTGCAGAACACCTCGAGCTACGTCGCCTCCAAGCACGCCGTCGTGGCACTCACCGAGACGCTGCACCGCGAGCTGCAAGACGCGGGGTCGGACGTCGGCGTCTCGGTGCTCTGCCCGGGCGCCATCGTGACCGACATCCTGCGTTCCGCCCGGCACTGGCCGGCGCGCCTCGGCCCGGCGCCGGCGGTGCCGGACGGCGAGTATCCCCGACTGGACGAGATGATGCAGCCGGAGGAGGTGGCGACCAAGGTGTTCGACTCGCTGGAGGCCCGCCGATTCTGGATCCTCACGCATCCCGAGCAGTACGCACCGGCGATGCGCGCCCGGACCGAGGAGGCGATCGCGGGGACCAACCCCGGTGACGACTCGGTGGACCCGAACTTCCGGAGGTCCACGGGCCGCAGGCCGGGCTCCTAAGAGGAGGGACGAGGTGGCGCACAGCTCGTGGGACCGCGTGGCCGACGTGGTGGTGGTCGGCTCGGGTGCGGCCGCCTTGTCAGCGGCGATCGCCGCCGCCGAGGGCGGCTGCCGGGTCGAGGTGATCGAGAAGAGCCCCTACGTCGGCGGAGCGACCGCCTTCTCTGGCGGAGGTGTATGGGTGCCGATGAACCGCCACATGCACGACGTCGGCATCGAGGACTCGCGGGAGGAGGCGCTCGCCTACGCCCGCGCCAGCTGCAAGGGCCGCGAGCCGAGCCCCGAGCTGCTGGAGGTCTACGTCGACCGCTCGCCCGAGACGCTCGACTTCCTCGAGACCCGCACGCCCGTGCGCTTTTCGGCCTCGCGGGTCTTCAGCGACTACCACCAGGAGCTGCCGGGCGCCAAGCTCGCCGGACGCACGCTCGACCCACAGCCGTACGGGTCGCTCGAGTCGCTCGGTCACTGGGACCAGCGGATCCGGCGCGGTCCCCACTATCCGCGGCTGACGCTCGACGAGCTGACCGGGGGCGGCGATAGCGAGACGGACCGCGGCGGTGGTGCGGGGGCCGTCGGGTTGAGCGCCGCCGCGCTGGCGGTGGCGGCGGAGCGCGAGCGCCGCGGCATCCGCACCCTCGGCGGCGGGCTGGTCGCCGCGTTGCTCCGTGGCGCGCTCGACAGGGACGTTCAGGTCCGGACCGAGACATCGGCCCTCCGGCTCGTGCTCGACGGTGACCGGGTGACCGGCGTCGTCGCCAACGAGGACGGCCGACAGGTCGCCCTCTCGGCGTCACGCGGCGTCGTGCTGGCGGCAGGCGGTTTCGAGTGGAACCGGGACCTCGTGCGCACTTTCCTCGGGATTCCCGAGCTGAAGCCCGCCAGCCCACCGACGGCCGTCGGCGACGGCCTCGTCATGGGGATGCGGGCGGGCGCCGCCCTCGCGAACATGACGACGGCATGGGCGTTCCCGGTCACGTGGGACGAGCGGTCGACCTACGAGGGAAAACCCTTGCACTCTGTTGCGACGCCGCGGAACTTCCCGGGCTGCATCACCGTCAACCGCCACGGTCGTCGCTTCACGAACGAGGGTGTCTCCTACATGGACTTCGCGCTCGTCCATCGGACGTTCGATCCGGTCACACGCTCGTACCCGAACGCGCCGCCGATATGGGCGATCTTCGACCAGGACGCTCGGGAGCGGATGGAGCTCGGCGACCTTCGCCCGGGGGCTCCGACCCCCGGCTGGGTCCACGAGGCCCCGACGATGACCGCCCTTGCGGAGATGATCGGCGTCGACCCCGTAGGCCTCGGCGAGGAGGTGCGGCGGTTCAACGGCCACGTGGCGAAGGGCAGCGATCCCGACTTCGGTCGCGGCACGCTGTGGTTCGAAGGGTTCACGGCAGGAGGTCCGAGCCCCGAGCGTGCCCTAGCACCGATCGCACGCCCCCCCTACTTCGCCGTCGCCATCTACGATGGGGCGCTCGGCACGGCAGGAGGCCTTCGCATCGACGGGCACGCTCAAGTGCTGTCGAGCGCGGGCGCGCCCGTCCCCGGGCTCTACGCGGCGGGGAACACGGCCGCCTCGGTGTTCGGTCCCGGCTATCCCTCGGGCGGCGCCACGCTCGGCCCCGCGCTCACCTTCGGCTACCTCGCGGGTCGGCACCTGTCCGGGATCGAGACCCCGGCCGGCTGACACCGGCGACCGCTCGCGTCGCAGTCGCGGCAGCGGGGAGGCCCCGTCAGATGGCCGGGATGTCGGTCGGTGCGGACCTGCGAAGGAACCTCCAACGGCCGTCTTCGCGGATGAGCTCGTCGTCGTAGTGGCCGAGCTTGGAGAGGACCGGCTGATCGCCGCCGCCCCGCACCACGTAGGCCCACGTGACCTCCGCAGTCGCACGATCGCCGTCGAGGCGCACCGAGGGGTTGATCACGAGGTGGAAGTCGTTGCCCCGCTCGTCGCCGAGCAGGTTGCCGAGCATGCCCTCGACCATCGCCTGGATCTCGGCACGCCCCTTCGCGTGCAGCTCACCGGCGACGAACTCGCCGTCGGTGGCGAAGAGCGACGCGTAGGCCGCGAAATCCTTTCCGTCGAGCGCGCGCTTGTACTCGATGAACAGCTGGCGGATCTCCTCGAGGTCCTCCAGCCGCTGGAGGCGTGCCTCGGTGCTCTCTCGGCTCGTCATCGTTGTCGACCTCGGCCGCTCAGTGGCAGGGCAGTGGCGCGGAGGCCACCTTCGTCTCGATGACGTGCAGCGTCGTCGTCGTCGGCACGAACAGTGACCGGAGGTCCGGGCCGCCCCAGACGAGGTTGCCCGCCACTTCGGGGGTGCGGAGGATGCCGATCAGCTCGCCGGACGGGTCGAGCACCCAGATGCCGTGACGAGCGGTGCACCAGAGGTTGCCGAGCTCGTCGCACTTCATCCCGTCGGGGTTGCCCGAGGCCGGTCCACCCTGGCTGCCCATGTCGGCGTGGAACTGCCGGACGTTGGACAGGCTGCCGTCGGGCGCCACGTCAAATGCCTTCACGTCCGTCTTGTCGTTGACGTACAGGACGCTTTCGTCCGGCGAGAAGCACAAGCCGTTCGGCTGCTCGAACTCGCGCTCGTCGACGACGAGCTCGCAGTCGCCGCCACCCGGCGGCACCCGGAAGACGCCCTGGAAGTCGAGCTCGCAGTCGCGCCCGACGCCGACCGCGACGGGCCAGCGTCCGTAGTTCGGGTCGGTGAAGTAGATGCTCCCGTCCGAACGCGTCACGACGTCGTTCGGGCTGTTCAGGTACTTCCCCTTGTAGTGGTACGCCGCGACCTGCCGGTCGCCGTTCGGCTTCACGCGCACGAGCATGCTCGTGACCTGCTCGCAGATGAGCAGGCTGCCGTCGGGCTCGAAGACCATGCCGTTGCCCTTGAAGTTCGGGCGCATGACGAGCTCGACCCCTCGTGCCTCGCTCCAGCGCCAACGGGCGTCACCCGGGATGTCGCTGAACTCCAGGTACTGCTCACGGTGGTTCCAGGCGGGGCCCTCGGTGAACAGGTAGCCCGAGCCGAGGAGCTTGAACTCCGCGGCGGGATCGATGAGCGCCTCCAGTGCGGGGGTGGTGTTGATGAACTCAGCCATGTTCGGTCTCCTGTCGTTGATGAGCGATTCCCCGCCGCCGGCGGGATACGGGCGGGGCGGGCCTTCGCGCGCCGGACCGCCGCATGACGGGCTCGAAGCGCCCGCCCATTCCAGCCGGCCAGCGGACGCCGGGGGCCGGGCCGGCGAGCGCCGGCGAGGTCGCTCCGCACCAGCGGCCGCTCGGATCCGCGACCGTCTTGCGAGCGTGCACGGTCAGGCGCCGCCCGAGGACGGCGACGAGCCGGACGGTCCCGACCCCCTCGCCGACCGGCCTGCTCGACCTGACCTCGACCGCCACCCCTCGCTCCTTCGGCCTGGTGCCGTCCGAACCGGCGTCGCGACGTGCCGGGCGCGCACCTTCGGCACCCCCGCCCCCGCGGCCGCCGCCTCCCCGGGCGGCGGACCCTAACGCCTTTTCATATATGTTTTACTAGATGATATGACCCGTGCCAAGGGGATGGCAGGTCAGGTGTCATCTCCGAGACCGAGGCGCGGGATGTGGTGCGAGCCCAGCGCGACGTGGACGATCGCTGTCTCGCAGTAGAACTGGAACGCGTAGTCCCCGCCCTCACGTCCGATCCCCGAGTCCTTGACCCCGCCGAACGGCGTTCTCAGGTCACGGACGTTCTGCGAGTTGATCCAGCACATGCCGGTGTCGATCGCCGCCGCCACGCGGTGCGCTCGCTTGATGTCGTTCGTCCAGACGTAGGCCGCGAGACCGTAGGGGGTGGCGTTGGCGAGCCTGATCGCATCGTCCTCGTCCTCGAAGGGCATCGCCACGAGGACCGGGCCGAAGATCTCCTCCTGGAAGACCGTCATCGTCTCGTCCACGTCGGCGATCACCGTCGCCTCCAAGAAGTTGCCGAGCTCCATGCCGGCCGGCCGGGCGCCGCCGGCGAGGATGCGTGCACCCTCATCCTTGGCGGACTGGATGTACGACATCACGCGGGCGTGGTGCTCGGGACGGATGAGCGGCCCGAGCTCCGTCCGGTGCTCGAACGGATCGCCGACGCGGATCTTGGACGCGCGCGCGGCGATGGCCTCCACGACCTGCGCGTACAGCCGACGCTGCACGAGCAGGCGCGAACCGGCGGTGCAACGCTGACCGTTCATGGTGAAGATCTGAGCGAGGGCGGCGTCGACCGCCAGCTCGGGATCGGCGTCCTCGAACACGACCACCGGGGACTTGCCGCCGAGCTCCATCGAGAAGCGCTTCAGCGTCGGCGCCGCGGCGGCGACGATCTTCGAGCCCGTGGAGCCTTCGCCGGTGAAGCAGATCAGGTTGACACCGGGATGCGACGACAACGGCGCACCGGCGGTCTCGCCGAAGCCGTGCACGACGTTGAACACCCCGTCGGGCAAGCCGCACTCGGCGAGCACCTCGGCAAAGAACGTGGCGGTGAGCGGTGACCACTCCGCCGGCTTGAGGACCACGGTGTCGCCGGCGGCGAGCGCTGGTGCGATACGCCAGGTCGAGAGCATGAGCGGCGCGTTCCACGGCATGATCGCAGCGACCACCCCGGCCGGCTTGTGCAGCGTGTAGTTCACGAACTCGTCGCCGACCTGGTACGAGTTGCCGTGCAGCTCCGTCACGACGCCGGCGTAGTAGTCGAAGTTGTCGGCCGAGCGCGCCGCGAGCGCCTTCATCTGGGCGATCGGCATCCCGATGTCGAGCACCTCGAGCTCGATGAACTCCTCCGCATGCTCCCGGATCGCTTCGGCGATGCGGCGCAGCGCGGCGGCGCGCTCGGTGGCGCGCAGGCGCGGCCACGGCCCCTCGTCGAACGCCCGCCTGGCGGCACGCACCGCGGCGTCGACGTCGGCGGCCTTGCCGTCGGCGACCTCTGCCAGCGGCTCGTTGTTCGCCGGGTTGAGCGTCTCGAACCGGCCGCCGTCCTGGCTCTCGAGGAAGACGCCGCCGATGTAGTGCCGCTGCAGGCCTCTGCGCGCCGGAGTCGGGTCATTGCCGGGACCCTCCTCAGTGTGCACGTACTCCATTCCGTTGGCTCCTGACCGTCGTTCTCAGGCGATGCCGCGAGCTAGATCATATAGGGTTTCAGATAGCAAACGGACACGCACGGACCGGCCGGGCGCACCATGGGACCCGCGGGCCGCCGAGCGCGGATCGGACGATCATGCTCCGCCCTGGGGCGAGCGAGGCGCGACAGCGAAGAACAGGGCGACGGCCGCCGCCCCTGGGTCGAGCACTCCCCGCCCCAACTCGCCGACATAGCTCGCGCGCCCTCGGCGCGCCACCAGGTTGACCGTCGACTCAGCTCCGGCCGCGGCCGCGGCCGCCGCCGCGGAGAGCGCGTCGGCAAGGGAGCGACCCTCCTCGGCGGCGAGCTGGATGGCGGCCGCGGCCGGCACCATGGCGTCGACCATCGTGCTGTCCCCCACCTGCGACTTGCCCATCGCCTGCACCGTCCGGGCTCCCGCGCTGAACGCGGTGGCGAGCGCCTCCACGCCCATCTCCTCCGGGGCGACGGCGGCGCGTGCCAGTTCCTTGAACCACATGCCGAACAGCGGCCCGCTCGTGCCGCCCGCTGCGAGGAACGCCGACGATGCCGCGCCGAAGACGTCCCGCACCGTCACGACATCGCCAGCAGCGAGCTTCTCCCGGGTCCGGAGGAGGGCACCGTGCAGGTTCGTGCCGAAGTCACCGTCCCCGCTACGGCGGTCGAGCTCGTTGAGCTCGTCACGGCGCTGGTCGAACGCGTCTGCGAACGCCTCGACCCAGGCGCGTGCCGCGCCGGCGTCGAGCGTGTCGGCCATCTCGGAGCTCGTCACCGCTACCAGGTGAGCGCGTTGGTGCGCACGGGCGCGTCCCACAGCCCCACCAGCTCGTCGTCGGCGCGCGACACGGTGATCGAGCAGCCGGCCATGTCGAGCGAGGTGACGAAGGAGCCGACGAGCGAGCGCACGACTGAGACGCCGAGGGCCTCGAGCAGCCGGGACGCCTCCATGAACATCACGGAGAGCTCGAGGGGATGCGTCGAGCCGAGGCCGTTGACGATCACGATGACGGCCTCGCCGGAGCGCAGGCCGACCGCCTCGGCGATCGGTCCCACCAGTAGCTCGGCCAGCTCGCGAGCGGGCGCGAACGGCCGCCGCCCGGTGCCACGTTCGCCGTGGATGCCCACCCCGACCTCGATCTCGTCGGCGCCGAGCTCGAACGACGGCCGCCGCTCGCCGGGGTGGGTGGGGGCATGGAGCGCGATCGCCATCGACCGCGAACCCGAGACGACCCGCCGGCCGAGCGCGGCGATCTCAGCGAGCCCTGCGCCAGCCTCGGCGGCCGCGCCGCAGATCTTCTCCACCGCGACGACCGCCGCCGTCCCCCGCCGGCCCGGCCCGTCGCGGTCCACCATGTCGGTCGCGAGATCGTCGTCGACCACGACCGTCTCGATCTCCACGCCCTCGTCGGCCGCCATCTCGGCGGCGATTCCGAAGTTGATGATATCGCCGGTGTAGTTCTTCACGATGTGCAGGACACCGCGTCCGCGGTCGACGGCCTTGGTCGCCGCGTGCACCTGGGCCGCGGACGGGCTGGCGAAGATCGAGCCGGGCACTGCCGCGTCGAGCATCCCGGCTCCCACGAAACCGGTGTGGAGCGGTTCGTGCCCCGACCCTCCGCCCGACACCACGCCGACCTTCCGCGGCCAGTCTGCGTCGGCGCGCACCACGAAGCTCGGCTCACGGTTCCAGCGGACGAGCTCGGGCCTGCTCCGTTCCAGCCCTTCGAGCGCCTCGAAGACCAGGTCGGCGGGGTCGTTGACGAACTGCCGGCGACCGGGCGCCTCCGATGGACGGCCCCCTCCCTGGTCAGGGCCGGGGATCCCCGCGCCATCGTTGCCCACTGTCACCACCATCCTCCTCCGTCATCGCGCCCGCGGCACGTCGCGGGGCGCTGCTCCAGCCAATACCATATCAAATGGTATATGATCTGGGGATGATGCCGGGACCCCGCTGCGGCGACCGGCGCGCGCCAGGACCGTTCGCGCCGACGAGAACAGTACCGCCCGGTCCCCGCGCCCCATCGTGGCCGGGCGCTCGCCCGGCGCTCGCGACCGATGCGTACGCGCCGGTCGACCCGCCGCCGGGGGGCGTCGCTGTTGACCGGCACGTGGCACAGCGGCTTCGATGCATAACGTGGCGCCCGACGACCCGGCCATGCGGCCGGCGGCCGCTGCCGACCAAGGAGGCCAAGAGATGAACCCCTTCGCAGGTAACCCGACCTCCATCCGGGGGGCGATCACGCCTCTCGTCACGCCGTTCAACCTCGACGGCTCGCTCGATTTGGCGTCGATCCCCCGCCTCGTCGACTGGCAGCTCGAGCGTGGCTCGCACGCCATCTCGGTCGGGGGCTCGACCGGTGAACCGACCTCTCAGACCGTCGCCGAGCGCATCGCCGTGATGCGCGCCGCGGCCGAGGCGATCGCGGGCCGGGTGCCCTTCCTGCCGGGCACGGGAACCGCACTCATGTCCGAGACGGTCGAGCTGACGATCGAGGCGCACCGCCTCGGCGCCTCCGCCGCGCTGGTCGTCACCCCCTACTACGGCCGTGCGCAGCAGGAGGGGCTCTTCCGCTGGTATTCGCGGCTCGCGACCGAGCTGCCGGACGTGCCCATCATCGTCTACAACGTCCCGATCCGCGCCGCGGTCGAGATCGCACCCGCAACCGTCGCCCGGCTCCGACGGACCCACGAGAACATCGTCGGGATCAAGGAGACGACGAAGGACTTCGAGCACGTCTCCTACGTGCTCGACCAGTGCGGCAGCGACTTCATCGCCCTGTCTGGGATCGAGCTGCTCTGCTACCCGATGCTGACCCTCGGCGGCCGCGGTCATCTGAGCTGCGTCGGCAACTTCGCACCAGAACCGGTCGCCGAGCTCTACGACGCCTTCAGCGCCGGGGACGACAAGCGCGCCCGGGCGCTCCACTACGAGCTGCACCCTCTGGTGGACGCCGCGTTCGTCGAAACGAACCCCGTCCCGGCGAAGTGGATCATGGAGCGGATGGGCCTCCTGCCCTCGGGGCACGTCCGCGAGCCACTCGCGCCGCTCAGTGAGGCATCGCAGCGGCGCGTGCGCGAGCTGCTCCGCGACAGCCCCTACGTCAGGCTGCCCTGAGCGCTCGCGCCCGCGAGGCGACCCTCAGCCGGCGGCCGAGCCCGGCGGCCGACCGTCGTGCTCGCGTCCGCGCACACCGGCCCGGCTCGCCGGTGGCGTGAGCTGCTCGGACTGCCAGCGGCGGAAGCTCTGCACGGTGTTCAGCTTGTGCTCTCGCGCGAGGGCCTCGACCTCCGCGTCGGGTGCGCGCCGCTCCAGCAGCTCGATCAGCTGGCGATGCTCCGCGACCGAGGCGGCACCGCGGTAGGGGATCTGCACGAAGACCGTCCGGCGGATCGCGTCGAGGCGGCGCGCGACGTCGCGCAGCAGCCCGACCAGGGCCGTATTCGGGCAGCGCTCGTGGATGAGGGCGTGGAACTCCTGGTTGAGGCGTCCGAAGCTGAGCGAGTCGAGCCGACCCATCGCCTCGGCCATGTCGTCGTTGATCTGCTTCAGGCGGTCGATCTCGGCACTGCCGAGGGACGGGATCGCCAGCGCCGTCGCGTACCCCTCGAGCAGCGCCAGCACGCTCATCTCCTCGTCGAACAGGCCCGGATCCGCAGGCGCCACCTGCGCGCCGGCATTCGGCCGGTAGACGACGAGGCCCTCGGCCTCGAGCCGACGGATCGCCTCTCGCACCGGGAGCGCCGAGACGGAGAACTCCTCCGCCAGAGCGTCGATGACGACCCGGTACCCCGGGCCGTACGCGCCGCTCAGGATGCGTTCGCGGATCGCGGTGTAGACGCGCTCCTGCTTCGTCTGGCCGCTCTGCCGCTGGCTCGTCATCCGGCTGTCCCCCTCCCCCGGCGTTCGATCGGGTCGATCCCTCGAACCGCTCCCGCCGAGCGTCGCTGTCGCCCACGTCCGACTCTGCGCCAGCGGCGGCCCGTGACGGGCCGCTGCCTTCCCGGCCGGACGCGTCTTAGGGCCGCGCCGCCGCGGCGTCCTCCGCTCGCTCGGTGAGGTCGATCGGCCACCACTGTTTGTGCGCCTCGGAGTGGTCGGCGGCGAAGCCGAGACCGGCGAGCGCCTCCAGCCAACGTTCACTCACGAGCCGGCATGCCGGTGCATCGACACCGACCGCCTCGGCGAGGGCCGCGGCGATGCCCACGTCCTTGGTCAGCAGCCCGAGCGCGAAGCCGGTCCCGTAGCGGCCGGTGACGACGTCCTCCTTGAGCACGTGCTCGGTGTTGAAGCTCCGACCGGTCGAGGTGTTGATCACGTCGAGCATGGTGACGGGATCGAGACCGAACTGCCGGCCGATGGCGAGCGCCTCAGCGGCCGTCGTGTACGCGGATGCTCCGAGGAAGTTGTTCAGCGCCTTCATGGCGTGCCCGGAGCCGAGCGGTCCCGTCCGGAACAGGCGCTCCCCGACGCACTCGAGGACGGGCTGGACGCGGGCGATCGCTGCATCGTCGTCCCCGCCGACCATGATCGAAAGCGTCCCCGCCTCGGCGCGGACAATGCCCCCCGACACCGGCGCATCCACGAGGGCGATCTGGCGTGGCGCCAGCTCGGCGGCGAGCGACTTCGTGCCGACCGGGTTCGCCGAGCTCATGTCGAGGAGCACCGCACCAACGGCGAGCGCCGATGCGATCCCGCCCTGCCACTCGATCATCGCCTCGCGGACCGCGTAGCCGTCCGGCAGCATTGTGAGGACGACCGACGCCTTGGCGAAGTCCCGCGGGGAGGCGGCGCGGGAGCACCCGTGCTCGGCTGCGAAGCGATCCCGGCGATCGGTGTCGGCGTCGTGGACAACGAGGTCGAAACCGCCGGCGGCAAGGTTGTGCGCCATCCTCCAGCCCATGTTGCCAAGGCCGACGAAGCCCACCTCGATCGGCTCGGGCATCGTGACGCTCACTCGAGCCCCATCTCGGCCAGCACCGCCGAGGCATTGCGGAAGCCGTCGACCGCGGCGGGGATACCGCAGTAGATGGCCGAGTGCATCAGCACCTCGCGGATCTCCTCCTTGGAGACGCCGTTGGCGATCGCGGCCTTGACGTGGACGCGGATCTCCGGGGCCCGCCCGAGGGCGACGAGCATCGCCACCGTGATCATGCTGCGGGCACTCCTCGCCAGCTCTTCCCGCCCCCACACCGAAGCGAAGCAGTAACGAGTGACGAGCTCTTCGAACTCGCGGGTGAAGTCGGTCTGGCTCTCGACCTTCGCGCGGCCGTGCTCGGGCCCGAGCATCTCCTCGCGGATCGCGATCCCTTTCTCGTAGAGCTCGTCGTCGGGCATCACTTCCTCCTCGGTGTCAAGCGGGCACGGTCACGGACGCGTCCTCGGGCGTCGCGAACTGGCGTCACAGGTTGACCGTCACGGTCTTCTCCTCGGTGTTGGCCTCGATCCCGGCCCAGCCGAGCTCGCGGCCGACGCCGCTCATCTTCACCCCTCCCCACGGCAGGCGCGCATCGGGCGCCCCGGGGCCGTTGATCCAGACCGCCCCGGCGCGTACCCGGGCTGCGAGACGGTGCGCCAGGGTGAGATCGTTGGTCCACAGATAGGCGGCCAGGCCGTAGCGCGTGTCGTTCGCCTGCCGCAGGGCGTCCTCGATGTCGTCGAAGGGCAGCACGAGGCCGACCGGCCCGAAGATCTCCTCGCGTGCGATCGTCGTGTCGTTGCCGCCCCCGGCGAACACCGTCGGCTCGACGAAGTAGCCCTTGCGATCGGGTCGGTTGCCACCCGCCACGAGCGTCGCCCCCTCCGCGTTGCCGCGGTCGATGTAGCCGAGCACCCGGTCGAGCTGGCGCTCGTTGACGAGCGCGCCCATCGTCGTCGCGGCGTCGAACGGGTCGCCGAGCCGAACCGCTCGCGCCGCCTCCGCTAGTCCTTCGACGACGCCCTCGTAGACCTCACGGGCGGCGAGGATCCGCGTGCCGGCTGCACAGATCTCGCCCTGGTTCGCGAAGAAGCCGCCCGCGATGCCCGGGAGGGCGCTCGCGAGGTCGGCGTCGGCGAGCACGATCTGCGGTGACTTGCCACCAAGCTCGAGGGTCACGCGCCGGAAGTCCCCCGCGGCCCGGACCGCGATCTCCCGGCCGACCTCGGGGCTGCCGGTGAAGCTCACCTTGTCCACGCCGGGATGGCGCACAAGAGCGGCTCCCGCCGTTGCTCCGAGCCCGGGCACCACGTTGACCGTGCCGCCGGGGAGGCCCGCCTCCGCGATCAACGACGCGAGATGCAGCGTCGACAGGCTCGCGTCCTCGGCCGGCTTCAGCACCACAGTGTTGCCCGCCGCCAGCGCGGGCGCGAGCTTCCATGCGGCGATCATCGTCGGAGCGTTCCAGGCGGTGATGGCTCCGACCACCCCGAGTGGCTCGCGGATCGTGTATGCCTGGCGGAAACGACCGAACGCCGGCAGTGGGGCGACCCAGCGGCCCTCGATCTTGTCCGCCCAGCCCGCGAAGTAGCGGAAGACGTCGATCACGTTCGGGATGTCGACCATCCGCGGCTCGAAGGCCGGGCGCCCGACGTCGAGCGCCTCAAGGGTCACGAACACCTCGACGTCGCGCTCGATCAGGTCAGCGAGCCGGTGGAGCAGCAGTCCCCGCTCCGCACCGGTAAGACGCGACCAGGCGCCGCCGTCGAACTGGGCGCGAGCGGCGGCCACCGCGGCGTCGACGTCCGCCTCCGTGGCGGAAGCGACGCTCGCCAGGTGGTCCTCGCTGGCGGGCGCGACGACGTCGAAGGTCGTGCCGTCCGAGGCGTCACGCCACCCTCCCCCGATGAACAGCTGGGTGGGCACGTTCGGCACGGACACCCCGCCGACCATGCCGCTCGCCCGAGAGCCCGTCATTGAACCGTCCCTTTCCGGCCCGAGCCGGCCTGTGGCTGCCGGTCTGCGACCACTCTTGCTAATCCTATAGCATCTCCTATGCAATACGGAGCGTAAATGACACCGCAGGCGGCTCCCAATGCCGCGTCGGTGGCAGCAGGGCCCGCCGCGGACGCCCGGAGCAGGCCCGAGCGGGACGACCTCTCGGGAGAGGGTGCAATCATGTAGCCGAAGATATACGATTTTTTGGGAGAGCCCGGGCCGTCATCTGCTCGCCGGCGGCAGTGCGGCGCCGAGTGGCCCGTGCCGGAGGAGCATCCAATCAGCGTCGAGAGGAGACCCCCGATGTCCGAGCACCTGCACTTGGTGTTCAGCAAGCCGCCCGTGCAGATCTCGGACGAGGAGTACAACCGATGGTACGACGCGCACCTGGCCGAGATCCTCGTCGTGCCGGGCTTTGTCGCGGCCCGGCGCTACCGCTTGGAGACGACCGTCGGCGCCATCCCACCCTCACAGCACCGCTTCCTCTCGATATACGAGCTCGATGGTGATCCGAACGTCGTCATGGCCGAGCTCGACAAGGAGATCGACTCGGGCCGGATGGACCTGCCCGGGTGGTTCCCTGATATCCGCTTCTCCTCGTTCAACTGCTTCTCGCACGGCAATCCCGCCGACCCGTTCACGCCCGAGCATCTCTACATCCTCTTCAGCGCACCGCCTGCCGCGGTGCCCGACGACGAGTACGTGGCCTGGTACCGCACCCACATGGCCGAGAACCTCACCGCTGACGGCTTTCTCGCCGGGTGGCGCTTCAAGCTGGCGCCGGTGGTGGTCGATGCGGCAGGCCCCGTCGAGCACACCCACCTCGCGCTCTACGAGGTCGATGGCGAGCTGCCGGCGCTTCGCGCTGCGCTGAGCGCCGCGGCCGAATCCGGCGCCGTGCACTTCCCCAGGTGGTTCGGGGAGATCCCGTTCGTCTCATTCGACGCCAACGCTCTCGGCCCGCGCGTACCGGCCCCGAGCTGAGCGGCGACGCGACTGTCGGCGTCAGCGCCCGGCGGGCGAGCCCGAGGTGACGGCGCGCGCCGCGGGTACCCGGAGGCGCGGACGCATCAGATCATCTATGATCTCGTATAGTATCGAGGCCGAAAGGCGGACCGGGAAGTGGAAGTGAGCGTTCCGAGCACCGAGACACCGTGCTACGTGGGCGGCTCCTGGCGCGGCGCGTCCGGAGGCGCGATCGACGTCCTCAACCCGGCGGACGAGCGCCACCTGGCGAGCGTGCCGAGCGCGACCCCGGCAGAAGCGCATGCGGCGCTCGAGGCCGCCAGGACAGCTCAGCCCGGCTGGGAACGCACCCCCTCGGTCGTGCGCGGCACCCACCTGCGTGCCCTCGCCGACCTGGTGGCCAGGCATCGACAGCAGCTCGCAGCCCTGCTCGTCGCAGAGGTCGGCAAGCCCGTCGAGCAGGCGATGGGTGAGGTCGGCTTCGCCGAGGGACTGCTCCGCTACAACGCCGAATGGGATCGGCGGCTCGAAGGGGAGATCCTGCCCGGCGACACCGCCGGCGAGGTCGTCCACCTGCTGCGCGCCCCACTCGGGGTCGTCGCGGCGATCTGCCCCTGGAACTTCCCGCTGGCCGTGCTGTGCCGCAAGATCGCTCCGGCGCTCGTCACGGGAAACACCGTGGTCGTCAAGCCGAGCGAGGTCTCCCCGCTCGGAACCGTCGCGCTGTTCCGACTGATCGACGAGGAGCTCGACCTGCCGCCCGGCGTGCTCAACCTCGTGACCGGGGGGCCGACGACGGGGCAGGCCCTCGTCGACGACGAGCTCACCTCGCTCGTCTCCTTCACGGGCCACCGTGACACGGGCAAGTCCATCATGGCGAGGGCGGCGCAGCATCTCACCCGGGTCTCGCTGGAACTCGGCGGCAAGGCACCCGCAATCGTCTGGGACGACGCGGATCTCGACGTCGCGGTGCCCGCCATCGTCGCCGCGCGCCACACCAACAGCGGCCAGGTCTGCACCTGCGCCGAACGGGTACTCGTGCACCGGGACCTCCTCGAACCGTTCACCGAGCTCTACGTCCGCGCCGTCGAGTCGCTGAGCCTCGGCAACCCCGCCGGCCAGGTCGACATGGGTCCTCTCGCCAGCGAGGGTCAGCTCGAGAAGACCAGCGCCGCCGTCGCGACCGCTCTCGACCAGGGCGCGACCGTCCTCACCGGCGGCGGCAGGCCGTCCGATCCCGCGCTGACCCGTGGCTACTGGTACGCGCCGACGGTGCTCGTCGACGTCTCGCCGGAGATGCACGTGATGACCGAGGAGACCTTCGGGCCGGTGACGCCGATCCTCGGGGTCGACTCGATGGATGAAGCCGTGCAGATCGCCAACGACTCGCACTACGGACTTTCGGCGTACCTGTTCAGCCGCGACTATGGCACGGTGATGCGCACCGTGAACGAGCTCCAGTTCGGCGAGATCTACGTCAACCGGACGCTCGGCGAGTCGGTGCACGCGCACCACGCCGGCTACAAGGAATCCGGTCTCGGTGGCGAGGACGGCAAGTGGGGCCTGCTCCGCTACACCCAGATCAAGACCGCGTACCACCGCTACGGCTAACCCGTCCCGCCACAACCCAGGAGGACGTCTTGTCCGCACGAACCACACCGCCGTTCCGGGCCGATCATGTCGGCAGCCTGCTGCGACCGCCTGTGCTCTTGAAGGCGCGCCAGGAGTTCGCCGACGGCACGATCCCCCATGACGAGCTGCGCGCCGCCGAGGACACCGCCGTGCGCGACGCGGTGAAGATGCAGCAGGACATCGGGCTTCGCTCGATCACCGACGGCGAGTTCCGGCGGACCTCTTGGCACATGGACTTCATCTACCAGATCGCCGGCGTCACCAAGGTCGACAGCCCCATGAAGAGCGTCTTCCACAACGAGGGCGGCACCATCGAGTTCACGCCCTCGGCGGTCCGCGTCACCGGCAAGCTCGGCATGGACCACACGATCTTCGGGCCGGACTTCGAGTTCTTGAAGTCGAACGTCGACAACGGCACAGCGAAGCTGACCATCCCCGCGCCGAGCCTCGTGCACTACCGCGGCGGCCAGGCGGCGATCGACCCTGCCGTCTACGCGACGATGGACGAGTTCTGGAACGACCTCGGCGCCGCCTACGGCGAGGAGGTCCGTCGGCTCGGTGAGATCGGCTGCACCTACCTCCAGTTCGACGATACGAGCCTCGCCTACCTGAACGACCCGAAGCAGCGCGAGGAGATGGCGCAGAAGGGCGCAGACGCCGAGCACCAGCACGAGATCTACATCCGCACGATCAACCAGGCGCTGAAGGACAAGCCGGCGGACATGTCGGTCACCGCGCACCTGTGCCGGGGCAACTTCCGTTCCTCGTGGGTGGCCGAGGGCGGCTACGACTACGTCGCCGAGGCGCTCTTCGGCGAGCTCAACATCGACGGCTACTTCCTCGAGTACGACGACGAGCGGTCGGGCGGCTTCGAACCGCTGCGCTTCGTGCCGAAGGGCAAGTACGTCGTCCTCGGGATCGTCACCAGCAAGAAGGGCGAGCTCGAGTCGAAGGACGCGTTGAAGCGTCGGATCGAGGAGGCGAGCCGCTACGTCGACCTCGACCAGATCTGCATCTCGCCTCAGTGCGGCTTCTCCTCGACCGTGGAGGGCAACTCCGTCACCTACGAACAGCAGGTGGCGAAGCTCCGCCTCGTGGTCGAGACCGCCGAGGAGGTTTGGGGCGACGCGGGCTAATCCCCACGCCCGCCCCATTCCGGTCGCGCCGCCGGGCGCCCCCCTCCCCCCAGCCCGGCGGCGCGACCGAACAACTGGGCGTGCCCGGCCCGACGGGCCGGGCACGCAGCCGTTTCCCGCACGCCGGAGAGCTGACTGATGACCGAACTCGCCGCAACCCGGCCTCGAACGAGCCTCACCCCGCCCGACGTCGTGCGCTCCGCCTACGCCGAGCTCGCCGTCACCGACCTCGACCGCTCCCGGTGGTTCTGGGTCGACCTGCTCGGCTTCGCGGTGACCGCCGAGGAGGACGACGCGCTGTACCTGCGCGGCTA
>DATKQY010000045.1:0-131625 GCA_035532475.1 Acidimicrobiales bacterium | reverse complement strand
CGATGCCAGAGGCATCCGTCCTCCCCCGAAACACCGGGTGCTGGGCCCGCGAGCTGGTCTTGTCGCGCCCTCATCACTGTCGGTCCGGCCCCACGCGCCAAGGGACACACCGAAATCGTCCTCCCCTTCGGGGAGGGCTCTCTTGACAACGAGCGCTGCTTCAGGAAAGCCGATCTGCGCGGATCTCGTCGGGGTGGCGGTCGTCGTTCTGTCGCGTCGTTCGGTGCTTGGCGCAGCGCGCGTGACCGACGAACCGAATCGCTGTCGGGTAGCCGGCAGCGACGGCCACCGGAGGTCGCGCTCGTACGCGCCTATCTGGCCCCCCGAGGAGCGCTCCGACGTGGCTCGATGCTCACGGTTCGGCGCCGCTCAGGACGCCTGGCTCAAGCAGTAGCGTGAGATGGGCCACCACGGAGGACAGCCATGACGCATTCCCTTCCCGCCTCAGACGTTCCTGAAGGCACGGTGACCCAAGCTGGCAAATACGCGGTTGGCAACAACGGCGCCTACTTCGCTGTTTCCCGGAGATGCCGGCATCTCGGTGCTGACCTGGCCGGCGGGAGCATCGACTCTGATGGCTGCCTGGTCTGCCCGTGGCATGGAGCCAAGTACGACGTGCGAACGGGACGAATGGTTCGCGGCCCCCAAGGCGTCTTCGCCAAGGTCCCAGGCCTCGGAGCGGGCTTCAAAGCGTTGACCCGGGTGCTGCCCTTGGCGCGCGGGAAGGTCACTGAGAAGGACTCGACCCTCCAGATCGACTGACCGATCGGCGGACCTGCGGACCTGCGGACCTGCGGACCAGAACAGGTTCCCCGTCCGCGGAGTCGGCAACCTCGGGCGCGCCCCGAGGTGACGTTCTGGCGCTGAGTGTGGGAACCCGACGGAGCCGCCAAACAGCTGGTGGATCTCCGCCGCAGTCAGCCTGATCTCATACTCTCTGCCGATTAGGAGCCTCCGAGTCCAGCAGCTTCATCGGCGGTCGCTGAGCGCAGAACCGCCATTCCAGCGTCCGCTGCGCCCCTTGACAGGTAACCATATGGTAACATAAATTGATCGGGTGTGGACGACAACCTCGTTTTCAAGGCGCTTGCCGACCCGACGCGCCGCTTCCTGCTCGATCTCCTCTTCGAGCGTGAAGGTCGCACGTTGACCGAGCTCGAATCCCAAGTGGACATGACGCGTATCGGGGTCATGAAGCATCTACGCCTGCTGGAAGAGGCAGGGCTTGTCCTTACGCGCCGGTCGGGCCGGGAGAAGCTGCATTTCCTCAATCCCGTCCCGATCCGGCTGATCCATGACCGGTGGATCGATAAGTTCACTGAGCACCGCGCTTCGGCGCTCGCCTACCTGAAGACCAACTTGGAGGCACGGAAATGACCACGGCGACCACGTCCGAGACGCTCCAGATCTACCGGGTGTACATCAAGGCGACGCCCGAAGCGATCTGGGAGGCGATCAGCAAGCCCGAGTGGACCGTGCAGTACGGCTATGCGCCTCTCGTGGAGTACGAGCTGCGCTCGGGGGGTGCCTTTCGGGCTCACGCGAACGAGGGCATGAAGGCGTTCGGCTGTCCGGACGTCATCAGCGATGGCGAGGTGATCGAGGCCGACCCGCCTCGCAAGCTGGTCCAGACGTGGCGGATGACGATGACGCCCGAGATGGCGTCCGAGGCGTTTACCCGACTCACCTATGACATCGAGCCCGCACGAGGCGGTGTCACCAAGCTCACCGTCACCCACGACGTGACGGGTGCGCCAATGTGGGCCGCTGTGCTGAGGGGCGAGAGCGAGTCGAGCGGGGCTGGCGGCGGCTGGAGCGAGATCCTCAGCGGGCTGAAGACGCTGCTCGAGACGGGCCAGCAACTCCCCTTCCAAAGTGGCCCGGCATAACATCAGGTCGGCGTCGGCAACTGCAGCGCTCACGTCTGAGCGGAGTCGCTCAGACGGATCGGGAACCTGTGGCGGCGCGTAGCAGTTGCGCGTCGGCACACCAGGACGCGGGCGCCGATCGGCTGCACGAGATGTCGGCCGCCGATAGCAGGCCCGCGCGCCCGATCGGCACCGACGGGCGCCGCTGCGCGCCCTCGCCCCGGAGGGCGCCGTTGCCCACGCTCAGTGTTGCGAACCATACTACTGTGGTAGTAGAGTATCGCCATGCCCCGCGGTAGACCATCACCCAAACTCGCAATTACCGTTGACGCAGACGTGCACGACCAGGTTCTCGCGGCGGCGGCGGAGGAAGGCGTCAGCGTCTCGGCGTGGATGACCACTGCAGCTCGGCGCGCCCTCCTTGTCCGCGACGGGTTGCGGGCCGTCGCCGAGTGGGAGCGGGAACACGGCGGGTTCAGCGACACTGAGCTCGATGCCGCCCGTCGCCGGATAGCAGACGAGGTTGCTCACGCACCGGGCAGCCGATCGGCATGAGCGTCGTCTATGACGCCGCGGTGCTCGTCGCTGCCGCACGGGACGATCGCGAGACCTGGGCCGATCATCGTGTCCGCTTGGAACTCGGGGAACTACCGACAACGACCGCACCCGTGGTCGCCCAGGTGAGCCGCTCAGGCCGCCAGGCGCAGCTGCGACGCTTCCTTCGGGGCTGTGAGTCCCTGGCGTTCTCGCCCGACCAGGCCCACGAGGTCGGAGCGCTCCTGGGTAGGGCGGGGACTTCCGATGTCGTTGACGCGCATCTCGTCGTCATCGCCGCCAAGATGGCTTCGACCGTGCTCACGTCCGACATCGATGACCTGCGATTGCTCTCGAGCCAGCTGCCCGCTCCGGTCTCGTTGCACGGCGTCTGATCCATCATCAACCAACGAGGGCGTAAACGCACAGAACGTTCGACCAGACCAGTCCACCCAAGAGCCGCACCGCACCGATCGGCACCTCTGCGAGCGCGGGTCCCGGCCTCGTTGACCATCACGAGACCCACTCGTTCGGTGGCCATCCGGGCCGGAGCGCCCGCGACCCGAGCCGTTCGGGCGCAGCAAAGCCTCCGTGGTCCGTGATGTTCTGCGCGCCTGTTCTGAACGTCTATAGCGGCGCTTTACGGATGCCAACTGACCAACGGAATGCGTCGACAGGGATCCCCCCGGAGCGCGTCCTCAAGCTTGCGCCGCGAGTGCTGCCAGGGCTTCTACCGCTCCAGTGGTGGGTGCGATCGCGACGAGCCCACGGTAGAGCTGGACGATGGTGGCGCGATCGAGGGTCCCGGTCCGGACCCGGTCGCAGTGCGCGGACTGGATCGCGCCCTCGAGCTGGAATCGTCCGAGGGGCGCGCCGAGTGCGTGCGCGCGCCGCAGGAGCGCCTCGCCCTCGGCGATGAGCGAGCGGTCCCACAGCGCGGTGTCCTGTTCGTCGAGCGGCGGCCACGGCGTACCCGTTCGTGCTGGTGCCCGTGACTGTGCGAGCGTGAGCAGCGCGGCGAGGCCCCATGCTTCGGGCTCGGTGTCGAGCAGGCTCGCGGTGAGCACGGCGAGCCACCGGGCCTCGTCGGCGATCGATTCGCGTATGCGCTCGTGCTGGTCGAGCCAGCCGATTGCATACGCGCCGTAGATGGCTTCGAGCACGGCGGGCAGCCGAGCAGGCAGCTCCGCGCGCGTCGGCACCTGGAACGGGATGCCGGCGTCGCGGATGCGGCGCTTTGCCCGGACCAGGCGCTGTGCCATCGCGGGGGGCTGCACCGCGAACACGCGAGCGATGCGATCCGCGTCGAAGCCGAGTACGACTTGGAGCATGAGCGGGGTACGCACCGCGGGGTCGATGGCCGGGTGCGCGCACGCGAACAGCAGCTCCAGCCGCTTGTCGGGGATCGCGTCTGGGTCGGGATCGGCGAGCGTGGCCTCGACGTGGTCGTCCAGTGGCGCCGCGGTGCGCACGGCCGCTGAGGCGAGCACGTCGCGGATGCGGTTGCGGGCCACGGTCATGAGCCACCCCTGCGGGTTTTCGGGGACGCCGGTCGTCGGCCACGTGCGCAGCGCCCGCTCGAAGGCGTCGGCGAGGGCGTCCTCGGCGCGCGCGATGTCTCGTGTCGACGCCGCGAGCAACGCCACGAGCCGGCCGTACGACTCCCGCGCGGCACGCGCCGCCGCCGCGCGGGAGTCGTGGGCGGTCACTTGACCGGCTGTGCGCCCTGCCACGAGCCGTCCACGAATCGGGTCGCGGTCGGTCGGATCTCGACATGACCCCACGACACCGATGGTGCCCGCCTCGCCCATTCGATCGCCGCGTCGAGGTCCGGGACGTCGATGACGAACGTGCCGCCGAGCTGCTCCTTCGTGTCGGCGAACGGGCCGTCCTGCACGACCAGCTCACCGGCAGCGAGCGTGACAGTGGTGGTCGCGTTCGACTGCTGGAGCACCTCGGCACTGGCGAGCACGCCTGCGTCGTCGAGCGCCTTCGCGTACGCCTGGAACGCGCGCATTCCCTCAGCGAGGGCCTCGGGGCCGAGCTCCTCGGCGGTCGGCTCGGGATAGTGAAGCAGGAGCGTGTATCGCATAACTGCCGTCCTTTCGGATCGCGTTTCGATTCTGACACCGAAGTGACGGACCAACAGCGGTGAAATCGACACGGATCTCGTCGCAGAGCCAAATGCCGACGCCGACCTTCCCGCCCGACCCGCCCGCAGGAACGCACGGCCACAGCGCGGCGGTCGAGCGCCCCCGCTGAACGCGTAGCTGATATGCGTGGCGTCTCCGATTCATGTCCTTGTGCAATGAGCCGCGCCCGAAGGAACGATCTGTCGTCTCCGGTATGAACCCACAGCGGGAGCCGATACCCCTTGGTGAACGACAGCTAGGCGGACTCTCGTCGAGGTCGGGAAGCCGGCGTCATTTCCAGGGGCGATTCAGCGAGTCAGAATGTCCCTTTGGGCGATTGACACGCGGCCTCCCACGCGAACCCATCCGGGTCGGTGAACGGGCCGGCATCGCTGCCAATGACGTGGCACATCGGACGACACAACGACCGCCGGCGTGCGCGCGAGCGCGATCCGCTCGGGCGACAGCGCCCCGAGACCTTCGCGCGCGAGCTCGACGCCGCGCGCCTGGTTCAGGCCATGACGCGCGTAGCGCCGCTCGGCCGCTCCGGCCCCGAGCGAGCCTGGGGGGCACTCCGGCCCAGGGCGCGCTGCGGAGCTGGCCGACCGGCGAGCAGAAAGCTATTCTGGGCCGGAGGAGCGAATCATGGGCCGCTACGACAGCGACGAGTTGATCGGACTGATTGTCCGGGCCAACCGGGCACTCGGGGCCGCGGGTCAAGGCGATCTCGTCTGGGGCCATGTCTCCCTGCGGGACCCGCTCGGACGCGGCTTTTGGATGAAGGCCTCGGGCCTCGGCTTCGAAGAGGTGGGCCCCGCTGAGGTGCTGCTCGTGGCCTTCGACGGCGAGGTCCTCGAAGGGCGCGGCCCGCGTCACATCGAGTTCCCGATCCACGGGGAGATCATGAGGATGCGCCCGGACGTCCAGTGCGTCGTCCACACGCACTCGCCGGCCGCGAACGCCCTCTCCTCACTCGGGGTACCCCTGCGTGCCCTGTCCCACGAAGGCGTGCTGTTCACCCACCCCGAGGTACCCCGCTTCCTGCGTACGGGCGGTCTCATCAAGACGAGAGACCTTGGAGTCTTCCTGGCAGAGGCGCTGGGCGAGGCTCCCGCCTGCCTCATGCCCCGGCACGGGCTGGTAGCGGTGGGTTCGAGCGTCGCCTCAGGGGTGATGACCGCGGTGCTGCTCGACAAGGCATGCCGAGTCCAGCTGGCGGCGATGGCCGCCGGGGAGCCGGTCCTATGGTCAGACGAGAACGAGGTCGCATCCAAACGGGACGAGATCTGGAACCCACCGCTGCTTGAAGCGGGGTGGAGGTACCTCTGCCGTCAGACGGCGCCGTCCGACGCCGAGTGGCCCCCGCGCCGCCCGGACGCCTTCGATGACTACCCCCTTGCGGCCCGGCTCACCACCGGCGATGACGGCGAGCCCGCGCTCGCGGCCGCGCCCGGTGAGTTCACCCCGTCGACTTCCGAGCTCGAGTGGATGGAGCGGAACTCGAGCCTGGTCAGGGCCAGCCTGCCCAACGGCTACTGCATCCGACCCACGACCGACGAATGCCCCAGCCCCGATGACTGCCTGTCGTGCTCGTTCTTCGTCACGGCGGGCAGGTTCCTCCCCGTTCATCGCCAGCACGAGCAAACCCTCGAACTTCTCATCGCGCGCGCAGAATCCGGGGGCTATCCCGCCACCGCCGAACGGCACCGTCGGATCGAGCACAGCGTCAGGGTGGTCATCCGTGCCCTCGAGACGTCTGGCGGGGTCATCACGGGTGGCCGGGGGCAGGCGGCCCGCCCCGACGACAGCCCCGCCCGCGCAACACCCAACTGAGGTCCCGCGTCAAGACTCCGCTGGCATGGGGGTACGCATCAGCGCGTGCGAGATTGGCGGCGTGAGGAGGTTCCGCCTCCGAGCTGGCGCGCACTACCGGGTGTCCTCCGAGGAGCTCGAGCCAGCGCTGACGACAACTGCCTCGACGACCTGGAGTGGCTCCGATCGCCCCAGGGCTTCGAGCACGAGCTGGAGGCCGCCCCAGGAAGCTCTCCCGAGTGGGCGGACCGGACTGTTCATCGCGCCCTTCGTCCGATGTGCGTCTTCGGCCACATGAACCGCACCGCGCGCACCGCAACAGCGAGCAGCAGCAGCAGGATGGCACCTTCGAGCACGAGATCCACGCCCGTCGAGTCCGGGGGGTAGGTCCCGACAAGCAGCGAGCGAACGCCCCACACGCCCAGGACCAGCGCCCCGACGGTCGGGATGATCTGCGTGAACGGTCGGAACAGCACCCCGTAGGCCGCGGCGAGCACGATGAGCAGGGTGAGCAGCACCGTGAGGATCCGGAGGTAGGCGGGGCGGTAGAGATGCAGCGCAGTGATGCTGTCGTAGACGACCCCCGCCGTGTCGTACCGTCCGGGATGCAAGAACGTCGGCACGGCCAAGGACACCCGAGGGATGTCGTTGTCGATGCTGTAGGCCAGGCCGGCACGGGCGGCCGAGGGATGGAAGGCAATAGCCGCGCCGGATCGCGTGATCCGCGAGAAGGTGGTCCCGAGAAGAAGGCTGTAGTGGTCAAAGGGGTAGTCGATGAGGTCGCCCGCGACCGGCAGGGTGATCTGCTGGTCGATCTCGCTCGAGTCAGCCGGAAGATCGACCGTGGCGGACGGCGGTGCACCGAGGGAGCCGCTCGGGTCGGCATGGACCGAGAAGAACTGGACGCGCTCCACCTGCGTGCATCCGCGCGGGCAGTTGTGGAATCCCGAGATGCGAAGTGTCACCATCTGGGCGGCTTCATTGAGGGAGACGGCGGCGACGTTGAGCTTGGTCCACTCGCCGTGCGGCGCCGGACCCATGAGGTCGTAGGCGCGAGTGCCGACGGGATGGCGCAGGGCTGCGAACAGGCTGGCGACGGCGAACGGCATCAGCACGATGGAGATCGTGACTGACGCCACGGCAACGAACAGACCGGCCCGGTAGACGTGCCTCGTCCGAGGCGATCGCTCATCGGCCACTGAACGCAGCTCGGACGGGTCAAGTTGGACGGCCACGATCACGAGTCTCCTCGCCCAGCGCGCGATTGTGGCGCATGGTCCCCACGGGACCCAGTCCGGACCCGGGTCTCGACAGGCGCGACAAGCCTCTGCCTGGAGCAGGTCCTCGCGCTCGTCGAGAGGGAAACCAATGGTCAGACCGCCGGTGCTCCATGACGCCGGCCGCCTGACGACCGCCGGCATCCCCGTCGTCCGCTGCGCGCGACGCTCGAGCACCCGATGAAGGCGGGCCCGGCGAACGCGAGTCGGCCGGAACGGGTGTCGAGCTTCCAGGGATCCGGCTCGCGATTACGGCACGCCGCCGATGACGAAACCGCTGTTCTGAAGCGGGCGCGCCTTGACTCCAACGCCACATGAGCGAGTCATCCACGTCGCTCGTACGTCGCCTGGCTGCACGAGTCTGCCGTCGACGCTCGGCTCCTCAGATGAGCTGTCCGCGAGCTTCGGATATGGGAGCAAGCCGGCTTCCTGACCAGGCACCCCATGCGCTATCGATCGTCGGCCGACCGGCCGGCTCGAGTCTCCGCCGCGGGTCCCGTGCCGGAGCGCCGACGGGGTGTCGGCCGCGACGTGCCCCCGAACAACGGCGGTCCTACGGCGCGATCACGATCCAGCCGCGCAGTCGAAGCTCCGCGGCGAGCTGTTCGGCAGGCATGCCGCGTATCACCTGCTGTACGGCGGACAACCTCGCCGATGGGCTGGCGGTGACGGCGGTGCGGTCACCGACCTCCTCGCCCTTCAGACGCTCGATGAACATCGCGGCCTCGTCCCTCGTGAATCTGCCGGCGGCTTGGCGCTGGGTGAACCCCATCGGGCCACGCGCGTCGCGGAAGTCGCTGTGGCCGGCGCCGTGTAGGAGCGTCAAGAGTTCCTGCACCTGTCTCGCACCGGCTGGTGGACCCGATTGCTGACCGAACGCCATGGGCACAGTCTCGCCGAAGCGGGGACGAGCTGCGCGCCAACCGGAGCCGACCGCTCGAAGGCGACGACCCCGAGACGTTGAGCCGCCCTCCCGCTGGCCGTGAGCTCGGGGGGCGCGGGCACGACGGCGACGGCGTTGCCCTCGGAGAGCTCCAGCACCTCTTGAGCAGCTTGGATGCCGCTTCCGGCACGGGACGCAAGGCGTGGGGGCCCTCAGGGCGCAGCGGACGACCCGCCCCCGAGGGTGCGAGATGACCTGAGGTGCGCTGCGAGCTGCTCCGAAGGTGCTCCCGGGCTCCGAATGGCTGGCGCGAGCCCGCCTGGCAGGCGCTCGCTCCGTCTCGAATGCCTACGCCGGTCGAAAACGGCGCGGCGACCGCGACATCGCGTGACCTTCACGTGGCCGTAAGGTCCGTCACGTAGCTTGCGCACCAGCGATGAGCTCTGTCACCTTCAATCCAGCACCTCCCGCGCCGCGAGGCAAGGGCCGCACGGCGGCGCCGCGGGCGCCGATGGGGCCCACGCCCCACCGGTGGTCGTTGGACGTCGCCACGATCGTCGCCTGGCTCGGCCTCGGGATCAGCGTCGGGCTGACCGTCGTGGACGAGACGAGGGGCGAGCTCCGCGCGCCGGGCGGCGTCCTCACCTTCATCGGGAGCGCGACGGGGATGGCCGGCACCTACCTGGCCCTCGTGATGGTGCTCCTTGCCAGCCGCATTCCGGTGATCGAGCGGGTCCTCGGCCAGGACGGCCTGCTTCGATGGCACCGCAAGCTCGCCCCCTGGCCGATCTCGCTGATCGCCGCCCACGCCCTGCTCTTGACCTTCGCCTACGCCGACGCGGCCAAGACGGGGCCGATCCACGAGTTCCGAACCCTGTTGAGCGCCTACCCGAACATGGTCACGGCGACGATCGGGCTCGTCATCATGGTCGCCATCGGCATCGTGTCGGTGCGCGCCATCCGGCGGCGGCTACGGCGGGAGGTGTGGTGGCTCCTCCACCTCTCTATGTACGTCGCGCTCGCCGTGGCCTTCGCGCACGAGATCGCGCTCGGACCGTCCTTCGTGGGCCACCCGATGACCCGGCTGTTCTGGTCGATCGCCTGGGCCTCGACCGCTGGCGTCGTGCTCTGCTACCGGGTCGCCCTGCCCGTCGTCAGGACACTGCGCCACCGGCTGCGCATCGTCGAGGTCAGGCAGGAGGCGCCCGGCGTCGTCTCCGTGGTGTGCAAGGGACGAAACCTCGAGCGCCTGGCGGTCTCGGGCGGCCAGTTCTTCGAGTGGCGCTTCCTCGTCCGCAACATGTGGTGGCAAGCCCATCCCTTCACGCTCTCGGCACGCCCGCAGCCGCCCTACCTGCGGCTCACCGTGAAGGACTCCGGTGACTACTCGGCAGCCGTCGCGAAGCTCCGGCCTGGCGTCAAGGTCATGATCGAAGGTCCCTACGGAGCGTTCACCGCGCACGCCCGCCAGAAGCCGAAGGTGGCGCTGATCGCGGGCGGGATCGGCGTCACCGCCGTACGGTCCCTGCTCGAGGATCTCCCTCCACGGAGCTACCCGGAGGTGATCCTGCGCGCCTCGAGCGCCGACCAGCTGGTCCTCGCCGACGAGGTCGCCGAGCTGGCCCGCCACCGCAAGGGCCGGGTGCACGAACTCCTCGGCCCGAGGGAGGGCGTGGATCTGGAAGCGGTCGTCGACCTCGTCCCCGACCTCGCGCAGCGGGACGTCTACGTCTGCGGCTCCGAAGGATTCGTCGCCGAGATGACTTCCGTCCTGACGCTCCTCGGCGTGCCCCGGGCGGCAATCCACTACGAGGCGTACAGCCTGTGACCGAGCCGGCCGCCGGCCACGAGAGAAGGGGGCGCGACATGCCCACCAGCGCAGCGGGCCGCCCCGGGCGACTGCCAGACGCCCGGGTCGCAGGGGGCCGGGAATGAGACGCGGCCCTGCAGCGGTGGCGGCGAGCGCCGCGGGACTGGTCGGCGTCGTGGCGCTGCACACCATGCGCCCCTCGGCGCCGCTGCGCACGGCGAGCGCGCCGCCGACGACCGCTCGGACGGCGTCGGGCCAGTCGGCCCCACCCACCACAGCCGCTCCGACGCCGGTCGGAGCCCACAGCGCCGTCGGCCAGGCGGAGCAGTACGGCTACGGCGTCCTCTCGGTGAAGGTCAGCGTCGACGGAAGCCGGATCACCGGCCTGACGACGGTCGGGCTGCAGACCGCCGAGCCCTACTCCCAGTCGCTCGCCCAGCAGGTCATCCCGATGCTCAAGTCCGAGATCCTCACGGCACAGAGCACGCACGTCAACGCCATCTCCGGCGCCACCTACACGAGCGAGGCATACGCCTACTCGGCGCAGTCCGCGCTCGACCGGCTGCACGTCAAGTGACCCCGGGCGCGCGCTGCTGAGCCCGAGGCATCGAACATCTCGCGAGGACGTCGAACAGGACAGGGCTCCTCGCGGCGTTCGGGCGCCCGCTCGGCTTGGAGATGCCGGCGTCACCGCGAAGCTGCCGCCGGACGCGGCCGAGTGCCGTTCGCTTTGCCGCCCGCGGGCGCGGTTCTCGATCTGGACCACCCCGAGCGAGGTGAGCAGCTTCTTCATGAGGTAGTTCTCCTCGTTGTCGAGGGTCGCTCCTCCGAGATGGGCGATGACGCGGTCGGCGATCATGTCCATGGCAGTGTCGAGGTCGAGGTGCTCCCACACGGTCCCGTAGGGTCGGCGGTAGCGCACCTCGTGCATACGGCTCGAGCCGGTCGTCACCTGCAGGCTCGCCGCACCCTTCGGGCAGAGTCTTCCCCGGCTGATGGCGGAGTCCGGGTCCCCGTCGATGTGGACGGCCTGCTCATCCTTCGCGTAGACGTTCTGGACGCATCCGACTCCGCAGTACGGACAGACCGACTTGACCACCCGGTCGGCGCTCGCCGTGCGGGCGACGAGATGCTCCGAGCGGCGCGACTTGACCGCCGCGCCCCGCCCAAGTCGGTCCGCGCCGTCCAACTGCCTCAGGACCGGCCATCTCACGCCCGCCAGCTCCACCTGGTACCTCCCTGCCACTTTGGCCCGCCTGTGGGCCTCGTCCGCTTCCTGGCCCTCACCGCTGAGCGCGTCTGGGTATCTCGTTTCGCGCGGACAGCGAGGAACGAACGCACCCCCGGGGGAGCGGTCCTCCAGCTCGATCGGAGGGATGGACAGGTGCTGGGCGCTTGGCAGCAACCCCGGTCCTGCCCTGTCCGACGCAGGCGCCACGCACGGTGACTCTGGCGTCGAGCTGCTTGAACAGTGAATGTATAGCCATCTTCCTAGGGATTCGTGGCCGCTCTGATCGGGCATAGCGGCTCTGACACGAGCGATCCGAGTTCGCGAGGCAACGCCGGCTCGAGAGCGACGAACGCTCCTGTGAGGAGGGAGGCAGCCGTGCTTACCAGGAAAGAGATCGAGCAGTTCCGCCAGCGACTCGGCATGACCTATGGCCAGCTGTGGATCGAATACCAGGACATGGGCGGATCGGCAACCGCCTCGAAGCTCGCGAACTATCTGCGCACCGGCGAAGGCTTGAGCGCCGCCGAGCACGGACGGGTGGTGGAAGCAATCAGGACGCGCCTCGGCGGCTGATGCGGACGCCACCTGGCCCGCACGACGGTGGCGTCGGGGCGAGAGCTGGGTGCGCGTCGTCACGAGATCGCAAGGAGCCGCACACGGCCGAGTGTCGAACACCGGCCTTCGGCCAGGTGCACCGGTTCCCGCACGCCCGGTCGGCGAGCGCTGACGACGTCGGCGTCGGCGCTCGCCGCCAAGGGCGGCACCACAGGTCCCACTGGACGGCGGCGCGGGATCAAGCGGCGTCCGGCACCACCCGCCGGACCCGGTAGCGCCCGTCCTAACGAAGCCTCGACCGTGTCGGTCGCGTTACCTGCACCGGCAAGCTCCAGCAGGGACCTCACCGTGCCCGCACCTCGTGGTCCCCGTTCAGCGCTCATTGACGCTCGTCTCACCGTCGTCATGAGCGCAACAACACGAGGGCTGCCCGGGGCCGGGCGCGTCCGACGCACCGCTCCGTCCGGCGCGATGACAGCCAGCGGCGCTGAAGCTGTTCGAGCTCGCCGCCGTCGAGCGGAGCGATCCCACGCTCCCGCACGACTAGGTCGCCACCGAGGTCCGCCTGGCATCAGGGCTTCCGCCGCGAGGAGCAGATCGCGATGATGCAGGGCTTGCCCTAGCTGCCACCCAGTCGACCCGACGCCCGCGGGCGACGAGGGCGCCCCGACGCCGTCCGGGCGGGCACCCATCTTCTCGAGGACCCTCGGCGGGGAGCGAGGCCGCTCAGCTGAGCGTCGACTACTTTCGTCACAACGACGCCAGCTGGTCGCCGTCTGTCAGCCGGACCCCGTCGATGGGCTCGTCACCGAGACATCGCCCCTGGCGGGTCACCGACGGTCGGTGGGCGCCCCGCAGCGGCGGGACGAGGGCGGCGGGCCGACACGCGTCGACGGGGGACGGAGGAGCGGTGACCGACGGCGGGCTCCGAGGGCTGCGTGCGGGCAACCTACCCGCAGCGCTGGCGACCCTGGTCGGCCGCCAGCGCGAGCTCGACACCCTGAGCGCCCTCTTGCCGTCGACCCGCCTGCTCTCGCTCGTCGGGACGGGTGGCTGCGGCAAGACACGCCTCGCACAAGCGGTCTCCGAGCTGGCCGCCGAGGACTTCGCCGACGGCGCGTGGTGGGTCGACCTCGCCGGCGCGTCAGGTCCGGGGCTCGTCGCCGCCGTCGTCGCCGGCTCGCTCGGTGTCCAGCAGACGCCGGGCGAGGACCCGATCGCGACGGTGCACCGGCACCTCCGCCAGCGCAGCGCGCTCCTCGTGCTCGACAACTGCGAGCACGTGGCCGACGAGTGCGCCGGCCTGATCGAGGAGTGGCTGCGGGCCAGCCCGGGCCTGAAGGTGCTCTCAACGTCGCGCGAGGTGCTCGCCATTCCGGGCGAGCGGGTCTTCAGGGTCCAAGGGCTCCTGCTCGCCGCGCCCGCGGGGGATGCCGCCGAGTCCGAGGCGGTCGCGCTGTTCGTCGAGCGGGCGCGGGCCATCGTCCCGGACTTCGAGCTGACGGCCGCCGCCGCCGTCGATGTGGCCCGGCTCTGCGAGCGCCTCGACGGCCTTCCGCTCGCCATCGAGCTGGCCGCGGCGCGGGTCAACGTCCTCGGCCTGCCGGAGATCATCGACCGCCTCGATGAGGACGTCCGGGTGATGCGCCACCCGAGCCGGACGGCGCCGGCGCGCCACCAGACGCTGCAGTCGACGCTCGAGTGGAGCCACCGCCTCCTTGCGCCACGCGAGCAGGCGCTCTTCCGTCGCCTCGCCGCTTTCCAGGCAAGCTTCTCGCTCCTCGCGGTCGAGTCCGTCTGCGTCGGCGGCGACGTCGAGCGCAAGCACGTCGTCGACCTGCTCGCCGCGCTCGTGGACAAGTCGCTGGTCCAGGTCGCCGACCGGGGCGCGGAGCACCGGTACCGGATGCTCGAGACGGTGCGCCAGTACGCGGCGGACAAGCTCGCCGAAAGCGGCGAGCAGGCGGAGACGTTCGCGGGCCACGCGGCCTTCTTCGCCCAGCTCGCCGGGCAGGCCCGCGGCGCGCTGGAGGGTGCGGACCAGGCCCGTTGGCTGGAGCGCCTCTCCCTCGAGCACGACAACCTGCGGACCGTCCTGCGCCGCAGCCTGCCCGACCGACCCGAGGTCGGTGCCCACCTCGCCGCACTGCTCTGGCCGTTCTGGTACCGGCGCGGCTACTACCAAGAGGCCCGGTCGTGGTTGGAGGAGGCCGTTGCGGCGCTCGACGCGACGACGCCGGCGGTGCGTGCCGAGACGCTGAAGGGGGCCGGTGTCCTCGCCTTCTTGCAGTGCGACTACGACGTGGCGATCGGGCGGCTCACCGCGGCGCGCGACCTGTTCCAGCGCGAAGGCGACCGGGTCGGGCTCGCCACCTCGCTCCAGCACCTCGGGTCGATCGCCCGGGAGCAGGGCCGCTACGGCGAAGCGCGCCGCCTCCACGAGCAGTCCCTCGCGATCTGGACCGAGCTCGGCGACGAGAGCGGCGTCGCTGCCTCCGAGGACTACCTCGGCTTCGCCGCCTGGCTCGAGGGGGACGCTCAACGCGCGATCGACCTGTGCTCTCGGGCGCTCGCGATCTTCGCCACGACCGGCCGGCGCCAGGAGACGGCCGCCGCGCGGATCAACCTCGGCATCGCGCACCACCTCGCCGGGGACGACCAGGCCGGGTCCGAGCTCCTGCGCGCCGCGCTCAACGAGTCGAGAGAGCTCGGCTATCAAGAGGGGGTCGCCTGGTCGTTGCACCTCCTCGCCGAGGTCGCCGGCAGGGACGACCCGGACGGCGCCGCCGCCATGCTGCGCGAGAGCCTCACCACCCACGTCGGCCTCGGCGACCGCTGGCGCGCGGCGAGCGTGCTCGAGACGATCGCCGAGACGATGCTCCTCCACGAGGACCCCGAGCAGGCGACGGTGCTGCTCGGTGCCTGCGGCGAGCTTCGCGACGCGCTCGGCACCCCGGTCCCGCCAGTCGAGCTCGACCGCCACCTCACGACCTGCCGGTCGCTCGAGGCCGCGCTCGGTCCGGCCGCGTTTGCCGAGGCGTGGGGCCGCGGCCAGGCACTCGGCCTGCGAGCGGCCGTTGAGGCGGCGCTGCGCGGCCTGTCCGTGGCGCGCGTGCCTCCGGCACGGCGCCCCGGGATCGACTACGACCTCACCGAACGCGAGGTCGACGTGCTCCGACTCGTCGGCCAGGGACTCACCAACCGACAGATCGGCCGGGAGCTGAGCATCAGCCCGGGCACGGCCGGGGTGCACGTCTCGAACATCCTGCGAAAGCTGGGGGTGTCCGGTCGTGTCCAGGCTGCCGGCATCGCCCACCAGCTGGGCCTCGGCTCCTGAGTGTGGCGGCGCCTGGCCGACGCGGGCGGCCGCGTGACGCACGGTGGACGTGTTTCAACAGGCTCCGAGGTGGGCAAACCCGCACCGCCGGGCTCTGGGGGGGATGCTCTAGGCCTGCACGAGATCAGAGGCCGGGGTTCTTTCGCGGCCCGGCGGTGGTTTGGGAGGTCCAGGCATGCTCAAGCGTTGGCCGCGTCGTTGACACCGGTGACCCGGGTTCGCGGCCGCCACGCCGCCGGCCCGGACCCTCAACCATCGCCGCGGGGCGCGCGTTGAGCGGCCGGAGCGCCGCCGCCTACGGACCGGAGCACCTGATGGAGGACGGCTTCCTGCACGAGGCGCTCCTCTACGCGGGAGCGGACGAGTTCGTCGACGCCGTGGCCGCGTACGTCCGAGCAGGTCTCGCCGCCGGAGAGCCGGTCCTCGTGTCCCTCGGGGCGGCGAAGACGGAGCTGCTGCGCCGAGCGCTCAGGCGCGAGGGCGACGGGGTCCGCTTCGCCGACATGGACGTGATCGGGGCCAACCCGGCGCGCCTCATCCCGCTCTGGCGCGCCTTCGCCGAGGACTGCGACGCCGCCGGCGGGCCTGGTCGGGGCGTCGCCGAGCCGGCGTTCGCCGGGCGCAGCCCGGCCGAGCTCGTCGAGTGCCAGCGCCACGAGTCGCTCCTCAACCTCGCCTTCGCCGGCGCGCCCGCCTGGCGGCTGCTGTGCACCTATGACGTCACAGCACTCGATCCCGACGTCGTCGCCGGGGCCAGGCGCAGGCACCCCTACCTCTCGGCGGGCGGCACGCACCAGGCCAACGACGAGTACCTGGGCATCGGAGCGGCCATCGGCCCCTTCGCCGAGCCGCTGGTCGAGCCGCTGGTCCCCGTCGTCTCCCTGACCTTCGGGCACGGCCCGCTCGGGTCGTTGCGCTCGCTCGTCGCCAGCTACGCCGAGCGCTGCGGCCTCGGCGCCTCACGGACGAAGGACCTCGTCCTCGCGGTCAACGAGGTCGCCACGAACAGCTTGCGCCACGGCGGCGGGCACGGCGCGTTGCGGCTGTGGAGCGACGGGGGCGCGGTCGTCTGCGAGATCCGAGACGCCGGGCAGATCGAGGAGCCGTTGGCGGGCAGAAGCTTCCCACCGAAGGACGGCGAGTCCGGACGCGGGCTGTGGCTCGCCAACCAGCTGTGCGATCTCGTGCAGGTGCGGACGTTCCCGAGCGGCAGCGTCGTGCGCCTCCACATGCGCTGCCCGTGAGGAGAGCGAGGTGCGTCGGATCGCGCTCGCGACCGCCGTCCGGCCACCCGGGCCGCTGACCGCCGTCGAGCCGAGCCGTTCCGCCGCCGGCACGGGTGCGGCCACGGCTGCTTCACGACTCCCGCCGCCGGGCCCCGCCACCAGGACCCGCGCCTCGGCTCCGGTCGGAGCGCTCGTGCTCAGGGCCCGTCGCGGCGCGCTTCGCTCGCACGGCCGCAGCGCGAGCACCACGCCACCGGGGTCTCGTCATGCGCCGGATGGACCAACGCGCCGCAGAGGGAGCAGCGCCAGATCGTCGGTGACTCGGGCAGGGCAGGCATGACCGGAGGGTAGCTGCGTGCGTCGCGGCCATGCGAACCGTGCTGCTCGCGGCCCCGGCGGGAGCGCCGCGGCGCCAGGACCCGCCGCGTGGCCGCCGCGCGGCGGCCCAGCTCAGTCGCGAGCGCGGAAGCCGAACCCCGGGGCTCGGCCGGCCCGCGGGAGGCGCACCAAGCGCGCGTCGGGCCTGCCCACCTCGTCGACGAGCCCGTAGCGGACGGCCTCCTCGGCGCTCAGGAACCTCCCGGCAGCGAAGTCGGCCGCGACCTCGTCGGGGCGGTGACGGCCCGTCGCCTCGGCGACCCGCCGGGCGAACGCGCCGAGGCGCGCCCGATGGTCGCGCACGAACGACTCAAGGTCGCCCGGGGCGCCGGCCAGCTCCACCGGCTCCTCGACCAGGCGGAACCGCGCGTGGGGTGCCGCAACCCGCCTCGCGCAGACGGCCAGGACCGCGACGGGCGGCCCCTCCAGCTGACCGAGGCAGGTCGCGTGGACCGGCACCCCGAGCAGGTCGATGACGTCGACCAGGGCGAGCGCCGCGTCGAGCGTCCCGCCGGCGCTCGAGATGGCGAGCTCGATCGGCTCGTCACCGAGGGCGTCAAGGGTCATCAGCTCCGCTGCGACGTCTCCCGCCACGAGATCGTCAAGGCGCCCCCAGACGACGACCGTCCTCCGCTGGTACAGCCTGGCGCGCACCGCCAGCTGCACGTCCTCGGGTCGCGCTGGCGGGCCCGGCGGCGGGCCCGGCGTGCGGGCGTCGCCCCTCATTCGGGCCTCTCCTCGAGCTTCCAGCCGAGCCGTTCGCCGAGCGCGGCGACATAGCGCTCGAGGGTGGAGAGCCGAATGTCGGCGTCGCCGGACTCCAGCCGGGCCACCGCGGACTGGGAGGTCCCCATCCGTGCGGCGACCTCGGTCTGGGACAGCCCGAGCGAGCGGCGCCGTGCGACGAGCGTTGCCGCGAGCTCACCTCGGCGCGCTGACATCTCCCGGAATCCGGGGAACACCGACTCGCGCTCGCTCACGATCGGCAGACCTCCTCGCCCACGGGCTGGGGCGCCGGCGCCGGCAAAATCGTACGGCGCGGCGCGCCTTCCGCCGCGAGACTATCTCGTATTCGCGATATCGTTGGTGCGATATCCGAGACACGGCGTCCGCGCCGGGAAGGGAGGAGCGGTGCCGCTCCGACAGTCGGTCATCCCAACGGTGCTCGAGTCGTCGGCCCGGGGCGAGCGGGCATTTGACATCTACTCGCTCCTCTTGCGGGAGCGGATCGTCTTCCTCGGCCAAGAGGTCGACGACGACATCGCGAACCTTCTCGTCGCGGAGATCCTCTACCTGGAGGCCCAAGATCCCGACCAGGACATCTCGCTCTACATCAACTCGCCCGGCGGCCTCGCCTACGCGGGGATGGCGATCTACGACGTGATGCAGCACGTCCGCTGCGAGGTCTCGACGATCTGCGTCGGGATGGCGATGTCCGCGGCGGCGATGGTGCTCTCCGGCGGCGCGACGGGCAAGCGCCTCGCGCTTCCCTCCTCGAAGATCATGATCCACCAGGGCTCGGCCGGCACCCGGGGGGCACCTCGCGACATGGAGATCCACCTTCGCGAGGTGCTCTCGATGACCCGGCGGATGGCCGAGATCATCGCCTTCCATTCCGGCCGGCCGGTCGAGCAGGTCGAGCGGGACATCGACCGCGACTACTACCTGACCGCAGCCGAGGCGAAGGAGTACGGGCTGATCGACGAGGTCATCGCAGCGCGCCGCGGGGTCGCGACGCTCCTCGACGAGCTGGCGGTCGCCAACTGAGCACCGAGGGCCGCTGAACGCCGGGGACGGCGGCGCGCCAGGGCGACCCGTGCCGCCGGCTACCCCTCCTCGTCGGACAGCCGCTCGGGGTCGTCGAGCAGCACCCCGACCTCGCGCGCCTCGAGCGTGTCGAGGGGGAGCTGATCGTCCTCGGTCTCGTCGTCGAAGTCGACCTCGCTGTCACGCGGCGCGACGTCGGCCACGTCTTCGGGCGGGAACGGCTCGGGCTCCTCGATGATCGGGAGATCGTCCACTGGGTCGCTCATCGCCTGCCTCCTCGGGGGCGCCGCACATCGCAGCCACCACCACCATCATCATCGCGGCAACGGGCGGACATCGTCGCGGCGAGGTGCGGGTCGCCGTCAGGGGGACGAGCCGGCCCTTCCCCGGCTGCGGCCTCAGGGGGCGAGGATCGAGACGAGCCCGGTCGACGAGGTGAGGTCGAGACGCGCGAGGTGGCCGACGATGCCGTAGAGGCCGGGGCTGATCCGCTCGGGCCAGAGGGTGGCGAGGGTGGCCGGCAGCCGCGCCGATCCGCCCGGCGGGATGACGACGAGATCGTCGGATCCGTCCCACTTCGGGGAGAACCCCACCCAGCGCGATGCAAGGAGCCGGCGGCCCGAGGGCAGGTCCGCCAGGTACGCGACGACGTGGAGCAGCTCGCCGGAATCGCCCCGCCATGTCCTGGTCGAGGTGTTGACGAGGGATGCGAACAGCTTCGGCGTGGTGCCCGCCGTGAACACGGTCGTCTCGGGCCAGACGAGGTCGACGTCCTTGCGCCTCGTCGCCCTGCCCGGGCGGACGACCACCTCGCGAACAGTCGCCGCGTAGCTCCAGATCCCACCCTGCACCACCAGGTGCACGAGGGACCAGGTCCCCGGCGGCTCGGCCTCGGGCGCGGCATAGACGCGCGCCGCGAGGTCCTCGTAGATGAGCCTCCATCCTCGCTCGGGGAGGAAGCGCCACGCCGAGCGCAGCCCGGCGTCGTCGATGAAGCCCATGGCGACCAGCAGCTCGTCGACCGTCTCCCCCTCGGAGGCGAGGACGTCTGGCTCCACCTCCCAGTGCGCGAGCTCGACGGGGGCTCGCGCGGGCTGCTCGTTTGCGGGCGGACCGGGGCGCACCGGCCAACACTCGCGGAGGTGCGGCGCGCCGTCAACGCAGGCGACGTCACAGATCACGACAGATGCGCTGGTGTGCACCAGCATGGGACGACGGCACCAATGCGCCGCTCCGACCGGCGCCCGACCGGCGAGGGCCACGGGTGCCTACGAGACGGTGAGCACCGCCTTGCCGCGGATCCTCCGCCCGAGCAGGAGCTCGACGGCCGCGCCGACGCTCGTCCAGTCGCCCCGCCAGTCGACCTGCGGGTCGAGCTCACCAGCCGAGGCGAGCCGGGCCAGGTACGACAGGTCCTGTCCGACGTCGGTGCCCATCGTGAACGCCGCGAGGTACTTCGCCGGCCCGATCGTCGCCCCGGGTGCGAAGAGTGCCGGCTCGTGCGAGGCGGCGCCGATCGACTGCAGGAACCCTCCCGCCTCGAGCAGCGCGAAGGCGGCGACGAGCGTCGCACCGCCGACCGTCTCCACGACGGCGTGGACCGGCGCGATGCCGTCCAGGGTCGTCACGATCTCCGTGGCCCCGAGCTCGGCGAGCCCCTCGCCCCGCTCGGGGCTGCCGACGAGCGCCACCACCTCGGCGCCGGCTCGGCGCGCCAGCTGGACCGCGAAGCGCCCGACACCCCCCGAAGCGCCGGTGACGAGGACCCGGCGCCCGAGGAGCGCGCCCGACGCCCGCAGGGCCCTCAGCGCGGTGACGCCGGCGACCGGCAGCGCCGAGGCGTCTTCGAGGGACAGGTCCGCGGGGAGCACCGCGACATTGCCGACGCGCACGGCGCGACGTTCGGCGAAGCCGCCGCGCGGGCCGTGGGTGGCCACGCGGTCGCCGGCCTTCGGGCCGCTGCCGTTCGCGGCGGCCTGCAGCACGCTCCCAGCGGCGTCCCAACCGGGCACGACGCCTTCGGGAGCGCCCTCGCGCGGGAGCTCCCCGTGGTTGAGCGAGAACGCCGCCACGGCGACGAGCACCTCGCCGGGTCCGGGGGCGGGCTCGGGGACCTCCGCGATCGCGAGGCGCCCCGGGGCGGCGTGGTCGACGACCAGTGCTCGCATGATGATCCTCCTGACCGGCGGGCTCCCGCCGTCGCGACCGGTTGCTCGCGCCCGGCCCGGCGACCCGCGCTGGCGAAGGGCCGCCCCGGGGTCGAGATGGGGCGCGCCGGCAGCGTATGCCCCTGCGCCGTGCGGCGCTCGGGGGCGGCGGTCAGCGGAAGTCCCGGGAGCGGCCCACGGCGACGGGGAGACCCAAGGGCTCGACGCGCTCGGCGGCGATGCTGAGCGCCCCGCCGCTCCGCTCCACCCTCCCCCGCACCAGCAGCGCAGGCGCCGAGGACGCCTCCCTGCGGTAGCGGGCCCACAGGCCCGCCGAGCAGATGACGTTCACGACCCCGGTCTCGTCCTCCAGGTTGAGGAAGATCGTCCCGCCGGCCGTCGACGGGCGCTGGCGGTGCGTCACGACGCCAGCAGCGAGGACCCTCCCGGTGTCCTCCCCGGCGAGCAGCGAGGCGGCCGAGCGCACCCCCATCTCGTCGAGGAGGCCGCGCAGGTGCACGAAGGGATGGGAGTCGGGGGTGATCCCCATCGCCCACAGGTCCGCAGCGGTCTCTTCCGTGGGGGTCATCGCGGGAAGCACCGGGGCGTCGGCCCCGACGACCATTCCCGGCAGACGGTCGGCGCCACCGGCCAGGGCCCCCGCCGCCCAGAGCGCCGCCCGGCGGTCACCAGTGGCGACGGAAGCGGGCGGCCCGGGGGCGACAGCCGCGCGACCGGCGCGAGCGACCGGCGCGAGCGTGCCGAGCGCCCCCGCCGTGGCGAGCGCCTCCAGCTGGGGTCTGGTCGGCTCGGCGCGTCTCGCCAGGTCCTCCATGCTCTCGTAGGGGGCGCCGGTGGCGATGCGGCGCGCGCACTCCTCCCCGACGTGGCGGACGGACGCCAGCCCGAGGCGGACCGCCGTCGCTCCGGCGCTCGCCGGGCACGCGGCGAGGGTGGCCTCGGTGGCGCTCTCGTTCACGTCGGGACGCAACACGACGACCCCGTGGCGGCGGGCGTCCGCGGCGAGGCTCTGCGGCGACCAGAACCCCATCGGTTGGGAGTTGAGCAGCCCGGCGAGGAACGCCGCCGGGTAGTGGAGCTTGAACCAGGCCGAGGCGTAGACGAGGTAGGCGAAGGAGACCGAGTGCGACTCGGGGAAGCCGAAGTTCGCGAAGGCGGCGAGCTGCTCGTAGATCGCGTCGGCCACCTCGTCGCTGATGCCCCGCTCGGCCATCCCCGCGTAGAGCCGGTCCTGCAGGCGGGCCATCCGCTCGGCGGAGCGCTTCGCACCCATCGCCTGGCGCAGCTGGTCGGCCTCGGCGGCCGAGAAGCCGGCGACGTCGATCGCGATCTGCATGAGCTGCTCTTGGAACAAAGGCACGCCGAGCGTCTTCTCGAGCGCCGGCTGGAGGAGCGGGTGCAGGTAGGCGACCTCCTCCTCGCCATTGCGGCGCCGGAGGTAGGGGTGGACCGAGCCGCCCTGGATCGGGCCGGGGCGGATGAGCGCCACCTCCACGACGAGGTCGTAGAAGTGGCGCGGGCGCAGCCTCGGCAACGTCGCCATCTGCGCCCGGCTCTCGACCTGGAACACCCCCATCGAGTCGGCCCGGCAGAGCATGTCGTAGACGGCGTCCTCCTGAGGGATCGTCGCCAGGTCGACGGTGACCTCGTGGTGCGAGGCGACGAGGTCGACCATGCGGTGGAGCGCCTCCAGCATCCCGAGACCGAGCAGGTCGAACTTCACGAGCCCGACCGCGGCACAGTCGTCCTTGTCCCATTGGAGGACGGAACGCCCCTCCCGTCTCGCCCACTCGACCGGGCAGACAGTGATGACGGGCCGGTCGCAGATCACCATCCCCCCCGAGTGGATCCCGAGGTGGCGGGGGAACCCCTCCAGCTCCGCGGCCAGCCGTAGCACCTCGTCCGGGATGTCGTGGTCGACCGGGGGTTCGGGCACCGGGCGCCCACCGGTGCCCGGCCGGCCCTTCCCCGCCTGCCCCCGGGGACGGGTCGGCAGCAGCGCGGCGAAAGCGCCGATCTGGCGCGACCAGGCGTCGAGCGCCCCGGGCGGGTACCCGAGCGCCCGGCCCACGTCCCGGACCGCCGAGCGCGGCCGGTAGGTGATGACGTTCGCCACCTGGGCCGCGTGCTCACGGCCGTAGCGCTCGTAGACGTAGGCGATGACCTCGTCGCGCCTGCCGGACTCGATGTCGAGGTCGATGTCGGGCGGCCCCTCCCGTGCCGGCGAGAGGAACCGCTCGAAGAGGAGCCCGAGCGCCACCGCGTCGACGTTCGTGATCCCGAGCGCGTAGCAGACCGCCGAGTTGGCGGCCGAGCCACGCCCCTGGCAGAAGATGCCGGAGCGCCTGCAGAACTCGACGATGTCCCACACGACGAGGAAGTAACCGGGGAAGCCGAGCCCCACGATGACGGCAAGCTCGCGCTCGACCTGCTCCCACGCGCCCGGCACGCGCGGCGAGCTGCGCGACCCGTACCTCCTCCTCCCACCCTCGGTGGCGAGGAAGCGCAGGAAGCTCGCCTCGTCCTCGCCGGGTGGCACGGGGAAGGGCGGCAGGCCCGGAGCGACGAGGCGCAGGTCGAACGCCAGCGTCCGCCCGAGCTCCGCCGTCTGCTCGATCGCGCCCGGGTAACGCTTGAAGCGCCGCGCCTGCTCCGCCCCCGAGCGCAGCGACGCCCCGGCCCACGGCGGGAGCCAGCCGTCGATCGCGTCCAGGCTGCTCTTCGCGCGGACGGCGGCGAGTGCCGTGGCAAGCGGGTAGCGCCCGGGCGTCGCATAGTGGGCGTTCGTCGTCGCGACGACGGGGAGGCCGGCACGGGCCGCGCACTCGGCGAGCGCGTCGTTGCGCGCTCCGTCCAAGGGGGCCCCGTGGTCGCAGAGCTCGACGGCGACATTCCCGCTTCCGAAGGCGTCCACGAGCCGGGCGAGCTCCCGGGCCGCCGCCGCGGGCCCCCGGCGCTCCAGGGCGGCCGGCACCGCCCCCCGCCTGCACCCGGTGAGCACGCACCAGTGCCCACCGTGGGCGCCGGCCAGCTCGGGGAGGGAGAAGAGTGGCCGACCCTTCGCCCCGCCGGCGAGCTGTGCCCGGCTGATCGCACCCGACAGCCTGGCGTAGCCCTCCGGGCCGCGGGCCAGCACGACGAGGTGTGTGGCGGCCGGGTCGATCGCGCCGGCCCGCTCGCCCGCCCTGCTGTCGCCAGGAGCGGGAAGGCTGAGCTCGGAGCCGAAGATCGTCGGCAGGCCGAACCCGCGCGCCGCCTCGGCGAAACGGACGACGCCGTAGCAGCCGTCGTGGTCGGTGAGGGCGAGCGCCTCCAGGCCCAGGCGCACGGCCTCCTCGACGAGCTCCTCGGGGCTCGACGCACCGTCGAGGAAGCTGAAGTTCGAGTGGGCGTGGAGCTCGGCGTACGCGACGGCGCCCGGGGGAGGGCGGATCCCCCCGGGCGGGGCGTAGGAGGGGCGGTGACGGGAGAAGCCCGGGGCGTCGCCGCCGTCACCGGCGGGGACGGCCCGCTCCCCCGGGCGCGCGGCCCGCCGGCCCGAGAGCCGCCGCTCGAGCTCGGACCACGGCACGATCGGGTTGAACGAGCCCACACGGCGACCCTACCGAACATACGTTCGCTTTTCCAGGGCGCGCTGGACGACCTCGCGCAGCGGCGACCGGTGGGCGGGAGGCGGCCAGCGGCCGGCGCCTCTCCCGTCACTAGGATGCGCTCGCCAACGTTCTCGATGACGAGAGGAACGCGGTGAAGACCCAGGCCGCTGTGCTCTTCCCCGGCAAGGGCGAGTGGGTGGTCGAGGAGATCGACCTCGACCCGCCGAAGGCGCAGGAGATCCTCGTGCGCATCCGAGCGTCGGGGATGTACCACTCCGAGGAGCACCACCTCACCGGCGACGTCCCGCTGAAGGCACCCACGATCGGCGGCCACGAGGGCGCCGGCGTGGTCGAGGAGGTCGGCCCAGGCGTCACCACCGTCCGGCCGGGCGACCACGTCGTCTTCTCCTCCATCCCGACGTGCGAACGCTGCCCGTCGTGCGCGACCGGCCACGGGAACCTCTGCGACCTCGCCATGTGGATCGGCGAGGGCCGCCAGCTGCGCGACCACACCGCCCGCCATCACCTCGGGGGCACCGACCTCAACCTCATCTGCCTGCTCGGCGCCTTCGCCCACCACACGGTCGTGAACGAGGCCTCGATCATCAAGATCGCCGACGAACTGCCCTTCGACAAGGCGTGCATCGTCGGCTGCGGCGTGCCGACCGGCTGGGGCGCCGCGGTCTACAGCGGGGGTGTTCGCGCCGGCGACGACGTCTGCGTCGTCGGGGTCGGAGGCATCGGCGCGAGCGCCATCCAGGGCGCCCGCTTCGCCGGCGCTCGGCGCATCTTCGCCGTCGATCCGGTGCCGTGGAAGCGCGAGCAGGCGCTCGCGCTCGGCGCGACCCACGTCGCCGCCAGCATCGAAGAGGCGTTCGAGCTCGTCCGCGAGGTGACCCGGGGCCGGTTCTGCAACGTCACGATCTGCTCGATGGGGGTCGGCCGCGGCGAGCTGATGGGCTCGATCATGCAGCTGGCCGCCAAGCAGGGCCGGGTCGTCGTCGTGAACATCCACCCGGTGCGCGACGTAGCGCCGACCATCGACATGCTCAACCTGACGGGCTACGAGAAGCAGGTGGTCGGCTCGATCTTCGGATCGGTGAACTCGCGGCGCGACGTGCCGATGCTGCTCGACCTCTACCAGGAGGAGAAGCTCGACCTCGACCGGATCGTCAGCCGCACCTATGGCTCCCTCGAGCAGGTGAACGAGGGTTACCAGGACATGCGTGACGGCAAGAACCTGCGCGGCGTCCTCGTCTTCTAAGAGCCGTCGCCGCCGAGGGGTGGGCGTCCGACTCACCGGAAGAGGAGGGCGAGGACGAGGAGGAGGCGGGTCCTCCGGCGCCCGGGCGACCGGCCGCTCGTGGCAAGCCCGCGTGGCGTGTGGTCAGCCGCCGTGCCCGCATGACCCGCAGGCCCGGGCGAAGCGCCAAGGCCAGCGTGCCGGGCCGTGTCCCGGTAGGCCCCTAACCTTGCGGGGTGGTCGCGCGATCCGAGCCCCCCGTCGCCGACCGCGTCGGCGCGGATCCGGCCGCCGTGGCCGCCGCCAACGAGGTCGCCGTGGCGCCACCCGGCCGCGCCCGGGGCTTCAGCTCCCTGCGCCCCCTCCACCACCGCAACTTCGCGCTGCTGTGGTCGGGCGGCCTGATCTCCATCGTCGGGTCCTGGATGCAAAGCGTCGCGGTCGGGGCCCTCGTGATCGCCCACACCGGCCAGGCCACGTGGGCGGTCGTGGTCGCCGCGGGCGCGTTCTTGCCGATCGGGGTGCTATCGCCGGTGGGCGGCGCCCTCGCGGACCGGCTGCCGCGCCGAGCGGCCCTCGTCGTCGGCAACCTGGCGGCCGGTGCCGTCGCGGCCGCGATCGCCGCGCTCGTTGCCGCGGGACAAGACGGTCCCGGGCTGCTCACGCTGCTCGTCACCGTGCAGGGCTGCGTCAGCGCGATCATCGGACCGTTCCAGCAGGCGATCCTCCCGGACCTGGTCCCGCGAGCGGAGTTCCTCGCGGCGGCCTCGCTGAACTCCGCGCAGTTCAACCTCGGGCGCGTCGGCGGCCCGGTGCTCGCCGGCGCGACGGTCGCCGCCTTCGGCTACCCGGTGGCCTTCGTCGCCAACGCGGTGTCGTTCCTCGTCGTCGTCGTGGCGCTCGCGTTCGTGCGCCTCGGCCCGCCGCCCGGTCGAGACGCGCGCGTCGGACTGTTCGAATCGCTCCGCGTCGGCGTGCGAGGGGCGCGCGCCGAGCCCGGCTGTCGGGCCGCGATCGGCATGATCGGCGTGGTCGCGCTGCTCGCGTCCCCCTTCATCGCCCTCGTCCCCGCGATGGCGCACCGGCTCACCGACGGCGGGGCGCGGGGGATCGCCTCGGCGACCGGCCTGCTCACGACCGCCCAGGGCGTCGGCGCCGTGCTGGGCGCGCTCGCCCTCCCCCCGCTCGCCAGCCGGTTCGGCCGCGGCCGGGTGCTCGATGCGAGCCTCGCGCTCTTGCCGCCGACGCTGGTGGCCTACGGGTTCGCGCCGACGCTCTCGCTGGCGGTCGCGGCGCTGTTCGTCGTGGGGCTCGTCTACATCGGCGTGCTCTCCGGACTCTCCACGGTCGTCCAGCTCCGGGCACCGACCGCGCTCAGGGGGCGCGTGCTCAGCCTCTATCTGGTCGCCCTCGGCGTGTCGTACCCGATCGGGTCCCTCGTCCAGGGACCGCTGGCCGACCGGCTCGGTCTCGACTGGACCACCGCCGGTTCGGCCGTCCTCCTCGCGGTGCTGCTCCTCGCCGTGCGGGTCGTGCGTCCGGGCGTGTTCGCAGCGCTCGGTGCTCCGATCGCCACCGAAGCCCCGGCTCCGGCCCGCTGACCTCATCGGCCACGCCACGCTCCGAGCGGGCGGCGAGGGGTACAGGCGGCGGGCGGACGGCGGGCGGGCTCCGAGCTCCGTCGGCCGTCGCTACGGCCGACGGGCCCGTCGCTCAGAAGCACATCTCAGAGGTACCTGCACTTCTTAGAAGTACTTGATCGTGTTGCCTGCGTCGACGGGCAGGGCGACGCCGGTGATGTAGCGCGCCTCGTCGGAGGCGAGCCACGCGATGACGTTGGAGATGTCGTTCGGCTCGAGCCAGGGGACGGGCAGCAGGTGCTTGCTCTTCCACACCTCGACGGTGTCCTCGCGGGTCGGCCGCTCCAGGTCCGGGCGGAACATCTTGTACATCGCCTCGTTGGCGATCATGTCGGTGTTCACCGCGCCGGGGCAGATCGCGTTCACCCTGATCCAGTGCGGAGCCAGCTCGACGGCGAGGGTCCGGGTCAGGCTAAGCAGGGCCGCCTTGGCCGCTGAGTAATCGCCGAGATAGCTCCCCGAGACGATCGCCGCGCCCGAGCTCGTGATCGTGATCGAGCCGCCGTTGCCCGCTTCGAGCATGTGCGGCACCGCCGCGTGGACGGTGTGGAAGACGCCGGTGAGGTTGACGTCGATGACCTCGCGCCACTGGGCCGGATCGATCTGCCAGGTCAGGTCTCCCTTCGGCAGCGCGCCGGCGTTCGCTGCCACGATGTCGAGCCGTCCGAGCTCCGCGACGCCGGCGGCGAGCGCTGCTTCGAGCGAGGCCAGGTCGGTGACGTCGGCCTGTCGGAACACGAGCCTCCGCGCTTCCTGCTCGACGAGGCGCACGGTCTCCTCGCGTCCTCCTGCGTGGCGAGGCGGTAGTTCATCCACGGGTAGGTCTTCAGCGCGTCGATGCCGATGATGTCGGCGCCCGCACGCGCCAGGCGCACGGCGTGCGACCGGCCCTGCCCCTTGCCCACGCCGGTGATGAACGCGACCTTTCCTTCGAGCGCTCCCACTTCGCTTGCCTCCTCCCCCGACCGGCGTCGTCGACCTCGGTCCCTCGCACGGGCACCGACCGAGCGGCAGGAGGGTCCTCGACTGCTGGCCGCCGCCGATCGTCGTCACGAGCCCCGCGCTCCGTCGTCGTAGGTCCCGCCGACGGCCGCGGGTGGCGATGGCCCGCAACAGCTCGGTGCCACGAACCGTACGCGGCGCGGTCTTCGGCGAGCGCCCGGCGCCACGACGACGACGCCCAACGCCGGCCCCGACCCGACGTCGGGCGGCGCGACCCCTCCGCGCGTACGGACGCGCCGGCCTCGGTTGCGGCGGAGCTGTCCAACAATATACGATCCACCGCAATTAGCGTGAGCCTGCCGCACCCGACAAGGGATGCGCGCCTGCCGGCGTCGACGGCGTGACGGGCCGCGCAGCGTCCGGGCGCAGGGCCGGTCGGGGCGGGGCGCGCGAGGCGGCCGGAAGGCCCTCAGGCCGGCAGGATGGATGCACGTGGTGAGGCACGACGCGCGGTGCGGATAGGTTGGCTTCGTTGACAGGAGGTGGTGACGTGGGCGCCGTGCTCGATCCGCCGCCGTCGAAGGTCGTCGCGGTGCACCTGAACTACCGCAGCCGGGCCGCGGAGCGCGGACGCGAGCCCGCCTACCCGTCGTACTTCTTGAAGCCGCCCTCCTCATTGGCCGCGAGCGGCGACGCGCTCGCCCGCCCTGCCGGCTGCGAACTACTGGCGTTCGAGGGCGAGATCGCGCTCGTGATCGGCCACCGGGCGCGCTCGGTCGCGGCCGAGCGGGGCTGGGAGCACGTGGCGTGGGTCACCGCGGCGAACGACTTCGGTGTCTATGACTTGCGCTATGCCGACCTCGGCTCCAACCTGCGCTCGAAAGGCGGCGACGGCTTCACGCCGATCGGCCCTGCCCTGCTCGACGCCCGCCTGTTCGACCGCCAGTCGCTCACGCTGCGCACCTGGGTGAACGACACGCTCGTCCAGGAGGCGGCGGTCGGCGACGAGCTCCTCTTCGACTTCGGCCTGATCGTGGCGGACCTGTCCCGGCTCATGACCCTCGAGCCGGGGGACGTGATCCTCACCGGCACGCCGACCGGCTCGACGGTGGTGGGGCCCGGCGACGTCGTCGAGGTCGAGGTGAGCACGGCCGAGCTCACCACCGGCCGGCTGCGCACGCCGGTCGTCGACAGCGCCGGGTCGCTTGACGCCATCGGAGCGATGCCTCGGGTCGACGAACAAGCCCGCGCCGCGGCTTTCGGCGCCGCGGCGGCGACGGGTCGGCGCGCGGACCCCGAAGCGCCGGGCGACGTCTCCGCCGAGACCCTCCGGCTCCTCGGGACAGTGTCGACCGCCACGATCGCCCAACAGCTGCGGAAGAAGGGCTACGACTCGACGGTCATGGAGGGCCTCCACGCGCTGCGGCCGGAGCTGCACATGGTCGGCCGCGCGCGGACGCTGTCGTACCTGCCGTTCCGCGAGGACCTGTTCGAGGCGCGCGGTGGCGGCATGAACGCCCAAAAGCGGGCCATCGACACCCTCGGGGAGGGGGATGTCCTCGTCATCGGGGCGCGTCGCGAGCACGGTGCCGGGACGATCGGCGACATCCTCGCGCTGCGGGCCAAGCAGCGCGGCGCAGCCGGCGTCATCACCGACGGGGCGCTCCGGGACACCGCGGCGATCGCGGCGCTCGGGCTGCCCACCTTCCACGCCGCCTCCAACCCCGCGGTGCTCGGCCGCCGCCACGTCCCGTGGGAGACCGACGTCGCCGTCGCCTGTGCCGGCGTGCTCGTGGAGCCGGGCGACGTCGTCGTCGGCGACCGGGACGGGGTCGTCCTCGTCCCGCCGCACCTCGCCGCCGAGGTCGCCCGCGACGCCGCGGAGCAGGAGCGCCAGGAACGCTTCATCGCGGAGCGGGTCGCGGCCGGCGAGTCGATCGACGGGCTCTACCCGATCGGACCCCGTTGGCGCGACGCCTACGAACGCTGGTGCGCTGCCGACGGCGGCGACACGCACGCGTGAGCACGCCGGAACGGGTCGCCGGCGCGCCGGCCGACCTGCCCAAGCTGCTCAGCCACTACATCGACGGCGAGCTCGTCCCGAGCGTCAGCGGCCGGAGCTTCGCGAACGCCGACCCGGTCTCGAACGAGCCGTACGTCGACGTGGCGGCCGGCGACGAGGAGGACGTACGGCTGGCCGTGGCGGCCGCGCGCCGGGCCTTCGAGGGCGGTCCCTGGCCGGAGATGGTCGCCCGTGACCGGGCGCGCGTCCTCTACCGCATCGCCGAGGCGATCGAGACACGCGACGCCGAGATCGCCGCGCTCGAGTGTTGGGACACGGGCCTGCCGATCACCCAGGCACGGGGTCAGGCCCAGCGTGCGGCCGAGAACTTCGCCTTCTTCGCCGACCTCGTCGTCGCCATGCACGAGGAGGCCTTCCGCGTCGGCGCGCACCAGCTGAACTACGTGCTGAGAAGGCCGGCCGGCGTCGCCGGGCTCATCACCCCCTGGAACACCCCGTTCATGCTCGAGACGTGGAAGCTCGCGCCGAGCCTCGCCTCCGGCTGCCCGATCGTCCTCAAGCCTGCCGAGTGGACGCCGCTGTCGGCGAGCCTGCTGCCGCAGATCATGGAGGAGGCGGGGGTGCCGCCGGGGGCCTTCAACCTCGTCCACGGCGTCGGCGAGGAGGCCGGAGCCGCGCTGGTGGCGCACCCTGACGTACCACGCCTCTCCTTCACCGGCGAGACGGCAACCGGCAGGATCATCATGCGCTCGGCGGCGGACAACCTGAAGGCCCTCTCGATGGAGCTCGGGGGCAAGTCACCCTGCCTGGTGTTCGCCGACGCCGACCTCGACGCGGCGCTCGACGCGGCGGTGTTCGGCGCCTTCTCGCTGAACGGCGAGCGCTGCACGGCGGGCTCGCGGGTGCTCGTCGAGCAGGACGTGTACGACGAGTTCGTCGACCGCCTGGCCGAGCGGGCACGGCGGGTCGTCGTCGGCGCTCCCGCCGACCCTGCCACCGAGCTCGGCGCGCTCGTCCATCCCGAGCATCTCGAGCGGGTCCTCGGCTACGTCTCGGTCGGCCTCGAAGAGGGCGCCCGCCTGGTCGCTGGCGGACGGCGGCCGCAGCACCTGGCGCGGGGGAACTTCCTCGAGGCGACGGTCTTCGCCGACGTCTCGCACGAGATGCGCATCTTCCAGGAGGAGATCTTCGGCCCGGTCGTGTGCGTGACCCCGTTCGCCGACCGCGACGAGGCTCTGCGGCTCGCGAACGACACCCGCTACGGTCTCGCCGCCTACGTGTGGACGAGCGACCTGGACACGGCGCACCGCGTCGCCGGCGGCATCGAGGCCGGGATGGTGTGGATCAACTCGCACAACGTCCGCGACCTCCGCACGCCGTTCGGGGGGATCAAGGCGAGCGGCGTCGGGCGCGAGGGCGGCACCGCCTCGATCGACTTCTACACCGAGCCCCGCACCGTCCACCTCGCGCTCGAGCCCCCCGCCACGCCCCGCTTCGGCGTCTGAGCGCCGGCCGCGCGCGCCGGACACGGGCGCCGGGCCGAGCCCGGCCCCTCGCCTAGCCCGCCTGGGTGGCAGGCTCGAACTGCGGGAGGGTGACCTCCTCGCCGAGGTCGTCGAAGCAGACGGTCACCGGCAGGCCGATACGGACCTGGTCGATCGGGCAACGCCCGATGTTCGCCACGAGGCGCGGCCCCTCCTCGAGCTCCACGAGCGCGACGACATAGGGCAGGTGGCCCGCCGTGACCGGGTGCACCGAGTGGTGGACGACGGTGAAGCTGTAGACCTCGCCACGGCCGCTCATCGTCGACCACTCGAGCTCCGACGAGTGGCAGCGCTCGCAGCTCGGCCCCGGCGGATGCTGGAGCCTGCCGCATCCGCCGCAGCGCTGGAGGTCGAGGCGGTGCTGGCGCGCCGCCCGCCAGTACGGGGCGGTGAGGTCGGAGACCCCCGGCAGGATCCTCATCGGGGCCTCCCGAGCACGACGGCGCTCCCCGACGGCGCACCGAAGAAGGCGATGTCGACGTCGTGCGCCTGGTTCGGCGAGGTGCCCCGAAGCTGGCGCACGGCCTCGACGACGCCGGTCATCCCGTGCACGTAACCGTCGGAGAGGTGGCCGCCGTGGGTGTTCACCGGGAGCGGGCTGTCGAGGGCGATGCCGTGGTCGATCACGTGGCGCCACGCCTGGCCGCGCTCGACGAAGCCGTAGAGCTCGAGGCTGAGGAGGGTCATGAGCGAGGTCGCGTCGTAGAGCTCGGCCACCGCGACGTCCGCTGGGCCGCAGCCGGCCGCCCGCCAGAGGCGCTCGGCGGTCCTCGGCGGGAAGATCTCGATCAGGTCGTCGGCGTAGACGCTCATCGGCTCCCGGCGCGGCGCGAGCGACTGGGTGGCTGCCAGGATCTCGGCGGGTGGCTGGCGCAGCGAGCGGGCACGCTCCGCGCCGGTCACGACGACCGCCGCGGCACCGTCGTTCTCGAGGCAGATCGTGAACAGCGAGAGCGGCCAGCTGATCATGCGACCGGCGAGGAAGCCTTCCCAGTCGAGGAGCCGGTCCCGCATCAGCGCCCCCGGGTTGGCGTTCGCATACTCGCGCTGGGCGAGCGCGATCGTGCCGAGCGCCCGCTGGAGCTCCTCGTAGGAGAGGCCGTTCACGTGCATGTAGCGGGTCGCCCACAGCGCGAACAGGTGGGCGGGTGCCATCATCCAGTACGGCCAGGTGAACGCGAAGTCGTCGTGCATGACGACGTCGGCGTCCTCGGGCGGCCCGCCGTGCAGGCGCTGGTCGGCGCGGCCGAACCGGTTCCCGCCGCTCTGCTTGATCGAGCGGAAAGCGAGCACGACCGAGGCCTGGCCCGAGGCGACGGCCGCGGCGGCCTGGCCGACCATGCCCGCGGACGCCTCGCCACCGAGCGGGATCTCCGCGAAGTACCCAAGCTCGCCGAGACCGAGCGATCGCGTCAGCGCGGCGTGGCAGACGGTCTCGAACGGCGCCCCGAATCGCAGCATCCCGTCGACCTCGCCCGGCTCGATCCCGGCGTCGTCGAGCGCGGCGAGGCTCGCCTGGACGGCGAGCTCCAACGCGCTGTGCGGCGAGGCCTTCGCCAGCTCGGTCTGGCCGATGCCGGCGATGGCCGCCCGGCGGTAGATGGTCATCGCGTTCGCCCGCCCTCGCCCGGCGGCGTCATCCAAGCCAGCTCGCGAGCACCTCGTCGGTGTCCCTTCCGGGCTCGGGCGGAGCGCTCACGCGCACCGGCGAGCGCGACATCCGCACCGGCCAGGCCGGCAGCACCGCCTCGCCGTACCTCGGATGCGGCACCGTGACGAACACACCGCGCCTGCGCAGGTCCTCGTCCTGCATCACCTCGAACGTCGTGCGCACGGCTCCGGCGGGCACCCCGGCGGCGCCGAGGAGCTCCATCGCCTCGACCTTCGGGTGCTCAGCAGACCACTCGGAGATGACGGCGTCGATCGTCGCGATGTGCCCCGCACGCCCCTCGGGCGTCGCGAAGGCGGGGTCGCGCAGCTCGTCCCGGTCGATCACCTCGACGAGCCGCTGCCACTGGCGCGGGTCGCCGGCGTGGATGTGCACGTAGTCGTTCGGCCCGAACGGCGGGCAGGCGAACAGCCCCGACGCGGCGTGCCTGCCGACGAAGGGCGCACCGTTGCCGAAGCGCGGCGTGGGCAGCTGCTGGCCGATCGGCCAGCCGTACTGGATGCGGAGGAACGTCGCCACGTTGTCGGCCATCGACACCTCGATGTGCTGGCCGAGGCCGGTCGTCGTCCGCTGGTAGAGGGCCGCGACGATGGCCATCGCCGCCATCATCCCCGTACCGGTGTCGCCGATGTCGGGGCCGGGCTTCATGGGCACGCCGTCGGGCTCGCCGGTGATGCTCGAGGCGCCGCCGAACGCCTGGGCGATCGGGTCGAAGCACGGGAAGTGCTCGTAGCCCGAACCGTTGGCGAAGCCCTTGATCTGCGCGTAGACGAGCCGGGGGTTTTCGGCCGAGAGGTCGCGGTAACCGAGGCCGAGCCGCTCGATGACCCCCGGCCCGAAGTCCTCGACGACGACGTCGGCGCGCTGCGCGAGCCGCAGCGCGGTGGCGTGGCCGTCCTCGCTCTTCAGGTCGAGCTCGATCGACTTCTTGCTCGCGTTGTTCACATAGAACGGGACCGCGTCGAAGCTGTCGCGGCTGTCCGGCGCCACGACCTTCACCACCTCGGCGCCCATGAACGCGAGGGCGAGCGTCGCCGAGGGCCCGGCGACCTGATGGGTGAAGTCGAGGACGCGTACCCCGGCGAGCGCCCCCTGCTGGCCCTCCGGTCGCGCACCCCCGGTCGGATCAACGGTCATGGACGGTCCTCCCCCCGGCAGCCGCCCGCGGCGGCGAGGATCCGTGGCCACGGCGAGCGTGAGCATACGATCCGACATACGAAGCGGACCACTCGAGCGGCCGCCCCCGCGTCGCGATGCGCCCACGGCCGTGCCCGGCCGCCCACGTCACGCGGCGCACCCCTGGCGAGCTGATCCGCCGTGTCGTTCGGCGACCGGAATATCCTGGTGCCGATGGGAGCGTCCCGCTCCCCGGCCCGGGCCAGCCCGGAGGCGGTCCGCGGGGCGCCGGCACGCCGAGCGGCGCCACCCGGTGGCCGCAGCCGTCGCCATCCATCGTGCAGGAGCAGCGGGCGGGTCCGGCCGCAGTGGGGTCGGGGGGCGTCGGCGCTCGGGAACGGAGCGTGAGCTGACATGCCTTCGGCCGCGAAGGGCGAGGTGGTCGCCGGGCGCCAGAAGCGCCCCCACGGGGGCGACGGCGTGTCAAAGTCCGAGCTCGCCTACGAGGCGATCCGCCAGCGGATCGCGAACGGTACGTACGGCTCGGGCTACCGGCTCGTCTTCCACCAGATCGCGCAGGAGCTCTCGATCAGCCCGGTCCCGGTGCGCGAGGCGATCCGGCGGCTCGAGGCGGAAGGCTACGTCGTGTTCCAGCGCAACATCGGCGCGCAGGTGGCGCACATCGACGTGGAGGAGTACACGCAGGTGATGCAGCTGCTCGCGGTGCTCGAGGCGGCGGCGACCTCCCTCGCGCTGCCGTACCTCGACGACACCGACCTCGAGCGCGCCCGGGAGATCAATGCGGCGATGAGCGCAAGCCTGGAGGCGTTCGACCCGCTCGCCTTCACCCGCGCCAACCGGGAGTTCCACGAGGTGCTCTACGGCAAGTGCCCGAACGACCGGCTGCTCTCCCTGATCGCCCGGGAGCGCAAGCGCCTCGACGCCATCCGGCGCTCGACGTTCAGCTTCGTGCCCGAGCGGGCCCACGACGCCGTGAAGGAGCACGAGCGCGTCATCGAGCTCATCGCCTCCGGCGCCGAGGAGGCGCGCATCGAGTGGGCCGTGCGCGACCACCGCAACGCCACCATCGAGGTCTTCCGCGTCTGGCACCAGTCGCACATCGGGACGTAGCGGGGCGGGACCCGTCGCCGCGCCGTCTGTCCCGGGCGGCTTCAGGAGGCCGTCATCCCGCCGTCGACGGCGAGCGCCGCGCCGGTGACCCCCGAGGCGTCGGGCCCGCACAGCCACGCGATGAGCGCCGCCGGCTCCTCGGGGAGGAGCAGGCGACCGAGGAGCTGGTGGGAGGCGAACTCCTCCGGCGAGGCGAGCCCGTAGACGGTGGCGCTCGCATCCAAGATGGGCGTCGTCGTCGACCCGGGGCACACCGCGTTCGCCGTCACCCCCGATCCGGCGAGGTCGGCCGCGAGTCCCTTCACGAGGCCGATCACCGCGTGCTTGGAGGCGCTGTAGGCGGCGAGCCTCGGAAGCCCGAGCGTGCCCGCCGCCGACGCCACCGCCACGAAGCGACCCGAGCGCGGCTCGGGCGCCTCGAGCAGGACCGGGATCGCGGCCGCGGCGAGGCGGCGCACCCCGTCCACGTTCACCCCCATGACGGCGGACCACTCGTCGTCCGCCGTCTCCCACAGCGCGCTCCCCCGCTGCAGCACGCCCGCGACCGCGACCGCCGCGTCGAGACGCCCGAAGCGCTCGAGGGCCGAGGCGACGGCCCCGTCCATCGCGGAGCGCTCGCGGACGTCGCCGACCACGCCGACGGCGCGCCCGCCCGCCGCGGCGACGACGGCGTCGAGCTCGGCGCGTGTCCCGAGCCGGTAGGGCACGGCCGGGTCGTCGGCGCACCGGTCGAGCGCGACCACCCGCCAGCCTGCTGCGACGAGGAGGCGCACCGTCGCCGCTCCGATGCCGCGCGCCGCACCGGTAACGAGCGCGACCCGGTGCCCGCCGGCCGCGGCGCCCGAGTTGCTCACCTGCCGCCCGCCGCGACCGGGGCGCGCCAGCGGGCGACCGCCCGGATCAGGTCGGCAGCCAGCTCCTCGAACAGCCGCTCCCCCTCGGCCGCGCTCGCGCCGCCCGGATCCCCGAGCACCCCGTTCGCCGAGACGGCGCGCACGCCCGCTGCCCGAAGGCGCGGGAGCAGCTCGGCTAGCGGCTCGGTCGCGCCCGGCACCGCCGCGTCGGAGCGCACGAGCCCGGGGGCGAGGGCGAGCATCAGCGCGGTCTCGCTCCTGCCGGCGTGCGCGTCCGCGCCCGTGAGGCGTCCGAGCCAGCCGAGGACGGCGTCGCCCTCTCCGTTCGAGCGGGCGACGGCGCGGCGCAGCGCCTCGGCGTTGCCGCCGTGGCCCGAGACCAGCACGACACCGGCAAAGCTGGCGCGCGCGGAGCGGACCAGCTCGACGAGCAGCCCCGCGAGGGCGTCGTGTCCGATCGAGAGCGTCCCGGCGAAGCCCTCGTGCTCCCCGCTCGCCCCGTACCAGACCGGCGGGGCGCAGACAACGTCCGCACGGGCGGCGGCGAGCCGGTCGACGAGCGCGCAGGCGACCACGGTGTCGGTGCCGAGCGGCAGGTGCGGCCCGTGCTGCTCGACGGAGCCGACGGGCACCGCGAGCAGCGGTGGGGCCGGGAGGGCCGCGAGCTCAGGCGAGCTCGCCTCGGCGAGCGTGCGCGCGCCGCACCCCGCTCCTGCGGGACCCCGCCTCACCCGAACCCCCAGGCGTGGAGCTGGTCGAGGATCGCCTCGGCCGCCTCCTCGGCACCGACCTCGATCCGCCGCGGCGGATCGCCCGGGGTCAGGGTCCCGGTGAGCTGGAGGATCCGGTCGCGCACCGACGCCGACGCCGGCGCGGCGAGCGTGCTCGCCCGAGGCCGGTAGGGGCGCTGGCGCGTCCAGACGGCACGGGTCGCTCCGGCGGGCGCCGACACGACGTCCGCCCGCTCGAGCAGCGCCGTGCGAGCGGTGAGGACGCCCGGCAGCGAGGCGCGGCGAAGGCGCGCCGCGCCCGCCTCGACCGACACCACCGCAGGGGCCCGTACCCGCAGGAGCTCGCGCCGGCCGCCGTCGAGGCGCCGCGCGGCGCGCAGCTCCCCCGGGCGCGCGGGCGCGAGGGAGATGCACCCGAGGGCCTGGGCCGCGCCGAGGCTCGCCGCCAGGAAGGCGGGCACCGCGCCGCTCCCGCGGTCGAGCCCGCGGTCCCCGCAGCAGACGACGGCCGACCCGGCGAGCACCTCCGCCAAGGTGGCGGCGACGCTCGGCGCGGGCAGGGCGTCGAGCGCGCCGGGCACGGCGTCGGCCTCCCGGGCGGCCGCCGGGACCTCGACGAGCACGGCCCGGGCAGCGCCGGCGGCGAGCGCCGTCCTCAGCAGCTCCTCGGCCTCGGGCGGCCCGACGCACGCGGCGACGACGGGAACCCCCCACGCCTCGCCGAGCCCGAGCGCGCACTCGAGCGCGGCCTCGTCGGCCGGCGAGAGCCCGCCTCCGCCGAGCTCGCGGTCGACGCCGACCGCGCCGGTGAGCGGCTCGACCTCGACGCGTAGCGCCGACCACTGGAGCGCGACGCCGATCGAGCGCGCCCCAGCCGCCACCCCGGCGGCGACCGGCGGCACGGGTTCGCTCCCGCTCGGCGGCACGGGTTCGCTCCCGCTCGGCGCGTCGCTCACGACCGGCGGAACACGACGCCGTGTCCCCCCTCCGGGTACGCCCAGGAGATGGCGCCCGCCTTGTTGCAGATGAGGTAGCAGGTGCCGCACTCGAAGCACTGCTCGTAGTTGAACAGGATGCCGCCGTTGGCGGTCGGCACGAACAGGTTCGCCGGGCACGCGCTCACGCACTCGCGCGTGGTGCAGCTGCGGCACACCTCGTCGTCGACGACGATGTGGGCGCGCTCGGCGACACGAAAGTCGACCGTGCCCATCCGGTCCTCGAAGGAGACGGCCGGCCACGCCGACCCGACGCCGGCCACGCGAGCCTGGTCGAGGCTCACCCGAAGCTCCTGATCGCGACGAGGGCGTCGCGGAGGAGGTGGCGCAGCCGGACGCCCGCCCCCGACAGGGCCACCCGGACGATCCGTCGCAGTCCCGGCTTCGGCACCGGGTCGCCCACCGTGAAGACGGCCTCGGTGAGGTCGCAGATCATCTTCGGGTAGCCGAACTGCATCCGGTCCGACAGCACGAGGCTCGGCACGCTGCGCAGCTTGGCATGGTTCGCGAGGACGAAGCCCGACTCGAGCCTGCGCCGGTAGCCAGCGAGCCCCGCCGCGGAGACGTCACCCCGCTCGAGCGCCTCGGCCGCCGTCTGCGCCGCCGCGATCCCGGCGCCGATGGCCAGGTTGACGCCCTCGAGCCAGATGCCCGCGGCGAGCGTCATACACGCGGCGTCGCCCGCGACGAGCATCCCGTCCGTCGCGAGCCGCGGCATCGTCTTGTAGCCGCCCTCGGGGATGAGGTGCGCGCTGTACTCCTTCAGCTCCGCGTCGGCGACGAGCGGGGCGATGCCGGGGTGCTCCTTCAGCTCGGCGACGAACTCCTCGGGCCGGCGACCGGAGCGCCCGAGCGCGCTGAGCTGGAGGATGACGCCGACGGAGAGGGTGTCGTAGTTGGTGTAGCAGAAGCCGCCGCCCGGCACGCCCCTCGTCGCACCGAGGATCTCGATGTCGACGCCCTCCCGCCCGGTCACGGCGAAGCGCCGGTCGATCTCCTCCTTCGGAAGGGACAGCACCTCCTTCACCCCGAGGGTGACGTGGTCCGTGTCCACCTCGGGGTAGAGGCCCGCCTCTTTCGCCAGCAACGAGTTCACGCCGTCGCAGGCGATGACGAGGCCTGCCTCGATCTCGCCCTCGGCGCGGTCGGTGCGCACCCCGACGACCCGCGAGCCGTCGCGCACGAGCCCCGTCACGACGGTCGAGCAGAGCAGGACGGCCCCGGCTCGCTCGGCGTGGGCCGCCATCCAGCGGTCCCACTCCGGGCGCAGGGCGGTCACCCCGTTGTACGGCGGCGATCCCCACGCGGCGGTCCGGTAGTCGACCGTCAGCGCCTGGGTCGGCGTCATGACCATCGTCGAGCGACGGGTGACGAAGCGCTGCACCGGCGCCTCCTCCCACCACCTCGGGATGAGGCTTCCGAGGATCCTTGGGTAGACGACGCCGCCGTAGACGTTCTTCGCGCCGGGGAACAGCCCTCGCTCGACGATGCAGACCGAGCGGCCGGCCCGGGCGAGCGCCAGGCCGGCGGCCGCACCCGCGGGGCCCGCCCCGACGACGACGACGTCGAAGCGCTCAGCCACGTCCGGTTCCGGTGGTCGTGCCGACCTGGACGCCGCCGGCGCCACCGCGCCCGGCCGCCGCGTCGGCGGTGCCCGTCGTCGCGTCGGCGGCGGGCGGCCCAGCGAGCAGCCGGCGGGCGAGCGCTTCGAGGACGGCCGGCGCGTCGGCGACGATCGCGAGGTGTGCCATCGCCATCATGGGACAGGTCGGGTCGGTGTTCACCGCGATGACGTGCTCGGGGGACACGATCCCGGCGAGGTGCTGCACCGCGCCGGAGATCCCGAAGGCGAGGTAGAGCTCCGGGCGCACGGTCACGCCGGTCGTCCCGATCTGACGGGCGAAAGGCGCCCACCCCCGGTCCGTCACCACGCGGGTCGCGCCGGCGGAGGCGCCGACCGCCGCGCTCACCTCCTCGAGCAGCGCGAAGGCCGCAGCGCTTCCGAGCCCGAGCCCGCCCGCGACGATGCGGCGGGCCTCGGCGAGATCGACGGTGCGGGGATCGGCCGGCTGGACCTCGAGCACCTCGGCGTCCTCGACGGCCTCGGCATCCTCGAGGTGGAGAGGGAGCGGCTCGGGGGCCGGGCCGCCGAGCCCGGTCAGCGCCGGGGCCACGGCGCCGACGCCGGGCTGCAGCGTCACGATCGCCGGTCCGGCCAGCTCCACGTCGGCGAGGAGCCGGCTGCCGAGCCGGGTGACGACCAGACGATCGGGAGCCACGGTGAGCGCACCGGCGACGAAGGGGCGCCCCGTCGCGGCGGCGAGCCGGGGGCCGAGGTCGCGCCCGTCCGGCGAGGCCGGCAGGATGACGACGTCGACGTCGGCGAGGAGCGGGGCGAGCGCGGCCGCCCAGGCGCCCGGGGCGAACGGCCCCGCCTCGGCGGTGCGCACGCGGCGGTGCCCGACCCCGATCGCCGCCGCCGCCCGGTCCGTGCCCTGCCCGACGAGCACCACGTCGCCGCCGGCCTCGCTGACGGCCTCGTCGGCGCCGAGGGGCAGCTCGCCCTCGCGGACGGGGATCAGCGCGATCACAGGCCGGCCCCGACGCGCTCGCCGTCGACCACGGCGGCATGGGCGCGGCGTGGGGCGAGGCAGTCACCGACGCGGTGCACGGCCGGGCCCGCCGCGCCAGCTCGGGCACGCAGCGCCAGGTAGAGCCCGTCGCAGGGTTGCTCGGGGGCGGCGACGACGACCCAGTCGGCGTCGCGGCGCCCGGGTTCGCCGGTCATGAGGTCGGTGACCGTGACCCCGCCGGCCACGAGCCCCGTCACGAGGGTGTCCGGGTGCTGGGCGATCCCCTTCGCCGTCGCCCGATACCACCAGTGCTCCATGTCGAGGGTGACCCCGAGGTCCTGGCCGACGACCATGGAAGGGCTCACGACCTCGACCGCGCAGCCTCGGTCCGCGAGCAGCTCGGCGACGCTGGTCGCCTGGTGGAAGCCGATCTCGTCGACGACGAGCACCCGCCCGGCGGGCGAGGCACGACCTTCCAGCACGTCGCGCACGTCGGCGAGCCGGGGCAGCGCGGGCCCGTCGGATCCGGGCTCGTCGCCCGGGGCCTCGGCCCACCACGGCCGGACCGATCGGGCCCCCGTCGCCACGACGACGACGTCGGGACGCTCGGCGAGGACGAGGTCGGGGTCGACCTCGGTGCCGGTCTTGACCTGGACGCCGAGGCGCAGCGCCTCCGCCAGCTGGTTCCGCACGAGGTCGCCGAACTCCGCACGTCCCGGGGCGCTCGCCGCAAAGCGCACCTGACCGCCGACCTCGTCGTCGCGCTCGAAGACCGTGACCTCGTGGCCGCGCCGTGCAGCGGCGATCGCCGCCTGGAGCCCGCCTGGCCCGCCCCCGGCCACGAGGACGCGCCGCGCGAGCGTCGTCCGGCGGGGCGGGCCGAGCCGCTCGCGCCCCGTGGCGGGGTTCTCGATGCAGCCGAGCCAGCGGTTGAGCCCCATCCGCCCGACGCACTCCTGGTTGCACGAGAGGCAGAGGCGGATCGCCTCCGGCGCGCCCGCCCTTGCCTTTGCGACGAAGTCCGGGTCGGCGATCTGGCCGCGCACGACCCCGACGAGGTCGCAGTGTCCCTCGACGATCGCCTTGTCCGCCTGGAGCGGGTCCTTGAACCGGCCCACCCCGACGACCGGGAGGTCGACCGCCCTCCTCAGCGCCGAGGAGATGAACAGGGCGTAGCCGGGCCGGACGGCCATCGACGCCTCGATCATGAACAGGCTGGCCGTGGCCACTCCGATCGAGGTGTTCAGGTAGTGGACCTTGCCGCTCGCCTCGACGAGGCGGGCGATCGCGACCGCCTCGTCGATCGTCGTCCCGCCCTCCACGAGCTCGTCGCCGCAGATCCGCACCCCGAGGGTCGTGCCCGGGCCGACGGCCTCGTAGACCGCGCCGATGATCTCGAGGAGCAGCCGAGCCCGGTTCTCCAGGCTCCCCCCGTAGCGGTCGCCCCGGCGGTTCGTCGCCGGCGAGAGGAACGCCCGGACGATCGAGGAGTGCGAGCACTGCAGCTCGATCCCGTCAAAGCCCCCGGCGACGCAGCGCTCGGCGACCTCCGCGTACGAGCGCACGATCTCGTGGATCTCGAGCTCGTCGACCTCCTTTGGGACCTCCCTGAACAGCGGGTCCGCCACCGGCGAGGGCGCCCAGACCGGCAGGCGCGAGAACATCCCCGAGGACTGACCACCGTTGTGGTTGATCTGGGCGAAGATCGGCGTGCCTTCGGCATGCACGGCCTCGGTGATCCGGCGGTAGCCCGGGAGCACCTCTGGGCGGAAGCCGTGGATCAGCTTCTCGTAGGGCCAGTCCGTCGGGTGCGTCGAGTGCTCCTCGGTGATGATCAGCCCGGCACCCCCGGCCGCGCGCGCCGCGTAGTAGGCGGCGTGCTGCTCGCTCGGCAGACCGTCCTCGGCGTAGTTCGTGAGATGCGCCGAGAACACGACGCGGTTGCGCACGACCGTCGGTCCGAGCCGCAGCGGCGAGAAGAGCATCCGGTACCGCGAGGAGGTCACGCGACCCGCCCCCGGTCCGCCCCGGGACCGCCCGGCGCGGCGCACCCGCTGGCCGCTGCCAACGCGCCCGCCGCCCGGCGCCCCTCCAGCACCGCCTCGTAGGCCGTGCGCGGGGCGACCGCGTCGCCTGCCCGCAGCAGGCCCGGCCGCTCGCGCCAGAGCCCGTCCTCGGGCAGGCGGTGCCCGGCGTCGACGACGAGGCCGACGGCGACGCGCCGCTCCTGCCCGGAGAAACGGTCGACGAGGACCGCCGTCCCGCTCGCGACCGAGCGAAGCTCGGTGCGCTTCAGCAGCTCGACGCCCGCCTGGCGCAGCCGCGCGTTCGCCGCCACCAGGTCGCCGGCCGCCGACAGATCGCGACCGACGACGAGGTCCGGGGTGGCGAGCAGGGCGACCCGGCCCGAGCGCGCCAGCAGCTCGGCGACGGACGCGCCGACCGGACCGCCGACGGGGTCCCAGACGAGGACCGGTCCGCCGCTCCCGGCCTGGCCGGGCGCCTCACCTCGCCGCACCGCCTCGAGGAGCGCGGCCGCCGTCACGACCGGCGCGCCCGGGCCGACGCCGAAGCCCGGCTCCCCGTCGCGCCCGCCGGTCGCGAGGAGCAGGGGCCCGTCGTGGGCGTCGAGCTCCGCCGTGCCGGCCTCGACACCGGTCCGAACGGTGACGCCGAGCGCCTCGCACTCGGCGGCGAGCCACTCGACCAGCCTCGCGAGGCGCGCTCTTCCCGGCGCCGCAGCGGCGGTGACGAGCGCGCCACCGAGGTGGTCGCTGCGCTCGACGACCTCGACCGCGAGCCCGTGGAGCGCAGCGACGCGCGCCGCTTCGAGGCCGGCGGGTCCGCCGCCGACGACGAGGAGCTGTCGGGCGACCCGCCTGGACCGAGCCGCGGGTACCGGCGCGTCCTCGGCCTCGTGGCCGGCAGACGGCTCGACCACGCAGCTCACGATCGGATTGCGCACGTCGAGGACCTGGCAGCGCTGGTTGCACAAGATGCAGGGGCGGACACGACCGGCAGCGCCGCTGGCGAGCTTGCGCCCGAGCTCGGGATCGGCGATCTGGGCCCGCGTCATCTCGAGGAGATCCGCGGTGCCGTCGGCGAGCCAGGACGCGGCCGCCGCTGCATCGACGATCGATCCCTGGGCCACGACCGCCGGCGCCCTCGTGTCGGCGAGCAAGGAGCGCACCGTCCGTGTCAGCTCGCCGTTCAGCCCCTCGGGGAGGTGCATGTCGGGGCGGGCCGCTGCTGGGGCGTAGAGGCCGCCGCGCACGGGGACGACGTAGTCGACGAGCGGGGCGAGCGCGCCGAGGATCGCGAGCGAGCCCTCCGGCGTGATCCCGGCCCAGGGGGCGAGCTCGTCGCAGGAGAGCCGCAGGCCGACCACCGCGCCCCCCGCGGCGTCGCGGACGGCGCCGAGGACCTCGAGCGCGAGGCGGGTCCGCTCAGCGCCGTAGGCGTCGTCGCGCAGGTTCGTCAGGCCTGAGAGGAACTGGCGCACGAGGCTGACGGCTCCGGCGTCGACCTCCACGCCGTCGAGACCGGAGCCGAGCGCGAGGCGTGTGGCGGCGGCGAAGCCGGCGACGACGTCCGCGATGTCCTCGACCTCCATCGCCTTCGCCACCTCGCGGCTGACGGGCTCGGCGAGGGCGGAGGGGGCCCACAGCTCGCGTTGGCTGTACGCCGAGGAGCCCTGCATACCCGCGTGGCCGAGCGACGCGATCCCGATCGCCCCCTCCTGGCGTACCGCCGCTGCGACCGCCCGCCACCCCGGGCCGCACGCCGAGGCGAGCGGCGCCCGCTCGTAGGGCCAGTCCGACTCGTGGACCGAGGCCGTCTCGATGACGATGACCCCCGCTCCGCCGCCGGCGCGGCGGCCGTAGTAGGCGGCGTGACGTTCGGAGAGGCTGCGCCCGCGGCCGAGGTTCGTGACGTGGGGACCGAACAGCAGGCGGTTCGGCGCCTCGACCTGGCCGAGCGTGACGGGTTCGAGCAGCTTCACCGCGGCCCGGCGGCGCGCACGGCGACCGGCCTCGGCCGCTCCGCGACGCGCCGACGGGAGTGGCCCGGCCCCGGATGGGGCACGAGGCGGACCGGCGTGCGCTCGAGCGCCGCTTCTCCGTGGCCGAAGACGCACTCGGGATCGGGACCCTCGAGTGGCAGCCCGGTGAAGAACTTCGCCGCCATGCAGCCCCCGCGGCAGGCGTCATAGCTGCCGCAGGAGGCGCACGCACCCGGGCTCGCTGGCGCGCGAAGGCCCTCGAAGAGCGGCGAGGAGCGCCAGACGCTAGAGAAGCCACCCGCCTCGCGCACGTTGCCCGCCCGGAACTCCTCGGCGATGACGAACGGGCAGGCGTAGACGTCGCCGACCGGGTCGATCAGGCACACGACGCGCCCGGCGCCGCAGAGGTTGAGGCCCTCCAGCGAATCGCCGAGCGCCGAGAGGTGGAAGAAGGAGTCGCCGGTCAGCACGCCGGGCCGCTCGACGAGCCAGCCGTAGAGGCGGCGCTGCTGCTCGGCGAAGAGGTGCAGCTGACCCCACGTGTCGGCGCCGCGGCCCGAGGGCCGCAAGCGGGTCAGGCGGAGCTGCGCGCCGAACCGGGCCGCCAGGGCCTCAAAGGCGTCGAGCTGCTCGACGTTGTGGCGCGTGATGACCACGCTGATCTTGAAGCTCCCGAAGCCCGCCGACGCGAGGTGCTCCATCGCCCTCAGCGCGGCAGCGTAGGTCCCTTCGCCCCGCACGGCGTCGTTCGTCGCGGCGTCGGCTCCGTCGATGCTGATCTGGACGTCCACGTAGTCCATCGCCGCCAGCCGGCGCGCCTTCTCGGCGTCGAGGCGCGTGCCGTTCGTCGAGAACTTCACGCCGACCTTCTGGTCGACCGAGTAGGAGACGATGTCGAAGAAGTCCGGGCGCAGCATCGGCTCGCCGCCGCCGATGTTCACGTAGAACACCTGCATCGCGTGGAGCTCGTCGATGACGCCCATCGCCTCGGCGGTGCTGAGCTCGGCCGGGTCGCGCCTGCCCGAGGAGCTCAGGCAGTGGATGCAGGCGAGGTTGCAGCCGTAGGTCAGTTCCCAGGTCAGGCAGATCGGCGCCGCCAGGCCGGTCTCGAGGCGGTCGCGCATCGCCGAGCCGGGCGCCGCGCGCCCCGGCGGCGCGGATCCTCCCGCGACCGGCTCAGCGCGCACTGATCACTCCGGACGCGGCGAGGCGCGACAGGGCCCGCTCGACGCGCGCCCGCTCGGCGTCGGGGACGAGCTCGGCGAGCGCGAGGTCGGCCGAGTCGTAGCGCGCGAGGCCGCGCACGACCTCCACGAGCAGCGCCGAGCCGATGAGCGTGAGGCGACGGTCGGCGTAGCTGTAGGCGAGAGCACCGAAATCCTCCTCCCGCAGTCCCACCTGGGGGTGCACCTGCCAGGCGCGCCCCGCGTCGAACGCCGGCGGCCGCTCGAGGACCATCGGCGTCAATAGACGCCGCAGAGCCCGTCGATCGAGATCTCCTCGACGAGCAGCTCCTCAACGTCTTCCGGAGCGTCGGCCGACGGTGCGTCCTCGTCCTCGTCCTCGGTCGCGACGACGGCCACCTGGTCGGTCTGGGTCATCCGGTCCCCCTGAGATCGATGCGCCTCGAGAAGCGCAGACATTTCCTCTTACTATATTCGCAGCGTCCGGGTCGGCCTGTGCCGTGCCCGGTGCAGCCGGCGTGCCGCAAGGCATCCGCTGACCGTTCCACCGCCCGAGGTCGCCGCCGCAGCGTCGGCACGCCGGGCACGAGCCCGCGGGGTCCCCTGACTGCCCAACGCCCGACAAGCCGAGCACCGGCCGAGCTGCCCGGCCGCCCCCGCCGGCCCCCCGCTCCCGGCGGCCTTCGGCGTCCGCCTTGACACCGCGACCCGGGTGCTCGAGGCCGGTGAGCTGCTGCTCGGCGGGAGCCCGCTCGAGCTGCTCCGGCTGAGCCGGCGTGGCGCCGAGTCCCTGCGCGCGTGGGAGGCTGGCGCAGCGGTCTCCTCCGATCCCGGCCGCGGCCGCCTCGCCCGGCGCCTCGTCGCCAGCGGCATGGCCCACCCGCTGCCGGCCGGCGGTCCCGACGCGGACGAGGTCACCGTCGTCGTGCCCGTAAAGGACCGCCCGACGCAGCTCCGCCGGCTCCTCGGCTCCCTCCGTGGCCTCGAGGTCCTCGTGGTCGACGACGGCTCCGATCGGCCGGAGCCAGTCGCGGCGGCCGCGTCGGAGACGGGCGCCACGTACCTGCGCCACGAGCGTTGCGCCGGCCCCGCCGCGGCACGCAACGCCGGACTCGCGCTGGCGCGGACGCCGTTCGTCGTCTTCGTCGACTCCGACTGCGTCGTCGACGAGGGCTGGCTCTCCCCGCTCCTCCGCCACTTCGCCGACCCGCTCGTCGCCGCCGTGGCACCGAGGATCGCGAGCCTGCAGCCCGGTCGCGACGACTGGATCGCGCGCTACGAGGCGGTCTGCTCGCCGCACGACCTCGGCGAGCGGCCCGGCTACGTGCGACCGCGGTCGCGCCTTCCCTTCGTTCCCGGCGCGACGCTCGCGGTGCGGACCGCGGCCGTCGGCGGCGGCTTCGACGCCGAGCTGCGCGGCGGGGAGGACGTCGACCTCATCTGGCGACTCCACGAGGCCGGGTGGCTGGTGCGCTACGAGCCCGATGCGACCGTCTGGCACGAGCCACGCGCCGAGCTCGGCGCGTGGCTCGCGCAGCGCGTCCTGTACGGATCGACCGCCGGGCCGCTCGCCAAGCGTCACCCACGCGATGTCGCGCCGGTGATGGCATCGCCGTGGACCGTCGCGGCGTGGCTGCTCGTCGCTGCACGGCGACCGGTCGCCGCGACGGCGGTCACCGCTGTCGCGACGGCCGTCCTCGCTCGCCGCCTCGGCCCCTCGACCGCCGAGCCCACCCGCCTCGCGCTGCTCGTCGCGGCGCGCGGGACGCTGCGCGCCGGGGTGCCGCTCGCGGCCAACGCGCTCCGGGCCTGGGGTCCGCTCGCCGTCGCCGGCGCCGTCGTCGCCCCGCGGCTGCGCGCCCCGCTCCTCGTCGCGACGGGAGCCGCGGCCGCGGCCCGCTGGCGGGCCGCGCCGGGCGCGAAGCGGCTCGGTCCGGTCGCCTTCGTCGTCGCCCATGCCGCCGACGACCTCGCCTACGGGCTCGGCGTGCTCGTCGGCTGTGTCGAGGAGAGGACGATCGCGCCGTTGCTGCCGGAGATCGCCTTCCGTCTCGCCGGCCCCGGCGCGATCGGGCAGCGCCGGCGGACGTCCCGGTCTCGCTTCGGCGCGCGCGTCGGCCCCCTTCCTGTGTCGAGGAGATGACGGACGAGGTCGCGGCTGGTCGCAGCGCCCCGCCGCACCAGGCGATCGCTTCCGAGGCGTCGGGCCGCGCCGGCGATGATCAGCCGGGCTCGGGACCGTCCAAGCCGAAGGCGTCGGCGAGCAGCTCGTAGGAGCGGAGCCGGTCGGCGTGGTCGTGGGTGATCGTGACGACGACGATCTCCTCGACGCCGTACGCACCCGCCAGGGCCTTCAGCTCGTCGGCGACCCGGTCGGGGGCGCCGAGCACCAACCGTCGGCGTCGGGGGGAGAGCTCGGGCTTGTCGCCGGCCGCGAGCTCGGCCAGCGCGTCCTCCACGCTCGGGATCGGCCCGGGATCGCCCCGGTGGAGCCGCCGGCGCCAGAGCCCGAGCGGCGCGGCGAGCCGTTCGGCCTCCTCGTCGCTGCGGGCGCAGATCACCGAGACGGCGACGCTCGCTTGCGGCGCCGCCATGAACCGAGAGGGCGCGTACGTGGCCAGGTAGTGCGCGACGGCTCCGGCGCCACCCTCGGGGTTGATGAAGTCGGCGAAGCAGAAGCCGGTCCCGAGCTGCGCGGCGACGGCGGCGCCGTAGCCGCTCGAGCTCAGCACCCACGGAGCGGGCTCCCCCGCCGTGACGGGCGTCGCCGTGATCTTCGAGAACGGGTGGCGGTCGGGAAACGAGTCGCCGAGCCAGGTGAAGAGCTCGACGATCTGGCGAGGGAAGTCGTCGATCACCGGCTGCTCCCGGTTCCGCTGCAAGGCGACGGCGCTGAGCTGGCCGCCGCCGGGGGCCCGACCGACGCCGAGGTCGATCCTGCCGGGATAGAGCGCCTCGAGGACGCGGAACTGCTCCGCGACCTTGAAGGGGCTGTAGTGGGGCAGCATCACGCCGCCCGAGCCGACGCGGATCGTCGACGTGCGGGCCGCGAGGTGCGCGATGAGGATCTCGGGGGCGCTGCCGGCGAGCCCGGACGTGGCATGGTGCTCCGCCACCCAGTAGCGGCGGTAGCCGAGTCGCTCGGCCAGCTGGACCAGCTCCACGCTGTTCGCGAGGGCGGTGCTGGCGTCGCTGCCCGCGGAGATCGGGCTCTGGTCGAGGACCGAGAGGGAGATGGGCATGCAGCAGGTCTACCGTCCCGGGCACCGCATCGTTTCGGCGCCGGCCGCGAAGGCGTCGCGTCCAGCGGGGCGCTCGGGCCGCCACGTGAGGTGAGGCGGCACCGGCCTCGGCTTCATCTGCTCGAGTCGTCGCGGGCTTGAGCGGCGCGCCCCAGCCCCGCAGGCCGGGGCGTGGCGACCGCGCCTGCCACGGCCGACGACCGGCGCACGTTCGTCACCGGTTCATGACGACTCGCGCTGCGCGGGCGCGCCACGCGGACATGGCAAGCTCGCCGGATGGACCTGATAGTGCCCCGCTGCGTCCTATGAGCTGGCTGCTCTGCGACTACGGCGAGGTCCTCAGCCTGCCGCAGTCCGAGGAGGACAAGGAGGCGCTCGCCGGCGCGGCCGGCGTGGCGTCCGAAGAGTTCCCACGCCGGTACTGGGACCGACGCCTCGCGTACGACCGTGGCGACCTGTCGGCGTCGGCCTTCTGGGCGACGGTCGTCGGCCGGGAGGTCGACGAGGACCGCCTCGCCCGCCTGATCGAGCTGGACATCGCCAGCTGGACGCGCCCCAACACCGCTTCGGTTGCCGCCGTGGAACGTGCCGCCGCGCGCGGGCTACGGCTGGCGCTGCTCTCCAACGCCCCCGTGGACGTGGCGCGGGTGATCGAGCGCCTGCCGTGGACGGGAGCGTTCTCCCGGTACTTCTTCAGCTGTGACGTCCGGGAGGTCAAGCCCGCGCCGGCGATCTTCGCCCACGCGCTCGACCAGCTGGGCGCCCGGCCGGGGGAGGTCGTGTTCGTCGACGATCGGCCGGAGAACGTCGTCGCTGCGGCGGCGCTCGGCCTCGGTGCCATCCACTTCAGCGATCCGGCTCAGTTCGACTCGATCGATCCCTGACCGCGCACGCCGGCGCCGGCGCCGGGCTCCTCCGTCAGTCGTAGCGGCCCTCCACGAGCCACGTCCCCCGCTCCAGCGCCACCAGGTAGGCCTCCCCCGTCGCGGTCACCACCTGGAGCCGGGCGCGGCGGCGGTGTCCTGTCCCGTCCCACCACCGCTCGTCGACGGGCCACGGGCCCGCCCAGGCGACGACCGTGACGGGCTCGCCCCCGCTGGTCGCGATGCTCGCCGGCGGAGCGCTCGGCGCCCCCCGTCCGTCGACCGCGACCTCGGCGCCCCCCGCGTCGAGGACCCGGGCGCGTGGCGGGTCGGCGGGCACGACCGCCGGGCTCGGCGAGGGAAGACGGCCGGGCCACGGCAGGTCTGCTCCCACGACGCCGTCCGGCACCGGGTCACCGAAGGGAACGAGCCGGACGCGCTCGGCCGGCCCGCGCCCTCCCACCAGGACCGGCCGCACCGCACCGTCGTGACCGAGCATCCCCTGCACACGGGCGAGGACGCGCGCGACCCGCTCGTCCGCCGCGTGCGATCGCCCCCACAGCTCGAGCTGACGCCCGCGGTCGGCGACGACCTCCACGGCGACCAGGCGCACGGCAGCGATCCCTACCTCCGCCCACTTCTCCGGCGCTCTTGGTCGCAGGCCCCCGGGGTCATCGGGCGGGCCGTCCGGCGGCCTCCCCGTAAGCCACGCCTCCAGCTGCCAGCGCAGCCGCTCGGCGACGAGCCCGGGCGTCCAGACCCCATCGTTGCCCCAGAGCCGGCTGAGGCGCCCCCCGTCACCGGTCTCCACCTCGACCTCGAGCAACGTGCAGGCGAGGCCGCGCTCGGCGAGCCGACCGCCGAGGGCCTCGGCGAGCCCCCTGGAGACGAAGGTGACGGCGTCCACCCGATCGGCAGGAGGGTCGAGCTCGGTCGCGACGGCGAGGTCGGGAACGGGCGGACGCCCCCGGAACGGGCGCTCGTCGAGGCCCTTCGCGAGCCGTTGCGCCCTTGCCCCGTCCGGCCCGAACCGCGCGAGCACGTCGGCCTCGTCCAAGGAGGCGAGCCCGCCGAGGGTGCTGATCCCGAGACGGCGCAGCAGCTCGGCGAGCTCCGGGCGGCCGAGTGCCTCGACCCCGAACGGGGCGAGGAAGGAGGCGGTCCGGCCGGCCGGCACGACCACGCCGCGCTGCGCCGCCATCGTCGCGGCGAAGGGGCCGTCGGCGATCCCGACGCGCCACCACGGGCCGGCGAGGGGTGCCGGGTCACCGGCCGGCGCGCGTGCGAGCGCGGGGAGTGCGTCCGCGACCGCTGCCGCCACGGCTCGCGTCAGGGCAGCCTCACCACCGAAGTAGCGGGCGGGCCCGCGCGTCCCCAACGCGGCCCACCCGGGCCGGCGCAGCGCGACGGGGGCCCCGAAGGCCTCGAGCGCCCGGACGACCGGCTCGAAGGCCCGGATCTCGCCGCCCGCATCGTGTGCCAGCACGGTGAGCTCGGGACAGCACGCTTGCGCCTGGCGGCGACGCTGACCCGGCACGACCCCCTTCTCCCGGGCGGCGGTCGACGCCGCGATGATCCGTTGGCCCGCCACGACGGCGATCGCCTGCTCCGCAGGTCGCCCCGTCGCGCTCACCGGCCAGTCCGGGCACCAAACGACGAGCGTGCGGGGAGGCCGGGGGCTCATCTCGCGCTGGCCGGCAGGATCGGCGGGCTCTCCGGGGAGCCTCGTCCGACCCAGCCCGCCGGCGGGGGGAGGGCCTCCACCACGCTCCCGCCTGCCGGCAGGGGGAGCACCAGGCGCACGCTGACCTCGGGAGGCGACGCCCGGCGCCTGGTCGCGACCACCTCCATCGGCCGGGGACCGAGCCGGCCGGTCCCGCGACCGATGCCGCTCCGGGAGCCGGCCACCACCGAGAGGCGCACCTCCGCCGGCTCGGGCCACAGCACCGAGGCCGCCACACGGCCCTCCCCCGGCCTCGACCGTCCGGGGGCACCGGGCGCGAGATCAGGGAGCGTCGCCACGGTCCCGGCGGCGATCAGCAGGGCAGCCCGGCGCTCCCGGGCGCGTGCGACCAAGCGGCGGGCTTCGCCGCGCGCCAGCGCGGCGGGCGGCCGGGCGACGACGACGTCGCAACCCTCCAACAGCGCTGCGACCACCGCGGCGAAGCGCCGGCCCGGGTGGGGCACCAGGACGAGCCGCTCCAGGGCGACGCCGAGCTCGGCCGCGGCGACGAGACCGAGCGACGGCATGCCGACCACGGCGCACCACGCACCGCTGCTGCTCGGACCGGCGAGCAGTGCGAGAGCGAGGGACGTCCCGCCGGCCACGCCCGAGCCCTCCAGGACGACCGTGCTCCCCCGAGGCAGCCCGGGTGTGCCGAGCAGCTCGGCGAGGGGCGGTGCCACGGGCAGCAGCTCGTCACGGGCAAGGACGAGCGGCCGGGTGCGCCGGGCGATCGAGGCGAGCTCCACCCCCCCGGCGCGTCCCTTCCCGACCTGGTCTACCGGTCGCTCTGGCTCCGGGTCGGCGAGACGCTCCGGGCGCATGGGGGCATCACGATAGCGAACATACGTTCTTCATTCCAGCTCGGCCCGGCAGCGCCGTTGACCCCTGGAGGCCGCTGAGCTCTGGAGGAAGGAAGAGGCCTCCGCGCAGGCTCCCGAGCGTGGTGCGGGCGGCGACCACGACCCATGCGCCGACGAGCGCGAGGAAGAGGAGCCCGGCGGCGACGCGCAGCGCCGCAGAACCGGTGTGCAGGGCGAGCCCGGTCGTGCCGGTGACGCAGGTCCCGACGGGAAACGTGAACGACCACCAGGAGAGCGAGAAGAGCAGGTGCTCCCGTGCCGTCCGGACGGTGATCGCCAGGGCGAGACAACCCCACAGCGCGGCGAAGCCCAGCACGGGGACGCCGTAGGCGACGCCGAGCGCCAGCAGCACGGTCGAGTACGGCGCCGGGAGCGCCAGGTGCGCTGCGCCGCCGAGCAGGTTCGCCGCCGTGACGGACTGACCGAGGGGCCCGAGGACGATCCACAGCGTCGGCACCATCCGAGCGGGTCCGGTCTTGTGCACGACCAGTCGGTGCCAGATCAGGGTGATGATGATGACTGACGCGACCAGGCTGAGGCCGAACATCGCGTAGCAGCCGAGCAGCAAGGTCAGGCGTGCCTGGCCCGCCGGCACGTAAGGGACGAGCAGGGCACCGGTGGACGCCGAGACCATGGGGGGGACCACCGGCATCAGCCAACCGCCGAAGGCGCTGTCCTCGCGGACCTCGTGGCGGGTGAACATCAGGTACGGAACCGCGACCGTGGTCCCAAGGCCCGCAAGGGTGCCGGCAACCCACAGGGTCCAGTCGAGGTCCAGCGCGACCCTCAGCCCGAGGACGGCGCGACCGACCAGCAGTGCGCCCGCGCCCACGGTGAGCAGTGCCATCGGTAGAGCGCCGTAGAAGTGCGCTGTCACGGGGTCCGACGCGTGGCCCCTCGCGATCGAGCGGTGGTGTCGCCAGTGGAGCGCCGTGAGCATCGTGACCCCCACCAGCATGATCGCCGCCACCGCCCAGGCGGCGGTGGCGGCGGGGCGGAGACCCCGGAACTGTTCGGGCAGCGACGCCCCGGCCACCGCGAGGACGCCCGTTCCCATCACCGCGGCGAACCAGTTCGGCGTGACGTACCCGAAGACCTGGCGCGGATGGCCGAGGTCGCGCAGCAGCCCGAGGCGGGCGAGCGCGTGCGAGCCCCTCGTCGTGGGCGCCCCGGCGAGCCGGGGCGCCTGCTCCTCGGGTGCTGCGAGTGGCGCTGTCATGGTCATGCCCGAACAGTGCCTGCGGGGCGGGCCGGCCGGTAGTGGTCGTGTCCTTGTCGGGTAACAACGTCACGTTGTGACTGCGTAGGCTCTGCCCGTGGCGTTGAGCGCGAGGATGCCCGAGCTTCGGGCGTGGGAGCTGCTCCTCGCCGTCGCCCGTTCGGGGAGCCTGAACGCTGCCGGGCGCGAGATCGGTGTGAGCCAGCAGGCCGTCTCGGCCAGGATCTCCTCCCTGGAACGGCAGACGGGCGTGCGGCTGGTCGCGCGCGGCCCCCGAGGATCCGCGCTCACCCCGGCGGGTGTCGTCGTCGCCGAGTGGGCCGAGCGGCTGCTGCGGACGGCCGGCGAGCTGGACGTCGGGCTGGCGGCGCTCCGCCATGAGCGGCAGGCCCGCCTGCGGGTCAGCGCCAGCCTCACCATCGCCGAGCACCTCCTCCCCGGCTGGCTCGTGTCGCTACGCAACGCCGCGTTGCGATCGGGGAGGGACGTCCCCGACGTGGTGCTCACCGCCGCCAACAGCCAGGCGGTCGTCGAGCACGTGCGCCACGACCAGGCCGACATCGGTTTCATCGAAGGTCCGTCCCGGCCACGAGACCTGCGGAGCCGGGTGATCGGCCTCGACCAGCTGGTCCTCGTGGTCCGACCGGACCATCCCTGGGCCCGCCGGCGCAGCCCGGTCACGGCGCGTGAGCTCGCGGCGACCGCCATCGTCAGCCGTGAGGAGGGTTCGGGCACCCGGGACACGCTTCGCGCGGCGCTGCGCGACTCGCTCGGAGGAGCGGTCGAGCCCGCCGCCGACGTCCTCGCGCTGTCCACCACCTCGGCCATCCGCGCCGCCCTCGTGGCCGGAGCCGGCCCGGGAGTGCTGAGCGAGGTCGCCGTGGCCGACGATCTGGCGGCCGGGCGTCTGACGCGGGTCGCGGTCGACGGGTTGGACCTCCGCCGGCGGCTGCATGCGGTGTGGCAAGGTCCTGCCCAGCTGCCCGCCGGCCCGGTCCGCGAGCTGCTGACGCTCATCGCGCGCGGGGACCGCGCCAGGTCGACACGACGTTGACCGAGACCCCTGCCCCGGTGCTGGAAGACGCCGAGCTCTCCGTTCCGCCGGGGCGCCGCCTACCGCGGCGGTCCGGCCAGGAGCTCCGCGGTGTCGTTCCGCGCGTCGCCGACCCTCGGGTCCACGGCGCGGACAACCAGCGTGCCGGCGGGCGCGGGGCGGAGAAGACCCTCCAGACCGTCGCGCTCGGCGTCGTCGGGGTCCAGCCACCGATCGATCGCCGCGCGATCTAGCACGACCGGCATGCGGTCGTGGAAGGCGACGACGTCCTCGCCTGCGCCGGTCGTGATGATCGTGCAGGTTCGGATCCAGGCGTCCGGGTCGTCACGGCGTGCCGGGTCCCGCCATGGCTCCCATAGACCGGCGAAGGCGAGCGGCTCGCCGTCGGCCCTCGTGAAGTAGAACGGCCGGCGGGCACCTCCGGGCGCCTTCTGCCATTCGTAGAATCCGTCGGAGGGCACCACGATCCTGCGGTGCTTGAACGCCGAGCCGAAGGCCGGTTTCGAGGCGACGGACTCGCCCCTCGCGTTGAAGAGCCGGTTTCCGATCGAGGGGTCCTTCGCCCACGACGGGACGAGGCCCCAGCGGTAGGTGTCGAGCACGCGATCGCCCCGGCGGGACAACGCGACGCCGAGCACCTGGCGCGTGGGCGCGACGTTGTAGCTCGGCTCGTAGCGACCGGTCAGGCCCGGCGCCTCGCGGGCGTCGAAGAACCGGACCAGGTCCTCCGTCGGTGACACAAGGACGTAGCGGCCACACATGACGGATCCACGCTAGGGCGGACGCACGACCGCTCCGGCACGCCAGCACGTGCACATGGGGGGCAAGGACGGAACGGCGACGCGCCGCCCGCCGCGTCAGCCGGGCGGCCGCGCGCGTCGCTGCTCGCCCCGCGAGGCGGCCGAGGCCGGGCGAGGCCCGACGGCCGCACCGACGCCATCTGCCTGCTCGAGATGGCGAGGTTCGCCACCGTGGCGGGACTGTCGGGGCGCGAGTCGGGCTGCTCCTCCGTCCGCGCCGACCTCACCAGTCGGCCTGAGCCGTCAGACGTCGCCAACCCGACAGCACCTCGCATCGAAGATGAAATCGGGCGGGGCCTCCACCGACGGCGGAACCGCTCTGCTCGCGCCCTGCCCCGGAAGTGAGGGAGGCGGTGAGCACTCCCTGCGCGAGCACGGTCCACTCGGCGCCGACGCCCTCGGTGGGGCAGCCGACGGCGAGCGCGACGACCGTGTCGGGCGAAAGCCGGATCGCGGCGCCGAGAACCGGCTCGACGACGAGGAGCGCGCCCGCCCGTTCGAGACGGATCGGCTCGAGGTACACCGGGGTGATGACGGGAAGGGCCCGGACCGTCGTGGCGAGATGTCCTGCGCGCGAGGTGCGCAGTCGCTCAAGGCACTCGTCCTCGGTCAGCGGCAAGAACCCCCCCGACCGCTCGCGTGCTTCGGCGCACATCACCTGATCATCCAGGCTGCTCGCGGGATGGACTAGGGCCGAATGGCAGTGATGGGGATCACGGCCCGATCGGCGCCCTCCAGGTCAGCACGGTTCCGGACGGCTCACGCCGGCCGAGCTCGAAGGTGCCTCCGAGCCGCTTGGCCCGGTCGAGCATGTTCGGGACGCCGTTGCCCGCAGCGGGTCCGGTTGCGATCCCGACGCCGTCATCGGCAACCGAGAGCGTGACCCATCCGTTCTCCGCCTCCAGCACGACGTGCACCTCGCTCGCGCGCGCGTGACGGGCCACGTTGGAGAGCGCCTCGCGGCAGACGTTGAGCATCTCGGCCGAGAGCTCACCGGCGAGGGCAGTGTCGACCGGGCCCCGGAAGGCGACACGTGGCGAAAAGCCGAGCTGTGCCGTCGTCTCGTTCGCGAGCGCGAAGAGCTGCTCGCGAACGCCGCCGACCGCTACCGGGCGGGAGAGGCGGAAGATCACGTTGCGCAGATCACGGATCATGTCGTCGAGGCTCTGCACCGCCGCGTCGATGCGGTCGAGCACCGGTCCCGGTGCGAGCTGGCGCACCGCCTGGAGCGACATGCCGACGGCGAACGCCCGCTGGACGACCATGTCGTGGAGGTCTCGGGCGATCCGCTCGTCCTCCTCGATCAGCCGTAGCCGGTCCAACCGATCCCGCGCGGTGCCGAGCGTCAACGCCACGGCTGCCGCTCCGGCGAAGACCCCGACCAGGTTCAGGTCGAAGCTGTCGAAGGGGGGGGCGCCGTGTTCACGAGCGACGACCAGCACGCCGATGCTGTCGCCCCCGCTCGCGAGCGGTACGTACGCGGCTGCGCCGAGCCCGAGCAGCGCGGCCTCGTTCGTCGCGAGCGATATCTCGTCCAGAACCTCGATCTCGCGCGAGGCCAGCACCCGGGCCGACCTGCTCGAGGTCTCCGAGAGCTCGACCCCGAGGAGAACGTCTGTCCCGGGCCCGTCGGCCGCCGAGATGACGAGGCTGCCGTGCCCACTCGGTCTCACGATCCATGCAGCCTTGGCAGCGACGAGATCGCGGGACCTGGCCATGATCAAAGTGATGGTCTCATCCATCGATGCCCCGGCGAGCAGGAGGCCGGTGACGTCGTTGATCCCTTCGAGCTGGCGGACGCCGCGCAGACGCTCCGTGGCGTCACGGACGAAGGCCGCGACATAGCGCCTGCCCTCGACCTCGGTGGGGTTGAGACTGACGTCGATCGGTATCTGCCTGCCGTCTCGCGTCAGGCCGAACAGCTGGAGGCCTGAGCCCATGTGCCGAGCCCGAGCGACCTCCGTAAAGCGCTTGCGATAGGTGCCGTGACCACCACGCTGCTCGAGCGGCACGAGCACCTCGATGGGTTCGCCCACAAGCTCCTCGGGGAAGTAGCCGAACAGCGACGTCACCGCGGCGCTCGCGAGGACGATGGACCCTTCGCCGTCGACGACGATCACCGCGTCCGAGTTCGCCGAGAAGATCGCGCCGATGAGATGGCCGGTTGGCAGAAGCGTCCCCATCCGTTTGCCTAGGCCTCACTTGAGGAGCGCATGTCGATCCCCGGATCACGCGCGCGGCCCGATCGACCGATCATCCATCGCTACTCCAAGCCTGTCGCGCCGTCAAGGACGGGAGCGATGTCACGGGTCGAACCTGGGTTTCGGCGATGGAACGCGCCGCGCGACGTGGCGTCATCTGCATCTCCGGGTCGTCGCGCGGCCGTTGACCCTCGACGATCGATCGGGAACGCCTGCCGGGCCCGCCGATGCCGCGATCGCGGGCGCGCCGAAGTCGCGTGGTCGGGCGCGGCGAGACACGACGAGGAGCGAAGCGGGACGCCCCCCAGCCGGTCAGCGAGGCAGGCGCGGGGCTCGGTCGGCGGCGCGAGCTGCGCCGGCGCCTGATCGGTGCGGCGCGGGCAGCGTCCGCCAGCTCGGGGGCTCCCAGTCGACGACGCGGTGAGGGAGTGCCCGGCGTCTTCCTCCCGTGCCGTCCTCGCGCCTCTGAGAGGCTCCGGCTGGAGCCGGCTCACCCGCTGCGGGCGCGTTCTCCGGCTCGAGGCGACTCCGGGGGGGGGTGCCGCTCGTTCAGCGACGGACGCGACGCTGCACGAGCCGCACGACCAGGGCCAGCACGGCGAGCACGACGATCAGCTTCACCAGGAACGCGATCGTGCCGACGACGAAGGAGAGGGCGGCGAAGGCCACCACGGCGGCGACCACAACGGAGCCGACGACGACGAGCCCGTGCACCGGTCGCAGCTTCGGCGGCCCTCCTGTCGGCTGGATCATCTTCGCCACCGTTCCTGGGCTCGTGGGCCGTCTCGTTCGTGCGCTCCGAGCAACTATTCTACCTGGTGCGAAGCCTGATCGGTCGTCGGGGACACCGCACCTCCGACGGGGATGCAACGAGCCTCGCGCACGGTTCGAGGGCGGGTCCCGGTCCCGGGCCTCCGACCCGCCGTCGGCGGGGCCGACGTCGGCAACCCGGGACGACGCTTCGGTCCCCTAGCCTGGGACTCGATGACGAGCGACCCCGCGATGGTTCGTTCCGGGCCGGGCACGGGGCCCGAGCTAGTGGCGCGCTCGATACGCACCGCGCGCGACGAGCTTGCCGAGGCCGTGCTCGCCGGGGCCCTCAGGGCCGGTGACCTGCCTCGACGCTACTCCGACGCCGTCGACGCCGTCCTCGCGGACCTCCTCGAGCGGGCGACGGAAGGCAAGCCACGCGGCTACGCGCTGCTCGCGGTCGGCGGCTACGGGCGGCGCGAGCTCTGCCCGGGCAGCGACCTCGACCTCGTCCTGCTGCATCGGGGCCGACGCGGCGTGGAAAAGGTCGCCGAGGCGCTCTGGTACGCGATCTGGGACGAAGGGCTTCGCCTCGACCACAGCGTGAGGACGCGCCGCGAGGCGCTCGGCGTCGCACGCGACGACCTGAAGGCGATCCTCGGTCTGCTCGACGGTCGGGTCGTCGCCGGCGACGCCGGGCTCGGCGAGCCGCTCCGGGCGGCGGTGCTCGAGCTCTGGCAGGGCCAGGCGCCGACGATGCTCCCGATGCTCGACAGCGCCGTGACGGCCCGCCATCACCGCGCCGGTGAGCTCGCCTTCCTGCTCGAACCCGACCTGAAGCAGTCGGCGGGCGGCCTGCGTGACGCGGCCGCGCTTCGCGCCCTCGGGCTCGCGCTGCCCCTCGTCGCCTCGGCGCAGGACCCGATCGCCGTCGCGGAGGCCGAACGGCTGATCCTCTCGGCGCGCGTGGCGCTGCACTGCCGCGCGGGATCGAGCAACGACCGGCTGCTGCTCCAGGAGCAGGACCAGGTCGCTGCGTTGCTCCGCATGAAGGACGCCGACGTGCTGATGGCCGCCATGGCCGAGGCCGGCAGGACGATCTCGGCCGCCAGCGACGAGGCGTGGCGCCGTGCCCGGCGAGCGCTGCGCGGACCGGCCGAAACTGAGACCGTGACGACGTCGATCATCGAGCCCGGTGTCGTCGTACGCGACGGAGAGGTCGCGCTCGCCGAGGGCGCCGACCCCGCCGGCGATCCGACGCTCGTGGTCCGCGTCGCCCGCGCCGCGGCGCAACGCAACGTCTTGATCGAACGGGAGTCGCTCGATCGTCTCGCGGCGGCGACCAGCGCACCGGCGGAGCCGTGGACGCCCCGACTGCGCGAGGCCTTCCTCGACCTCCTCCAGACCGGTGACGCGCTCGTCCCGGTCGTCGAGGCGCTCGATCGGCGCGGTCTGTTCGAGCTGTTCCTCCCGGAGTGGACGGTGGTCCGCAACCGGCCGCAGCGCAACGCGTACCACCGCTACACGGTCGACCGGCATCTGCTGGAGGCGGTCGCTCGGTGCTGCTCGCACCTGAGCGCCGTCGACCGCCCCGATCTGCTCGTCATGGCCGCGCTCCTCCACGACATCGGCAAGGGCACGCCGGGCGACCACAGCGAGGTCGGCCGCGACATCGCGGAGCGCGTCGTCCGGCGAATGGGCTTCTCCGACCATGACGTCGCGGTGCTCCTGCGCCTCGTCGCCTACCACCTGGTCCTTCCCGAGATGGCCACCCGCCGCGACCTGGACGACCCGTCCACCGCGCACGTCGTCGCCCGCCTGGTGGAGGACCGCCGGACCCTCGGGCTGCTCGCCGCGCTGACCGAGGCCGACAGCCTCGCCACGGGGACCTCCGCCTGGGGACCGTGGAAGGCGGAGCTCGTCGCCACCCTCACCACGCGCGTCGGTGATGTGCTCGACGGCCGACCCCTCGCGGCCCCGGCTCCGCCGGCGATGCCACCGGAGCTGGTCGGCGCGATGCAAGAGGGGCGCCTGGCGCTGCGCGCCTTCGGGCGTCGGGTCACGGTCGTCGCGCCGGACCGGCCCGGCCTGCTCGCCGCCGTGACCGGCGTGCTCGCGCTGCACGGCTGCAACGTGCTGCGGGCGACGGCTGGGGCGGGGACGGGCGACATGGCCTTCGAGGTCTTCGACGTCGAACCGGCCTTCGATCGCCAACCGGACTGGGCCGCCGTCGAGGCGGACGTCGCGGGCGCCCTGAACCGCTCCTTCGAGCTCGACGAGCGCCTGGAGGCGCAGGACCGCACGTACTCCCGCTCTCGGCGGCCGGGAGCCGCGCGCCCGGCGCAGGTCGCCGTCACGGTCGACGACACGACCTCCGAGCTGGCCTCCATCGTCGAGGTCCGCGCCCCCGACCGGCTCGGGCTCCTCCACCACGTCACCGCCACCCTGGCCTCGGCTGACCTCGACGTCGCCGCGGCGCTCGTCGACACGCTCGGCCATGAGGTCGTCGACACCTTCTACGTGCGCGACCGCGAGGGGCGCAAGCTGGGCGCGACCGCGCGGGCTGAGGCGGTACGTACACTTCTTGCCGAGGTCCTGGCCCGTGTCTGCTGAGCGATCCAAGCGTCGGCACAGTGCGCGCCCCCGTCGGCGGCGGGGGCTCTGGGTCGGCGCGGGCCTCGCCGTCGTCATCGCCGGCGGGGGCGTGGCCACCTTCGCCGCCGTGCACCGCGCCGCGGCGACCAGCGGTGGTGGACAGCCCCGCGCGGGGGCCACCCTCGCCGCACGCGCCACGAAGACCCGAGCCCGTGCCCGCCGGGCCGTCGGGCAGCTGCGGCTGGTGGCGATCGCGCCGGCGCCCCGAGCCGCGAACGTCGGCTACCGCCCGACGATTCGGGTCCGGTTCTCCCAGCCCCTCGCGGCCAGCTCGCCGCTGCCGAGCCTGCGCCCCGCCGTCGCGGGCAGCTGGTCGCGCCCGCGCGGCACGACGATCGTCTTCCGGCCGGCCGGCGAGATCGCGCCCGGGACGACCGAGACCGTCACCGTGCCCGGCGGCGCCGCGGGGGTGCGGGGGAGCTCGGGCGGCCACTTCGCTTCCACGGTCGCATGGAGCTTCACGGTCGCGAAGGCCTCGACGCTCCGCCTCCAGCAGCTCCTCGCCGAGCTCGGCTACCTGCCGGTCCGCTTCATCGGGCCAGGGTCGAGCCTCGCCGCCGCGCCGGCGACCCCGAGCGCCATCCCGCTCGCAGCACGGCCCGGACGCTTCGCCTGGCGGTTCGCGCACGTGCCGAGCCAGCTGGCGACGCTTTGGCAACCGGGCGTGTGGAACACGATCACCGAGGGCGCCGTGATGTCGTTCGAGTTCGACCACGGTCTCGCGAGCGACGGCATCGCCGGCACGGCGGTCTGGCGCTCCCTCCTGCAAGCGGTGGCGGCGCACGACGCCACCACCCGGCCCTACAGCTACATCATCACCACTGAGACGGCACCGGAGACCCTCTACGTCTGGAGTGACGGGCGCGTGGTCTACCAGTCCCTCGCGAACACCGGCGTGGCGGCCGCGCCGACGCAGCTCGGGACGTGGCCGGTCTACCTTCGCTACCTCACGACGACGATGAGCGGCACGAACCCGGACGGATCGCACTACAGCGACCCCGGCATCCCGTGGGTCTCCTACTTCAACGGCGGGGACGCCGTCCACGGCTTCTATCGTGCACAGTACGGGTTCCCGCAAAGCGACGGCTGCGTCGAGCTCCCCGAGGCCAACGCCAAGATCGTGTACCCCTACGACCCGATCGGCACGCTCGTCACGGTCACGACGGGGGACCTCGCGAGCGAGCTCGCCGGTGGTACCGCGCCCCCGACGACGCCGACCGGGCCGGCGACCACCACGACGACCACCACCACGACGACCACCGCTACGACGGCCACGACGACCGCCCCGGTGCGCTCCGTGCCGCCCCGACGACCGACGCCGGCCACGTCCGCGACGACCGCCACGACCACGCCGGTCTCGGCGCCGACCGGCTGAGCACCCTCGGCTCGCCGACAGCGAGCCGAACGACACGGGCCCGGCGACGAGGGGCCCCGACGGCCCGCCCGCTCGGGCGGCGCCGTCCCGCCGGAGCCGACGGGACGGCGCCGCAGACGCTCCGACCCGAGAGCGGGCCCTAGTGTCTGTCCGAGGCGCGTCCGTGCGCCCCACGGTGTGCGCGTCCGGCGAGTCGTTCTGGAGGTGGTGCGTATGTCGAAGATCCGGCGATCACGCGCCGGTACGTCGGTCCGCACGCACCCGAGCCCCCGATGACGCTCGCCGCCCGCCGCGATTCGCCGGCGATCCCTCCGATACAGATCAGCCCGGAGGCCGTCCTCGCCTGCCCGGCCCGCCGGGACGACGCCGCCCTCCGCCGGTGGAACAGCGGGCGGCCCGCGACGATCGTCTGCCGGCGGGCTTCCCCGGCGCGGGGCCGCTCGGGCGCGTGGCGGACCGACGGATCCCGAACGCCTGACGACGCCGGCGCGTAGGGAGGTCCCCATCGCCTCGACGCCGATCGACGTGACGTCCCCCCGGCGGACCGCCGAGGCGGGGCGTGGCCAGCGCCGCGCCCTCACGACGCTGTGCGCGGTGCTCTTCCTCACCTTCCTCGACACGACCATCGTCAGCGTTGCGCTGGCCGACGTCCAGGTGACCCTGCACGCCGGCGTCTCGCAGCTCCAGTGGATCGTGAACGCGTACGCGCTCGTCTTCGCGAGCCTCATGCTCATGGCCGGCTCGCTCTCGGACCGCTTCGGGCGCAAGCGCTTGCTGCTGGCCGGTCTTGCCGTGTTCTGTGCCGGCTCGCTCGTCGGCGCGCTCGCCACGAGCCCGAGCATGCTGATCGCCGGCCGCGCCGTCATGGGTCTCGGCGCGGCGGCATCGGAGCCGGGGACGCTGTCGATCCTCCGACACCTCTATCCGGAGCAAAGCAGCAGGGCGAAGGCGCTCGGTGCATGGGCGGCCGTGTCGGGACTGGCGCTCGCCGCCGGCCCCGTGGTCGGCGGCGCCCTCGTCGGCCTCGGCACCTGGCGCTCGGTCTTCTGGTTCAACCTCGCCGCCGGCGTGCTGCTCATGGCCGCGGCGAAGGTGACGCTGCCGGAGAGCTCGGACCCCACGAGCGCCCGGCTCGACGTCGCCGGGTTCCTCCTCGGCACGCTCGCCATCGCCTCCCTCACCTTCGCCGTCATCGTCGGCGAGACCTCCGGCTACCGAGCCGGCGAGGTGATCGCGCTCTTCGCCGTCGGCGTGGCCGCCGCCTTCGGGTTCGTCGTCGCCGAGCTGCTCGCCCGCTCACCCATGCTCGACCTGCGGTACCTGCGCAGGCCGCAGTTCTCCGGCGCGCTGATCGTGGCGTTCACCTTGTTCTTCGGGATCTTCTCGATCTTCTTCTTCACCGCGCTCTACCTGCAGGTGGTCGTGAACTACTCCGGCTACCGGGTGGCGCTCGAGTTCCTGCCGATGGCGGCCGCGATGATCGTGGCGTCGCTCCTCGCGGGTCGCTGGGTCGCCGAGATCGGCCCGCGCATCCCGATGGCCGCCGGCGCGGCGTTCGCCGGGGCGGGCATCCTGCTCTCCGACGTGGTGCTCGGCGCGGGCAGCCCGTCGAACTGGCTGATCCTCACCCTCGCGATGGCGGGGGTCGGCTTCGGCACGAGCGTCGTGCCGGTCACCTCCGTCGCGCTCGGCGTCGTGCCCGCCGAGCGCTCCGGCATGGCAGCCTCCGCGACGAACACCAGCCGCGAGCTCGGCGCCGTGTTCGGGGTCGCCGTCCTCGGGGCCCTCGTGAACGGCCACCTGACGAACGATCTCTCGGCACGGCTCCACGCGCTCGGCATCCCCTCGGCCTTCCAGGCGATCGTCATCGGCGCCGTCGAGACCGGCGGCATCCCCGCCAACGCGTCCGCCGAGGCCAAGCGCTACGGCGCGATCGTGGACAAGGTGATCCACGCCGCGTACGGCGCGTTCCACGCCGGGCTGCACATCGCCCTGCTCGCCTCCGGCCTGGCGATCATCGGTGGGGCGCTGGTCGCGCTGGCGACCCTCGGCTCCCGAAGCGGGGAGGCCCCTGGCGCCTAGCGCTGCGCCGGCGCGCCCCGGCCTGGCGGTCCCCCACCGCCCGCCGACCTTCGGGCCCCGCGGGCGCGATCCCCCACGAGGCGGAGAAGGACTGGCCGGGATCGAGCGAGAGCAGGCCCTCACCGCTGCGCAGGGCGTTCGGGGGACACGTCATCGGCTCGACGGCGACGCCGCGCCGCCGGTCCCCGCCCGGGAGCGTGTCGCCTGTGAAGCACATCAGCCAGCCGAACGCTGCGTCGGCCCACAGCACCACCTCGCCCGCCGCCCGCTCGCCCGGGAGCAACCGGACACGCCAGCGCCCGTCGTCGTCCGTCACGAGGTCGCCGAAGCAGTCGTCGAGGCAGCGTCGGCCGAGGACCGCCCCGCCCCCGCCGCCGGCGGGCAGGCTGACGAGGTCGGCCCAGGCGGTCCCCGCGACGGCCTCGGAACCCGCCGGAAGGCCCCGCTCGTCGAGGAGGAGCCGCCGCCGAGCCGGCAGCACGAGGAACGTCCCTTCGACACCCGCCACGCCGGGCGCGAGGTACGGGTGGAAGCCGAGCCCGAACGGGGCTGGGCCGCCTCCCTCGTTGGTGGCCGTCGTCGAGACCGCGAGGCCCTCCGGGCCGAGCGAGTACTCGACCGCGAGCCGCATCCGGAACGGGTACGCGGGCTGGGGGTGGAGCACCCACGACAGCCGCACCGAGGCGTCGTCGCGCGCCTCGAGCCGCCACGGGAGCCAGCGCACGAGGCCGTGGATGGCGTTGCGCCGCGCCGGCTCGTCGAGCGCCGCATTGCCCTCGATCCCGCCGAAGCGGTAGGTGCCATCCTCCAGGCGGTTCGGCCACGGCGCGAGCACCTGGCCCCGGCCACCGCCGGCGATCTCGCCCTCGTCGAATCCCCAGCAGACCGGGGACGTCCCGACCCCGTACGCACGCAACGTCGCCCCGACTTCGGTCACCACGGCGTGCTGATCGCCGTCGACGAGGACGAACTGTTCGCCGGTGGGCGGGGGCACGGCCCGCATCGTACCGGGCCCCGTTCCGTGGCCCCCGCCGAGTTGCCCGACCGGGCACTTCATGACGATTCCGTGACTACTGCCACAGACCAGGCACCGTGACAAGCCGTCTACCAGGGAAGATAGCCCGTCATTCGCAATCGGGGCGCGCGGATGGGCTAAGGTACCGCAACCAAGTACCCGGACAGTCACCCCCCGAACGTCCCGTGTCGCAGCGACCGGGACAGGGGCATGCTCGGACGAGGCGTCGGCAACCGGAGTTGCGCGTCTCGGACCCGGCGTCGACCGCTCGCCCGCCGATCCTGTCGTGTGCCGGTCCGCGCCCGTGCCCCGGGGCGAGAAGGAGCCGCTACCGAACCAGCCAAGGGCCACCCCCGTCCGCACCTCGTTGCGGCGCCCTGCGCGCCCAGGCTCGGCCCGCCCTCCCGGCACCGAGCCGCGAGCCGTATGCACCAAGGACGGTCTGCCCGCATCCCAAACCCACCTGGACCCCAAGGGGCTTCCCGAGATCCAAGGAGGCGCAAGATGCGCAAGCACCCTTTGCTCGCACTCTGCACCACCACTGTCGCACTGACCGCTTCAGGCACGATCGGCCATGGCGCCGTCGCCGCCGCTTCGACCCGACACGTTCCCCACAAGACCGCCCCGCGCCGGGCCCGGCGCGACGGACGCGCCGTGCTCCTCGACCGGGTCACCGCCACTCGGACCGTCCCGCTCGGTCCGATCGCGCCGCTCGCCCGCGCGGTCGGCCTGGTCAGGCTGGCCGGCCGCGGGATCGCGAGCGCCGTGCACCGCACGGGCACGCGCGGCGCCATCCGCAGCGCCTACCTGCCGATGCAGGGCGTGTGGCTCGCGCTGCGCCGCTGCGAGTCCGGCGACAACTACGGCACCGACACGGGCAACGGCTACTACGGCGCCTACCAGTTCGCCCTGACGACCTGGTGGGGGATCGGCTTCTCCGGCACGCCGAACGCCGCCCCGCCGGCGGTGCAGGACAGCGCGGCGCGCACGCTCCAGCAGCGCGTCGGCTGGAGCGCGTGGCCGGCCTGCTCCGCCATGCTCGGCCTGCGCTGAGACCCGGGCGCGGAGCGCGCCGGTCGTCCCTCGACACGGCGGCGCAGCAGCGGGCGAGCCGCCTGTTGCGCCGCCGTGGCCGGTACTGTTCATAGCTAGGGCAAGAACGCCCCCCGGGACGACGGCGAGGTGACGGCTTATGGAGATGACGCAGCCCGGAGGCTTCGGGGACCTCGCCCTGACGTTCGACGACGTGATGCTCGTGCCCCAAGAGTCCGACGTGCTCCCGCACGAGATCGACACGACGACGCGGCTGTGCGACCGGCTCGAGCTGAACATCCCCGTCGTCTCGGCGGCCATGGACACCGTGACCGAGGCACGCCTGGCGGTGGCGCTCGCCAGGCTCGGCGGCCTCGGGATCATCCACCGCAACATGCCCCTCGAGCGCCAGGCCGAGGACGTCGACCGGGTCAAGCGCTCCGAGGCCGGGATGGTGCTGAATCCGGTGAAGATCCTCCCGGACCGCCCCGTCGCCGAGGCGCTCGAGCTGATGCGCCACTTCCACATCTCGGGCATCCCCGTCGTCGACGCCGACGACCGCCTCGTCGGCATCATCACGAACCGGGACCTCCGCTTCCACGAGGACGTGGGCGTGCCGGTACGCGACGTGATGACGGCCGAGGGCCTCATCACCGCTCCCGTCGGGACCGATCTCGCCCGCGCGAGGCGCATCCTGCAGGGAGCGAAGGTCGAGAAGCTCCCGATCGTCGACGACAGGGGCCGGCTGCGCGGACTGATCACGGTGAAGGACATCTCCAAGCAGGAGGCGTTCCCGCTCGCCGCCAAGGACGCCGACGGCCGCCTGCGCGTCGGAGCTGCCGTCGGGGTCGGCGCTGACGGGCTGGCCCGGGCGAAGGCGCTCATCGACGCCGAGGTCGACGTGATCTGCGTCGACACGGCCCACGGCCACTCCCGGCGGGTGATGGACACCGTGGCCGAGCTACGGGAGAACTGGCGCACCGGCGTCATCATCGGCGGGAACGTCGCGACCGGCGAGGGCACCCGGGCGCTCGCCGAGGCGGGCGCCGACGTGGTCAAGGTCGGCATCGGACCCGGCGCGATCTGCACCACGCGCGTCGTGACCGGCATCGGCGTGCCGCAGTGGAGCGCGATCCGCGAGTGCACCGCCGAGGCGCGACGCCACGGCGTCGGCATCCTCGCCGACGGCGGGGTGCGCTTCTCCGGCGACATCGCGAAGGCGATCGGCGCCGGGGCGAGCGCCGTGATGCTCGGCAGCCTGCTCGCCGGCGTCGAGGAGAGCCCGGGCGAGATCGCGATCGTCGGCAACCGGCCCATGAAGCGCTACCGGGGCATGGGCAGCCTCGGGGCGATGTCGGCCCGTTCGTACTCGAAGGACCGCTACTCCCAAGAGAGCGTCATCGAGCCTGAGAAGGTCGTCCCCGAAGGCGTCGAGGGCAACGTCGCCTACCGCGGCCCGCTGAACGAGGTCGTGCACCAGCTCGTCGGCGGGCTGCGCCAGGCGATGGGCTACTGCGGGACCCGCACCGTCGCACAGTTGCACGAGCGCGCCAAGTTCATCCGGGTGACGCCGAGCGCCATCCGAGAGAGCCACCCCCACGACCTCACCGGCGTCGTCGAGGCGCCGAACTACTGGGTGAACGACCTGTAGGCGGGGTGCGTCCCGCCGCGCCGGGACAGACGGCGCCGTGCAGGAGCCTTCGGCCCGCTGAACTTGACTTTGCGCCGTCAGCGGGCAGAATCCAGCGGTGCACATCTCGGCCAAGGTCGACTACGCCGTCCGCGCCCTCGTGGCGCTGGCCGCCGCGGGCGGCGGCCCGATCGCCGGTGCCACGCTCGCCCAGTCCCAGGGACTGCCGGCCAAGTTCCTCGAAGGCATCCTCGCGGAGCTCCGCCGTGCCGGCGTCGTGACGAGCCAGCGCGGGGCCGAGGGCGGCTACCGGCTCGCTCGGCCCGCGTCGGCGATCTCCGTCGCGGACGTCATCCGGGCAATCGACGGGCCGCTCGCCGAGGTGCGGGGGAACCGGCCCGAGGTGACCGCCTACGAGGGCGCGGCGCTCCACCTCCAAGAGGTCTGGATCGCGGTGCGCGCCAGCCTGCGCGCCGTGCTCGAGCACACCACCCTGGCCGACGTCGCGAGCGGCAAGCTGCCTGCCAACGTCCGCCGCCTCGCCTCCGACCCCGACTCCTGGGTCTCGCGCTGACCAGCCGCAGCGCCGCGGGCGTGGCGGCGCGAGCGGGCTGGCGCAGCGGGAGCCTCAAAGGCGCAGCGGCTTCACGGGGGTGGCGAGCTTCGACGGGTCGCCCGCCCAGTCGACGCCGGCGACGTCGATGTACAGCTCGATCTCGTTGCCGTCGGGATCGAGGATGTACAGGCTGTGCGTGACCGTGTGGTCCGATGCGCCGACGAGGCGCACCCCGGCCTCCTCGACACGCCGCAGGGCGTCGCGTAGCTCGTCGTCGGTGTCGCCGACCTTCAGCCCGAAGTGGTAGAGACCGGTGCGCCGGCCGGGTGGCGGCGAGGGGGCGTCGTCGCCCACCTCGATGAGGAGCAGCTCGTGGTGGGTCCGGCCGCTCGAGAACGCCGCGGCTGGCAGCCCGAGGGTGTCGTCCTCGGGCGCTGGCATGACCTGGCGCCAGCCGAGGACCTCGCGGTAGAAGCGAGCCGAGCGCTCCACGTTCCGCACGTACAGGACGAGGTGTCCGAGCTCTTTGATCTCCACGTCGCGCTCCGTCGCTCGCCGGTGTCCGCCGGTCTCGCGGGTCTGCGGCGCCGGCGTGGGCGCTGCCGGCGGCAAGGCGCGCCGGCCCCTCCTTCCGCTCACGCTAATGCGCGCCGGCGCGAGCCCGTGTCAGCCGGTGTTCCGCAGCCCCGCTGCGATCCCGTTGACGGTGATCAGCAGTGCCCGCAGCAGCTCGGGGTCCGGTGCCTCCGAGCGGCGGCGGCGCTGCAGCAGCTCCACCTGGAGCAGGTGCATGGGTCGCAGGTAGTCGTCGCGCACCTCGAGGGTGCGCCGCAGCAACGGGCGCGAGCCGAGCAGGTGGCGCTCGCCGGTCAGGGCGAGGACGCCGGAGACGGTCCGCTCCAGCTCCTCGGCGACCTCGTCGAGGAGGTGGTGCAGCGACGGGTCCGTCAGCGCCTCGACGTAACGGCGGGCGATCGCGAGGTCCGTCTTCACGAGCGTCATCTCGACGTTGGCGAGGAAGGTGCGGAAGAAGGGCCAGCGTTCGTACATCTCCGCGAGCTCGCCCGAGCGCCCGTCGGCACCCGCGGCCGCGAGGCCCCGACCCACCCCGAACCAGCCCGGGACGACCTGGCGCGACTGGGTCCAGCCGAACACCCAGGGGATGGCGCGAAGTGACGACAGGTCGGCGCCGGCGCCCGGGCGGTGACTCGGGCGCGAGCCCAGGTTGAGGTAGCCGAGCTCCTCGACCGGCGTGGAGGTGACGAAGTACTCGGCGAGGCCGGGCCGGCCGACGAAGTCGCGGTAGGCGCCTTCGGCGGCCGCGGAGAACAGGTCCATCGTGTCGCCCCAGCGCGCGAGCGTCGCCTCGTCCTGGCGGGAGCGCCGGTGCAGCAGGCTGGACTCGATCACCGCGGCGAGGCTCACCTCGAGGTTCTCGCGACCGAGCTCGGCGAGGCCGTACTTGTCGGAGATCACCTCACCCTGCTCCGTCACCTTCAAGAAGGCGTCGACCGTCCCGAAGGGCTGGGCGAGGATCGCCTCGCCGGACGGCCCGCCGCCGCGCCCCACCGTGCCGCCACGGCCGTGGAAGAGCCGGAGCCGCACCTCGTGGCGCTGGGCCACGTCGCGCAGCTGGCGCTGGGCCTTGTGGATCTCCCACTGCGAGGTCGTGATGCCGGCGTCCTTGTTGGAGTCCGAGTACCCGAGCATCACCTCCTGGACGTCGCCGCGCGCCCGGACGACGCCGCGGTAGGAGGGGTCCGCCAGCAGCTCGTCGAGGATCGCCCCCGCGGCGCGCAGCTCCGCCACCGACTCCAGCAGCGGCACGAACCCGATCCGTGCCGCGGCACCGCGCACGTCGACGAGCCCCGCCTCCCGGCCGAGCACGACCGCGGCCAGCAGGTCGTCGGCGCCGCGGGTCATCGAGACGATGTAGCTCTCGATCACGCCGTCGCCGAATCGGTCGAGCGCGGCGCGGATCGCCCGGAAGGTGTCGAACGTCGCCGCCGCCTCGCCGTCGAGGTGTGTCCAGGGCGAGGTGAGCGGGCGCGCGAGGGCGAGCTCCTTGCCCAGCAGCTCGGCGCGCTCCGCAGGCGACAGCTCGGCGTAGGGACGCTCGAGCTCGCCGAGCCCGTCGAAGCACGCCGCGAGGGCGGCGTGGTGGCGGTCGGCGTGCTCGCGCACGTCGAGGGTGGCGACGTGCAGGCCGAACGTGGCGACGAGGCTCGCCAGGCGCCGCACGCGGCCTCGTGCGACCAGCTCGCCCTTGTTCTCCATCAGCGAGTCGTGGACGACGCGCAGGTCCTCTACGAGCTCGCCCGCGCCGAGATAGTCCGCCCCGGGGACATGGGGCGTCCCCGACGCGATGCGGCTTCGCGTGTTGAGCACCCGCTGGCGGATGAAGGAGCACTTCAGGCGGTAGGGCTCCTCTGCGTTCAGACGGACGTAACGCGCGTGGACCTCGGGGAGCGCCTCGCGGTCGCGTTCGTTGCTCGCGAGCAGCTCGGCCGAGACCGCGACGATCGCCGTCGAGTTGCTGAGGGCCTGGGCGAGACCGTCGAGCGCCTCGACGAGTCGGCGCGTGCCGAGGTCGTGCTGGAGGACGAGGACGTCGCCCGTGACGGCCGGGGTGACGGCGGGGTTGCCGTCGCGGTCACCGCCGACCCAGCTGCCAAAGCGCAGGGGCGAGCGGCCGAAGTCGAGCTCGACGCCGATCCTGGCGAGCTCGTCGTCGAGCTCCTCGAGGAGGGAAGGCACGGACTCGCGGTAGAGCTGGTCGGCGTAGAACAGGACGTTCTGGGCCTCGTCCTCGGGACGCGGGCGGCCGGAGCGGATCTCGTTCGTCTGCCAGACCAGCTCGACCAGCTCGCGCAGCTCGCGCTCGAGCCGGGCGCGTTGGCGCTCGGTGGTCGAGGCGTCGAGCGCCTCGACGAGCTCGGCGATGGCGAGAACCTTGGACAGCACGGACCGCCTCGCCGACTCGGTCGGGTGCGCGGTGAACACCGGGCGCAGCTCCAGTCGCTCAAGCGTCTCCGCCACCTGCGCCGGATCGAGGCCGTGGGCCCGGATCCGCTCGAGGGCGTCGCGCAGCCACGTCCGCCCCTCCAGGCGGTCGCCGCGCAGCTCGGCGGTGCGGTGGACCTGCTCGGCGATGTTGGCCAGCTGGAAGTACGCCGCGAACGCCCGGGCGAGACGCAACGCCGTCGGTGCCTCGACGGCGCCGAGCAGCTCCGCCAGCTCGGCGCCCGCCCCCTCCGCCCAGGGGGCGCCCCGCACCGCCTTCGACGCGGCGCGCACCTCTTCGACCAGGCGCAGGAGCCCCTCGCCCTCCTGGCGCGCGAGGGTCTCGCCGAGCAGCTCGCCGAGCAGGCGGATGTCGCGGCGCAAGGAGGCGTGCCGCTCCTCCGAGCGCACCGGGTCGTAGGAGGCGACCGGGTCGCGCACGTACATCGGCGTCGACGCCCCGGCGCCGTCCCCCTCGACCATGACCTGCATCGTATTGACCCCCGGGGCCTCCACGTCCCGCCCGCCCCGTCACCGCGGCCCGGCCGCCCTCGTTACGCTCCGGGACAGGACCGGCGGCGCCGACGGCGCAGGCGACTGAGGGGGAGGCCACGATCGCCTACGACGTCCTCGGCATCTCCGGCTCGCTGCGGGCGGGCTCGCACAACTCGGCGCTGGGGGCGAGGCGGTGCGCCTCGCGCCCGGCGCCGTCCACGTCGAGCCGTACGACCGGCTCCGCGACCTCCCTCGCTACGACCAGGACCTCGACGGCGACGAGCCGCCGGCTGTCGTCCGCGAGCTGCGCGAGCGGATCAGCGCGGCGGACGGCCTGCTGATCGCGACGCCCGAGTACAACTACGGCGTTCCCGGTGGCCTGAAGAGCCTCGTCGACTGGGCCTCGCGGCCGGTCCCCGGCTCAGCGCTCGAGCACAAGCCGATCGCCATCATGGGGGCGGCGCCGGGCAACTTCGGAAGCCTTTGCGCCCAGCTGGCGCTGCGACACTCCTTCCTCTGGACGGACTCGATCGTCGTGCGTAAGCCGGAGGTGATCGTGTTCCGGACCGGCGAGCGCCTCGACGGCGAGGGCCGCCTGGTCGACGAGGGCGCCGCGCAGCTGATCGTCCAGCTGCTCGAGGCGCTGCGCGCGACGATCGACGACGCCCGATCCGGCCGGGGCGAGGTCGCGGCCCTCCGCTAGGGCTTCACCTCGCCGGGCGCGTCGAGGACCACCCCGGTCCCGGCGGCCTCCCGCAGCAGCAGCTCGTGGAGACGCAGGTCGCCGGCGAGCTCGGGGTGGAAGGCGGCGACGAGGACGCGCCCCTGCCGGCAGACGACGGGGCGCTCCGCGCCGTCGGGGAACGTCACGGTGGCGAGCACGTCGACCCCCGGCCCGACGACCTCGACGACGGGCGCACGGATGAAAACGGCGTGCATCGGGCCACCGGGGACCAGCGGGACGTCCAGGTCGGCCTCGAAGGACTCCACCTGGCGGCCGAACGCGTTGCGCCGCACCGCCACGTCGATCGCCGCGAAAGGCCGCTGGTCGGGCCGGCCGTCGAGCACCTCGCGCGCGAGCAGGATCATCCCGGCGCAGGTGCCGAAGGCGGCCAGACCGTCATCGAGCCGCCCGGCCAGCGGGCCCTCGAGGCCCGAGGAGTGCAGCAGCATGCCGAGCGTCGTCGACTCCCCGCCGGGGAGCACGATCGCGTCGAGACCGCCCAGGTCGGCGGGCCGGCGCACGAGCACGACCGAGGCGCCGAGCGCCGCCAGCGCGGCGGCGTGCTCGCGCACGTCTCCTTGGAGCGCGAGGACGCCGACGCGCAATCCGGCGCCAGGGGCGCCGGGGATCGGCCCCGCGGGACTCACCAGCCGCGTTCGGAAAGCCTGACGTCGAGCGTCGCGATCTCGGCCCCGACCATCGGCTGGCCGAGCCCGTGGGACACCTTCGCGACGATCTCGGCGTCTCCGAAGTGCGCCGTCGCCTCGACGATTGCACGCGCCCGGCGCGCCGGGTCCTCGCTCTTGAAGATGCCCGAGCCGACGAAGACCGCCTCGGCACCGAGCTGCATGACGAGAGCGGCGTCCGCCGGCGTGGCGAGGCCGCCGGCGCAGAACAGCGGGACGGGGAGCTTGCCGGTCGCGGCGATCTCCTCCACGAGCTCGATCGGCGCCTGGAGGTGCTTCGCCCACGCGTAGCGCTCCGCCGGGTCGGCGGTCGTGATCTTGCGGATGTCGCCAAGGATCGAGCGGAGATGGCGCACCGCCTCGACGACGTTGCCCGTGCCGGCCTCACCCTTCGAGCGGATCATCGCGGCGCCCTCGGAGACGCGCCGCAACGCCTCGCCGAGGTTGGTCGCGCCGCACACGAACGGCACGGTGAAGGCCCACTTGTCGATGTGGTGCGCCTCGTCGGCGGGGGTGAGGACCTCGCTCTCGTCGATGTAGTCGACCCCGAGCACCTGGAGCACCTGGGCCTCCGCGAAGTGCCCGATGCGGGCCTTCGCCATCACCGGCACCGTCACGGCCGCCTGGATGGCGCTGACGAGGGCCGGGTCGCTCATCCGCGCCACGCCACCGTCGCGCCGGATGTCGGCGGGGACCCGCTCGAGCGCCATCACCGCCACGGCGCCGGCGTCCTCGGCGATCTTCGCCTGCTCGGCGGTGACGACATCCATGATCACCCCACCGCGCAGCATCTCGGCGAGCCCGCGCTTGACGCGAAGCGTCCCCGTCGTACGGTCCTTCGCCCCGCCGGAGCCGGACTGTTCGCTCGTCATGACCCCGAATCTACCGCTTCTGCCCCGGCGCCGAGCCACGGCGGGTGGGGCCCGCCGTGCAAGCCCCGGCTCGGCCGCCGCCCAGGGCCGCCGTCGCCTCAGGCCGCCTCGAGCGCGGGGGCAAGGGCGGCCTCGGCACCGGCGCGCCTCGCCCGGCCGCCGAGCGCGAGCGCCGCCAGGGCCCCGACACCCACGACCGCAGCGCCGACGGTGACCGCCGGCACGAGCCCCGCGACGAAGCTCGCTCCGCTGGCGTAGCCGCCGAGGCCGGAGAAGACCGCACCGAGCACCGAGACGCCGAGGACGCCGCCGAGCTCGCGCACCGCGTTGTTGGTGCCCGACGCGACGCCCTCGTCGGCGCGGCCGACCGAGGTCAGCACGACCGAGGCGACCGGAACGAAGAAGAGGGCCATCCCGACCCCCGAGAGCACGAACGCCGGCACGAAGTCGAGGTAGGGCGCCGTCGGCGAGAGCACGATCGCCATCCAGGCGAGGCCGGCGGCCTGCAGGCTGAGCCCGGCAGCGATCAGCGCCCGACCGCCGAGGCGGTCGACGAGCATCCCGGCGAGCGGCGCGACGAGCACCGGCATCCCCGTCCACGGCAGCGTCCGCACGCCGGCGCTGAGCGGCGAGAGGTGCTGGACGGTCTGCAGGAACTGGGCGAGGAGGAAGATCGACCCGAACATGCCGAAGCTCATCAAGAGCGCGACGGCGTTCACGACCGAGAACTGGCGGCTTCGGAAGAGGCGCAGCGGCAGCATCGGCGCCGGGGAGCGGCGCTCCCAGGCGACGAACGCCCCCAGCAGGCACGCCCCGCCGGCGAAGGAGGCGAGCACCTCGGTGCTCGCCCACCCCGCCTGACCGCCCCGCACGAGTCCGAGCACGACGCCGAGCAGCCCGAGGCTCGCGAGCAGGACGCCCCGCAGGTCGAGCGCGCTCGCGCCGCCGCGGGACTCGCCGAGCCTGAGGCGCGCCATCGGCAGCAGGGCGAGCCCGATCGGCACGTTCAGCCAGAAGATCCACTGCCAGGAGACGCCCTGGACGACGGCGCCGCCGACGAGCGGGCCGATCGCGACCGCAAGCCCGCCGAGGGCACCCCAGATCCCGAGCGCCATGTTCCGCTTCGCCGCCGGCACCGAGGCGCTCAGCAACGTGAGCGAGAGCGGGACGACCATCGCGCCGCCGGCGCCCTGGACCGCTCTCGCCGCGATCAGCGCGCCGATGCTCGGCGCCAGCGCCGCGGCGGCCGACGCCACCGTGAACAGCGTAAGCCCGACGAGGAACAGCCGGCGGCGGCCGAAGCGGTCCCCGAGCGCGGCGCCGGTGAGGAGCAGGACGGCAAACGTGAGGGTGTAGGCGTTCACGGTCCACTCGAGGCCGGCGAGACCCGCGTGGAGCTTCTCGCGGATGACCGGCAACGCCATGGTCACGACGAGGTTGTCGAGCGCCGCCATGAACTGGGCGGCGCCCGTGACGGCCACGGCCCAGACGATCGGGCCCCGGCGCGTCGCCAGGCCCGGCTGGTCGTGGAGCGCGGCGCTCGGCGCCGCAACGTCGGTGATCGGTGGCATCCGTCTCCCTCCTCTGATCGGCGCACCAAGCGCCGATCGGTGTGCCCCGTGACGCGGGGTGCGCCCGGCCGGTCCTGTTGTTTAGTTAGTGATCACTAGATTCGGTGGACGTGGGCGTACGCCCGTCTTCTGCCACGGCTCAGCCGGCAGCTGGCCCCGCCTCGGCATCGGCATCGGCATCGGCATCGGGTCGCGCGAGCGGGTCGCCCGGCGGCACGCAGTCGGCCTTCGCCCACAGCTCGGCGAAGTCCCTCAGCCCGAGCGCCGCCACCACGTTCCAGAGCATCCCGGTCGCGAAGAACTCGCGCACCGCGAGGGGCTCGACGCGCGTCCGGCGCTCGACGAAGCCGATCAGCTGCTCGTAGCGGCCACGGACGTAGGCGCGCACCTCCGGGTTCCCCGACGCCGCGTACGCCTGCAGCTGGAGGAGCAGCAGGTCGGGATCGCCGATCAGCGTCGCGTAGCTCATCCCCATCGCGACGAGCGCCGCCTCGCCCTCGAGCTCCCCGCTCGCCGCCTGGAAGCTGGCCTCGACACGGTCGAAGCAGACGCTGACCGCGGCGAGGAAGAGCTCGAGCTTCGTCGGGAAGAGCCGGAACAGGTAGGGCTGGGAGATCCCCGCCCGGCGGGCGATCGTCTCGGTGGAGGTGCCGTCGAGGCCGCCGCGTGCGAACTCGCGCACCGCGGCGGCGACCACGGCCCCGCGGCGCTCGTCGGCCGACATGCGGATCCCGCTCCGGCGCGTCTGGGAAGGATCGCCGCCCGCGCTGGGGAGGGTCCTGCCCCGGTCGGCGTGCACGAACTGTAAGTTAGTGATCACTCACAACGTTGTCAAGGGCCGAGCCGGCGGGTCGGGCGACGCGGCGACGGCCCAGGTCAGGCGTAAACGTCGGGGTTCACGCAGTTGGGCAGGCGCTCGCCCGCGAGACCGGCCAGCACGTTGTCGACTGCGAGCCGGGCCATGCGCGAGCGGGTGACGAGGGTCGCCGAGCCGATGTGCGGCAGCACCACGCAGTTGTCGAGCGTGAGGAGCGGGTCGTCGAGCGGGATCGGCTCGACCTCGGTCACGTCGAGGCCGGCGCCCCCGATGCGGTGCGCCCCGAGCGCCTCGGCGAGCGCCGCCTGGTCGACGATCGGCCCGCGCGCCGTGTTGACGAGGATGGCGTCGGGCTTCATCAGCGAGAGCTCGCGCGCGCCGATCAGGTGGTGCGTCTCGGCGGTGAGGGCGGCGTTCACCGACACGACGTCCGAGCGTGCGAGAAGCTCGTCGAGCGCGACCGTCTCGACTCCGGGCACCTCGCGCCGAGAGCGGGACCAGCCGAGCACGTGCATGTCGAAGCCGGCCGCTCGACGCGCCACCGCCTCGCCGATGCGACCGACGCCGACGATCCCGATGACCGCCCCGGCGAGCTCCTTGCCGAGCATGAACACCGGGTCCCACGAGACCCACTTCCCCTCGAGCACGGCGTCGCGCGCCTCCACCACGCGCCGGGCGACGGCGAGGATGAGCGCCCAGGTGATGTCGGCGGTCGCGTTCGTCAGCACGCCGGGCGTGTTGCCGAACGGGATGCCCCGCGCCGTCAGCTCGGGGACGTCGACGTGGTCGTAGCCGACCGAAACGGTGGCGACGACGCGCAGCCGCTCGCACGCGTCGAGCAGCTCGGCGTCGACGCGCTCGGTGGACATGACCACCAGTCCGTCGGCGCCACGCGTCCGCTCGAGCAGGGCAGCCCTCGGCGGCGGGAGGTCGTCCTCCCACAGGTCGACCTCGGCGCCCTTCGCGAGGCGATCGAGCGCGTCCCCTGGCAGGTGCCGCGAGACGAAGACGAGCCGGCCGTCCTCGCCGGCGCCGCGCACGAAAGCGGGGCTACAGCGCGGCGAGCACGGCGTCGGCCGAGCTCACGTCCAGCCCGCCGCCGGGCTCCACCGCGAGGTGCGTCACGACGCCGTCCTGGAGGATCGCGGCGAAACGCTTCGAGCGCGTCCCCATGCCGAATCCACTGCCGTCCATCTCGAGCCCCGTGGCCTTGGCGAAGTCCGCGTTGCCGTCGGCGAGCAGCAGCACCGAGTCGCCGACGTTCTGCGCCGCGCCCCACGCGCCCATCACGAAGGCGTCGTTGACCGAGATGCAAGCGATCGTGTCGACGCCCTTGGCCTGCAGGTCCTCGGCGCGCACGACGAAGCCGGGCAGGTGGTAGTCGGAGCACGTCGGGGTGAAGGCGCCCGGGACGCCGAACAGGACGACCTTGCCCGTTCCGAGCGCCTCGCGGCTGGAGATCGGCTGCGGACCGTCGGCGGTCATGGTCGAGAGCTTGACGTCGGGGAGCTGGTCCCCTACGGCGATCGTCATGTCACTGCCTCCTTGGCAGCCCCGTCGGCCGGGGCACGGGCGGCACCGTGGTGGTGCCCGGTCGGTGTTGCACGGGACACACTAGGGCCGGCAGGCGCCGCGGCACACGGACACGACCGACCGCTGTTCAAAAGGGGCGGGCGTCGCGCAGCCACTGCTCCAGGCCGGCAATGTGCACCAGGGCGCGGGCCGCCGCGACGTCGGGCTCGTGCGCCGCCACCGCGTCCACGATGGCGTGGTGCTCGCGCACCGTCCGCTGCGGCGCGTCGGGGTCGGTCACCCCCCGCCAGACGCGGGCCCGCTGGATCGGCCCGGAGATCGAATCGAGCAGCGACGCGAGGACCGGGTTGCCGCAGTGCGACACGAGAGCGCTGTGGAACTTGCGGTCGTTCGCCACGAACGTCTCCGGCTCCGCCCCGGGGTCGACCTCGTCGAGGATGACCCGGAGCTCGGCGACGTCGCCGTCGCTCACGCGCCGGGCGGCGACCGCGGTGGCGGCAGGCTCGAGCATGCGTCGCACCTCGAGGAAGTGCAGCACCGAGTCGTCGCGATGGAAGTCGACGACGAAGCTCATCGCGGCCATCAAGAGCTCGGGTCGCAGGCTCGTGACGTAGGTGCCGTCGCCCTGGCGCACGTCGAGGACCCGGACGAGCGACAGGGCACGCACCGCCTCGCGAAGCGAGCTGCGCGACAGCCCGAGGGCGGTCGCGAGCTCGTCCTCCTTCGGGAGGCGGTCTCCGGGCTGGAGGACGCCCGAGACGATCATCTCCTTGATCTTCTCGATCGCCTCGTCGGTGACGGCCATGCGCACCCCCTCGGGTCGGGACGACCGGGCCTCCCCTGGCCCGGTTGGGACGCTCGGACGTGTCGGTCCCGCTACGGGCGTGGCGGCGGGAGGCGCACGCCGGCCATGCCGCCGTCGACCTCGAGCGCGCTCCCGACGGTCGACGCGGCGGCCGGGCTCGCGAGGTAGGCGATCGCCGCGGCGACCTCCTCGGGCTGGACCAGCCGGCCGTGCGGTTGACGGGCGACCAGCGCGGCGCGCTCCGCGCCAGGATCGGCCGCCTGGTCGAGCAGCCGCGTCACCCAAGGCGTCTCGACGGTGCCCGGGTTGACGCAGTTCACGCGGATCGACTCGCCGACGTGGTCGGCCGCCATCGCACGGGTGAGCGCGAGGACCGCGCCCTTCGTGGCGCTGTACAGGGCGCGCCGGACGAGGCCGGCCGTCGCGGCGATCGAGCACGTGTTGACGATGGCGGCGTGCGTCGAGGCGCGAAGCGCCGGCAAGGCGGCCCGCGTGACACGAACGATGCCGAGCACGTTCACCTCGAAGACCCGGCGCCACTCCTCGTCGCTGTTCTCCTCGACGGTGCCCTGGGCGCCGATGCCGGCGTTGTTGACGAGGATGTCGAGCCCGCCGAGCTGCGCGAGCGCCTCGCCGAGCGCCGCGCGCACGCTCGCGTCGTCCGCGACGTCACAGCGCACGGCGACGAGGCCCGCCTCCGCCGGCGGCTCGGCGAGGTCCAGCACGACCACTTCCGCCCCGCTCGCGACGAGCAGGCGCGCCGTGGCGAGCCCGATGCCCGAGGCGCCGCCCGTGACGATCGCCCGCAGTCCCTTAAGCCCGTCGGACGCCATCAGCCCGCCCTTCCCTCGCCGGCCACCGCCCGCCACTCCGGCCCGGCGGGATATGCGTAGCGCGCGAGCGACCCGGCGTGCATCTCCGTCGAGGCTCCCGGCGCCGACGGCGCACGGTAGCGACCGGCGGTGACGACGGCCGGGTCGACGAAGTGCTCGTGGAGGTGGTCGATCCACTCGATCCGACGACCCTCGAGGGATCCCGACACCGCGACGAAGTCGAACATCGCCAGGTGGCGCACGATCTCGCACAGCCCGACGCCGCCGGCATGGGGACAGACGGGCACCCCGAACTTGGCGGCGAGGAGCAGGTTGGCGAGGTTCTCGTTGACGCCGGCGACCCGGCAGGCGTCGATCTGCATGACGTCGATCGCGCCCGCCTGGAGCAGCTGCTTGAACACGACGCGGTTCGCGACGTGCTCGCCGGTCGCGATCGGCACCGGCGACACGGCGCGGCGGATCGTGGCGAGGCCGAGGATGTCGTCGGGGCTCGTCGGCTCCTCGACCCACGCGAGGTCGAACGCCGCGAGCTCGCGCACCCAGTCGATCGCCGTGCCGACGTCCCAGACCTGGTTGGCGTCGACCGCCAGGCCCACGCCGTCGCCGATCACGTCGCGCGCGATCCGACAGCGCCGCCTGTCGTCGTCGAGGTCGGCGCCGACCTTCAGCTTCACCTGAGAGAAGCCGTCGCGCACCGCCTGGTCGCACAGCGACGCCAGACGCTCGTCGGTGTAGCCGAGCCAACCCGCTGAGGTGGTGTACGCCGGATAACCCGACGACTCGAGGGCGGCGATCCGGGCGTCCTTGCCCTGCGCGCCGCGGCGGAGGAGGTCGAGCGCCTCGTCGGGAGTGATGGCGTCGCTCAGGTAGCGGAAGTCGACGAGCCGCACGAGCTGGTCGGGCGAGAGGTCCGCGAGGTAGCGCCAGAGGGGCTTCCCCGCCCGCTTGGCGGCGAGGTCGAACAGCGCGTTGACGACGCCGCCGATCGCCATGTGCATGACGCCCTTCTCCGGTCCGAGCCAGCGGAAGTGGCTCTCGCCGACGAGGCGGCGCCACAGGCCACCGAGATCGCCGAGCGTGGCGTCGAGATCGGCCCCGACGAGCAGCGGCTCGAGCGCTCGGATCGCCGCGAGCTCCACGTCGTTGCCGCGACCGATCGTGAACACGAAGCCGTGCCCGGCGAGCCCGTCCTCGGCGTCGGTGCGCACGGCCACGTAGGCGGCCGCGTAGTCGGGATCGGGGTTCATCGCGTCCGAGCCGTCCAGCGTCCGCGACGTCGGGAAGCGCACGTCATGGGTGTCGAAGCCGGTGATCGCTGCCATCGCAGTCCTTGCGGCCGGTGCGTGTGGGACGGTGCCGGCGGGACCCGCGGTGTGCGGGTCCGGTGCCAGCTGCACCGTACATCCGATGACTCACCATCGTCAACGCCCTGCGAGCGGCGACGCCCTACGGCCGGAGTACGGATGCTTGCCTGCTATTCAAGGCACCGTAGCGGCGAAAGGAACTCGCGCTCCAGCCACCCGTCTGCCTGCCAGCTGCCCCATAGTCCTCCGATGTATCGGGCGCTCGAGGCCGGCGCCTACGACCGCCGGGAGCCCGGGACCACCGCCGCCGCCGCAACGGCGGCCGGGGTGGGACGGCCGATTAGCGTCCTGGGGATGCACCCCTCGACCGGCCGGCTCGCCGCCGCGCCCGACAAGTTTCGCGGTACCGCGAGCGCCTCGCAGGTCGCGGCGAGCGCGGCGAGCGCTGCCCGCGGGGCCGGGTGGCAGGCGACCGAGGTGCCGATGGCCGACGGCGGCGACGGCCTCCTCGACGCCGTCGGCGGCGAGGAGCGCACGACGGTCGTCACGGGCCCGCTCGGCGCTCCGGTGGCGGCGCAGTGGCGCCTGCTCCCGGCCGCGTCCGGCGACGGGTCGCCGACCGCGGTGATCGAGATGGCCCGCGCGTCGGGGATCGCGCTCGTCGGGGGCGCGGCCGGCAACGACCCGGTGGCGGCGACGACGAGGGGCACCGGTGAGCTCGTCATGGCGGCGGTGCGAGCCGGGGCGCGCCGGGTCGTCGTCGGCGCGGGCGGCTCGGCGACGACCGACGGCGGGCTCGGCGCGCTCGAGGCGATCGGCGGGCGCGCCGCGCTGCGCGGCGCGGAGCTACTGGTCGCCTGCGACGTCACGACGCCCTTCCTCGACGCGGCGACGGTCTTCGGACCGCAAAAGGGGGCCGACCCCGCGGCCGTCGAGCTGCTGAGCCGGCGGCTGGCCTCGCTCGCCGCCCGCTACCGCGACGAGCTCTCGACGGACGTCACCGGCATCGCCGGCGCCGGCGCGGCCGGCGGCCTGGCCGGTGGGCTGGCCGCGCTCGGTGCCCACGTGGTCTCGGGCTTCGACCTCGTCGCCGAGCTCGTCGGGCTCGACGCGAAGCTGGCTTCGGCGGACCTCGTCGTCACCGGCGAAGGGCGCCTCGACCCGCCCTCCTTCGCCGGCAAGGTCGTCGGCGGCGTCATCGGGCGCGTCGGCGGGCGCGTCCCCGTGCTGTGCGTCGTCGGCGACGTCGACGCGGGCGTCGACCTCGACGCGTGCCGGGAGCGGGGCATCGAGGTGGTCTCGCTGGTCGGGCGCTTCGGGCGCGAGCGGGCGCTGGCGGAGGCGGCCGCGCTCGTCGGAGACGTCGTCGCCGCCCACCTGGCCGGACTCGCCTCGCGCTGATCCGTGCCGGCGCGGCCGGCTCTTTCAGGTTGACCGGATAGATTTCTTCAGGTAGACCTGAATACCGCAGGCCAGCGCCTGTCCAGGTCAGGGAGTCCGCGCGATGGTCCCAGTTTTCGTGATCTTCCTCCGGGAGGGCGTCGAGGCGAGCATGATCGTCTCGATACTCCTCGCGTTCTTGGACCGGATCGGGCAGCGCCGGCACTTCCGGGACGTCATCACCGGGGTCGTCGCCGCGCTGGCGCTCGCCGGCGGCGGCGCGTTCGCCGCCTACTTCACGATCCGCACCTACAGCGGCTCTCGCGTCCAGCTCATCTTCGAGACCGCCACCTACGCCCTCGCCGCCGCGGTGCTCACGTACATGACGTTCTGGATGGCCTCGCACGCCCGGACGATCTCGCGGGAGCTGCGCGAGCGCGCCGAGGCGGCCATCGGCCGCGGCGAGCGCGTCGGCCTGGCGCTCATCGCCTTCCAGGCCGTCGGGCGCGAGGGCCTCGAGACCGCCGTGTTCACGCTCGCGATCGTCTTCGCGACCGGGACGCGCGGGACGCTCGTCGGCGCCCTCGCCGGCATGGTCGCGGCCCTGGCCCTTTCGATCGTGATCTACCGCCTCGGTCGCCGGATCAACCTGTCCGTCTTCTTCACCGTCATCGGCGGCCTGCTGATGGTGTTCGGGGCCGGCCTGGTCGTCGATCTCGTCGAGAACCTCCAGCAGCTCGGCTGGGTCACGCTCCTCGCGCACCCGCTGTGGAACACCAGCCACGTGCTGTCGGAGAGCTCGGCGCTCGGCGACGTCTTCCACAGCTTCTTCGGCTACGCGGACCGCCCGACGGCCCTCCAGGCGATCTGCTACGTCGCCTACGTCGCCGTGGCCCTCACCGTCTTCCTGCGGCTGAGCCGCAAGCGTCCGCTGGCCGCATCGGCACCGAACACCGGGCGGCGCGGCGCCGTGGCAGACCCCGCGCGCTCGGTGGCCCGCTCGCTCGAACTCCCGCGCTGAGCGCCCCGGAGCCGGGCGAGCGTCCCGTGCGCTCGGCTGTGCCGGCCTCGCGGCGCGCGTGTAGGGTGGCGGCGACCGTCGGTTCAGCGAAGTCCGGTGCGAGTCCGGCGCTGTCCCGCAGCTGTAAGGCCCTTCGGGGCCGAGCCAGATCGCCTGGCCGACGGTGCACGGAGAACGGCTCTCGAGGAAGGGCGGCTCGTGCGGTCGGGACGATCGTGGTCCTCGCCGTCGAGGTTCCTAACTCGGACGGAAGGAGGATCGCTCGTGACTGCTCGGATCGTCAGGCTGATCGGCGCGCTCGGCGTCGCGGCGGCCCTCACGCTCGCTGCGACGGGCGCCGCGGCGTCACCGGTCGGCCCCCACCGCACGGCGCGTGCCGGGCCGGCCTACCCCGTGACCGTCCAGAGCCCCTACGGGCCGGTCACCCTGGCGAGCCGGCCCCACCGGATCGTCTCGCTGTCGCCCACCGCCACCGAGATGCTCTTCAGCATCGGGGCCGGGCACCAGGTGATCGCCGTCGACAACGACTCGAACTACCCCTCGAACGCCCCGCGGACGACGCTGTCCGGCTATACGCCGAACGTCGAGGCGATCGCCGGCTACAAGCCCGATCTGGTGGTCGTCTCGTACAACCCGAGCCCGCCGAACCTCGTCGCCTCGCTCAAGCTGCTGGACATCCCGGTGCTCTACCTCCCGGCCGCCCGGGACCTCCGCCAGACGTACGCCGAGATCACCGAGCTCGGCCGGTTGACCGGCGACACGACCGGCGTGGAGCGGGTCGTCGGGCAGATGCGCACCGAGGTCAGCACGCTCGTCGCCGAGGTGCACCGGCGGTACCCGCCGCTCACCTACTTCTACGAGCTCGACCCGACGCTGTACACGGCGACGTCGGCGACGTTCATCGGCTCGCTGCTCCACCTGGCCGGCCTCGCCAACATCGCCGGCAGCTCGGTGCACGGCAGCGACTACCCGCAACTGTCGAGCGAGACGGTGGTCCACGCCAACCCGACCTTCGTCTTCCTCGCGGACGGGGCCTCGGTGCGCTCCGTGCGGGCGCGCCCGGGCTGGTCGGCCCTCACCGCGGTGCGCACGGGCCGGGTGATCGAGCTGAACCAGGACATCGCCTCGCGCTGGGGCCCGCGCGTCGTCCAGCTGCTGCGCGAGGTCGTGCACGTCGTGAACGCCGTCCAGCCGACGCCCGCGGTCAGGGGCTGAGCCGATGGACGGGCCCGGGCCGGCCCGCCACCGGGCCCTGCGTCCGCTCATCCTCGCCGCCGCGCTCGTCGGGCTCGTCGGGGTCGTCCTCCTCGGTCTGCTCGTCGGGCCGACCCCGATCGCGTTGCGCGGCGAGGTCATCGAGCTGCTCGACCGCGTCACCGGGCTCCACCTCCACGTCCCGCTGAGCGCGATCGACGCGGCGATCGTCTGGCAGGTGCGCGCGCCGCGCGTCGCGCTCGGCCTGCTCGTCGGAGGCACGCTGGCGCTCGCCGGCGGCTCGTACCAGGGCGTGTTCAGGAACCCGCTCGCCGACCCCTATCTGCTCGGCGTGGCGGCGGGTGCGGGCCTTGGAGCGACGATCGCCATCACCTCTGGCGCGGAGGGCGCGACGGGCCCGCTCCCGTACGTCCCGGTGGCGGCGTTCGCGGGTGCGCTCGTCGCGGTCGCCCTCACCTACGGCCTCGGGGTGGCCGGCGGCGAGCGCTCCCCGGCGACGCTGCTGCTCGCCGGCGTCGCCATCTCCTCCATGTTCACCGCCGTCCAGACCTTCCTCCAGCTTCGCCAGACCCAGACCCTGCGGGACGTCTACAGCTGGATCCTCGGCGATCTGTCGACGCCCGGTTGGCACGACACGCTGCTGCTCCTGCCCTACACGGCGCTCAGCGCCGCCGTGCTCCTGCTCTTCCGACGGCGCCTCGACGTCCTCGCGGTCGGCGACGAGGAGGCGCAGTCGCTCGGCATCGACGTGCGCAGGACCCGCTTCGTGGTGCTGCTCGCCGCCTCCCTCGGCACGGCCGCCGCCGTGTCGGTGAGCGGCCTGATCGGCTTCGTCGGCATCATCGTCCCCCACGTCGTACGCCTGCTTGGCGGGACGAGCTACCGGGTGATCCTTCCGATGTCGCTTCTCGCGGGGGCCGGCTTCCTGGTCCTCGCCGACCTGGTCGCCCGCGTCGCACTCGCCCCCGCCGAGCTGCCGATCGGCGTCGTCACGGCCGCGCTCGGCGGCCCCTTCTTCGTGCTGGTGCTGCGGCGGCGCGCCGGAGCCGGCTGGTGAGCCGCACGATCGGGACCGTGCCGACACGGCGGGCGGCCACCGCCCGCGGCTGGTGGCGCGGCTCGGAGCCGCCACCCGCGCCGGCACGAGGCGACCTCGTCTGCCGGGGGATCGGCGTACGCGTCGGGGAGCGGGCGCTCGTCGAGGACGTCTCGTTCACCGTGCCCGTCGGCGGGTGGCTCACCGTCGTCGGTCCGAACGGCGCCGGCAAGACCTCGCTGCTGCGAGCCGTCGCCGGCCTCGCCGCCCACCAGGGAAGCGCGTCGGTGGGTGATGCGGCGCTCGAGACCCTCCACCCGGCCGCCCGGGCACGCCTCGTCGCCTTCGTGCCGCAGCACCCGGTGGTGCCGCCGGGGCTGCGCGTCTTCGACTACGTGCTCCTCGGCCGCACGGCGCACCTGCGGCCCCTCGGTGCCGAGGGAGCGCACGATCTCGCCGTCGCCCGCCGGGTGCTCGCCGCGCTCGGCCTCGACGGCTACGCCGAGCGCCTCCTGTCCTCGCTGTCGGGGGGCGAGCGCCAGCGGGCCGTCATCGGCAGGGCCCTCGCGCAGGAGTCGCCCGTGCTGCTGCTCGACGAGCCGACATCCGGCCTCGACATCGCCTACCAGCAAGACGTGCTCGACCTCGTGAACCGGTTGCGCCGCGAGGAGCGGCTCAGCGTGCTCTCGACGATGCACGACCTGACGCTCGCCGGCGCCTACGCCGACCAGCTGGCCCTGCTCGCCGAGGGTCGCGTCGTCGCCATCGGGCCGCCGTCGGAGACGCTCACCGAGGCGAACCTGGCGCGCATCACCCGGGCGCGGATCCGGCTGTTGCGGGAGGGCGACACGACCGTCGTCGTCCACCTCCCGCCCGTCGCCGGCGCGCCCTGATCCGGGCGCACGCCGATCCGGGGGCGCCCGGCGCGCGGGCGGGACGCCTCAGAGCTGGAAGGCGGCCGCGATCGACCGCTCGGCCTCGGCGTAGGCGAGGCCGGCCTTGGCGATCAGCTCGGCGATCGCGACGAGCGCCTCGTGCACGTTCTCGACGCCATCGTTCCACTGCCCCCACAGGTCCTCGAACGACTCCCGGGCCGCGCCGCTCCACTCGGTCGTCAGCGGCTCGATCTTCTTCTGGAGCTCCGCGACGATGAGCTCGATCGCCGCGGCGCCCTGCCGGACCTCGCCCGAGATCGCCTGGAGGTGCTCGGGGGTGACCCCGATCGCGCTCGCCATCAGCCGCATCCCCTCTCCGCCCGCAGGCCCCGTTCGTATGCGCCGGCCCGTTGCCGGCCCGGTCTCGCCGCGCCCTGCGCCTCAGCCTCGCTCATCGTCCCCATCCCCCTGCTCGCCGATCGCCCGCCTCCGCGGTGGCGGACCGGCCCGAGCTGATTGCTACCACAGCCGTGCAGCCCGGGCGCGCTGCGCCCCTGCGCCCTCTGTCCCCGCGGCGCCGCGCCCTCAGGTCGCGAGGTCCTCACCGCCCATCTCGTACGGCTCGGCGAAGGGCTCGATGCCGAAGCGCTCGGCGATGACCCGGGCGACGTTCCCGGCCCAGCCGGGCTGGCGCGCCAGCCGCGCGTGTTCCGGCCCGCCGGTCGTGCCGCTCGCGACCGGCGCGGCGGCGAGCAGTCGAGGGGCGTCGGCCGCGGTCGACTCCGGCCGCGCCGGGCTCGAGCTGGGTGGAGCGGCCCCGCCGTGCGCCTCCAAGTCGTCGTCCTGCGGCGCCGCCCGGGCGACCGGCGTCCCGCCCGCCGCCCGCGCCTCGTCCGCACGCCCCGGCGCCGCGGGCCCGCCGCGCTCCTGTTCGGCGCGGCGTTGCCCGTCCTCGTCGTCGGAGTCTGCCGTCCGCTGCCTGGCCCCCGCCGCACGGCTCCGGGGGCGGCGAGGCGAGCGGCCCGGGCCGATCGCGGCGACGGCGATGGCCGTCGAGGAGGAGGTCGCGGCGAGGAGCTGGCGCGTCGCCTCGGACAGCCCGAGCCCCGAGACGGAGGACGACCCGACCCCGAGCTGACGGGTCCCGGTGATCGGCGCCAGGAGCTGGCGCGCCGCCTTCAGCCGGGCGAGCGGCATCGAGTCCGGCGAGGGGCCGAGGCGGAAGGCGTCGACCGCGAGGGCGCGGTTCGGCCACTGGCTCCGGAGCACGCCGACGAGCACGGTGGGGTCGAGCCCGACGAGCTCCGCGAAACGCCAGAGCGCGACGACGGCGGCCTGCTCGACGAGGAGGAGCTCGAAGCGGCCCTGTTCGAGTGCGTCGAGGTCGACCTTCGGGACCCCGGTGCGGTCGCGGACATCGTCCAGCCCGAGACCGGCGCGCTCGCGAGCCGAACGGAGCGCGAGGCCGACCTCGACGGGCGTGGTCGGCGGCGGCGCGCTGAAGGTCGGCGCCGCGCCGGCCGGCACGGTCGACGGCACCACCTCGCGCCCTTTGCGGCGGAACTTCCGCATCGACTCCCCTCCCCTTCCCGGCTGGCCCGAGGCCTCCGGCTCAGCTGACCCGCACGATACGGAGCGTGTCGGTCACGGGCTCCGGCTCGTTCGGCGACCCCGCGAGCACGACGACGACGTCGCCCGGCTTCGCGTAGCCCTCCTCGACCGCCCGCTTCACGGCGAACCACACGATGTCGTCGGTGCTGGTCGACTCCCGGACCAGCAGCGCGTCGACGCCCCAACTCATCGAGAGCTGCCGCACGGTGCGCAGGGAGGGGGTCGCCGCGACGATCGGCATCGAGGGACGAAAGCGCGAGATCACCCGGGCCGTCGCGCCCGAGCGGGTGCAGGCGATGATCGCCGAGGCGTCCTGCTCGATCGCCGCGCGCCACGCGGCGCCGGTGATCGCGGCGGTGATGCGCGCCGGAGAGGAGGCGTCGCCGGCCACCTCCTGGACGCCGAGGTTGGCGCCCCAATGGAGGTAGTCGAAGTCCTGCTCGGTGCGCGAGACGATCCGGGCCATCGTCGCGACGACCCGCGTCGGATCGTGGCCGATCGCCGTCTCCCCCGAGAGCATCACCGCGCTCGTCCCGTCGAGCACCGCGTTGGCGACGTCGGTCACCTCCGCACGGGTCGGCACCGGCGAGGTGATCATCGACTCGAGCATCTGGGTGGCGGTGATCACCGGCCGGCCATAGCGCACGCCGGAGCGGATGATCCGCTTTTGGTGGTGGGGGACGTCCTCGAGCGGGACGCGCACGCCGAGATCGCCCCGTGCCACCATCACGGCGTCGGCCACGGCGAGGATCGCGTCGAGATCGGTGATCGCGTCCGCCGTCTCGATCTTGGCGACGAGCATCGTCGAGGCGTCCCCGACCGCCGAGCGGACCGCCAGCATGTCGGCGGCCGAGCGGACGAAGGATACGGCGATCAGCTCGACCCCCTCGGCGACGAGCGCCTCCAGTCGGGCCAGGTCGTCCTTGGTCGGCGTGGCGAGCTGCACCCGGCTCGAGGGCACGGTGACGCCCGGCCGGCCCTGGACGTGGCCGCCGTTCAGGACGCGCGCGATCGCGGCGTCGCCCTCGCGCCGGACGACCTCGAGCGAGACGCCACCGTCGCCGAGGGCGACCGTGTCCCCCTGCTCGAGGCCGGCCGCCACCTCGTCGAGCGCGATGCCGATCGTCTGCGCCGAGCTCGACTCGAGCCGCGAGCCCGGGACGAGGCGCACCTCGGCGTCGGCGACGAGCATGACCCCGCCCTCGCGAAACGGCGACGAGCGGATCTTCGGGCCCGGCAAATCGGCCAGGACGCCGACCTCCGGGGCGGCCTCGCGCACCCGCCGGACGCGCGCGATCGCCTCGTCGATGGAGCCGTGGGCGAGCGGTATCCGGGCGACGTCCATGCCCGCGGCGGCCATCGCGGCGATCGTCTCGGGGGAGTCCGAGGCCGGGCCGATCGTCGCGACGATGCGCGTCCGGCGCGTCGTCGCACGGGCGGACGCCCGCGCCGCGACCTCCCGGAGGAAGGGGGTCGCGCCGGCACCGCTGCCGTAGTACCTCCCGGGGACGGGCTCGCCAGCGTGCTCCATCGCTCCAGCATGCCTGATGCGGGCAGCTCAGGCGTACCCGAGGCGCCGCGGGCACCAGGCAGGCGCCGCCGCCTCCCCGGCGCGAGCGCGCCCCGCCGGCCCGCTCGCCCGGTGGAGGGGCGTCGCCCGGCGCGATCTCGGTGCATCGTGCGCGAGCTCAGCGCGCCGCGACGTAGGGGATCGTCTGCGGGCCCTCCGGGAGCACGCAGCAGGTCGCACCCTCCCCGAGGCGCGCCACCTCCTCGGCGACGACCGCCGCGAGGTCGTGCGCCGGGCCGAGATGGGCCTCGGCGAGCTCGGCGTCGGAGAGCCCGTCGGTGTGGAGGAGCACGCGGGCGGCCGTCTGCACCCGCGCCTGCACCTGTACCTGCCACTGGTCGGGCACCGTCTCGTCGCGCGCGGCGACGGCCGCGAGCAGCGCCTCTGGCGAGGAGGCCGAGGTGAGCAGGCGGCGGTACTCGCCGTGGTCCGGAAAGCCGTCACGGCACTCGGCCGCCTCGACGATCAGGCCACCGGGGCGCACGATCTCGGCCGCGGCCGACATGCCCTTCACCGCCTGGTAGAGGTTCTGGTCGAGCGGGAAGCCCGAGTTGGTCGTGACGACGACGTCGAAGCGGGCCGGCACCGCCCGCATCGCCACCCGGCGCGAGGCGGCACAGGCCGCCGCGTGCATCGCGAACAGCTCGCCGCCGAAGGCCGCCACCACCTCCTTGGCGCGGTTGAGCACGACGTCGAGCGCGAAGTCGACGCCCGTGTGGCGGGCGATCGCCCGCACGTCGTCGTGGACGGGATTGCCCACGGTGACCCCCCACGTCGCGCGGGCGTCGCCGATGCGGCGGGCGTCGTGGAGGACGAGGGTCGTCTCCATGCCGGCGAGGCCGGGAGCGACGAGCTTCGGCCCGCCCGAGAAGCCGGCGAAGAAGTGGGGCTCGACGAAGCCGGTCGTGATCCGCACGTCGGCCTCGACGAAGTGGCGGTTCAGGTGGACCGGCACCCCGTCGCCGAGGCGACCGACGTAGGTGAGCGAGGCGTCGTCACGGGCGTCGTGGTTCACGACCCGGACGCGCCCGAGCACCTCCGGGCCGAGCATCGCCGCCAGCTCCGCCGGCGTGTTCCCCCGGTGGGTGCCGGTCGCGACGAGGACGACGACGTCGTCGGGGTCGACCCGGCCCTCCAGCTCGTCGAGGACGGCCGGGATCATGAGGTGGCGCGGCTGGGGGCGGGTGCCGTCACACATGGCGATCGCGACGCGCTGGCCCCGGCGGACGAGCGCCGAGAGCGGTGGCCCGGCCACCGGCTCGCGAAGTGCCCGGCGCACCTCGGCCAGCTCGTCGGGCGCGGCCGGCCGGTGCGTGGGCGCGACCACGGTCGTGGCGTCGGGCAGCTCGACCTTCAGCCCGGTCGTGCCGTAGGCGAGCTCGACGAGCATGGCGTTCCCGGGCTCCGCGCGCTCAGCTCGCCGGGCTGACCGAGCTCATGTTGAAGTCGGCGACCCTGAGCGCCGGCATCGTCGTTCGGTTCATCCACTCGCCCCACTCCCTCGACAGCGCCCGCTCGGGGCGGCCCGCCTCGATGGTGCGGGCGAGCACGTCGACTGGGCTCTCGTTGAAGCGGAAGTTGTTCACCGCGCCGACCACCTCGCCGTGCTCGACGAGGAAGACGCCGTCGCGGGTGAGCCCCGTGAGCAGCAGCGTCGCCAGATCCACCTCGCGGATGTACCACAGGCACGTGAGCAAGAGCCCGCGCTCGGTCGAGCGCACGAGTTCCTCGAGGGAGGCCTGCGCGCCGGGGAGGGCGAGCAGCAGGTTGTCGGCAGACGGCGTGAACTCCGCGCCGGAGCGCGCCGCCCCCGCCCGGTGGTAGCGGAGCCGCTCGAGGCGACCGCCGTCGACCCAGCGCAGCGGGTCGATCGGCGCGCCGTTGTCGAACACCGAGACGTCGGCCCCCGACGCCTCGGCGACAAAGAAGTCCGAGCATTCGAGTCCGGGGGCCGCCGGGTCGCTCCAGAGGGTGAAGGGCTGGTCGAAGAGCCGCTCCCCGGCGCGGGTCCCGCCGCCCGGCGCCGAGAAGACGCTCCTGCCGTCCTCTGCGTCCCTGCCGCTCGCGGCCTCGGCGAGGACGATCACGAGATCGGCGACGGCGTCGGGCGGCAGGATCGTCTCGTAGCGACCCGCCGGCAGCTCGATGCGGCGCTTCGACCATCCGAGGCGCTCGGCGAGCCGGCCCTCCATGGAGGCGAGCGAGACGTCGGAGAAGTCCGGCGTGCCGGCGCCGGCCCAGGCGGAGCGGCTCCCGTCGGATGAGCGCGCGACGAGCTCGAGCGAACCCGTCGGCTGCGCGTGGCGGCGGCGGATCCCCGTCGAGGTCGCGAGGTAGGTCGTGGCGAGCTCGTGCGTGGCGAACCCTGCGAGCACGCGACCCCCGGAGCGGGCCCGGCCGAACGCCTCGCCGAGCTCCTCGAGGAGCCCCGAGAAGACCTCCATCCCCGTCAGCGCGGGCTCCTCCGCGAAGGAGGCGTCCTCGCCCGCCGGGCCGACGAGCGGCGACGCGTCCTCGGCGGGCGCCGCCCCGGCGGCGTCGTGCTCGGCCGCGCGCACGAGGTCGGCGACGTCGCCACCTCCGCTGCGGCTGGCGACGCCGACCGCGACGCCCCCGTCTCGCTCGACCAGGCGGACGACGGTCACGCGGCGGTCGCGCCGGAGCCCGTTCGTGGTCGTCGTGTTGTTGGCGAAGCGCACGTCGGCGTCGCTGCGCTCGTGCACGACCACAACGCAGTCCCCCGCGCCTGCCGCGGCGAGGGCGCGTTCGGCCACCTCGGTCGCCGGCGCCAGGCGCTCGCCCGCGGGGCTCATCGGCCCGACTCCTGGCGGGTGTTGAGCACCCGGACCTGACGGAACAGCGCGGAGGGACAGCCGTGGCTCACCGGTGCCGCTTGGCCCGGCTGTCCCTTGCCGCAGTTAAAGGCCCCCGCGAGCAGGTAGGTCGACGAGCCGCCGAGGCCGGCCAGGGATCCCCAGAACTCGGTCGTCGTCGCCTGGTAGGCGACGTCGCGCAGCTGCCCGGCAAGACGGCCGTCACGGATCGCGAAGAAGCGCTGCCCGGTGAACTGGAAATTGTACCGCTGCATGTCGATCGACCAGCTCTTGTCGCCGACGACGTAGATGCCCCGCTCGACCCCTGAGATCAGCTCCCCGGTGCTCGGCCCCTCCCCGGGTGCGGGCGCGAGCGAGACGTTCGCCATCCGCTGGATCGGCGTCATCAGCGGCGAGGCGGCAAAGGCGCAGCCGTTCGAGCGGCCGAGCCCCGCCTCCGCGGCGATGCGACGGTCCAGCTGGTAGCCGACGAGCACGCCGGCCCGCACGAGGTCGAACGACTGGGCGGCGACGCCCTCGTCGTCGAAGCCGATCGTCGCCAGCCCGCAGGGGGTGGTCCGGTCGCCCGTCACCGTCATCAGCTCCGAGCCGTAGCGGAGCGAGCCGAGCTTGTCGAGCGTGGCGAAGGAGGTGCCGGCATAGGCCGCCTCGTAGCCGAGAGCGCGGTCGAGCTCGGTGGCGTGACCCACCGATTCGTGGATCGTGAGCCACAGGTTCGTCGGGTCGATCACGAGGTCGTAGGTGCCGGGCTCGACCGAGGGCGAGCCGAGCTTCTCCGCGAGCAGGCCGGGGAGCTCGTCCACCTCGCGCTCGAAGTCCCAGCCTTCGCCCTCCAGGTACTCATAGCCCCGGCCGGCGGGCGGCGCGAGCGTCCGCATCGTCTCGAACGAGCCACCCTCGCGCTCGAGCGCGAGGGCCTCGAGGACCGGATGCACGCGGACCCGGTGCTGGGTCGCCACGGTACCGGCGAGATCCGCGTAGTGCTTGTGCTCCGACACGGCGAGCATGGACGCGCTGACATGGTCGACACCAGGCGCGTCGAGGAGCCGGCGGCTCCACTCCCCGAGACGGGCGACCTTCTCGGCGAGCGGGACCGACGTCGGGTCGACGCGGTAGGGCGCCACCCAGACGACCTCGCCGTGGGCGGGCTCCGGGGCGAGCTCGGCCCGTCGGGTGCTCGCGACGGCCGTGCGGCGAGCCGTGTCGACGGCGCGGGTGGCGAGCTCGGCGGCCGCGTCGGCGTGCAGCTCGACGCTGGCCGCGAAGCCGAGCGCGCCGTCGTGCACGACCCGCACGCCGACCCCGAGCTCGAGGTCGTCGGAGGTCCCCTCGACCTGGGCGTCGCGAAGCGAGACCGCCTGGGTCCGGATCCGCTCCACGCGCACCTCGGCGTGGCTGCAGCCGAGCTCGGCCGCGCGCTCGAGCGCCGCCGAGCGGAGCGCCTCGAGCGGCAGGGCCAGGAAGGTCTCGTCGATGGCGGGCACCGCGTCAGGCGACCACGCCGGCGGCACCGTTGTCGGTCACGACGTCGAGCCCGGCGTCGCGCCACGCCTGCATCCCACCCGCGAGGTTGAGCGCCCGCCAACCGCGTGCGACGAGCGCCGTCGCGGCGACGAGGGAGCGCCCGCCAGAGCGGCAGACCACGACCACGTCCCGCTCCATCGGAACCTCCCCGACACGTGCGCCGAGCTCGCCGAGACGCACGTGCACGGCGCCGGGCGCGTGGCCGACGGCCCACTCCTCCGGTTCACGCACGTCGAGGAGGAATGCGCCGTCCATGACGAGCGCCTGGGCGTCACGCGCTCCGACCTCGAGCACCTGCGGAACCGCTGCGCTGCCATCCACCGTCCGAACCCTCCCTCTGTCACGCCCGGGACCGCGAGCACCCGGCCTGGCGGGCGCCGCGGGTGCGCCGGCCGCCCGATGCCCGAGGATACGCCGCAGGCACCGGGGCGGCGTTCCCGTCACGCGGCGCACGCGGGCGCCGGGCGCGGGGAGCGTGCGGGCGCCGGGTACCGTGGCTCGGGCTCGAGGGCGCCCGTGGAGGTCGACCGTGGGGATCGAGGTCGTGAGGACGGCGGTGGCGCTCCGCTCGGTGCGCGCCGTGGCGGCCCTCTCGCGCCGCCTCGGGCTCGGCAGCGGCTCGACCGTCGGCGGCCGGGTCGGCCTGGCGGTCGACCCGCTCCTGCTCGGCCGCCTCGGCGCCGGCCGGCCCGTGGCGCTCGTCTCGGGGACGAACGGCAAGACGACGACGACCCGGCTGCTCGCCGAGGCGCTCGGCGGGCCGGAGCACGTGGCGACCTCGGTGGCCGGCGCCAACATGCCCGCCGGCCTCGTGAGCGCGTTCGCCGCCTCGAGCGCGGGCCGTGAGGACCCGGCCGTGCTCGAGGTCGACGAGGGCTACCTCGGCACCGTCGCCGCTGCCCTCCATCCAGGCGTCGTCGTCCTGCTCAACCTCTCCCGGGACCAGCTCGACCGGGTGAGCGAGGTGCGGATGGTGGCGAAGCGGTGGCGCGACGCGCTCGACGGGGTGGCCACGACGGTCGTCGCCAACGCCGACGATCCGCTCGTCGCCTGGGCGGCGGGCACCGCCGCGAGGACCGTCTGGGTGGCCGCGGGCGGGCGCTGGCGATCGGACGCCTTCCACTGCCCGGTCTGCGGCGAGCAGCTCGGCTTCGCCGGCTCCGGGGACGAGCACGGCTGGGCGTGCCGTTGCGGCTTCGCCCGCCCGGCGCCCGAGGCCGAGCTGTCCGGCGGGTCACTGCGCTTCGCGGACGGGCGAGCCATCTCCTTCGACCTCGCACTGCCCGGGCGCTTCAACCGCGCCAATGCGGCGATGGCGGCCGTCGCCGCCACCCAGCTCGGCGTCGAGCCGGAGCTTGCCCTGGCGCGCATGGCGGCGGTGCGGGAGGTGAGCGGGCGATTCTCCCTGGTGCGCCGCGGCGGGACCGACGTCCGCCTGCTGCTCGCCAAGAACCCGGCGGGCTGGACCGAGCTGTTGGAGCTGCTCCACGGGGGCGACGATCCCGTCGTCGTCGGCATCAACGCCCGCGACGCCGACGGCCACGACCCGTCCTGGCTGTGGGACGTGCCCTTCGAGCTCCTCGCCGGGCGGTTCGTGATCGCCACCGGGGAGCGGCGCCGAGACCTCGCGGTGCGCCTGCGCCATGGGCTCGTCGACCACGCCGTCGCCGACGACGCGCTCGGCGCGCTGGGCACGCTCGGGACGACACGTGCCGACTACATCGGCAACTACACGGCCTTCCAGGAGCTGCGCCGCAGGATCGCACGCTCGACCCGCCGTGGCGGCGGTCCCACCGGCACGCCGGCCCAGGGCGCTGGCGCCCCCGGCGCGGCGGCCCGCGGCGCTGCCGAGCGTGGTCGGTCCGCCGCCCGCTCCCCCACGACGAGCGCGCTGCGCGTCGTCGTCGTCCATCCGGACCTGCTCGGCACCTACGGCGACGGCGGCAACGGCACGATCCTCGCAAACAGGGCCCGATGGCGGGACATCCCCGCGGAGCTGGTCCTCGCCACCTCCGACCGGCCGCTGCCGGCGTCGGCCGACCTGTACTGCCTCGGCGGGGGCGAGGACGGCCCCCAGACCCGCTCGGCCTCCCTGCTCGCCGACGGCGCCCTCGCCCGGGCGGTCGAGGGCGGCGCCGCCGTGCTCGCGGTGTGCGCCGGCTACCAGATCCTCGGGCACTCCTTCCCCGGCGGCGACGGTTCGACCCAGCCAGGCGTCGGCCTGCTCGACGTCGAGACCCACCGCAGCGACGAGCCACGTGCCGTCGGCGAGCTGCTGATCGAGATCGACCCGGCGGGGGGTCTCGGCCCGCTCGCCTCGCCGCCCGACGGCGTGGCTCCGGCGGACCTGCTCCGGCTCACCGGCTTCGAGAACCATGCCGGCAGGACCGTGCCCGGGCGCGGCGTCCGCCCGCTCGGTCGCGTGGTGCACGGCGTCGGAAACGACGGGCGCAGCGACGGCGCGTACTGCGGTCGCGTCATCGGCACCTACCTCCACGGCCCGGTGCTCGCGCGCAACACCGCGCTCGCCGACCTCCTCCTCGGCCTCGCGACCGGGCTGGAGCTCGCGCCGCTGGACGACGAGGAGGAGCTGATCCTTCGGGCCGAACGGCTCGCCGCCATCGGGCGGGGCGCCCGCGGGCGCGCCGCGCCGGCTCTCCGAGGGCGGCGATAGCCGCACGCTCGCCGGGACCGGCTGCGGGGCGAGCACGGCGAGAAAAAAAGCGAACGATTGCCACCGACCCCATGGCGCCAGGTAGGCTGAGCCAGTGGATGCCACTGCCGGCATCGGGGGAGCCGAGGCCACATCGCCGATCTCGCGAAGCGTGTTCGCGCGGGTGAAGGCCTTCGTCGCCCTGACGAAGCCGCGCATCATCGAGCTCCTCCTCGTGACCACGATCCCGACGATGTTCGTCGCGGCGCATCGGCTCCCTTCGGCGAGCCTCGTCGTGCTCACCCTGACCGGCGGCGCCCTCGCGGCGGGGGGCGCCAACGCGCTCAACATGGTCTACGACCGCGACATCGACGCCATCATGGAGCGCACGAAGCACCGGCCGCTCGTGACCGGCGTGGTGACGCCGGCCGAGGCGATCGTGTTCGCGTTGTCCTTGGAGATCGCCTCGTTCCTGCTGCTCTGGCGCACCGTGAACCTGCTCTCGGCGGTGCTGGCGGTGTCGGCGACAGCCTTCTACGTCGGCGTCTACACGATGTGGCTGAAGCGGACCTCGTCGCAGAACATCGTGATCGGCGGCGCTGCGGGCGCGGTGCCGGTGCTCGTCGGGTGGAGCGCGGTCACGGGGCACCTCGGGCTCGCCCCGCTCGTGCTGTTCGGGATCATCTTCTTGTGGACCCCGCCCCACTTCTGGGCGCTCGCCGTCCGCTACCGCGAGGACTACGCGAACGCCAAGGTGCCGATGCTCCCCGCGATCACCGACATCGGCTCGGTCGTGCGCCAGATCATCCTCTACACGCTGGCGCTGTGGGCGCTGTCGATCGTCCTCGGGCCGGTCGCCCACCTCGGGCTCGCCTACGTCGTCATCGCCACCGTCCTCGGAGGGATCTTCTTCGGCCGGGCATGGTCGCTCCGGCGCGACGCCAGCCCGAAGCGCGCCATGCAGCTGTTCGGCTACTCGATCTCGTACCTCACGCTCCTGTTTCTCGCGATGGGCGTCGACGCTGTTGTCCGCCACCCCTGACAAGACAGCGCCGCCTCACGAGGGCCTCGCTGCCCGGATCGACCGTGCCGCGGCGCTCAGCGAGTCCCCACCGGCAATGTCGAGGCGCGTCGTCGCCTGGTTTGCGGCGACGATCGTCGTGCTCGGCCTCGGCGGCGGTCTCGCCGACAACTACCTGAATGCGGGTGGGACCGGCTCATCGAACCCCACCTCGGTGGTACCCGTTGCGACGCTACCGACGATCGCGCCCAACAAGCCTCGCCTGGGAACCAGCATGAGCGACTTCATGGGCGTCACGCCAGAGCGCGGCACCGCTCCCGCCTTCACGCTGACTGACCCAGCGGGCAGTCGGGTCAGCCTCGCCTCGTTGCGCCACAAGGTGGTGGTGCTTTCGTTCTTCGAGCCAACCTGTCAGGACATCTGTCCGGTGATCGCAAGCGAGCTGCGCTACGCGTCCCGGGATCTCGGGCCGGCCGCAGCCGCGGAGGTCGCCTTTGTCACGGTGAACGCGGACCCGCTCGTCACCTCGCTCGATGCGACGCGTTCGGTCGGAGCTCGCAGCGGTCTATCGGTCGTGGCCAATTGGAGCTTTCTCACCGGTTCCCTCCCGCGCCTCGACGGCGTCTGGCGTTCCTACGGCATCACGGTCGATGTCGCATCGGGTGCCGTCGCCCATAACGACCTGATCTGGTTCATCTCCCCGTCTGGGCGCCTCGCGTACCGGGCGACCCCGTTCGCCAACGAGCAGCGGGCCAATGGCACCTATACCCTGGCAATGTCGCAACGCGCGCGGTGGGGTCGTGGCATCGCGGCCTATGCCAGTCACCTGCTTCCCAGCAGTACGTCGGGCTGATACCGCCTCGACGCCGGTCGCTGACGAACTGAGGAGCAAGGATGACCCCGGCAGAACTCTCAAGGAGCGCTCTCGAAGCGCCTGACCGCCTTGGGGGACCACCGACGCCCGAGCGAGAGGCTCCAGACGGCCCCCGCCGTCCACCGTTTCGACGGCGGACCACGGCCCTCGCCCTCGCGGCGGTCGCCGTCGTCGTCGCGGTCGCGGTCGTCACCGACCTCCCACGACCCGCGACACTCGCGAGTGAGCGAGCGGACGCGCGATCAACCATCCTGACCATCGCGAGCGACGTGAGTGCCTGCGCCGTCGCCGTCACCGAGGCCCTGACGATCTACCGATATGAACGGGCTGGCACTCTCACCCGCGGCGATCGCAGCCAGGCACCTGGGATACTCGCCGACGACGAGAACGGCTGCTCCTACACCAACCAGAGCATCGTCGACCTAGCGAGCATGAATATCTCCGGAGCGGGAGTCGGGAGGACCCTGGGCGTGGTCGCAAGCGATGCGCTCAGTTGGGCAGATCCCGACGGGCTCACCGCGATCGAAGCCGTATCCACGCTGCTCGATCATCCGACCGACACGAAAGCACAACGGAACCTCGTGATCGCGGAGGGCCACTTGCGCTCGGACCGCGCCGCAGCGAACGGGGCGCTCGCACGCGCCGCCAAGGCGATCACGACCGTGCTCCCGCCCCTGAGCCTGCCCAGCGTCAGTCCGTGAGTCGGTTGGGCTCCGCGATCAAATCGGCGCCCGCGCGACGATGGTCCTCGCTCGTCAACCGGCGCAGCTCCGCGTCGGGGTCGTCGTCGCCACGCAACCACCCGATGAGGTTTGCTGCTTCGATGGGCACGAAGCAGCAAAAGGGAACGAACCACAAGATGCCCGCGGTGAGCTCTTGGTCGGCGAAGAGGCTGAGCCCGTCACCCGGCACGTGTCGATAGGCGTCGAACCAGCCCACGTGGGCGAATCCGATCATGTACGCGAGGATCCACGAGAGCCACATCGCCACCGCAGCCAGACCAAGGCGAAGGGGCCTCGAGGAGCGGGGCTCGAACGGTGGTGAGTAGAGCAGCTCCAGGAACAGAGCAACACCCACCGGCACCAACGTGAGCGCCTCGAGGCCCGCGAGCAGCGAATGACGCGCGACCGCGTCCACAACCTGCGGCAGACGCCACGCTACGACTACGAGGCAGAATACGACCACCAGGGCCACGCTGCGCGAAGGCTCTCGCTTGCGACTCCGAGCGCGTGCAAGCCGGGTCGCCCAGCCGGGAGCGGCCTCCACATGTCCAGACCGCCGAAAGGTCAACCAGGGGGCGCCGACGGTGAACGACATCGGCACGCCGAAAGCCAGCAGTGAGAACTGCAGCGCCTCGCCCGCGACGTAGCGACGACTGAGCGCAACCAACGGGGGCGACAGCGCCAGAGCCAGCATCCCGAGGCCCACACCGAGAATGATCCGCCTGCCAGTCAGGCCGAGCCGAGACGCACGATGCTCTTCTCCAGAACGGAGACCAGCTACGCCGATCATCAGGGCTTTCCTCAATCCACGCTACGAGTCACAGAGACACGGCGGCGCCAATCGCACAAGAACCACACCCAGCCGACGCCGAGGCGGCGTGGGGCCGAGCCGCCTAACGGGTCGGACGCTGGCGCTGAAAGAAGCCCCAGAGGCCGATCAGGGCGAGGGTCCCGATAGGAATGGCAAAGGTGAGCGTCTGCGCGCCGAGCACGCTGTGCGTAGCCGTCACTGCTGCGAACATCAGCCCAACTCCTTTACGGCCAGCCTACCGCTGGTCCTCTCCCTGTCGGTCGACCCTAGGCCACGATGTAGAACAACACCCAGAACAACAGGTTCACGAACGCTGCGAAACCGAGAAAGTACGTGACGCTCTCAAGGTTCGCCCGCAGCAGGCGGGCGGCCGGCGCCGGGGAGGCGCTGGCTCCGCCGTCCTGCCTGATAGCCCTACGGAGGTGAATCGCGCGCGCTAGCAGTGTCTCCAGCCAGTACGACGAGGCCAGAAGCAGGGCCGTGTTGAGCCCCGCCCAGCCGATGAAGCTTGACGCGTAGCCACTGGATCCCGGAGCAAACGGTAGCCGGGTGAGCTCCCATAGTTGAAAGCCCACCGCTAGCAGGCACAAGCCCAGCGCGGTCCAACCTGCCACTTCCCAGTCCACGCTCTGCCCCCGGCGCAAGCGAGCGGTGCCGTAGATGTTCAGCAGCGCCCCAACCATGACCAGCCCGAACACTATGGCGCCGAGGTTGACCGGGGCGGTGACGCCGTGGGGACGCCAGAGGTTCTCATCGTTTGCCGAACGCAGATAGAAGTAGGCGAACGCAAGGCCCGCAAAGAGGAACGCCCCGATACCGACGACGAGCTTGCCGCCGACCCAGATGGCGTTCTCGGATGCCCGGAGCTCGTACGCGAGCTCTTCAGGAGTTTCGACGAGATCCGGGCTCGTCTCACGAGGCGCGTGGCTGACGCTGGTCTCAGGCATCCAACTCTCCTCCGACGCTTGGCGAGCTCGTCTCAGGGGAACCGCCGGGACCACCGCCGCCTCCGGCACCCGCCATCGCTCCGGCGGGCGCTGGCACCGGCAATCCGAAGTCAGCCACGGGCAGCGGGTTCTCTTCGCCGTAGTGGTACGGGTCGGACAGGATCACCGGCAGCCGCTCGAAGTTGTAGAAGGGCACCGGAGACGGCGTTTGCCACTCGAGGCCGCGCGATCCCCACGGGTTCGCCGGAGCGCGCCTCGGCTCGATGAAGATCGACCAGACGAAGTTTGCGGTGAACACGAGGAACGACGAGCCGAGCAGGTAGGCGCTGATCGTCGAGAAGTCGTTGAGCGCCTGGAGCCGCGGTGCGTACTCGAAGACACGCCTCGGCATGCCGAGCAGGCCCACGATGAACAACGGGAAGAAGGTCATGTTGAAGAAGATGAACATCATCCAGAAATGGATTTGGCCCAACCGCTTGTTCAGGGAGTAGCCCGTCATCTTCGGCAGCCAGTAGTACAGGCCGGCGAAGAAGGCAAACATCAACCCACCCATGATCGTGTAGTGGAAGTGCGCCATCACGAAGAAGCTTCCGTGCAACGTCACGTCGGCGGGGACGTCGGACAGGAAGACACCTGAGATCCCACCGAACAAGAAGTTGAAGTAGAGGGCGAGACAGAACAGCATCGGCACTTCGAAGCGGATTCTGGCCCGCCACAGGGTTCCGAGGCCGACAAGGTAGATGAAGCCGGTCGGAATTGAGATGAGCTCCGTCGTCAACATGAACAGGGGCCGCATGTTCGGGTTGATGCCGCTGTCAAAGAGGTGATGCTGCCAGACGAAGAACGAGAGCAGCGCGACGCCGAGCATCCCCGCGGCCCCGACGCGGTAGGCGAAAAGGGGCCTGCCCGTGAAGACCGGCAGCAGCTCAGCCACGATCCCGAAGCCCGGAATCGCCATGATGTACACCTCGGGATGACCAAAGAACCAGAACAGGTTCTCCCAAAGGAACGAGCTGCCGCCATGCTCATTGACGTAGAAGGCCGTAAGCGCGGTGCGGTCGAGGATCCCGAAGATGCAGGCCAGGGCCAGCAGCGGAGTCGCGAGCGTGAGCAGGGAGGATACCGAGACGAGCGACCACGCGAAGATCGGCACGCGGCTCCAGGTCATGCCTGGAGCGCGATAGCTGATGATCGTCACGAGGATGTTGAACCCGGCCAAGATCATCCCTGTCCCGATGACCACGAATCCGACCAGGTAGGAGTCCATGCCGCCGGCCGCCTCGGTCTGCAGGGGGGCGTAGCCCGTCCAGCCCGTGGGAAAGCCGCCGAGCGGCAGCGCGGTGAGGATGATCAGGTACCCGGCAGTGAACAGCCAGAATGAAAAGGCCTCGACCCGAGGGAAGGCCATCCGGCGAGAGCCGATGAGCAGCGGCGTGAGCCAGCCACCGAGCGGGCCGATGATGACCGAGGTGGCCATCATCATCATCATCGTACCGTGCTCGCTCACGATGGCGATGTAGGTCCCCGGCCCGAAGACGTGATTCGTGGGCGACAACAGCTCGGTGCGTACCCCCATCGCGAACAAGCCACCGGTGAAGAAGAAGAGCAGCACGCCGATGACGTACTGCTGGCCCACCGTCTTGTGATCAAGGCTGAAGCGGAAGAAGCGGTCCCATCCTGCTTCGGCACGCTCAGGCGCAGGCGCGCGACCCATCATCTTCGCCAAGGGATAGTTCAGCGCACCGATCCCGGCAAGCCAGCCGAGGACGGCGAAGGTCAGGCCGAGGACCGTGGCGAGATCATTCTGGCCGGTATTCGCGACGTGGTCGTAGTTCGAGGCGATGTAGTTCCCGGCCCAGTGCCCGAGCGCGTAGCCAGCCACTGCGCCGAGGAGCGCGGTGCCCATGTGCTGGCCGAGCCAGGCTGAGTGCCCCCCTCCGCGCAGCGGAGCGGGAGGCTCGTGGCCAGGGCGTCCAATGTCTTGTACCGTTTCGGCGTCGATTGCCATGGTCTCTTGCTCGCTCCCGTCTACGTGACCCGCACCACCGACCCGAGGACGCCCGTCCTGCCGGGCGATGCCTGAGCCTTACTAGGACGTCCCTTACCCGACACGGCACGCCGAGCTGGTGGTCAGCTCGATTTCGCCGCCGCTTGCGCCGGGCTCACTGTCGCCGCGCCGTACGTCTCCACCTGACTGAAAGGATTGGTCTCCGGGTAGTAGCTGCCGCCAGCGCCGTTCGCGCTCGGAATGTACGACCAGGCGAACGCCGGGAGGAGCTTGGTCGCGGCCGCCAAGGATGCCTCCGTCGTTGTCGCCCAATGCTCGAAATCCGCCTTCGAGACGACATGGCCGTAGTTGTACATCGAGCCGTGCCAGATGCCGCACAGCTCGTCGCACCGTACGGTGAAACGCCCGAGCTGGTCTGGGGTGGTAAAGGCCACGTTGTCCTGGCCCGGGTTGGCGTCGGCCTTCACGCCGAGCTGGTAGGCCCAGAAGTCGTGGATCACATCGAGCGAGGTCACGTGGAAGGCGATAGCGGTGTCGTTGGGAATCAGGAGCTGATCGGTCTCGAAGCCCCCGAATGTCGGGTATCGGTACGTGAACTTCCACTGCTGTGCGATGACTTGGATGGGGAGGACCGTCTTCGACGACGGCGTCCAGATCGGCGCGGGGCCTTCACCACCACCGGAGCCAGCGGGGATGACCAGCTCCACGGTGCCGAACACGAACAACCCCAGCACCACGAACGTCGTGGTGGCGATCCAAGCGATCTGCACGCCGAGGTGACTGCGGTTGTCAGCGGGAGCCGCCGATCGCATCTTCGAGGCCGACCACGTGAAGACGGCGTAGCCCATGTAAACGAGGACGCCGAAGACCACCGGAAGGGCAACGAGGAAGAGCACCTTCATGTCGAACTGGATTCCGCCGGCGCTGCTGGTCATCCTCCCGGGCGGAATGTGCGGGCCATAGAGGAAGCCGAAGAGCAAATCGCCGACGAGCGAAACGAACACCCAAATCGCTGCGATGCGCAGCGCGTCGCGGGGCCGGCCAGCGTTGCCGCCAGCCCCCTGCTGGACGTCGGCCATCAGTCCACCACCTTCAGGAATCCGTCCATGTACCCGATCGTCTGCATCGGCCCTCCGTTGCCGTAGAGGAACCCGAGGCCGCACGGCACGAAACACTGCCACGGGTACTGGCCTGGGCCGGGTGTGGTGAAGCTGAACTGGATGGTGTTGTGCGCCTCGCTCAGCGTGCACGGTGCCGAGTTGCAGAAGTTCTTGGCATTACCGTTCACCCCGTAGAGCGGGATGTTGATTCCGAGCTCGGGGACGGAGAAGGTGTGGGCGACGCCGTTGCCGGCGTTCGAGTTGACCAGGCTGATGGCCTTGCCGTTCAGCTGCGCGAGGTTGCCCTCCACGCCGTAGATCGACCCGATCTGCTGGTTCCGCAGCGGGCTGCCGCTGTCATACTCATCGATCGTCATGTTGATCTTCGTGTGGGCCGGCAGGTCCCAAAGGGTCGTGTGCACCCACTGACCGCCTGGCGTCTTCGTCAGATAGGAGACCCAGGTGGGGTGCGGGCCGAAGCCGATCGCACCCACCGTCTGGACGTTCAAATCGACGGGCTGGCCGGCCTTGTGCCCCTGCGTGAAGTCGATCGTGGGCGGGTTCGTCCGTAGGAAGGCCATCACCGTGAACACGACAAGGCCAATCGCCACGGCGAACAGCGCGGAGGACACGCCCAATTTCGCCGTACGCGTCACCGCATACCTCCCCTGTCCCGACTGCCCTCGGAGCTCGGCAACCCTCGGGGACCTGCGCCGAGCAAGCATGTTCAACGGCCCGACCCCAGAACTCCCCGGTGTAGGCCGCCCCCGCCGCTGAAGGATAGAACGCTGCCGCGCGCTATTCAAGCGTTTGCAACACCGCGGGATTCCTTCGCGGGGTTCGGGGAGCTCGACGTCACGCGCCGACGAAGCCCCGGATGCTCTCGGCGACGAGCTGGACGGCGATCGCCGAGAGGAGCAGCCCGAATATCCGGGTGACGAGCTGGATGCCACTCGGGCGCAGCCAGCCGAACAGCCCCAGTGAGAACCGCAGTGCCAGGTACAGCAGGACGAGCACGGCGGCGAGCGCGCCCGCGATCGCGGCGGCACCGCGCACGCCGTGCGCTGCGCGCACGAACACGATCGTCGCCGCGATCGCGCCTGGGCCGGCGATCAGGGGCGTGCCGAGCGGGACGAGCGCCACGTTCACGTCGTCGACCTCGACCGGTGTCTGGGCCCGGCCCGTGAGCAGCTCGAGCGCGACGAGGAGCAGTAGCAGGCCGCCCGAGCCCTGCAACGCCGGCACCGTGATACCGAGGTACTCGAGGATCTGCTGGCCGAAGAGCGCGAACGCGGCGATGACGCCACCCGCGACGGCGACGGCCTGCCAAGCCAGACGCCGGCGTGCCCCGGCGCTTCGCCTCACGGTAAGCGCGATGAACACCGGCACGCTGCCGAGCGGGTCCATGATCACCAGGAGGGTCACGAACACCTGGGCGAAGAACTTCATCGACAGCTCACCGCTCGCCGATTCGCCCGTGCGATCGTGTCCACGTGCCCCACCCCGGACACACGCCGGAACGCCGGCGGGACCGACGATGAACGGGAGCGACCGTCTTCAAGGACTGCGAGGCTTTCGTGCTGCGCGACAACGTCGTCGACCTGGCGGTCGGCAGCGTGGCGGGCGCTGCGTTCGGCCCCGTCGTGAAGGCACTGGTCACCGACCTGGTCACGCCGCGCAACTCGATGCCGGGCAAGGCGGACTTCGAGCTCCTCTCGTTCAGCGTCAACCACAGCATCTTCCGCTATGGAGACTTCGCGAATGCGCTCCTCGCCTACCCGGCGATCGCCGTGGCGGTCTTCTTCTTCGTAGTGCAGCCGATCGAGGCGCTGAGCCGCCGCCGGTCTCGCCGGCCGGGCCTCGCGGAGCCCGAGACGAAGGCGTGCCCGGAGTGCCTCTCGACGATCCCCTACCGGGCCCGTCGCTGCGCACACCGCAGCGCCGAGGTGCCCGACCTCGACGTCGCGGCGTGAGCCGTCCCGGCTGGCCGGGACCCGACGGCGCACGCCGGCCTCAAGGCACCTGGAGGATCGAGAAGGCCTCGGCGTGGCGGCCCTCGCCGAGGCCGGCGCCGGTCGCGGCGGCCGCCGTCCACGAGCGCACGCGCGCTTCGGTCGCGCCAGGGTCGGGAAGCTGGCTCTTGTGCTCCATGAGCGCCGCGATCTTGCGCTCGATCATCTCGGTGATGTCGACGGCGTGGTTCGGCGTCGGGGACGCCATCAGCCAAAGCTCGTGGACCGTGTGCGGCTCGAGCCCGGCGCGGATCAGCTCCGGGAAGGCGAACGGGTTGCGTGCGTCGGGATAGACGGCGCAGATCGTCGCCTCGCCCGCGGCGAGGTGGTCCGGGTGGCTCGCGGCGAGCCGCTCGTAGTCTCGCTCGGGGCTCGGGCACACCACACGATCAGGGCGGTGGCGGCGGATCACCGCGGCGATGTCCCGTCTGAGGTCGAGGTCCGCGACGAGCCGACCGTCCGGGCGGCCGAGGAACTCGACGTGCTCCACCCCGACGACCGATGCCGCGGCGCGCTGCTCGTCGCGCCGGATGCCTGCCATCGACGACCGGTCGGCGTCGAGGTCGAATCCGCCCGCATCGCCATCGGTCACGAGGCAGTAGGTGACCTCGGCGCCCGCCGCCGTCCACATCGCCACCGTGCCGGCGGCACCGAAGTCGATGTCGTCGGGGTGCGCGGCGACGATGAGCGCTCGTTCGGGGATCTCAGCGTGCATGCCGGCAGGCTAACAACGCGTCGGCTCCACCCCGCGACCTGAATCGCCGCGGGTCGTGCACGACCCCGGCCGGATCACGCTGCGGCCGTCGTCGTGCCGAGGAACGCACGACGGGTCGGTCGTGTCTCCGCCCGCGAGCACGCCCGCTGGGGTGACGAGCACGCACCGGGGAGCGACGAGCAGTGTCGCAGCGCGGTTCGTCCTCGCACACCACCGGGGTCGGCGGCACGGTCATCGCGACGCGGCGGTGCCGCGCTGCAGCTTGCGAGGGCGGCTCCTCAGGCGGCGGCGCGCGTCGCCGCGACGCCGAACGTGCACGTCCCGACCGGGACCGACGCCACGCAGCGGGCCGCGGGTCGGCCCGTCGTCGCGGCGTGGATCACGCCCAGCGAGTACGGCGGGACGAGATCGACACCGTCGGGACGGTCGAGGTAGCCGGGCGCGGTGCCCGAGACAGAATCGTGGCCGTACTGCCAGACGATGCGGTTCGTCCGCGGGTCGATGACGATGACCCGGTCATTGAAGTCGTCGTTGCACAAGATGTCGTGGCTCACCGGCACCGGGACGCACAGCGACGGCTGGTTCAGCCTGCCCGGGCCGCTCGTCGGCGCGTACCGGTAGCGCAGGTGCCCGCTCCGGTCGAACTCGACGATCTGTCCGGGGTCCGAGTAGTCGACCGTCAGGTAGCGGTTGGCGGCCACCTCGTTTGTGTCGGACGGATACGCCACACCGGGAGGGTTGGTCGACCACAGCACCTTGCCCGCGGGCGTGAGCTCGTCGACCCAGTCGCCGTTGATCTCGGTGACGAGGTAGTTGTGGTCGGTGAGAGGGAACATCCCGTTCGGGCTCCCCCAGCGCAGCGGCGGCTCGTGCGTGCAGGCGTTCGTCGCCTCGCCGATGCGCTCGACCGGAAGGTGGCTCGGCGGCCGCAGCACCAGCAGGCTGCAGTTCTTGATGTCGGCGAGCACGATCTCGCCGTTCGGCAGGACCATCGCGTCGTCCGGGTTCCAGACGTGGTTCGGGCCCATGCCCGGCGCCCCCGGTGTCCCGTACTGCCAGGCGATGCGGTGGGTCCGGACGTCGATGAGCGAGATGACCTGGTCGTCCTCTTGGGTGGCCAGGATCTCGCGTCCGTCGGGGCTGAAGAAGGCGTCGTCGGGGATCTTGAAGGTCTGGCCCGGGCGGAGGTCACCGGGGCGCGGGAACTGCCAGACGACCCGGCCCGTCGGATCGACGATCAGCAGTCGGCTGTTTGACCGGTCCGCGATCAGCACGTCCGCGGGGAGCACCGACGGGTCCGAGCCCGCCAGGAGGTTCGGACCCGCACGCCCGTGGCGGGCCGGCGCGGCGAACAGCAGCGCGGGGCCGGAATGGCCCGCGCCGGCCTGGTTCGCCGTCGTCGTCGCGGTCCTGCCCGAAGCGGCCGTCGTCGGGGTGGCGCGAGGCGCCGAGGACGTGGTTGATCCGGATCCGTGGGCGCCCTCGGGGGCCGGCGGGCGTACCCGCGAGCCGTTCAGGTTGCCGAGCACCGCGATGCACAGCCCAACGAAGACGGCCGCGACGAGCACGCTCCGGGGAAGACGCATCGGGCGACTGTAGGCGTCGCGGGCCGGGCCGCGCGCTCAACGACGGACCTCGAAGCCGCCGCTCGGATGCAGAAACGGGCCGGGACGCGCCGTCGCCCAGCCTCAGGCGTCGCGGCGCTGCACGAGGAGCGCGCCGGCCGCCAGCGCCACGGCGGCGTACGCGCAGAAGACGCCGAAGCCGGTCCACGGGGCGAGGACGTCGGAGCCACCCGACGCGTGGAGCAAGGCCGAGCCGGCCTGGTTCGGCAGGTACTCCTGGATGTCCGGGCCCCAGGGGGCGGGCAGCACCGAGGCGATCACCGGCAGCACGAGAAGCAGGCCGAAGAGCGCCGCCACGCCGCCGGCCGTACGCCGGATCATCGCGCCGAGCCCGAGCCCGAGCAGGCCGAGGATCGGCAGGTAACAGCCGCCGCCGATCACCGCTCGGAGCACCCCCGGCGCCCCGAGCGTCGTCTGGATGCCCTGGGTGGCGAGCACGGACTGGCCGATCGCGAACGAGGCGAAGGAGCCGGCGCTCCCGATCAGGAACGAGACGACCACGAAGACGATCGCCTTGGCGGCGAGCAGGGTCATCCTGCGCGGCACGGCGGTGAAGCTCGCCCGCACGAGGCCGGTGGCGAACTCCGAGCTCATCATGAGCACGCCGAGGACGCCGATCGGCAGCTGGGCAAGAAAGATCCCGCTCACGCTGAGGAACGAGGCGTCGAGCGTGACGCGCTCGACGGCCTGTTCGAACGGAGGCTGCGACGCGTAATGGTGGGCGACGGCCCAGCAGACGAGGGCGCTGACACCGAGCATCGAGACGAACGCGCCGGTGAAGGTGATGGAGCTTGAGCGGAGGCTCCGGAGCTTCATCCATTCCGCGGCAACGGCGTCGCTGAGCTCTGAGACTCCGCTTCGGTCTGGGCTCGGGGCCGCACCCGCCACGACGGCGGCGGGCGGCACCTCGCTCACCGCCGGGCCTCGCCTGAGTGCGGGGCGTGATACTCGACGCTCCCGGCGGTCAGGTCCATATAGGCCTCCTCCAACGAGGCATGCCTCGGCGTGAGCTCGTGCAGGACGATGCCGGCCTGGTGCGCGAGCTCGCCGACGCGAGCCGCCTCCACGCCGCGGACCTCCAAGGCGCCATCGTCGGCGAGCACCACGTCGGCTCGCGCGCGCTCGAGCGCTTCACGCAGCCGGTCCCGGTCGGGAGCGACGACGCGGGTCCACCCGACCGTCGCACGCCGCACGAACTCCTCGACGCTCGCGTCGGCGATCAGCCTGCCGCGCCCGATGACCACGAGATGGTCGGCGGTGAGCGCCATCTCGCTCATCAGGTGGCTCGACACGAGCACCGTCCGACCTTCGGAGGCGAGCGACTTCAGCAGCGTCCGGACCCAGACGATGCCCTCGGGGTCGAGGCCGTTCACGGGCTCGTCGAAGAGCAGCGTCGACGGGTCGCCGAGCAGAGCCGCGGCGATCCCGAGGCGCTGGCGCATGCCGAGCGACAGCGTGCCGGCGCGCCGGGCGGCCGCGCTGGCGAGCCCCACGAGCTCCAGCGCCTCGTCGGCGCGCGCGAGCGGGATGGCGTTCGTGCGCGCCAGCCATCGCAGGTGGTCGCGGGCGCGCCGACCCGGATGGAGCGCGCCCACCTCCAAGAGCGCGCCCACCTCGTTGAGGGGCCAGCGGAGCTCTCGGTAAAGGTGCCCGTTCACCGTCGCCGTGCCCGTCGTCGGCCGGTCGAGACCGAGCGCGAGCCGCATCGTCGTCGACTTTCCGGAGCCGTTCGGCCCGAGGAAGCCGGTGACACGTCCGGGGAGGACGTCGAAGGTGAGGTCGTCCACCGCCAGGGTGCTCTTGAAGCGCTTGGTGAGCCCTCTCGCCTGGATCACGGTGCCGTGCGTGGCGCTTGCGCTGCCTCCGGACGGGGTACTGTGTCCGCCCCGGCCGGCCGTCCCCGACCCAGGCTCAATGGGCCAGTTCGGCGTGGCCCGCCATCACCTGCCGGCGGTACTCCGAGACCATCAGCTCGGTCAGCTCCTCGACGGACGTGTCGCGCACGGACCGGTCGTAGGTGATCCTGCCCTGCTGGATGATGTTGAGACGATCGCAGAGCTCGAACAGGTGCGTGTAGTTGTGGTCGATGACGATCATCGAGACGCCGCGGGAGGCGAGGTCCTTCACCAGGTCGATGATGAGCGCGGACTCCTTGGCGCCCATCGCGGCAAGCGGCTCGTCCAGAAGGAGGATCTTCGCGTTCTGGCGCGTGGCGCGGGCGACGGCGATCGCCTGGCGCTGGCCGCCGGAGAGCATCTCCACCTCGGCGTTCATGTCGGAGATATCGACCCTGATGTCGTCGAGGTACTGCTTCGCGAGGTTGCGCATCTTCCGGTTCGACAGCCACCCGATCTTGCCGAGATGGGCGATCTCCCGGTTGAGGAAGAGGTTCTGGTACACGGTGAGCTGCGGCACGAGCGCGAGGTCCTGGTAGACGGTCTCGATACCGTAGGCCCGGGCATCCTGCACCGAGTGGAAGTGGACCTCCTCGCCCTCGACGACGATCCGGCCGGCGTCGGCCCGGTGGTAGCCGCAGAGGATCTTGACGAAGGTGCTCTTGCCGGTGCCGTTGTCGCCGACGAGGCCGAGCACCTCGCCACGCTCCAGGTGCATGTCCACGCCCCGCAGCGCGATGACGGCGCCGAAGCGCTTCGTGATGCCCTCGGCCTCCAGGATCGTGTCACGCGTGACGGCGGCTGCGGGTGGCGCGCCAGCCACCCCGACGGCCTGGCCGTCGGCGGGCGGGCTGCTGTTCGTCGTCATCGTTTCGTCCTTGCCGCGAGCGAGCCGAGCTGGGTGTTGATGGCCATGGCGATGAGGATCACGACCCCTTCGGCGAGGTAGAACCAGTAGGCGCTGACGCCGATCAGGTTGAACCCGTCCTCCAGCACGCCGAGGAACACCGCGCCGATCAGGGTGCCGAGGACGGTTCCCCGGCCGCCGGTGAGCGCCGTGCCGCCGATGACCGCCGCCACGATGCCCGGGAGGACGACGTCCAGGCCCGAGTTGCCGGGGTTCAGGCTCTGGATCCGGATGGAGTCGAGGATCCCTGCGAACCCCGCGGCGAACGCGCTGATCATGAAGCACCACACCTTGACGCGGCGCACCGGGATGCCCGCCTCGGCGGCGCCGAGGAGGTTGCCACCGGTCGCGGTGACGTGGGTGCCGAAGCGCGCCTTCTTGAGCAGGACCCAGATGGATGCCCCGATCCCGACCGCCCACAGGATCGTCGCCCAGCTGCCGATACCGAGCACGAGCCCGAGGTGGCCCGTCGTGCCCGGCATGTTCACCTGGGTCGCGTTCGACTCCACGAGGACCAGCCCGAACAGCGCGTAGTTCATGGCAAGCGTGACGATCAGCGACGGGACGCCGAGGCGGACGAGGAAGAGCCCGTTGATCGCCCCGATGCCGAGGCTGCAGGCGAGCGCCGCGGCGATCGCCCAGCCGAGGGGCACGCCCGCGGACCAGATCAGGTACACGAACCACGGGGCGGTGAGGTACACCTGTCCCTGGGAGAGGTCGATCTCCGCGAGCACGAGCAGCAGCACCTGCGCCGAGCCCAAGATGGCGATCGGTGCCACGTACTGGGCGATCGTGATGATGTTCGCGACCGAGTAGAAGCTGGAGTTCCGGATCGCGAAGTAGACGATCACCGCGACCGTCACGACGACGACCGTGGCCTCCCGCCGCTGGACGAGGACCTTCAGCAGCGACAACGGCGAGCTCCCCCGCTCCGCCCTGGTGGGCGAAGCGGGGGATTCGGACGACTCGTCTTCGGACGTGATCGTCGCCTGCGCCATGTGCTAGACGCCGATGCGCGCCGGTGGGGCGAAGGCCGTCTCGCCCGCTCCGCTGCCCTCCCACCGCGTCGGGTGCGCGAGGTAGGGCGAAACGTTCGACTTCGTCACGAAGCCGAGGCCGGTGTCGGTGTTCGCCGGCTTCATCAGACCCGCCGAGATCTGGTAGAGGAACATCTGGACCGTCGGGATGAAGCCCTGCAGGTAGGCCTGCTGGTCGATCGAGAAGCTCAGGCCTCCCGAAGCCACCTGCTGGAGCACCGGGATGCCGACGTCCCAGCCGGAGCCTCCGACCTTGCCCTGCAGGTTGTGCTTCTTGATCGTCGTCGCGACGGCGATCGAGTCACCCGAGTCCACCGAGTACATGAACTTGACGTTCTTGTGGCCGAGGTACCAGGCATCGACGGCCGCGAGCTCGGCGGTCTGCGCAGCGCCACCGGCGACGATCGTCGTCTGGAGGCCCGCCTTCTTCAGGATCGGCAGCGCCCCGTTGATCCGTGGCTGGATGTTGCCCGAGCCCGGGGTGGCGATGACCATGCCCACCAGGCCGCCCTTCGGCACGACCTTCACGATGCGCTCCGCCGCCGCCGCACCGGCCGTGAGGTTGTTCTGGCCCACGTAGCACATGCGGTTGTTGCCCGGCTCGTCGGCGTTGTAGGCAAGGACCGGGATGCCCTTCGCGAGCGCCCGGTCGGTGGGCGAGTTGAAGGCGATCGGGTCGATCAACGCCACGGCGATGCCCTTGCGGTTGGCGGCGACCGCCTGGTTCATCGCCGTGACCATCTCGCCCACGATCGAGTTCGCCGATCCGGTCCACTGCGGCGTCGGGATGCCCAGGATACGTGCGGCGTCCTGCAGGCCGTAGATGGTCGCCGTGAAGAACGTGTTCGTCGTGACGTGGTTCACGAAGGTGAACTGGTAGGCCGGGTGCCTGGCGAACAGCGGCGACGACTCGTCGCGCAACGTCTGGGCGGCGGCACCTCGTTCGGTGAGCACCTCGGCGAGACCGCCGAGGAAGGGCACCGACGCTGCCGCTGCGGTGAAGTTGCGCAGGAACCGGCGTCTCGAAACCTCATACCGCTTCGGGTCGACTTCAAAAGGCTCAGTTGCCATTTGTGCTGCCCCCCTTGTCTGGGTGAGTGATGCCTGCATCGGTGTTCACGCCAGCCAGGAGGAGGTTATCCCCCCTGGCGGCGTACTGCTTGCCCCCCTGGAGGAGCTGACCCGATCACCTCGACCGTGCCGGTGCTGAGCAGAACGTTATGGACGATCGCTGCTGGCCCGTAGGGCTCTTGGTCACAATCTGCGCTGGTTCGTAACAGTCCGCAACATAATCGGACAGAGGGGGCCCGGCGCAAGCCCCTCCTCGCGGAAGACGCTTGGACGCGAGTGGTGGGATCCCGACGCCGGTCGTAGCGTCTGGGACGGGCCGGAGCGTCTGGCCGTGCGGGAGTGGAGGGTCGATGCCGTACGTCGCTGCCGAGGACCGCTACGAACGCAAGGCCTACCGGCGCTGCGGCCGCAGCGGCCTCGAATTACCGCTGATCTCGCTCGGGCTGTGGCAGAACTTCGGCTCGACGCGCGCCTTGGAGGACGTCCGCGCCGTGCTGCGGCGCGCCTTCGACCTCGGGATCACGCATTTCGATCTGGCCAACAACTACGGGCCGCCGTACGGCTCCGCCGAGACGAGCTTCGGCCGCGTCCTCGCCGAGGACCTCCGGCCCTACCGCGACGAGCTCGTCATCTCGACGAAGGCCGGCTACGACATGTGGCCCGGCCCCTACGGGGACCTCGGCTCCCGCAAGTACCTGCTCGCCAGCTTGGACCAGAGCCTGAGGCGCATGGGGGTCGACTACGTCGACATCTTCTATTCGCACAGGGCGGACCCGGACACCCCGCTCGAGGAGACCATGGGCGCCCTCGCCACCGCGGTCCACCAGGGCAAGGCGCTCTACGCGGGAGTGTCCTCGTACTCCCCGGCGCGCACCGCCGAGGCGGCGGCGATCCTGCGCGGCCTCGGCACCCCGCTGCTCATCCACCAGCCCTCGTACTCGATGCTCAACCGCTGGATCGAACGCGGCCTGCTCGACGTGCTCGGCGAGGTCGGGTCGGGCTGCATCGCCTTCTCGCCCCTCGGGCAGGGGATGCTGACCGATCGCTACCTCGCCGGGGTGCCCGCAGGCTCGCGGGCCACACGCGAGGGGTCGCTCAGCCGCGAGTTCCTGAGCGAGGAGAACCTCGCACGAGTGCGCGCCCTCGATGCGATCGCCAAGGCGCGGGGCCAGTCGCTCTCACAGATGGCGATCGCCTGGGTGCTAAGGGACGCCCGCGTCACCTCGGCCCTCGTCGGCGTGAGCAGCGTGGCGCAGCTCGAGGCCAACGTCGCCGCGCTCGACAAGCTCGAGTTCAGCCCGGAGGAACTGGACGCAATCGACGAGCACGCCACCGACGTCGGGATCGACATCTGGGCCTCGTCGCGGGCGGTCTGAGCGAGGAGCGCCTGCGGGACGCGCCCGCGGAGCGGGCGCCGCCGAGGGCCGGCCCCTCGCTGCTGCTCAGCGCCGGCCGGGACCGCCTGCCCGGACCCGGCGCACGGCGCCGAGGGCCTCGGTCAGCTCGGCGAGCCACGCCGTCTCGTGCTGAGCGACGAGGCGGACGCACCACGCGACGGCGTCGCTCCGGCTCCGGGCGACCCCGGACTCGACGAGCGTGTCGAGCACGGCGCGCTCGGGCAGTCGCAGGCGGGTCATCACGGGCACGCTGAGGTGCGTGAACAAGCGCCGGCTCCCGCCGCAGCTCGCGCCCCACGAGACCGTGCGCCCGAAGACGCGCTCGGCGTCTCGGGCGATCGCCATTCGCTGGTCGCGCGTCTCCTCACGAAACGCCGCGATGCGGGCGAGCTCGGCCTGCTCGTCGCCGGGCGGCGATCCCCGGCCGCCCTCGTCGGCGGCTCCGGCCGCCGCCGCACCCGCGGGTGGGCCGACCGTGGGCGCAAGCCGGCCGACGACGAGAATCTCCTCGTCGTCGACCTGCACGTCGGGGACGCCCTCGAACCAGGCGGGGTCGAGCCTCGAGGCGAACCAGTCGGCGAAGACGTGGTCGCTGCTTGGTGCTGTGGTAGTCATGTAATGATGATTACATGATTACGTACGATCCGCAAGCGCGTCGGCCGCGGCGCCGGCGGGCCGGGCGGCGTCAGTCCCCGAGCACCCCGACCGGGCAGGCCACGCCGGTGCCGCCGAGGCCGCAGTAGCCGTTCGGGTTCCGGGCCAGGTACTGCTGGTGGTAGTCCTCGGCGTAGAAGAACGGTCCGCCGGGTGCGATCTCGGTCTCGACGGCGCCGTACCCGGCGGCGCGAAGCAGCGGGTCATAACGCGCCCGCGCCTCCTCGGCGGCGCCCAGCTGCTCGGACGAGGCGGCGTAGACGGCCGAGCGGTACTGGGTTCCGATGTCGTTGCCCTGACGCATGTGCTGGGTCGGGTCGTGACCTTCGAAGAAGAGCCGCAGCATCGTCTCGAAGCCCGTCCTGGCCGGGTCGAACACGACGAGGACGACCTCGGCATGACCGGTCCGCCCGGAGCACACCTCTTCGTAGGTGGGGTTCGGCGTGTACCCGCCCGCGTAGCCGACGGCGGTCGTGTAGACGCCTTCGGCTTGCCAGAACTTGCGCTCTGCGCCCCAGAAGCAGCCCATCCCGAAGACGGCCTGCCCGAAGCCGTCGGGAAACGGTGGGGCGAGCGGCGTGCCGAGCACCAGGTGTCGGCCGGGCACGGTGATCGGCTCGGAGCGGCCGGGCAGCGCCTGCTCGCGGCTGACCAACTCCTGCTTGTGGGTGGAGAACAGTGGCATACCTCAAGCGTAGGACCGGGCGGCGCCACTCGTCGCGGCGGTCGAGCCTCGGGCGAGCCTCGGGCGAGCCTCGGGCGCGATCGTCGCGAGCCCGTCGTCGGCGCCGCCGGCGCCTGCGCGGGCGAACGCGGCACCGCCGTAGGCTCGGGAGGCGACGCCACCGGCGAGGGCCGGTCGGGAGGAAGGGTGGCTCCGATGGACGACCGCGACATCGTGCACGAGATCAGCCGCCTCGCCGAGGAGGAGCACCAGATCGAGGGGGCGCACGTCGGCACCCCGCTCGCTCCGGAGGACGAGGAGCGGCTGCGCTCGATCGAGGTCGCCCTCGACCAGTGCTGGGACTTGCTACGCCAGCGCCGCGCGCGCCGGAGCGTCGGGCAGAACCCCGACGAGGCCCACGTCCGACCCGCCGAGGTTGTCGAGCACTACCAGCAGTAGGCGGGCCACAGTCGGCCGACCGCCACCTCGACCGCTGACGGGCTCGAACTCCACCACCCATGGCCGGCTCCCGCGGCCGGCGACACCGCACCCCCGCCCCACCGGGGCGGGCATCGTCGGCACGCGCCGTCTCGAAGCGGTGACGGCCCGCGCGGCTCCAGCGACCCCGAGCGACGCGGCGAGGGCGAACGATGCTCCGATGGCGACCAGCTGGCCGTCGACGGGCCGGCACCGCCGGACGCGGCGAACCACGGTGCCGAGGCCGCCGCGAGCGAGGCCCACCACGTCACAACGCCGGCGAGCAGCGCGCACAGCGACGCCGCCACGGTCACCGCGAGCCCGGCGGCTCGGAGGAGCCGCGAGTCGAGCGGGACCCGCCGCAGGGCGGCGATGCCGGCGACCGTGAAGGCCGCGACCGTGACGACGCGCAGCAGCGCCCAGAGCGCTCCGACGACGTGGTCGCCGCTCTGCGCGCCGTCACGGATCGCTGGCTGCAGCCGGTGCACCCACGTCACGAGGGCCACCGTCGCCCCCGCGGTGACCAAGCTCGATGCGCCGGCGACCGCGACGTGCGGGCGGGTCTCCCTCCATCTCGCGTCCCGAAGGCGCGACCACAGCGCGGGCGCGACCAGGACAGCACCGGCGGCGAATGCCGCGACGGCGCACCACGCCGCGACCTGCACGGCGTAAAAGGCCGGCGCCGGGGCCGACCGCGCGCGGGCCGGCGCGGCCTGCGCCCAGCGCTCGGCGTACGTCGCGACGGCGGCACCCGCGACGACGGCGAGCGACCAGGCCGCGCCGACGAGGAGCACGCCGGCCCTGACCCGCTCGGCCGCCGGGACCGAGTCGCCGGTCAGCCCCGATTCGCGCAGCCGGGTCACGAAGCCGCCGCGCACCACGTCGACACGCACCATGATCGAGCGGGGCCTGTCGGCGAGCTCCTCCTCGACGAGCGCCGCGAGCTCGTCGCCGTAGCGGACGCGCCAGCGCGGCGGGTAGCAGCGCAGCAGACGCTCGGCGCTACGCCTCGGCTTCACGCCGGTCCCAAGGACGGCGCGGCGGCGCGGCGCGGCGCCGGCAGCGAGCCCCTGCCGCCGGACAGGCGCGCCTCGCCCGCATCGACGAGACGGCGCAAGGCGGCGAGCGTCCCGGCGAGCAACGCCTCCCCTGCCGGGGTGATCCGGTAAGGGCGGCGGCGGTCGTCCGAGCCGAGCGGCTCGAGCAAGCCGTGTCGCTCCAGGCGGGTGATCGCGCCGTACAGCGTGCCCGGGCCGAGGCGCACGCCGGCGAAGGACTCGATGTCCTGGATCAGCGCGTAGCCGTGCTTCGGTCCGGCCGCCAGGCTCGTGAGATCAGCACCGGCGGGTCGTTCGGCCTGGCGAGGGTGGAGCCGGCCTCTCTACCCGAAGAGGACGAGCCGGATGCTGCGGGGGTCGGTGGCATGCCTCCGAACTTGTTACGTCACACGTACCATGCCAGCGCGGGCGCTCCGGAGCGCGCGAGCCGGCAGGCACGCCGTCGCCCGAACCGCCCCCGGGACGAGCGGGCGGCGGGTGGCCCGGGACGGAACCCGCGCCCGCCGGTCACTCGGCGGGCAGCCCGCGCCAGTCCGGGTCGAGCTGGCGGAGGAAGAGCGCGCAGCGCTCCTCCTCGTCGGTCTCGCCGATCGTCGACGCGCAACGGCGCAGCGCCTCGACCGCACGGAGGAAGCCGCGGTTCGACGGGTGCCGCCATCGCACGTACCCGCTGCCGTGCCAGCCGGCGCCGCGCAGTGCGTCGAGGCCGCGGTGGTAGCCGACGCGCGCGTACGCATACGCCTCGACGTCGTCGCGGGCGAGCGCGACGAGCTCGACCCACGCGTCGGTGAAGCGGGGGTGCGCCGCTGCCACTGCGGCCACCCGGCTGCGGGCGTCCCCGGCGCCGGACTCCGCCGGCACCCGAGGGCGCAGCGCGCCGGCAAGGCCCTCCTGCCAGTCCGGGGGTGGGGGCGGGAGCACCGTCTCGGGTGGTCCCTTGCCGATCGTGACGGACGCGTCTGGGCTCATGCGGGGCATCCTCGCCGCTCACGGGGTCCGCCGCCAGCGCGCCGGCGTCATCGGGCCGGTGCCGTCGCACACCTCGCCGCATGGGTCGGCAGGTCGCCGGCGTCAGCGAACGCCGCGGTCAGCCGGGGATCATGCCGTGACGCGCCATGAGGGCGTGCTCGTCTTCCGGCGCGGGCGCCCCGGCACCCGACCAGAGCAGTTCGAGCTCTGCGAAGTAGCGGTCCATGGCCGGGGCGTGCACGATCAGCAGGCGCGCCGGAGCGTCGCTTCGGTTCCCGAAGGTGTGCGAAGCGCCGCCGGGAACGAGAACGAAGGCGCCCGGCCCGCGCACGTGCTCCTCGCCCTCGAGGATGAAGGTGATCTCGCCCTCGAGGACGTAGAAGCCCTCTTCGCAGCCGAGATGGCGATGCGGGGGTGGCATCCTGCCTCCCGGTGGCAGTGAACGCTCCATCAGCGAGAAGCGACCACCGGTCGTCGCCGCGAGCGCCTTGAAGACCATGACGCTGCCGCGCGCCTGCCTGCGCTCGCCCTCACCGGGGCCGAGCAGCACGGGAAGTGACACGGAACCTCCTCCTCTCCGCCGGCTCCGGCCCGGGTCAGCTCGGGCCGGACCAGCGCACCTGCATCTGCTGGCGCCACAGCTCGAGCACGCCGCGCTCACCGGCGACGCGCAGGCCGTCGGCACCGCGGCGGTTCCACAACAGCAGGTAGAGCGCTTCGGCGTCTGCCTCCACCACGCAGCTCACCTCCCCGGCGCGCGCCGGGTCGTCGCCGCTCACCTCGACCGTCTCGGGACCGACGCGCACGGTCCAGTTGTCTCCGGTGTCGCGGGCGCGGATCTTGAGGGAGCACCCCGGCTCGCTGCGAAGACGCGACCGGGGCCGCGCCGCGAACCCGCGGAGCAGCTCGTCGACGCCGTCGGCCGCAAAGGCGGTGTCGACACGAACGACGACGCCGGCCGCCGACTCGGCGTCGACCCGGTGCATGGCGGTCTCGTGCGCCTGACGACGAGCCCAGAACGCGAGCGGTGACGGTGCGGGGAGGAAGGTCCAGCACTCGAGGTCGGGCGAGGCGTCGACGAGCGCCTCGACGAGGTCGCCGTGCCCGCGTCGGAACCACGCGAGCAGCTCGCCGTCGCTCGGTCGCGGGCCGAACAGCGCACGCTCCTCCTCGTCGTCGAAGGGGATCGAGCGTCCGGAGCGCACCACCGCCGCCGCCCAGCGGTGCACGTTCCCGGCATGCCTGACGAGGTCACGCACCCGCCAGTCCGGACACGTCGGGACCGGCGCGCCGAGACCGGCGGAGGCGGCGCCACGCGCCAACAGCGCCCCCTCGCGCTCGAGCGCCTCCACGTGCGCCGAGACGTCCATCACCCGCCGGATGCTAGTGGCGCGGCATCGGCGTCTCCGATGCGCTCGCGGCGGGCGCGACCGATCCCCCGGGCGGCCCCGTCGGTACGCTCTTGCGATGATCGAACGCGCGGAGTTCGGAAGGACCGGTCACCTGAGCAGCCGCACGATCTTCGGCGCTGCGGCGCTTTGGTCCGCGACCCAGGAGCTGGCGGACGCCCTCCTCGAGGTGCTCGTGGAGTTCGGCGTGAACCATATCGACGTGGCGGCGGACTACGGCGACGCCGAGCTGCGCGTCGGGCCGTGGATGGCCGGGCGTCGAGGCGAGTTCTTCCTGGCGACCAAGACGGCGCAGCGCTCGGGCGACGCCGCCCGGGCCAGCCTCGAGCGCTCGCTCGAGCGGCTGCAGGTCGGCCACGTCGACCACATCCAGCTCCACAATCTCGTCGAGGAGGACGAGTGGGAGACGGCGCACGCGCCGGGCGGCGCGCTCGAGGCGCTCGTGCGGGCGCGCGAGGAGGGACTGACGCGTTTCATCGGGGTGACCGGTCATGGCACCAGGATCGCCCGCATGCACCTGCGCAGCCTCGAGCGCTTCGACTACGACTCCGTGCTCCTCCCCTACAACTTCACGATGCTCGCCGACCACGACTACCGCGCCGATCTCGAAGAGCTGCTCGGCGTGTGCGCCGAACGCGGCGTCGCCGTGCAGGCGATCAAGTCCGTCGCCTGGCGCCGCTGGCCCGACGACCCGCACAACGCCGACGGTCCGCGCAACAGCTGGTACCAGCCGTTGCAGGATCCTGAGGCGATCGGGCGCGCCGTGCACTACGTGCTCGCCCGCCCGCAGCTGTTCCTCGTCACCCCCGGCGACTACCGGCTCCTGCGGACGGTGCTCGAGGCGGCGACGGGGCCGGCCAGGTCGCCCGCCGACGCCGAGATGGCGGCCGACGTCGAACGCCTCGCCATCACGCCGCTGTTCGACGGGGCGTCGCTCGAGCGGATCTGACGCCGAGGGCAGAGCCGAGCCGGACGAGGCGGCCGACGCGCTCGAGTGCCATGCTGGCCGCCGCAGCGCGGACGCGCCGCGTCCGCGGGGGAGCGATGGGCCAACAGCACCAGCCCGAGGAGCCAAGCCCGGCACCGCACGCCCTCGGCGAGGGGGGGCTGGTGCTCGTGCAGGCGACCGGGCACCGCGCCACGCCCTGGGCGCGTGAGTTCGCCAACGTCTCCCACGAGTACCGCCGCCTCTTCGGTGAGCTGCTCGGGACCTTCTTTCTCGTCCTCGTCGGCGCCGGCGCCGGCGCCGTGTCGGCGGTGTCGCACGGGGCGGTCGGGCGCGACGCCGCGGTCGTCGGCCCCGGCCTCATGGTCATGGCCGTCATCCTGTCCATCGGCAAGATCTCCGGGGCACACCTGAACCCGGTCGTCAGCATCGCCTTCGCGCTCCGCCGAGAGTTCCCCTGGCGGCGCGTCCCGGGCTACGTCGTCGTGCAGCTCGCCGGCGCGACGCTCGCCTGCGCATTCGTATGGGCCGTGTTCGGCAAGGTCGGCATGCTCGGCGCGACCGAGCCCGGGGCGTCGATCAGCGACGTCCACGCGATGCTCATCGAGGCGGTGCTGACGCTCGGCCTCGTGACCACGATCCTTGGCACCGCGTCCGGCGCCCAGAACGTCGGCGCGCTCTCGGCGATCGCGGTGGCCGGGTACATCGCCCTCGCCGGGCTGTGGTCGAGCCCGGTGAGCGGCGCCTCCATGAACCCGGCGCGCTCGTTCGGGCCGGACGTCGTCCTCGGGGACTTCGGCCACCTCTGGGTCTACGTGGTGGGCCCGCTCCTCGGCACCCTGGTGGCGGTGGGCTTCGCGATCGTGCTGCGCGGTCCCGGGCCCGACGAGAGCGCCGCGGTGGCGGCGCAGGGCACGCTCGACCCGCTCGTCGGGGAGTTCCGCGTCGTGGCCGAGCGCGAGCGTTCGTCGGCGGGCGGGGAGCAGACGTCATAGTCCATGGTGGCGAGGGTCCCGTCGCGGACGATCGCCATCGGTCTCGAACAAGGGAGGGCCTGTATGCCGAGACGGGAGCACTGGAAGACCGAGCCCGACGCGCACGACTACCCGGCCGCTCGCGACTACCTCACCCTCCTCGCCTGCGAGGAGGACGCTGAGCGCACCGTCGCGGCGCTCCGGGCCTCGGCCATCGTCCACTACAAGGCGAAGGACCTGCTGCGGGCGAGCCGGCTCGAAGCGCTGCCCGTCGACAACGTCCACGTCGCATTGGACCTGAAGCGGGTGAGGAAGGGCGCGAAGCTCTCCCCGGTGCTGCTGGTGCGAGGGCGCGCCGCCGGCGGGGCTCCGCTCACGATCGCCGACGGCTACCACCGGATCTGCGCCAGCTATCTTCTCAACGAGGACGCCGACATCCCCTGCCGTCTCGCCGACCTCGACGGCCCCCGGTGACCCGTCGCGAAGCGTGTCGGCCCGCCGTCGCCTGGGCGCCCGGGACAGGTGGCCGTTGACCACCCATCTCGTCTCGAGCCCCGTCCGCGACGCGTCGCGAACAGCCCCGCCAGCGAGTGGGATCCGGGGCCTGCGGTGTCGCGCCGTGGCGGCCGGCCGGCCGAGCCGCAGATTCGCCCGACAGGGCGACGTGGCGCCCGCCCGCTCGCTACAGTCTCGGGCGCCCCGACACCGCCGAGGGCGCCCGGCGCGTGCCGGCGTCCGACCGAGCCTGGAGACGAACCGATGCACGCCACCGGAAGCCTGGGAGCCATCCTCGCCGCAGCGAGCAAGAGCGGGATCAGCAAGCACCAGATCGCCGGCATCGTCGGGCTGGTCGTCGGGCTGGCGCTGGTGCTGTTCGGCGGGATGCGCGTGGCGGCGCGCGTCACCGGCGCCGCGGCGATCGTGGTCGTCGGCATCGTGGTCCTGCTGCTCGCCGTGCTGCTGTTCGTCCGCGCCATCTAGGGGCTCCTTGCGGGCTCCACGCCCCTCCCTTACAGTGCCTCCGTCGGGGGACGGCGATTCCACATCGTGGAATTCCGTGAGATCGGAGAGGTGATGGCGAAGCTCCCGGGACCCGCCGGCGTACAGGTCGTCGGCGCTGTCGGCGAGCGCTACGAGGAGATCCTCAGCCGCGACGCCCTCGAGCTCCTGGCCGACCTCGAGCGCCGTTTCGGCCCGCCTCGAGCCGCGCTGCTCGCAGCACGCGCCCAACGCCAGGCGGAGATCGACCGGGGCATCCTCCCCGACTTCCTCCCCGACACGGGCGAGGTGCGCCAGGCGAGCTGGCATGTGGCGGCGCCGGCGCCCGGGCTCGTCGACCGCCGGGTCGAGATCACCGGCCCGACGGACCGCAAGATGGCGATCAACGCCTTGAACTCCGGCGCCCGAGTTTGGCTGGCCGATTTCGAGGACGCCAACACGCCGCGCTGGGACAACATGGTGCAGGGCCAGATCAACCTGCGCGACGCGCTCGACGGGACCCTCCGCTACACGAGCCCGGAGGGCAGGCGCTACGAGGTCGAGGGCCGTCCCGCGACCATCGTCGCCCGCCCGCGCGGGTGGCACCTCGTCGAAAAGCACGTCCTCGTCGACGGCGACGTCGTCTCGGCGTCGTTGTTCGACTTCGCGATGCACCTCGTGCGCTGCGGGGCTCGCCTGCTCGAGCTCGGGCTCGGGCCCTACTACTACCTGCCGAAGATCGAGGGGCACCGCGAGGCGCGCCTGTGGAACGACGTCTTCACGCACGCCGAGGACGCCCTCGGGCTCGACCGCGGCAGCATCCGGGCCACCGTGCTGATCGAGACGCTGCCCGCCGCGTTCGAGATGGACGAGATCCTCTTCGAGCTGCGCGACCACTCCGCCGGGCTCAACGCCGGCCGCTGGGACTACCTGTTCAGCATCATCAAGAAGCTCCGGAACCTCGGTGGTCGCTTCACGCTCCCCGACCGCAACTCGGTGACGATGGGGGCGCCGTTCATGCAGGCCTACGCGCAGCTCCTCGTCGAGACGTGCCACCGGCGGGGCGCGCACGCCATCGGGGGCATGGCGGCGTTCATCCCGAGCCGGCGGGACCCCGAGGTCAACCGGAGGGCGATGGCCAAGGTCCGCGAGGACAAGGAGCGCGAGGCCAAGATGGGCTTCGACGGCTCCTGGGTGGCCCATCCCGACCTCGTCGCGCTGTGTGAGGAGGTCTTCGACGCGGCCCTGGGCGACGAGCCGAACCAGATCGAACGCCGTCGCGACAAGGCCCCCCCGAGCGCCTCGGACCTGCTCGACATCGCCTCCGCCGGCGGGGCGTGCACCGAGGAGGGGCTGCGCAACGACGTGAGCGTCGGCCTCCAGTACCTCGCCTCCTGGCTCGCAGGCAACGGAGCCGTGGCGATCTTCAACCTGATGGAGGACGCGGCCACGGCGGAGATCGCCCGCTCCCAGATCTGGCAGTGGCTCCACCACGGCATCTTGCTGACAAACGGGGAGCCGGTGACGCGCCCGCTCGTCGAGCGGATCATCGAGGAGGAGCTCGAGAAGATCCGTGTGGCCTACGGGACGGCGTTCGACGCGGCGCAGTTCGCCCGGGCGAGGTCGCTGCTCGCGGAGGTGGCGCTCGCCGACGAGTACCCCGACTTCCTCACCGTCGGTGCCTACGCCTCGATGCCGTGATCACACGAGACCTGACCGGCCGGCTCGCCGATGCGCTTCGCCGGGTCGTCGGCGACGACGCGCTCGTCACCGACCCCTCTGAGCTGCGCACCTACGAGTGCGACGGCCTCTCGCACCTGCGCGTCGTGCCGGGCCTCGTCGTCCTCGCCCGTTCGAGCCACGACATCCAGGCGGTCGTCGCCACGTGCGCAGCGGCCGGTGTGCCCTTCGTCGCCCGTGGCTCGGGCACCGGGCTCTCGGGTGGCGCGCTCCCCCGCGCCGACGGCGTCCTCATCGTCACCTCCCGCATGCGCGACATCCTCGACGTCGACATCGCCAACCAGCGAGCCGTGCTCGAGCCGGGCGTGACGAACCTCGCGGTCAGCCGGGCCGGAGCGCCCCACGGCTACTACTACGCCCCCGACCCCTCGAGCCAGCAGGTCTGCTCGATCGGCGGGAACGTCGCGGAGAACTCCGGCGGGGCGCACTGCTTGAAGTACGGGTTCACGACGAACCATGTGACGGGCCTCGAGATCGTCACGCCCGCCGGCGAGGTGGTCGAGATCGGCGCGGGCGCGGCAGCCGACGCCCCCGGCTACGACCTCGTCGGCGCGTTCGTCGGCTCGGAAGGCACCCTCGGGATCGCGACGAAGGTGACCGTGCGGCTGCTACGGGCGCCCGAGTCGATCCAGACGCTGCTCGCCGCCTTCGCGGACACCGACGCGGCCGGCGGCGCCGTCTCGTCGATCATCGCCGCCGGTGTCGTTCCCGCCGCCATCGAGATGATGGACGCCCTCGCGATCTCGGCAGCCGAGGCGGCGGTGCGCTGCGAGTACCCCGCGGGCGCCGGTGCCGTGCTGATCGTCGAGCTGGACGGCCCGGCGTCGGACGTCGCCCCGGCGCTCGAGGAGGTCGAGGAGCACTGCCGGACGCACGGCGCCTTCGAGATCCGCATGGCCGCGGACGACGAGGAGCGGGCGCGGATCTGGAAGGGGCGCAAGTCGGCGTTCGCCGCCGTCGGGCGGATCAGCCCGGACTACATCGTCCAGGACGGGGTCGTGCCGCGCACGACGCTGCCGGACGTGCTGCGCGAGATCGCCCGGCTCTCCGAGCAGTCGGGGATCGACGTCGCGAACGTGTTCCACGCCGGCGACGGCAACCTCCATCCGCTGGTGCTCTTCGACGGCGCCGTCGAGGGCGAGGAGGAGCGGGCCGAGGAGGTCTCGGCGAGAATCCTCGAGCTCTGCCTCGCCCACGGGGGCTCCATCACCGGCGAGCACGGCGTCGGTGTCGACAAGGCGAAGTCGATGCCGAAGATGTTCAGCGAGGACGACCTCGACACGATGCAGCTCCTCCGGTGCGCCTTCGACCCGGCGGGGATCTGCAACCCCGGCAAGGTCTTCCCGACCCCCCGCCTCTGCGGCGAGGTGCCCGGGCGGCGCCAGGGCGTCCATCCTCTCCACGAGGCCGGCGTCGCCGAGCTGTTCTGATGTCGGTCCTTTTCGAGCTGGAGCGCGCGTGCACGACCGGCCACGCCCGCCCCGCGACGGCGGCCGATGCCGTCGACGGCGTCCTGGCGAGCCACGTGGCCGCGCCCGTCGGGTCCGACGAGGTCGCCGCGGTCGTGCGGGTCGCGGCGGCGCACCGCTTGAGCCTTCTCGCCCGCGGCTCGGGGACCAAGCTCGACTGGGGGAACCCACCGACGTCGGTCGACCTCGTCGTCGACCTGTCAGGGATGCGGGGGGTCCTCGAGCACGCGACCGGCGACCTCGTGGCCCGCGTCGAGGCGGGGACGCCGCTCGCGGCGCTCCAGGAGGCCCTCTCCGGCGCGGGCCAACGCCTGCCCGTCGACGAGCTCGTGCCCGGCTCGACGATCGGCGGCCTCGTCGCGACCGGCCTCTCCGGCCCGTGCCGCATGCTCCACGGCGCCGTGCGCGACCTCATCACCGGGCTCACCTTCGTCCGCGCCGACGGTGTCGTCGCTCGCAGCGGGAGCAAGGTGGTGAAGAACGTTGCCGGCTACGACCTCGCCAGGCTGCTCACCGGCTCATACGGCACGCTCGGAATCATCACCGAGGTCATCTTCCGGCTGCGCCCCCTTGCGACGCACCGCCGTTACGTCGCCGCCACCTTCGACGACGAGCGGCAGCTGACGGCGCCGCTGCAGGCGATGCTCGGCTCGCAGGTCGCCCCCTCGGCGCTGGAGGTGGGGCGGGCCCAACCAGCCGGGCCGGTCACGCTCGTCGCGCTCGTGGAGGGCCGGGAGGCGGGCGTGACCGTGCGCGCCGCCGGGGCGGCGCGCCTGCTCGGCGGCACCGTCAGCGAGACCGACACCCCGCCGGCAGGGTGGGCGACGCTGCCGGGGACCACGACGCTGAAGGTGAGTGCCGGGGTCGGCGCGACGCCGGCCGTGCTCGCCGCGGTACGCGAGCTCGGCGCCGAGCACGGCTGCTCGCCCTCGGTGCGCGGTTCGGCGGGTGTCGGGGTCCTCTACGTCGGCCTCGGCCCCGAGGTCGCCCCGGGCGCCCTGGCCGGGCTGGTCGTCGGGCTGCGCGGACGGCTCGGCGCGCTCGGGGGGAACGCCGTCGTGCTGCGCTGCCCAGCCGAGGTGAAGGCTTCGCTCGACGTCTGGGGGCCGGTGAAGGGTCTCGAGCTCATGCGCCGGGTGAAGGCCCAGTTCGACCCCGACCGGCGGCTTGCGCCGGGCCGATTCGTGGGAGGGATCTGATGGCGGTCGGCTCAGGCACCACCGGGCACGGCGCGCCGGCCGGCGCGACACCGGCCCCGATCGGCTTTGACGGCCACCACCCGCCCGAGCGAGCGCTCGTGCGGGACTGCGTCCACTGCGGGTTCTGCCTGCCCTCGTGCCCGACCTACGTGATCTGGGGCGAGGAGATGGACTCGCCACGGGGACGCATCCACCTGATGGAGCAGCTGCTCGACGGCGCCGAGCTCGGACCGGCCGCCGTGGAGCACTTCGACCGCTGCCTGTCCTGCATGGCCTGCGTCAGCGCCTGCCCCTCCGGCGTGCAGTACGACAAGCTGATCGAGGCGACGAGGGCCCAGGTCGAGCGCCGCGCCCCCCGGAGCCGCAGCGAGCGGGTGACGCGGGGAGCCGTCTTCGCGCTCTTCCCCTACCCGCGGCGCCTGCGGGTCGCGCGCGCCGCGCTCGTCGCCGCGGAGCGCATCGGGCTCCGCTCCTTCGTCCGCTCGAGCGCCGGGGCACGGCTCGTGCCCGGGCCTCTTCGCAGGATGGAGGCGATCGCCCCCCGATGCGGCCCGGTCGAGCACCTCACCCGCCGCGTCCGCGCGCAGGGGACCCGTCGCGGCACGGTCGGGCTCCTGACCGGCTGCGTGCAGCGCGTCTTCTTCTCGGAAGTCAACGCGGCGACGGCCCGGGTGCTCGCCGCCGAGGGCTTCGAGGTCGTCGTCCCGCCCGCTCAGGGCTGCTGCGGGGCGCTCTCCGGGCACGCCGGGCGCGAGGACGAGGCGCTGCGCTTCGCCCGCTCGACCATCGACGCCTTCGACGACGCCGGCGTCGACACCGTCGTCGTGAACGCCGCCGGCTGTGGCTCGGCCATGAAGGAGTACGCGCACCTCCTGCGCGACGACCCGGCCTACGCGCAGCGGGCCCGGGCGTTCTCCGAGCGCACCCGCGACGTGACCGAGCTGCTCGTCGCGGCGGGACCGGTCGCGACCCGCCATTCGCTGCACGGCGTGGTCGCTTACCAGGATGCCTGCCATCTCGCGCACGCCCAGCAGATCCGCGACGCGCCGCGGGCGCTGCTCGGCGGGATCCCCGGCCTCGAGCTGCGCCCGCTCGCCGAGGCGGAGCTGTGCTGCGGTTCCGCCGGCGTGTACAACCTGCTCGAGGAGGAGGCCGCGACCGAGCTCGGCGACCGCAAGGCCGCCATCGTGGCGGCGGCCGAGCCCGAGCTGCTCGTCAGCGCCAATCCCGGCTGCCTGATGCAGATCAGCGCCGCCCTCGCCCGGCGGGGGGCCACGGTCCCTGTCGCGCACTTGATCCAGGTGCTCGACGCGTCCCTCAGGGCGGCACCGCTTCCGGGTTCCCAGGCCTACGGGGGCGGTCCGACGACGTAAGCCCGAGCACGGCCCGTGTCGGCCCGCCGCGACGCGTACGGCGCGCCCGCCCGCGTCGCTTCGGGCCGCGGTCGGCGGCACCCCGTCTCGGAGGGCGCGCCGCTCCCCGCGCCATTGACACCGAGCGGGGCGGCGACGATCATGCTTGCGCAACGCGCCCTCGGACCCTGCAGCCCTCATCGAGGAGGCCTCATGGGGTACCAGACAGCCTTCGGCACCCTCGCGAGCTACCGGAAGGGCCGCGTCGAGCCGATCGACGACGATCCCCGGCGCTACGCCTTCTCCAACCTCTTCGAGGTGGCGGCGAGCTCCGCGCCGTACGAGAAGGTGGCGGTGGCGAAGAACCTCCAGTACGTGATCGAGGCCATCCGGGCGGAGGGCACCTCGCAGTGGCGTGCGGCAGCCCACGACGAGACGGCGCTCGTGATGGACGGCGAGGTCGAGGTCGAGCTGGTCGAGCTCGCCGACCCGTCGGTCGTGCCGGAGGGCACCGAGGGATCGATCGCCCTCGTCGGCGGGCCGGAGGGCTCGCCGATGGGCCGGATCGTCGCGCGGCGCGGCCATCTCGTCCTGCTGCCCGGGCACTGCGCCTACCGCTTCGCCTCGAACCGGCCCTCCGTGCTCCTGCTGCAGACGATCCAGGGGGCCGACACCGTCGAGAAGTGGGCCAAGATCTGCCAGACCATGGTCTGAGCACGAGGAAGGAGCCGCCATGGCGACCACCGAGGCCGTGGGCCGCATCAGCGAGGCGGGCGAGCCGGGCGAGCTCGGCTACCGCAGCTTCCGCGTCGGCGAGTTCAGCTTCACCCGCGACGAGTACTTTGTCTACCTCCACTGGCCGACCGGTCGCCACGTCGCGTCGGCCGACGCGTTCCTCCGCGCGCTCCAGCGCGACGTCGCCTGGGACTTCTTCTACGGGATCGTCAACTTCGACCAGGTCTTCGGCACCATGAACCACTACGGCACGGTGGACGTGTTCGCCGGCCGCTTCAACGAGGCGTACCGCCGCGCCGAGCTCGACCACATGGAGACGCTCGAGACGCCGGCGATCCGGGCGATCTTCACCGAGATGCTCTCGGACTGGACCAACGAGGGCTTCGACCCCTTCGCGAGCCCCGAGGAGACGGGCTCGGCCTTCGGGCCGAAGCACGGCGACAACGATGCGGCCGTGACCCGCCGCCGGGTCCTCGCCAAGCGCATGGTCTCGGTGCCGGGCGACGAGGAGCTGCGCACCGACGACAACGGGCACCCCGTCAACCGCATGTTCGCCGACGTCGCCCAGGACGAGCCCGAGCTCCACCCCGAGCCCGGCTTCGAAGACAGGATCTGCGGCTTCAACCTCTTCGCCTACCTGAGCCGCTCCCCGGTGACCTGGAACCCCTCGGTCGTGGCCGTCTGCAAGGACAGCCTCTACTGCCCGACGACCGAGGAGTACATCTTGCCGATCATCCACGGCAACGACCGCGTCGAGTGGTTCGTCCAGCTCTCCGACGAGATCACCTGGGAGGTCGAGGACCGGGACTCGGGCGCCAAGCGGGCCAAGGTGATCATGCGCGCCGGCGACGTCGCCGCCATGCCGGCCGACATCCGCCACCAGGGCTACTCGCCGAAGCGCTCGATGCTGCTCGTGTGGGAGAACGCCTCGCCGGAGATCCCGGCGCTGCTTCGCGCCGGGAAGCTCTCGAACGCCCCCGTCGCCTTCTAGCCGTCGTGACGACCTAGCCGTCGTGGCGACGAAGCTGTTCATCGGACGCGAGTTCGTCCACGCCGAGCTCCCCGGGTGGTGCCGGCGCTGACCCCCGTGGCGTGAGCGGCGTCCTCGAAGGAAAGGTGGCGATCGTCACCGGCGCCGCGCGCGGCATCGGCCGGGCGACGGCCTCGCTCCTCGCCGGCCAGGGTGCCGCGGTGGTCGTGAACGACCTCGACGCGGAG
>DATKQY010000044.1:0-5441 GCA_035532475.1 Acidimicrobiales bacterium | reverse complement strand
TGTCGCCTCCCCTCACACCCGTCCTCCTCCCTGCCAGCGGGGCGCGCGATCGCCTCCGCGGGCCTGGTCACCCCCCTCGGGGCTAGCTCGGCTGCTGCTCGCCACCGTCGTCTCGGACGACGACGACCGGACAGTGCGCGTGGGTCGTGAGGAACTCGCTCACCGAGCCGAGCAGCATCCCGGCGAACTCGCCGTGCCCGCGGCTGCCGACGACGACGAGTGACGCCGTCTTCGACTCCTCGACAAGCGTCGGGGCCGGGTGGCCCTCGACGACCGCGCTCGAGAGATCGACGCCCGCGTGCGGCCCGAGGACCTCGCTGACGGTCGCTCCGAGCATGGCCGCGGCGTCGCCCGCGAGGTCGAGGTCGGCGGGCAACTGGTACGGCCATCCATAGCTGGTCGGGAACTCCCAGGTGACAACGACGACGAGCGGTGTGCCGGTGAGCTTGGCCTGTCGTGCCGCCCAGGCGAGCGCGGCCTTGGACGATGCCGAGCCGTCGACTCCGACGACGATTCGCTTCGGCCCGCTGGTGTTCTGCTGTGTCGCTGACATGACCCCTCCGGTTCGATCCTGGTCTCGGCTCCCCAGTCTGTCCTGTCGTCCCTCGTCGCCGTCCGGTGGTGGCGGAGCTCGCGCGCGCGGGTGCGGCCTGGCCGCGGCGCCGACCCTGAGGGCGCTGGCGTCGATGGGGCCGATGGCCCACGGCCGTCTCGGGCGTCGCCGGCGGGTCTCGATTCGACGAACCGGAGATGGTCGTCTTCTGGCCGCAGCCACGTGGCGAGATCCCGATTTGGCCTCGGAGGGGACGGAGCGGTCCGCGCGCGCGGGGCGTGGCGCTTCGCTGCCCGGTCGAGGTGGTCAACGGGCGAGGATGAGGAGATGGCACGCGACGGCGAAGCGACCTGGACCGCGGCGACCTACGACGCCTGGTTCGAGCGGCCCTGGGGGCGCCACGCCTTCGCCGTGGAGAGCACGGCAGTCCTGGCGGCCCTCGGGCCGCTCGCCGGCCGGCGAGTGCTCGAGGTGGGCTGTGGCACCGGTCGCCTGCTCGCCGAGATGACCGAGCGTGGGGCGATGGCCATCGGTCTTGACCGCGAGCCGGCGATGGCGGAGCTAGCGACCAGGCGAACGAGGGCCCCGGTGCTCCGCGCCGATGCCGGTGCCCTGCCCTTTCCAGAGGCGAGCCTGGACGCGGTCGTCGCCGTCGCCCTGCTCGAGTTCGTGGCGGACCCCGCGGGAGTGATGGCGGAGCTGTGCCGGGTGACCCGGCCCGAAGGGCGGGTGGTGATCGGGGCGCTCAACGTGAGAAGCCCCTGGGGCATGGCGCACCGCCGAGGGCTGCGCCGAACGCCGTGGACCGCAGCGAGGTTTCTCGCCCGCCACGAGCTGCGCGCGCTCGCCGCCCCGGTCGGGGAGGCCACCTTGCACGGGACGCTCCTCCTCCCCGGCCCGGTGCCTGGCCTCGCCCGATGGGGCCCGCTGCTCGAGTCCCTCGGCCGGCTCGTGCCACAGGCCGGGGCCTTCCAGGTCCTCGCCATCGATCGGAGACAGTCGTGGAGGTCAGTCGCCAATTCACCGGCTATTGCCGTGGAGGACCGCACCTCGGGCCGGTGATCGACCCGGTGCGGGTCGCGCTGGCGGCGCGTGGTCTCGGGGTCCAGCCAGGGCCTATGAGCACGCCGGTGCGTGGCCCCCGCTCGATGAGCGCTTCGCCGGGCTTGCCGATGCGCTCAGGGGCGCCTCAGCGGGCGGGGTCGTGCTCGTCGCCACGGTGTCGAACGCCTGCCCGGTGGCGTGAGCTTGGCCCTTCGTGGCCGGGTGACCCCGACGGCCGGGGCTCGGCAAGCTCGGCGAGCAGGGCGCGCTGGACCGGAAGGGAGCGAGAAGGCGAGCGCCGAGCGCATGTTCTTGCAGGCCGAGAACGAGCCGAGCGCGTCGGAGCAGGTGATTGGCCAGGTGCGCCCGTAGCGGTGAACTCAGGACCGCCCCGAGCAGCAAGATGGACGACCCCGCGCAGGAAGGCGGTCAGGATCGCCGTGCCGGGGGAGCGCCCGTGCTGCGGCTCCACAGGTTCACCGCCAGAGGGCGTTCACTCGGTCGCCCCCTCCGCCGCTCCCCGGGCTCGGCGTAGGCCGATCGCCCCGACCGCCACCGCAGTGGTGGCACCGAAGATCACGAGCGCCACCCCGGTGCCGAGGTGCCCGGCGAGCTCGCCGAGGACGAACGCGCCGATCGGGGTCGTCCCTCCCATGAGCAGCACGTAGATCCCCATGACCCGTCCGCGGAGGTGGTCGGGGGTGAGCAGCTGGAGGCGGGTGTTGGCGGTGATCGAGGTCACGATGCCGGCGATGCCCCCGAGGCCGAGGAGCACGAGGCTCACCGGGTACGAGCGCGACAGTCCGAGCGCGATGAGCACCGCGCCGAGGGCCAGGGCGCCGAGCGTGAGGCGACCCTCGGTGGCCCGGCGGTCCCGGGCGAGGACGGCGGCGGCAAGGAGCGAGCCGGCGCCGATCGCGGCCATGAGGTCGCCGAAGCCGGTGACCGACCGGTGCAGCACGAAGCGAGCCAGGAGCGGCACCGCGACCTGCCAGTTGAACCCGAGCAGGCCGACGACCGCGAAGAGCGCCACGACCCGGCGCACCGGCGTCGTCCGAAAGGCGTAGGCGAGCCCTTGGCGCAGCTCGGCGAGCGCCGAGTGCTCGGACGACCCCGAACGGGCGGTGACGTGCGCGGGGCGGATGGCCGCGAGCACGACGACGATCGGCAGAAAGCTGGCGGCGTTCAAGAACAGGGCGCCGTCGATCCCCCAGGCGGCGATCGCCAGGCCCCCGACCGCGCCGCCGAGCATGCGGGCGGTGTTGAACTGGACGCTGTTCAGCGCGACGGCATCCGCGAGCAGGTCGCGGCCGACGAGCTCGGGGACGAAGGCCTGCTGGGCCGGGTTGTTGAGCGCGTTGGTCGTGCCCAGCGCGAGCGCCAGCAGGCCTACCTCCCACAGCGTGACGACGTGGGCGGCGACGAGGACCCCGAGGGTCACCGCCTGGGCGGTCAGGGCGACCTGGGTGGCGACGAGGAGCTGGCGGCGCCCGACACGGTCGGCGATCACGCCGCCGACGAGGGCGAGGGCCAGCACGGGAAGGAACTGCAGCATGGTGATCGTGCCGAGCGCGACCGCCGAATGGGTGAGGTCGAGCACGAGCCACGACTGTGCGACCGCCTGGGACCAGGTCCCGATGCCCGACAGCAGCTGGCCGGCCCAGTACCAGCGAAAGGCCGGCACCTCGAGGGCGGCCACCATGGAGCGCCAGGACACCTCGGCCACCCCGACGTCGAGGGGTGTCGCCGGCGAGGCGCTCGGCGGGTCCGCGCCTCGGCTCGGACCGTCTCGGCTCGACAGCTCGGGGGTGCTCACCGGCCCGCTCGGGTGGCGGTCGCTGCCACCTTCGGGACGGATCGGGGGGAGGGTCGGGGGGAGGGTCGGGATCACCCCGTCGGGCGTGCCGGCGTCGTCGCCCAGCTCGCGCTCGCTCACTGCGGCGCTCCCTCCATGTCGGGGGAGAAGGCGCCATGCACGAGCGACTCGCCCTCGGGGTCGGTGACCACGAGGACCCGGCCCCCAACGCGGAGCCGGGGGGCGTCGTCGACGGGCATCGGCCGGCCGTGGCGCACGACAGCGGCCACCAGCTCGCCACGGGGGAGGGACAGCTCGGCCACGGACCTGCCCGCGGCCGCCGAGCCGACGGTGACGTTGATCTCGACGAGGACAAGGCCCACCTCGGCGAGGTCGGCCAGGCGGTCGGTGCGGGCCGACCCGGTCGCCTCCTCGATCAGCGCCACGAGCGCGGTGGCCGAGGAGATGGCGGCGTCGACGCCCGAGCCCTGGTCGAACAGCCAGCGGTCGGCGTCGTCGCGGACCGTGGCGACCACCCGCGCGATCTCGAAGTGGCGCCGGGCCAGCACCGAGATCACGAGGTTCTCCTCGTCGTGGCCGGTACAGGCGACGAGCACGTCGGCACCGAGCGCCCAGGCGGCCTCGAGCCTTCTCGGCGCGCCGGCGTCACCGGTGACGACGTGCAGGCCCCGGGCGAACAGCACCTGGCCACCCGCCCGCAACGTCTCCGCAAGGCCCTTTTCGCTCGTGGTGTCGAGCTCGGCGCCGGTCACCACCCGCGCCGGGCCCTCGTCGATGATGCCGACCCGCCGCGCAATGGCCTCGGCGGTGAGCCCGTGGTCGCCGGTGACCATGTAGATGGCGATACCGGCGCGCCGGCAGGCCGCCACCGCGGCGGTGACCTCCGGGCGCGGCAGGTCGGCGATCCCGACCAGACCGAGGAACGTGAGCCCGCCCTCTGCCTCCTCCTGGCTCACCCGCTCGGACGTCACCGCCCTGGTGGCGTCGGCGAGCACGCGAAGCCCCCGGGTGGCCGTGGCGTCGTCGGCGTCTTCCACCTGCTGGCGCAGCTCCATGTCGAGCGCCACGTCCCGGCCGTCGAATCGTGCCTCGGTGCAGCGCTCGAGCACGGACTCGGGCGATCCCTTCACGTGCGCCCCGACGGTCCCGTCCACCCGGTGCAGGGTGGTCATGAGCTTGCGGTCGGGATCGGAGGGGAAGACGCCCACCCTCGGCGTGCGAGCCGTCTCGGCGGCGAGATCGATCCCCGCTTTGGCCGCGCCGACGACGACCGCTCCCTCGGTCGTGTCGCCGAGCACCCGCCAGCCCCCGTCACCCGAGGGGGCGAGAAGGCGGGCGTCCGAGCACAGCGTCGCGGCCCGCAGCGCGTGGGCCACCGCTGGCGTCGGGTCCTCGACCGCCCCGTCAGAGGCGTAGCCCACCCCGCTCACGGCGTGGAGGCGGCCCGAGGCGTAGACCTGCTGCAGGGTCATCTCGGCCTTGGTGAGCGTCCCGGGGCGCAGCGGGGAACCAGGCCCGGCGGCGGCCGGACGGCTCACGATGCGGTCATTGCTGGCTCGGCGACGCCCACGCCACAGCGTCCTACCGGCAAGCTGGCCCTGCCCAGGGGCGAAGGTCCCCGTCGGCTCGGAGGAGCGCCAGGCCCCCGAGCGACGTCGGCCCGCCGTGCCTCGCCACGCAGGAGAGCGCTACCGGCGAGGCGATCCCCTCCGGTCGCGTCCGGTGCGAGGGCGGTCGGCGCAGATGGTCGCCTCGAGCCCGAGACCAGCGGGCATGCCAGGCCCGACGGTCGGGAGCAGTGACCGGCTCGCTCCCTCGTGACGGCTCCCACGCCGCGCACGAGGGCTCGGGCCGGGCACAGCGCCACGGGAACGGGCCTGGCTCTGTGCCGCCGGGGACGAGCGGCGGCGATCACCGCCGACTTGAGACGTTCAGCCCGGAGATCGCGAACCAGGGGTTACCAACCGAGCGGTGCGGTGGTGGTTCGCGTGACCAGTTCATAGGTAGCGGGCAGAGGTGTCTCGGGCC
>DATKQY010000043.1:0-30206 GCA_035532475.1 Acidimicrobiales bacterium | reverse complement strand
GGGCGACGACCGCGGACATCGTCTCGGTCTGGCCGGCGGCCGAGGAGTTCGGCTTCCCCGACGAGCTCGCCGCCTTCGCCCTCCAGTACGGGCACGGCGTGGGGCTGTCGATCTGGGAGAAGCCGATCTTCAGCCGTCTCGCGCCGGCGGGCTGACGCGACGGTGGCGTGCCGTCGGCCGGGCGGCGCCTCGTGCTACGCGGGCGTCGCCTGGCTGTCGCCCGCGGACGCGCTCACGACGTTCGCCTGACCGTCCGCCGTGGACGCGCTCACCGCGGCCGCCGAGGGTGCCATGGTCTGCTCGGGCCCGTGGTGCGCGTGTTCGATGCCGACCACGCGCAGCAGCTCTTCGCCGTCGACTGTCTCCTTCTCGAGCAGGAGGGCGATCACCCGGTCGAGCTCGGCGCGGTGGGAGCTGAGCAGCTTCGTCGCCCGCGTCTCGGCTTCGCGCACCAACCGGGTCACCTCTTCGTCGATGAGGCGCTGGGTGTCCTCGGCGTACGGGCGCATCGGCAGGCCGATCGGGGACAGGCGCCCGGGCCCCTCGGTCGAGAAGCCGATCGGCCCGACCTTGTCCGACAGTCCCCACTCGCGGACCATCCGCGTCGCGAGGTCGGTCGCGCCGGCTAGGTCGTTGGCGGCGCCGGTCGAGGCCTCCCCGATCACGAGCACCTCCGCGGCGCGCCCGCCGAGACGCACTGCCAGGGCGTCTGTGAGGTAGCTCTGCGGATAGAGGTGCCGCTCCGCCTCGGGCAGCTGCTCGGTCACGCCGAGCGCCCTTCCGGCCGGCAGGATGGTCACCTTCGCAACCGGGTCCGCGTGCTCGGAGAGCACGGCGACGAGGGCGTGGCCCGACTCGTGCACCGCCACGGAGTGCTTCTCGTCGGGCAGCAACGCGTTCGTCGCCTCCCGGTGGCCGAGCAGGATGCGGTCGCGGGCCGTGTCGAAGTCGGCCGCGGTGATCACCTCGCGGTCCTCGCGGACCGCGTTGATCGCGGCCTCGTTCACCAAGTTGGCAAGATCCGCGCCCGAGAAGCCGGGCGTCCCCCGTGAGACGGCGTCGAGGTCGAGGTCGGGGCCGAACTTCTTGCCCCGCGAGTGCACGCGCAAGATGGCGCTCCGCTCGGCCTGGTTCGGCAGCGGGATCTCGACGGTGCGATCGAAGCGCCCGGGTCGCAACAGGGCGGGGTCGAGCGACTCGATGCGGTTCGTCGCAGCGAGCACCACGACACCGGTCGTCGGGTCGAAGCCGTCCATCTCCGCGAGGAGCTGGTTCAGGGTCTGCTCCCGCTCGTCGTTCACCGCGAAGCCGGTGCCTCGGCGGCCACCGATGGCGTCGATCTCGTCGATGAAGACGATGGATGGCGCGCGCTTGCGGGCGTCGGCGAACAGGTCGCGCACCCGCGACGCTCCGACACCCACGAACATCTCGACGAAGCTCGACCCGGTGAGCGCGAAGAAGGGGACGTCGGCCTCGCCCGCGACGGCCCGGGCCATGAGCGTCTTGCCGGTGCCGGGCGGGCCGATCATGAGCACCCCCTTCGGCCCGACGGCGCCGGCGCGCCGGTACCGCTCGGGACGCTTCAGGAAGTCGACGACCTCGGAGATCTCGCGCTTGGTCGACTCGTAGCCCGCCACGTCGGAGAAGCGGGTCGACGGGCGCTCCTCGTCGTAGACCTTGGCCTTGGAGCCCCCGAAGCCCATGATGCCGCCAGCGAGCTGTTTTTGGCTGCGCCGCCCGATCCAGACGAAGAAGCCGACGAAGAAGAGCAGCGGGAGGAAGGAGAGGAGCACTCCGCCCAGGGTGGTGCCACCGGTGGCCGTCCCGGTCACCTGGACCTTGTGGGCGAGAAGGAGCGTCGACAGCGTGTTGTTGTTGAGCGCCGTCGGTATCTGGGACGTGTAGCTCACCCCGCTCGTGAGGGTCCCGGTCACCTGGCCACCCGGTTGGATGGTCGCCGTCTTCACCTGGTTGGCGGTCACGGCGTTGACGAATGACGTGTAGGTGAAGTTCTTCGGCGGATTCGAGGTCGTCATCGGCCGGAGCAGCAGCACGAGGGTGATGAGGAGGCCGACGACGAGCAGCGCGGTGCGCCACTTCGGCGGAGGCGGGGGGGCAGGCGGCCTCGGGCGGTCCTTCGGCGGCCCGGGATTGGCCGATCCCGAGAGGTGCCTTAGCGGGAGCGGCCGCCCCTGCCGGCGCGCAATGAGCGACACGGACAACCTCCGATCCCCCGAGGAGGATTCCCTCGTCGGGGCCGCCACTCGACGACACCACGAGGGTAGCCGCCGGGGCTCGCTGCCCGGGCGCCCCGGGTGGATCAGCTGATCCCCCGGTGCAGCCGGTCGCCACGGGCTCGCAATCCGCAGCGAGCCTCGGCGAGCGGCTGTGACGAGCGCCGCCACGGCGGCGCCCACGCTGGCGTCGGGCGCACGCGGCGCGAGCGGCGGAGCGTCGACCCGGGCGGCACCGTGCACGGCGGTCACCCCGGTTGCCACGGCGCTCCCTCCGGCGGGCTCGTGCGGCAGAAGCGGGCGGCGTCGGCCCCGACCGTCATGTCGGTCGCGCGGACGCGCGGTTCCGGCGACGGGGACCGACCTCGCGTTCGCTCGCTGCCCGGTCGCGCGCCCGGCTCGCCTAGAGCAGCCTGAGCTGCTGCGCGTCCGGCGCGGCCGCCGACGGGGGCGCCCGGCGCACCCTGACGAAGGAGCCGCGCCGCCTCGCGGCGGGGTCGAGCCCGGCCTCTCCGGCGAAGCCGGAGACGAGCTCGGCGACACGGAGCTGTTCGTCGTCGGGTTGGTAGGCACCACGCCCGAATCGGCGACGGTAGAGGGGTACCAGCTCTGGTCGCGCCGCCCCGAGCCATCCGAGGAAGTGCTCGCGCACGCCGGGACGCAGGTGCAGCGCGACGGTGGACAGCGAGACGGCGCCGGCGTCCACGCACGCCCGGGTGACCTCGCGGAGCTGGTCTTCGCGGTCGGACAGGCCCGGCAGCACCGGCGCGATCAGCACCCCGCACGCGATGCCTGCCGCGTTCAGGCGGCGGACGGCCTCGACGCGCTTGTCCGGTGGGGGCGTGCCCGGCTCGGTGAGCCGCCACACCTGCCGGTCGAGGGTCCCGATCGAGACGTCGAGGCGGACCTCGGTGCGGCGTGCCGCGTCGACCAGAAGGTCGAGATCGCGCAGCACCAGGGTCGACTTCGTGAGGATGCTGAACGGGTTGGCGGCGTCGCGCAGGACCTCGACGACCCCGCGGGTGAGGTGGTAGCGGCCCTCTGCGCGCTGGTAGGGGTCCGTGTTGGTGCCCATGGCGATGCGTCCGCCCGCCCAGCGCGGCGAGCGCAGCTCGGCCCGCAGACGCTCGACGGCGTTGACCTTGACGACGATCTTGCGCTCGAAGTCCTCGCCGATCCCGAGGCCGAGGTAGGCGTGGGTCGGCCGCGCGAAGCAGTACGAGCACGCGTGGGAGCAGCCCCGGTAGACGTTGATCGTGTGGCGGAAGGGCATCCGGCTCGAAGCCGGGACACCGTTGATGATCGAGCGGGCGTTCACGTGGAGGAACTCCATCCCCCGGTACTCTCCGGCGCCCACGTGGCGCTCGACGAGCGCTTCCGTCGCGAACAGGCCGCCGCGGTCCTCCTCTGAGGTGAGGTGCCAGCGCAGCTGCGCCGTGGGTGCTCCGTCCATCCGGGCGAGCATACCGAACATATGTTCCCCCTCGCTTAGCGTGGATGTGGATTGTCACAGGCGCCGCCTACGGTCCAGCCCTGTGGAGATGGCGCCGGCGCTGAAGCACGAGGGTCTACGGATCCGTCTCGCGCCGACGCGCGCCCAGCACTCGTACCTGCTTGGCTGCGCCGGCGCGGCACGAACCGCCTACAACTTCGCCCTCGAGCAGATCCTCGCCAACCAGCAGACCTGGACGGCTGAGCGCGAGGCGGGCGTAGAAGCGGCGAAACGCACCAAACCCTTGAGCGACCGCCAGCTCCAAGACGTCTGGCACGCCAAGAAGGCGATCGTCGCGCCCTGGCATGGCGAGTACCCCTCGAAGACTACCTCTACGCCCTGCGACGGGCACGTGCCGCGCACCAGTCCTTTATCGCAAGGCGGTCAGGCTTCCCGCGTTTCAAGGCGAAGCGCCGCGACGCCCCGTCCTTCACCGTCTGCGAGACCATCGCCCTGGCCCAGGCTTCCTCAGCTTGTCGCGTATGGGCCGTCTCGGGCTCGGCCCTCTCCGTGTCGCCGCGCCCGACGAGCGCCAGGCCCAGCTCCGCCGGCTCGTCCGTCGTGGCCGGGCACGCATCGTCTCGGCAACGCTGCGTCGGGATGCGTGCGGGATCTGGTGGGCATCGCTGAGCATTGAGCGTCAGACCGTCCGATCGAAGCATCTCGTGGCCTCCCCGACCCGGATCGTCGGCATCGACGTCGGCATCAAGACCCTCGCATCGCGGCATCAAGCGACGGCGAGGTGATGCTCGAGGCGCCAGGAAGCCGGGCGCTACGAGACACCGAGCAGCGCCTCCGGCGTGCCCAGCGCTGCATCTCCCGCAAGGACCGTATCTATGGCAAGGCGATCGGTGCACCGCATGCGCGACGTTCGCCCTCGCGTCGCTGGGAGCTGGCTGGTCGTCGTATCGCCCTCCTGCACCGCCAGGTGCGCGACCAGCGCCAGACTCGCTTGCACCAGCTCTCGCGGCAGCTGGTGGAGCTGGGCGCGCTCTTGGTCCTCGAGGACTTGAACGTCTCGGGGATGAGCCGTCGTGGCGGAGCGAAGAAGCGTGGCCTGAACCGCCACCTGCACGACGCCGCGCTTGGCGAGCTCCGCCGCCAGCTCACCTACAAGCTGCCCACCGATCGGCTACTTCTCGCCGATCGCCTCTATCCCTCGTCCAAGCGCTGCTCGAATTGTGGGGCCGAGAACCAAGACCTCACGCTCGCAGTGCGCGCCTGGACGTGTGCCCGCTGCGGCTCGTCGCATGATCGTGACGTCAACGCCGCAGCCAACCTCGCCGCCTGGGGCGAGGTTGCCGTCACGACGGACGTGCTCGCTTCCCTCTTCGGAGGTGTAGAGCACACCCAGTCCGGGGACCGCCATGGGGGCGGCCCGAGAGCCGGGAGGAGAACTCCGACCCGGCACGCCCGCAGGAGGGGACAACCCACTCGCCGCGACCTTCGTGCCGCGACGAGGTCCCGTGTCAGCGCTGCTGGCCGCAACGGGAACCCGGCAGCCGACGACGTCTCGTCGGCACAGGACCGGGACTGCTCTGGACAAGAGCTCCTCGCTTATCCACATCCACGCTAAGCGAGGCCAGACATATGTTCGTCGATCCAGCCCAGCTTCGGCCAACCGCCCACGGGCTGTTCCGGTTGACGGGCCCGCCGAGCGGGCCTTAGTGTTGTTCTACAATCAGTTTGGCAGACAAGCTGCTGATCAGGCCAGTGGATCTGCCGCCTTCCCCGCGAGCGGACTGGACCCGTACTTGTTCGATTCGCCGATCTCTCCCGGTCAGCTCCAGGTCTCCCTCCTGCGCGAGCAGGTCACCGACCTGCTGCGCGACGCGATCGTCAGCATGCGGCTCAAGCCCGGTCAGCGCCTCGTCGAGCGCGAGCTCGTGGAGTGGACCGGCGTATCCCGGGCCACGATCCGCGAGTCGATCCGACAGCTTTCGGCCGAGGGTCTGGTGAAGACGATCCCGCAGAAGGGGGCGGTCGTCGCCGCGCCGACGCTCGAGGAGGCGAAGGAGCTCTACGAGATCCGGGCGATGCTCGAGGGACTCGCGGCGCGACAGTTCGTCGAGCGAGCCACGCCGACGCAGGTCCGCGCCCTGCGCCGCACCTTCGACGCGCTGCAACGGGTCGCCGCGGGGACGGCTGACACCTGGGCGATGCTGCAGTCGAAGAGCCGCTTCTACGAGGTGCTGCTCAAGGGCGCCGACAACTCGACCATCCAGGACATCATCGGCGGGCTCCAGGCCCGCATCATCGTGCTGCGGGCGACCTCGATGTCCGAACCCGGTCGTCCCGCGGCCACCGTCGAGGAGATCCGCTGCATCGTCGAAGCCGTGGAAGCGGGCGATGCCGCCGCCGCCGAGCGAGCATGTGCCGAGCACGTCCGACAGGCGGGCCGGATCGTCGTCGGCGCGCTGTCGTCGACATCGGGGAGGGGGCCGGACGCAAAATGAACGGTCGGGATGGCAGCGGCACTGCACGCGGCTGAAGTCGGTGTGGGTGGACCTGCGGGAGGAGGTCGCGGACTGGTTCGCCGACTAGGCGGGCGCCACCTCCGGCCGCTGACAGGCCAGGCGGTGCCCGACGCCGAGCCCTCGCGGTGGACGACCGCTCCGGTCACGCGGGCGCGCTGGCGAGCGGCGTGCGCGGGACGTCCCCGCGACGCGAAGGTCTGCGCCGGTCGCGCCGCTCCGCCAGGGCCGCGGCCGCACCCGGATCGTGGCGCTCGGTGCCGGCTGGGTAGTGTACGGGCATGATCGACAACACCGTCCGGAAGAGGCCGTCCCTGTGACGCTCGCCGATGCCCTCGCATCCGGCGAGTTCGTGGTCACCGCCGAGCTCGGCCCGCCGCTCAACCCCGATCCCGAGCCGGTACGGCGCACCGCCCGGGCGTTCGGGCCGGTCGTGCACTCCGCCAACGTCACCGACAACCAGGCGGCGACCGTGAAGATCTCGGCGCTCGCCAGTGCCGTGTGGATGCTGGAGGAGGGCCTCCCTCCGATCATGCAGGTGACGACGAGGGACCGCAACGTCATGGCGATCCAGGCCGACTTGCTCGGGGCATGGGCCCTCGGCGTGCGCTCGCTCCTCGCGCTCTCGGGAGACCCGTTGAAGGTGGGTCCCTACGCGGAGCTCACCAAGCCCGTGGCGGACTTCGACTCCCTCGGTCTCGTCCGGCTCGTGAGCGGGATGAACGACGGCCACCTCGCCGCGGGCGAGAAGCTCGAGATCCCGACGGGGTTCCTGATCGGCAGCGCGGCGAACCCGCTGGTCGACACGCTCGAGAAGATCGAGCAAAAGCTCGCCGTCGGCGTGCACTTCTTTCAGACCAACATCGTCTACGACGTCGACCGTTTCGCCGAGTGGTTCGCGCCCGTCGTCGCGGCCGGCGTTCCCGGGCGCGCCCCGGTGCTCGTCGGCGTGACGCCGCCCCGCAGCACCCGGATGCTCGAGCACATGCACAAGAACATCCCCGGCATCGAGGTCGACGGGGCCACGTTCGCCCGGATGGAGGGGCTTCAGGGCGAGGAGGCGAAGGCGGCCGGCGTGGAGATCGCCGTCGACGTGGTGCGGCGCCTCCGCCAGGTGCCTGGTGTCGCGGGCGTGCACCTGATGGCGCCGGGCTGGGAGGCCGAGGCCGTGCCGCGAGTCGCCGAGGGCGCGGCGATCGGCAAGGGATCGCCACGTGGCTGAACCCGGCATCGCGACCTGCTGGCGCGCCGAGCCAACTCGCTACGCTGGGCCCGGACCTCGGCCGGGCGAGAGGGGGAGAGCCTGATGAGCGTTGAGACGCAGGCAACGGAGACGGGCAAGGGGCGCCTGGCGGCGATGAGGCCGGAAGAGCGGGAGCTGCGCGTACAGCTGGCCGCGTGCTATCGGATCTTCGACATGCTCGGGTGGACCGAGCTCATCTTCAACCACATCTCCGTGCGGGTGCCGGGGCCCGAGGAGCACCTGCTCATCAACCCGTTCGGGCTCATGTACCGGGAGGTGACCGCCTCCAACCTGGTGAAGATCGACCTTGACGGCAACATCGTCGGGCATAGCGACTGGCCGGTGAACCGAGCGGGCATCATCATCCACACTGCGATCCATGCCAACCGGCCCGACGTCAGCGCGGTGATGCACACCCACACCACCGCCGGCTCGGCCGTGGCGTGCCTCGACGGCGGGCTCGACCGCAACAACTTCTACGCTGCGCAGGTCGACGGCAAGGTCGCCTACCACGAGTTCGAGGGGATCACCCTCGAGATCGGTGAGCAGGAGCGCCTCGTCGCCAGCCTCGGCCACCAGCCCCTGCTGATCCTGCGCAACCACGGGCTGCTCTCGTGCGGCCGCTCGATCCCCGAGGCCTTCACGTGGCTGTGGACCCTCGACCGGGCGTGCCAGATCCAGATCGCGACGGCGAGTGCCGGCCCGGTCCGCCAGATCTCCGACGAGGCGCGCCAGCGCTCGAGCCAGTGCATGGACCGCATCATGGCGCCCGCCGACGCCGGCTCGGATGTCTTCGACGCGCTCTGGCGCCAACTCGACTCGTGCGACACGTCATACCGCGGTTGAGACGGGACACGGGGCGCGTCCCCGGTTCGCGTACCGCCGCGACCGGATCCTCCGGCCGCGGCCGTGACGGACGTGCCCGGAGTCGCCGGGCGGAGGCGAGAGGCTCGATGGCCCCATGCGTGTCGTAGAGGCGGTGGCCTTCGGCGGCCCCGAAGTGCTGCAGCCGGGCGAGCGTCCGGATCCGGTGCCCGGCGCGGGCGAGGTCGTCGTGCGGATCGAGGCGGCGAACGTGAACCCGACCGACCTCGGGGCGCGCTCCGGCGGCGTACGCGCCCGGATGCCGGACCTGCAGCCGCCGTTCGTGCTGGGCTGGGACCTTGCCGGTGAGGTGGCCGGTGTCGGTGAGGGTGTCGACGACTATCGGGTGGGGCAGCGGGTGGTCGGGATGATCCCGTGGGGTCGCATCGGCGGTCGCGTCGGTGCCTACGCCGAGATGGCCGCGGTCGAGACCGCGTGGATCGCCGCCCTGCCCGACGGGGTGGAGCCGTCAGTGGCGGCGACCCTGCCGCTGAACGTGCTCACCGCGTACCAGGCGCTCGGCATGATCGACCCGGCTCCCGGCTCGACCCTGCTCGTCACCGGCGCGAGCGGGGCGGTCGGTGCGTACGCCGTGCAGCTCGCCACGCGCGCCGGGGTGCGAGTGCTGGCGGTCGCGAACGACGGGGACGAGGCCTGGGTCGCGAGCCTCGGCGCCGCCGAGGTCCTCTCGCGCGCGGTCGACTTCGCCTCCGTGGCCCCCGTCGACGCCGTGCTCGACGCGGTGCCCGTCGGCCCGAACGTCGTCGGGGCGGTGAAGGACGGCGGCATCGCCGTGTTCACCCGTCCGCCTGGCGGGGACGACCCCGGGCGTGGCGTGCGGACGAAGGTCGTGCTCGTCCGCTCCGACGCCGAGGCGCTCGCCACCTTCGCCGCCGAGCTCGCCGCCGGCCTGTTGCAGACGCGCATCGCCGAGATCCTGCCCCTGGCGCAGGCCAGGCTGGCCCACGAGCGCGTCGAGGCCGGCGGGCTGCGCGGCAAGCTCGTGCTGGCCCCCTGAGCGCTCTCGCGCCACCCGGCCCGCGGTCGAGGGTCCTTTTGATCGTGTGGACCGCGCCGGTCGGGACGGTGTTCGTCAGCTGACCGACGGCCCCCGCCTCGCGTTCGCCGCGGTGAGGGGGAGGATGACCTCGTCGACGATCATGTCGATGTAGCGGTCGTCCATCGGCTCCATGGCGAACAGCAGCCGGTGGCCCGTCAGCGCGGCGACGACCACGGTCAGCGCGTCGACGTTCAGGCCGGGCGCGATCTCGCCGCGCCCGGTCGCCCGCTCGAAGATCGAGGCGATCTCGGAGCGGTCCTTCGGCAAGAGGTACTCGCGGAAGAGCCGGTCGAGATCGGGGTCTCGCCGGCGCGCCGTTATCAGCCCCGCCATGACCTGGTGGTCGAGCTCGTCGACGGAACCGATGCGCTCGTACGCGGCGCGCAGGTCCCCCCTGAGCGTGCCGGTGTCCGGTACCGGGGCGGCCGGACGGAGGGCGTAGACCGCGTCGACGACGAGCTCGGCCTTGGACGGCCACCTCCGGTAGATGGTGGCCTTCCCGGCCCGGGCGCGCAGCGCGACGGCCTCGATCGTCAGCAGGTCGTAGCCCGACTCGGCGAGGATCTGCTGGGTCGCGCGCAGGATGGCCGCGTCGCGCGAGGCGTCGAGCGGCCGGCCGGCGGCGCGTGCACGCGCCGCCGGCCCCCCGCTCGGCGCGGTCTCCGCCCCCGCCGCCCGGCATGCTTCGCCCGTCGCACCGAGCGACTGGTCGGGCGGCGGCACCGGCGGCGTCAGAAGCCGGCCGGCATGCCGAAGTGCACCTTGGCGAAGATCTGGGCGAACTTCCCGTACTGTGCCGAGAGGTGCCCGCGGTACATCGCGACGTCCCGGTAGTAGCGCTGGAGCGGTTGGCCGCGCTTCGCGGCGGCCGAGCCCCCGGAGTTGAACATGAGGCGGACGGCGTCGCTCGCCATCTCCCCCGAGCGCTGGATCATCCCGAACAGGCGCATGTCCATCTCGGTCGTGAACGGCGTGCCGTTCTCGGCCCAGTCCCGGCAGTACTTCATGTAGAGGTCGGCCGCGCGAAGCAGGATGGCCTCCGACGCGTCGACCATCGTCATCGCGAGCCCGAACTCCCGCTGGAAGTCGACGTCCTCGTAGCGCAGCACGATCGGGGGGAGCATCGTCTTTCTCGTCGTGATGATGTGCTCGAACTCCTCGAGCGCCGCCTTGGCGGCGCCGACGACGGTGGCGACGAGCTCGGCGTGGAAGTAGCCGGCCACCGGGCAGAGGTACATCGGGTTGCCGTGCAGGCGCGTGCCCTCGCTGCCGTTCGAGTAGTCCCCGCCGATCCAGTCGAAGGGCACGACATGGGAGGCCGGGACGAGCATGTCCTCGGCGACGACCGTGTTCGACCCGCTTGCCCGCTCGCCGAGCGTGGCGTCGCCGCCCCAGTCGTCGAGCACCGTGCACTCGTCGGTCGGGACGAGGGCGCACACGATCGCCGGCGGGCCTGCCGGCGCACCGCCGCCCTCGGGCTGGAGCGCGACGTTGAGCGTCGCATGGGTCGAGTACGGCACGCCGGACTGGTAGGGCGAGGTGGCGTTGATGACGTAGCCCCCCGCGACCGGCGTGGCCGTCCCCGAGGGCACCGCGCTGTGCGAGGCGCGGAAGTAGCCCCGGGCGTGGCCGAACACCTCGTCCTGGGCCTCCTTCGGCCAGTGCCCGGCGGTCGTCAGGTTGTGGCCGTGGCCGAGGCAGTAGCACCAGCCCGAGGCGGGGTCACCCTGGGAGATCTCGATCACGCACCTGAGGAAGGTGGGGACGTCGTACTCGTAGCCGCCGTAGCGCTTCGGGGTGAGCACGTGGTAGAGCCCCGCCCCGACGAGTGCCCGGTGCACCTCCTCGGTGTAGTGGCCGATGCGCTCGGCCTCGTCCTGCTGGGCGCGGATGAGCTCGCGCAGGCCCGCGGCCCGGCGCACGAGCTCCTCCGGAGTTGCCGAGAGGTCCGGCTCGGGCGCCGAGCGCGCCTCCAGTGTGACGTCCGCCACGGCTGCTCCCTTGTGGTCGAGAGGGTTCCTAAACGGAACGGATCCGTATCATAAATGCTGCTCGGCGGCCCGCTCAAGGCTCCGTGCCGGGAGCGGGCGGGCTCGTCGCGAGTAGCAGGAACCGGAGGATGGTGAACCTCCCTACGGGGTCGGCGCCTAGCTGATCCGGCCCGACCGCTACGTGATGGGCCGCGTCGCCGGCGGGGACGACGCGGCGCTGCGCCCGCTCCTGATCGCCGAGACGACGAGCGCCCGACCGGTTGCATGGGGGCCGACGAGCTGGACGGCGCATACGTCGAGCTGTGTCGGGCCCTCGCCCCCCCGAGGCGGTCGAGTTCTTCCTGGCCAGCTGGTCCTCGCGCTCGTCGCCGACCTCCGCGAGCACGCCGCGCTCTCCACGGCGACCGACGACGCGGTGCACGTTGTCGAGCACGCCGCCCGACCACGTTGCGTGGTCGGGCCGGGGCGCCGTGTGTGCCCGGGCTTGCGCCCGCGTCTATCCTGCCGGAGACGCAGCTGCAGTGCCCTGCCCGCGAGCCGCCGGCCCCGGACAGGAGACGTAGGTCGTGGGGCGCGCCGGCTGCACAGCCCCGACCTGCGAGGACAGGTGTCTCAAGCCGAGAGGGATCGAACCTCCGCGATGGGAACTCCCGACACTCCCGAGCAAGCAAAGGGCGCCGACGGGCCGGGCTCGGCCGGCGCGTCCGACGTCGGGGCGCCCGCGGCGGGCGGGGACCAGCCTCCGGCGGTGCGGCCCGAGCGGCGCCGGAGCCGCGGCCGGCGCGCCGGGGAGACCCAGGAGGACCAGGTCATCCTCGCCCGCACGGTCGTGCGCCTGGCCGACACGCTCGCCGAGGACTTCGACCTCGAACGCTCGCTGGCCCTGCTCGCCGCGGTCTGCTCACGCCTCGTGCCCGGCGCCGACACGAGCATCCTGCTCGCCGACGAGCAGAACGAGCTGCGCGTCGCCGTGGCGACGAGCGAGCCGAAGCGCGTGCTCGACCAGTACCAGGTCGAGCAGTCCGAGGGTCCATGCGTTGACGCCTTCCGGACCGGGCGTGCGGGCATCGGAGAGGCCCTCGACGCGGCCGAGACGCGCTGGCCGAGGTTCGCACCCCTCTCGCGTGCCGCCGGGTACGCTGCGGTGCACACGGTGCCGCTCCGCTTGCGCGACGAGACGATCGGCGTGCTGAGCCTCGCCGACCCCTACGGCCACCGGCCGTCACCGCTGCAGATCGAGATGCTCCGCACCCTCGCCGAGAGCGCCACCATCGGCATCCTCCACCAGCGCAAGTTCGACGTCACCAACGAGCTCGCGCATCAACTGCAGGGCGCCCTCACGACTCGGATCCTCATCGAGCAGGCCAAAGGGGTGATCGCCGCGTCGCTCGGGATCAGTACCGACGAGTCCTTCGAGCTGCTCCGGCGCTACTCCCGCCACCGCAACCGGAAGATCCACGACGTGGCCCGCTACGTCATCGACGGCGAGCTGGACGCCGCGTCGCTGCGCGCCGAGTAGTCGCACGAGCCTGGTACAGGGCGCCGCAGGGCGCGGCCGCCGGGCCGGCCGGCCCGATCAGTTGCTCGGGCAGATCGTGCCCTTCGGGGGGAGGGTCAGCGACGTGAGGTAGCCGTCGGCCCAGCTCCGGACGCACGCGCTCGAGAAGTAGCCCGTGTGGCCGCTGCCCGCACGCGTGAGCAGGACGGCGTGGTCGAGCTGAGAGGCCACCGCCTGCGCCCAGGCGTACGGGGTGGCAGGGTCGCCGGTCGAGCCGACCACGAGGATCGGCGGCGACCCCGGCGCGTGGATCGCCGCCGGCGGTCCGGCGGGTGGGACCGGCCAGTACGCGCAGGCGAGCGTCCCCCAGGCCTCCGACGCCCCGAAGTCGGGCGCCTTCGCCGCGAGCTGCCGGGCGAGCGCCTGGTACTCGGCGATCGTGGTCGGGGAGGGGCGGTCGACGCAGTTGATCGCCGTGTTGGCGTCGTCGATGTTCGAGAAGGTCCCGTCGGCCTGGAGGCCGGCGTAGTTGTAGGCGAGCTCGGCGAGCAGGTCGCCGTTGCCCCTGAGGCCGGTCGACAGCGCCTGGGCGAGGGTGGGCCAGTCCTGCTTGGAGTACAGCGCGCTGACGACCCCGATCTCCGCGACGCCGAGACCGACGGGCTGGCGGCCGCCGAAGAGCGGCTGGAAGTTCGCCACGATGCTGTGACCGGCGGTGAAGCTGTCGAAGAGGCGGTTGTAGTCCTTGCGCGCCCCGTCGGGGAGGCCGGAGTGGCAGGTGGCGTTCTTGTCGCACCAGGCGAGGAAGTCGTTGAGGTCGGTCTCGAAGCCCAGCGCCTGCTGGAGATCGCTCGTCTGGGTGCTGAGCGCCGGATCGACCGCGCCGTCGAGGATCATCGCTCTCACCTTCGAGGGGAAGCGCTCGGCGTAGAGCTCGCCGATGTACGTCCCGTACGAAAGTCCCAGGTAGTCGAGCTTCGGCTCGCCGAGGGCGGCCCGCAGCCGGTCCAGGTCGAGCACGGTGGTGCGCGTGCCGACGTTCGCGAGGAGCAGGTGCGAGGTGTGCGCCTTGCAGTCGGCGACGTAGCCCTTGACCGCCGTGACGACCGTGGCGATCTCGGCCGGTGTGGTCGGCGCGGGGTCGAGCGCCAGCAGGTGCCTGGTCTCGGCGGCCGAGGCGCACACGACGGGGTCGCTGCGGTCGACCCCGCGCGGGTCGAAGCTCACGAGGTTGAACGACGCCCGGAGCGAGGCCGGGAACGAGCTCCAGGCCTGCTCCAGGAAGTCGACGCCCGAGCCCCCCGGCCCCCCGGGGTTCGTCACCAGATCGCCGACGGGGTGCTTGCCGCTCGCGGGGAGCATCACGACCGACAGGTCGAGCGTTCCCCGGCCCGGCCGGAGGTAGGAGATCGGCACGGCGAGCTCGGCGCAGCGGAAGCGCTTGTCGCAGCTGTGCCAGGACAGCACAGGGGCGGAGCGCGCCGCGCCCGCTCGGGCCGCTGCCGCGCCCGCCGGGACCGCCCAGGGCCCGACGGCCGCCCCGGTACCGACCACCGCGGCGACGAGCGCGGCGACCGTCCTGGCCATCAGCAGCCGCATCGTGACGACCTCACCTGCCCGCCGCGGCGACCCGGCGTTCAGGCAAGGGCCCCCCCGTCGGCGGTGAGCACGGTGCCGGTGACGTACGACGCTCGGTCGCTGAGCAGCCAGCAGGCCGCCTCGGCGATCTCCTCCGGTTGGGCGGCCCGGCCGAGCGGGTTGTGCCCGAGCATGTCGTGCACGCCCGGCAGCGCCGTCGACCAGTGGTCGATCATCTCGGTCAGCGTGCCGCCCGGCGCGACGCAGTTGACGCGGATGCCCTCCGCGCCGTGGTCGACGGCCGCTTGGAGCGTGAGCCCGATGACGCCGTGCTTGCTCGCCGGGTACGGCCCGAGCCGCGGGCCGGCCCTGAACCCGCCGATGCTGCTCGTGTTGACGATCGACCCGCCACCGTTGCGGCGCATCGCGTGGACCTCGGTGGCGATGCAGCGCCAGACGCCGACGAGGTTGATGTCGATGAGGCGGATCACGTCCGCCTCATCGGAGTCCCCGATCGCGCAGCCCCCGAGGTAGGTGACGCCGGCGTTGTTGAAGGCGCAGTCGAGCCGTCCGTGCACCGACAGGGCGCGCTCGACGACGGAGCGGACCTCGGCGAGGGAGGACACGTCGGCGACGACGGTCTCGGCGTCGTGGCCTGCGGCGGCGAGCTCGGACGCGAGTGCCTCTAGCCGCTCGCCCCGCCGCGCGGCCAGCACCACGAGCGCACCCTCCCGGGCGAACAGGCGCGCCGCGGCGGCGCCGATGCCGGAGCTCGCACCCGTGATCATCGTGACCTTGTCCTCGAGCAGCCCGGTCCGGTCCGACATCGGCGTCACGCTATCCGGGGCGGTGTCAGCGGGCCACCTCGCCCTTCGTCGGCCGGGCGACGGCGGCCCGCGCCCCGGCACGCTCGGGAGGCGCCCCCCCGGTGCCACCCGTGGGCGCGCGTAGAATGTTGACAGTCCTGTTTGCAATTTCCTACACTCGGTTGCGTCCGAAGGGGGCCACCGGGGTGTAGAGGTGATCCCGGCGCAGCGTGCGCCGGGAAAGCGGGGCGTCCGTGCACGCCAGCACCGCTCTGCGCCACCTCGTCTCGCGCCGCGGCCGCAACGGTGGCGCGCACCCGATGACCAAGCGGAGGAAGGTCCACGATGCTCACCAGCGAGGAGAACGACTACCTCTGCCGCGTGGGCCCCGGGAAGCCGATGGGCACGATGCTGCGCCGCTACTGGTCGCCGGCCTGCCTGTCCGAGGAGCTTCCCGGGCCGGACTGCCCCCCGGTCGCCCTCGAGCTCTTCGGCGAGCGGCTCGTGGCCTTTCGCGACTCCTCCGGCGCGGTCGGCGTGCTCGACGAGCTCTGCACGCACCGTGGAGCGTCCCTCGCCCTCGGCCGCGTCGAGGACTGCGGCATCCGCTGCCTCTACCACGGCTGGAAGTTCGCAGTGGACGGCACGATCCAGGAGACGCCGAACCTGACCGACTCGAAGTTCAAGGAGCGGGTCAAGGCTCCCGCCTATCCGGTTCGCGAAGCCGGTGGCCTGGTCTGGGTCTACCTCGGGCCGGCCGAGAAGGAGCCCCCGTTCCCGGAGTACAACTGGATGGCGGTCGCCGACGACCACCGGGTCCCGATCAAGGTCGTCCTCGACTGCAACTTCGTCCAGCAGATCGAGGGGGTCATCGACTCCTCGCACGTCGGGATCCTCCACCACGACGAGATGGACGCCGCCCGTGGCGGCGCTTACGAGACGACGGCGCAGGGTCGCGACCGGTTCCCGACCGAGGACGACGCGCCGAGGATCGAGGTGGAGAACACCGACTTCGGCTTCCACTACGCCGCGGTGCGGCGGAGTGCCGGCGGCGAGCCGGACCTGCGCTACGTGCGGGTGACGCCGTTCGTGATGCCGTTCCTCCCTGGGTCCCGCCGGGAAGCCCCGTTTCGCTGTTCGTGCCGATGAACGACGTCGAGACGGCGTTGTACGTCATCGCCTGGGACCCGGAGGTCCCGCCAGAGCGGGAGACCTTCCTCGCCCTCCAGGGCCTCGACCGGCCGGGCGTGTGGGGCGAGGACCGCCGGCTCCGCCTGCCGGCGCAGGACCGCGGGGCGATGTCGGCAGGCACGAGCAGCACCGGCTTCATCGGCCTGATCGTCCAGGACAGCGCGGTGCAGCGTTCGATGGGACCGATCGTCGACCGCTCACGCGAGCACGTCGTGCCGGCGGACCTCGCCATCTTGCGGATGCGCCGCCTCCTCATCGACTCGGCTCGCCGCGTCGGCGAGGGCGGCGAGCCGATCGGCCTCGACCGGCCGGTGGACACCACCAGGATCGAGGCCGCCGCGGCGGTCGTGCCTGCGGAGACCCGCTGGCAGGAGCTCGTCCCCGGCAACGTCGCCGTCGAGCGGGCGCGGAGCGGCCGGTGAGCCAGGCCCCGGGCGCTCGTCGGGCGCCAGCGCGCCGCGGCGCCGGCGCGCAGCGCTGAGCATGGCGACCTTCGTGCTCGTCCACGGCGCCTGGCACGGTGGATGGTGCTGGCAGCGCGTCGCCACCCGCCTGCGGCGCGCGGGCCACGAGGTGCTGACGCCGACCCTCACCGGGCTCGGCGACCGCTCCCACCTGCTCACCCCCGACATCGGCCTGCGCTCCCACGTCGAGGACCTCGTCGCGACGCTCGAGTTCGAGGACGCGAGCGACGTCGTCCTCGTGGGACACAGCTACGCGGGGCTCGTCATCAGCGGCGCCGCGGGGCGGGTGCGCGACAGGTTGCGCCAGCTCGTCTACCTCGACGCCTTCCTTCCCGACGAGGGCGACTACGCGCTGAAGCTCCTCCCCGGCGAGATCGCCGACACGATGCGCAGGCTCGCCGCGGAGGACGGCGAGGGGTGGAAGATCCCACCTCGCTCGCTGAAGGCGCTCGGGGTGGTCGACGAGGAAGCGGAGCGGTGGCTGATGGGCCGGCTCGTCCCGCACCCGTTCCGCTCGTATGAGGAGCCCGTGCACCTCACGGGCGACCTGACCGCCGTGCCCGCCGCGTACGTGCTGTGCACGGGATGGGCGGCGGTGTTCCGGCCGCAGGCCGCGAAGGCCCGCGCGCGCGGGTGGCCGGTGCTGGAGATCGAACGCGACCACGAGGCGTTCGCCACGGCGCCGGACGAGCTGGCGGAGATGCTTGTCTCGGCGGTCGCGGCCGTCGACAATCGTGGCCGTGACGGGGCCGGCGTGGCCCGTGACGGGTCCGGCGGGGGGTAGCGGGCGATCAGCGCCCGGGCGGGGAGGGGACGCATGCGGGGCAGGGTGGGGACGAAGGCCGACGCGAGGTGCGCGAGATGACGGGCACGGCCGCCCGGGCACGTGCCTCGGGGCCGGGTGCACCGGGCGCCGGGGCGGCGCTCGACCTCCTCGGGCTGATCCGGGATGCGATCGTGCGCGGCGACTACTCGCCGAACGAGCGGCTCGTCGAGAGCGACCTCGCCCAGCACTTCGAAGTCAGCCGTGGGGCGGTGCGCGCGGCGCTGATGGAGCTGGCGGGCGAGGGGCTCGTCGAGCGTGAGGCCAATCGCGGCGCGCGCGTCCGCGCGATCACGCGCGACGAGGCGATCGAGATCTCCGAGGTGCGCATGGCCATGGAGGGCCTGTGCGCCGCGAAGGCCGCCGAGCGCATCACCGATGCCGAGGCCGACGAGCTGCGGGCGGTGCTCGCTCAGATGGAGGCGGCCCAGGCGAACGGTGACCTGATGCTCTACTCCGAGCTCAATCAGCGCCTGCACCACCGCATCCGCGAGATCAGCCGCCATCCAACGGCGTCGCGCATCGTCGAGCGCCTGCGCAACCAGAGCGTGCGACTCCAGTTCCGGCTCGCGCTCGCGCCCGGCCGGACAGCGGTCTCCCTCTGCGAGCACCGGGCGGTCGTCGCCGCGCTGGTGGCGCGCGATCGGGACGGGGCCGAGCGCGCCATGCGAGCCCATCTCGTCAGCGTGGTGGCGGCGTTGCGTGCGATGGATGACCAGTCGATCCGCTGAGGGCCGGCGCCGGGCGCCGAGGCGCGCCGCGGGTCACGTGCGGTGGCGGCGCCCGGCTGGGCCGGACCGGCGCCGGAGGTCGACGGGCGTGCCACGACTGGCGCCATCGCGGGCGATCGCGCCCGGCGCGCCCTACGCGAGGGAAGCGGGCAGCAGTGCCCGGGCGAGCACCTTGCCCTCGTTGCCCAGGTGCTCGCGCATCGCCGCCTCCGCGCCGTCGGCATCGTTGCGGCGAAGGGCGTCGATGAGCTTCAGGTGCTCGTCGATGACCTGCTCCGCCCTGCCGGCCGAGCGCAGCCCGACCATGCCGAGGAGCTGGATCTGCTCGGCGAGCTGGCCGAGCACGTTCACGAGGCGGGCGTTGTCGGCGAAGCCGATGATCCGGTCATGGATCGGGTTCGCCACCGGGAACGACTCCCGGAGCTTCCCCTCGCGGATCAGCTGCAGAGCCTCCCGCTGGCGCTGCTCGAGCTCGTCGACGAGCTCGGGGGTCACGTGGTGGTGCTCGACGGCTCGGCGCGCGGCGAGGCTCTCGAGCTGCTCGCGCAGCTCGAAGATCTCGATGACGTCGCGGATGCCGAGCTCGCGGACGAACACCCCGTGGTGGGGGAGGCTGCGCACCAGGCCCACCGACTCGAGGCGGCGGAGCGCCTCGCGCACCGGCGTCCTGCTGGCGCCGAGGGCGCTCGCGAGGCGGTACTCGGACAGGGCCTCGCCGGGGGCGAGCTGTCCGGAGAGGATCTGCTCGCGGAGTTGCTGGTAGACGACCTCTACGACGCTGCTGTCGTCATCGCGCGCGGGGAAGAGCTGCACCGAGGGAGCCGCGCAGTAGGCCCCGCTCGAGGTGAAGGCGCCGTCGTCCGTTCCTGGTGCTGACACGGGTCCATCCTCCTCGACCGATGTGAGGGTCGCTCGTGGCACAGCTACGACGTGGTGTCCTCGACAGGCAGTGTACCCACGGCATCCCGCCGGCACCGGGGTGGGTGACGACGCGCGCCGAGCCGGGCGCGACGCGGTGCGGGCGGGCAGGCGGACGCCGGCGCGACGACCCATCGAGCAACATACCAACAGTATCTCAGGTGCATGCATTCGGGAGTGGGTTGGTCTCAGCAACTGGCCCACTACCTCAGCCGACACCTCCCCCGAGCGTGTAGCCGGCTGGCCGATCCGCAACGCGGCCGGACTCACCCGAGCGCGTCCGCGGTACGCTCCGCCCCGGCGCATCTGGCGGCGCGGACCCCCGCGACGCCGACCACGAGGACAGGGGGTTCGTGCATGACCGCGCTCTCGGCGGACGGCAAGACGGCGGTGCTCGAGCGGGGCCGCGAGGCGACGCCCGAGGAGCTCGCGCGTCGCGCCGACTGGATCCGGCTCCAGACGGTCCAGCTGATCGATCGGGCGGGCCTCGGTCACTACTCGAGCACGTTCTCCTGCGCCGAGCTCTTCTCGGTCCTCTACTACCGCGCGCTCCGGCTCAACCCGAACGACCCGGGCTGGGGCGACCGGGACCGCTTCCTCCTCGGCAAAGGCCACGTGGCGACGGGCCTGTGGCCGGTGCTCGCCGACCTCGGGTACTTCCCGGCGTCGTACATGGAGAGCTTCGGCCAGATCGGCTCGCCCCTCAGCGACCACCCGAACATGCGCACGGCGCCCGGGATCGACTTCAGCTCGGGCTCCCTCGGCCACAACCTCTCCGTCGGGGTGGGCATCGCGCTCGCCGGCCGCCTGCACGGTCGCGACTACCGGACCTTCGTGCTCACCGGCGACGGCGAGCTCCAAGAGGGCCAGGTCTGGGAGGCCATCATGTCCGCCTCCCACTACGGGCTCGGCAACCTGGTCGCCATCGTCGACGCCAACGGCTTCTCCGGGGGAGGACCGACCTCCAAGGCGATGAACATCGAGCCCCTCGCGTCGCGCTTCGAGGCGTTCGGCTGGACGGCGCAGGAGGTCGACGGCCACGACGTCGAGGCGCTCTCGAGGACCTTCGACGCGCTGCCGGACCCGGGCTCGGACCGGCCGGTCTGCATCGTCGCTCGGACCATGAAAGGGAAGGGCTCGAAGATGATGGAGGAGTCGCCCCAGGCGTGGCACCTCGGCCTGCTCGCGCCCGTCCAGCGCGACCAGGTGGTGCGCGAGATCGAGGCACGGCTGCCGTGACCGACGCCACACCACAGATGGAGAACGTCTTCGTCGAGGAGGACGAGCAGGCCGGCCCGGGCCCGCGCGGCCCCAACATCGTCGGCGACGAGCTGGCCCGTCTCGTCAGCGAGCGCGACGACGTCGTCGTCCTCTCCGCCGACATGGGCGCCGTCGTCGCCAAGCTGCGCGAGCTGCGCCCCGAGCGCTACGTCGAGCTCGGGATCGCCGAGACGAACACGGTGTCGGTCGCGGCGGGGCTCGCGGCGTCCGGCTTCGTCCCCTTCGTCTTGTCGATGGGGCCATTCGGGGCGATCAAGTGCGCCGAGCAGATCCGCACCGACCTCGCCTACAACGAGCTCCCCGTCCGGTTCGTCGCACGGCTCTCGGGCCTGGCGATGGGCTTTTTCGGGCCGAGCCACCATGCGGTGGAGGACATCGCGATCGCCCGGTCGATCACCAACCTGACGGTCGTCGCTCCCTCGAGCGACAATGCCTTCGTCGCTCTGGTCCGGTCCACGATCGACCATCCAGGGCCCATCTACTTCCGCATCTCCGAGGGGCTCGACCGCGAGCTGTACCCCGAGCCTCCCCGGTTCGAGCGCGGCCGCTTCGTTCCCGTGCGCGCCGGCACCGACGCCACGGTGATCGGCACCGGGGTGGGCGTCCCGCTCGGCCTGGCCGCCGCTGAGCTGCTCGAGCCCGAGGGGCTGAGCGTCGGCGTCCTCGACGCCGCGTACCTCAAGCCCTTCGACGACGAGGCGGTCCTCCGGGCGGCAGCCGAGACGGGGGCGATCCTCACGGTGGAGGAGCACAGCGTCACCGGCGGGCTCGGCGCGACGGTCGCCGAGGTCCTCGGTCGCAACGCGGTGGCGGCGTCGCTGCGGATCCACGGGTTGCCGGACGAGGAGCTCGCCGTCGGCGTGCCCGCCGCCTTGCAGGAGTGGTACGGGCTGACGCCGGCGGCCATCGCCGCCGAGCTCCGCCAGCTCGTGGCCGAACGCCGCGCCGCGCTCGGCGTCGCGTCCGGCGGCGCGTGAGGCCCGGCCGGTGAGGGCTCTCACCGTCGTCCCGGGCGCGGTCGTCCTCGCCGAACGTCCCGACCCCGTGCCGGGCGCCGGCGAGGTGGTCGTCTCGGTGCACTCGTGCGGCATCTGCGGCTCCGACGTCCACGGGGTCGAGAGCGGCCGGGCCGCGCCCGGATCGGTGCTCGGCCACGAGTTCGCCGGAACGATCGTCGAGGTCGGCCGTGGGGCCGGCGAATGGCGCACCGGGCAGGCGGTGGCGGTCAACCCCCTCGGGAGCTGCGGCGCGTGCGACGCCTGCCGGCGGGGGTTCCCGTTCCTCTGCCCGAGCCCCAACATCGGTCTGACCGCGCCGGGTGGCTTCGCCGAACTGGTGGCGGTGCCGGGTTCGCAGCTGCACGCCCTGCCCGATGGCCTCGACGTCGAGCTCGGTGCCCACGTCGAGCCGTTGGCCGTCGCGCTGCGAGCCGTGGAGCTCGCCGGGTGGTCGCCCGGTGACGACGCCGTGGTGTTCGGGGTCGGAAGCATCGGGTTGAGCGTCATCCTGGCGCTTCGCGCCTCTGGGGCCGGCAGGATCGTCGCATTCGGCCGCTCGCCGGGCCGTCGCGCCGCCGCCGCCCGGGTCGGAGCCGACCTCGTCCTCGACGCGCGCGAGACGAGCGTCACGAGCCACGTCGCCGCGACCGGCGACCGGGTGTCCGCCGTCTTCGAGTGCTCCGGGGCGCAGGAGGCCGTCGCGGCGTGCACACCCGCGCTCGCGGCGGGCGGGACCATCGTGGAGGTCGGGCTGCCGCAAGGGCCGGCCCCGGTCGACCTCGCCGTGTTCGTCGGCCAGAACCTGCACCTCGTGGGATCGTGCGCGTTCGACGTGGGGCACTACCGAGCGGCGCTCCACCTCGTCGCGTCCGGCGCGGTCGACTTCGAGCCGCTCGTGAGCGAGCGGGTCACGCTCGCCGACGCGCCCGACGCGTTCAGGCGGCTCGCCGCTCCCCAGGACCTGGTGGGCGTGCTCGTCCAGCCCTGGCGCTAGTGGTTCGGGAGCCGCCCCGTGCGGCACTGTCGGGCGCGCCGAGCCGGGCGTGGCCAGAGCGGGAGGGATGATGCAGGAGTTCAGGGGGAAGGTCGCCGTCGTCACCGGGGCCGGAAGCGGCATGGGCCGGGCCTTCGCCCAGCGCTTCGCCGAGGAGTCGATGCGCGTCGTGCTCGCCGACGTCGAACTGGCGGCGCTCGAGCGTGCGGTGTCCGAGCTGCGCGACGCCGGCCACGACGTCATCGGCGTGCACACCGACGTCTCCCGGCGCGAGAGCGTCGAGCACCTTGCCGAGCGCGCCGCCGAGGCGTACGGCAACATCCACGTGCTGTGCAACAACGCCGGAGTCGAGGGCTACCTGGACGGCGCCATCTGGGAGGCGAGCGACAACGACTGGCAGTGGACGATGGGCGTCAACTTCCGAAGCGTCGTCCACGGCATCCAGACCTTCCTGCCCGGCATGCTCGCCCACGGCGAGGAGGGCCACGTCGTCAACACGGTGTCGATGACCGCCCTCGTTCGCGGCGGCAACATGTACGGCATCGCCAAGCACGCCGTGCTCGCGCTCAGCGAGACGATGTACGCCGAGCTCCGCGAGCGCGAGGCGAATATCGGGGTGAGCGCGCTGTGCCCGGGGATCATCGCGACGAGGTTGTTCCGGGGGAGCCGCAACCGCCCCGCCGAGCTGCAGAACGCGACCGCGTCCCCCGGCGCGAGCCAAGGGCAAGAGATCCGCGACCGGCTCGACGCGCGTCTCGCACAGGGCATGCCGCCGTCGCAGGTGGCGGACATCTTGTTCCAAGCGATCCGTGACGACCGCTTCTACGTCCTCACCGATCACGACTGGGACGACGCCATCCGGAGCCGGAACGAAGACATCCTCCTCGGGAGGAACCCGGATCTGCAGGTCCGCGGGGGCTAGTGGCGGCGTCCGGTGCTGGTGCCGCAGCACGCTGGGGAGCGGTGGGACGCGCCCCTCGTGGCGGGTTGATCGCAGTGTGGGAACGACCGGAGGGAGCGGGCAGCGATGGGCGAAGGACGGTTCCAGGATCGGGTCGCCGTGGTCACCGGCGGCGCGGGTGGCTTCGGCGCCGCGGTCGGGGCGCGGCTTGTCGCTGACGGCGCGCGCGTCGTCCTCGTCGACCGCGAGGAGGAGCAGCTACGCCGGGTCGCGGGTGAGCTCGGGGCGCTGGCGCTCAGCGCCGACGTCTCCGACGAGGCGGCGGTCGCGGGCTACGTACGGCGCGCGGTCGAGGAGTACGGGCGGATCGACCTGTTCTTCAACAACGCGGGGATCGAGGGGCGGATGGCACCGATCGTCGAGCTCGACGTCGCCGACTTCGACCGCGTCATGGCGGTCAACTGCCGTGGCGTCTTCCTCGGGCTGCGCGAGGTGCTGCGCGTGATGCTCGCCCAAGGTGGTGGCTCGATCGTGAACACCGCCTCCATGGGCGGGGTGAAGGGGGGCCCCAACTTCAGCCCCTACATCACCTCGAAGCACGCGGTCGTCGGTCTGACGCGCTGCGCGGCCATAGAGGGGGCGGCACACGGAATCCGGGTGAACGCCATCGCTCCGGGCCACATCGACACCCGCATGGCGCGCGCCCTCACGCGCCAGCTCTCGCCCGAGGACCCCGACGGCCTGATGCAGTCCGTCGCGGCCCGCGTGCCGATGGGTCGCTACGGGACGGCCGAGGAGGTCGCGAACCTCGCCACGTGGCTGCTGAGCGATGAGGCGAGCTACGTGACCGGCGGCGTGTACCTCGTGGACGCGGGGATCACCGCCGCCTGAGGCCGACAAATAGGTGTGACGCGCAAGATCCGTATGCTTGGCCTCACTGCCGAACCGGGCGCCGTCGCCGCAGGCGGCATGCCGGCTCCAGCCCGAACGCCAGCACCTCGGCGCATCCGCGCTCGCGGCCCTGGCCGGCGCGAAGAGGCCGCCGAGCACCTTCCAGCCGGCCCGCGCCCGAGTGGCGAAGCGCCCGATGTTGGATCCGCAGATATGCTCCGCGGCGGTCGCGTCCGCGGCCGGCCCCCCGAGGAGGGTGAGCATGATCATCGACAGCCACGCCCATGTGGTCGCCGGCCCTGCCCTCCACGCCGTCTGGACCACCCTCGAGGCATCGGGCACCTACGGCGCACGCCCGCGGGTGGATCCGCTCCGCGACGACCTGCTGCACGGCGCCGAACGCCAGCTGAAGCTGATGGACGAGGTGGGGACCGACATCCAGCTCACCTCGCCACGGCCGTTCGTCATGAAGCACTCCCACCGACCTGGCGAGATCGTCCACTGGTGGATCGGCCTCTACAACGACGCCATCGCCCTGCAGGCCCGGGAGCACCCCGAGCGGATCAAAGGGGTCGCCGGCCTGCCGCAGGTCGCCGGCGCACCGGTGAGCGACGTGTTCGAGGAGCTGGATCGCGCGGTGAACGAGCTCGGCTTCGTCGGGGCGCTGCTCAACCCGGACCCGAGCGAGGGCGCTGGCACCTCGCCCGTCCTCGGCGACGAGTACTGGTTCCCGCTCTACGAGCGCCTCGTCGCGATGGACGTGCCCGTGCTCGTCCACTCCTCCGGCTGCTACGGCCGGGAGAACTACAGCGAGCACTTCATCACCGAGGAGAGCCTGGCGATCCTCTCGATGATCCGGGGCAAGGTCTTCGAGGCCTTCCCGGCGCTGAAGGTCGTCGTGCCCCACGGCGGCGGGTCGGTCCCCTACCAGCTCGGCCGGTGGGTCGCCCATGACATGAACACCCGGGCGAGGCATCCCGAGACGGAGCCGTTCGAGCAGACGCTGCGGCGGTTCTGGTTCGACACCTGCCTGTACACGACCGGGGCGCTCCGCCTGCTCGTCGAGACCGTCGGCGCGAAGCGGGTGATGTTCGGCACCGAGCGACCGGGGAGCGGCGGTCCCCTCGACGACCTGAAGCCGCTCATCGAGGGGCTCGACGTGCTCGGTCCGGACGAGCGGGAAGCGATCTTCGAGCGCAACGCCCGCACCGTGTACTCGCGCCTCGGGTGACGCCCGCACCCGCCGACGGGCCACGTTCGGTGAGTGGGGCCAGACGACACGTTATGCTCAGCGCGTCCCGGTCCCTTCAGTGCAAAGAAGCCCGCCACGGCCATGCTGCGCAGCGACGTCGATCCGACCTCCCCCGACGCCGGGCCGGTCGACCAGGTCGTGGCCCAGCTGCGGTCGTGGATCATGGACGGCTCCCTGCTGCCCGGCGTCCAGCTGAGGCAGGAGGAGATGGCCGATCTCCTGCAGGTCAGCCGGCTTCCCGTCCGCGAGGCGCTGCGGATCCTCACCGAGCAGGAGCTGCTCGAGTACCGCCGTCACCGTGGCTACTTCGTGGCGCGGCGGGAGAAGGACGACATCGCGCAGATCAACCGGATGCTCGACCTGCTCGAGCCGGAGCTGATCAGGACGGCGCGCTGGCCGACGGCGGAGGAGCTCGCGACGCTGCGGCGGCTGAACGCCGAGATGGAAGAGCTCGTCATGAGCGACGAGGCCGCCCGCTTCATCAACCTCAACCGGACGTTCCACTTCACGATCTTCTCGCTGTCGCCGCTCACGGTGATCTTCGGCGAGGTGAACCGGCTCTGGACGATGATCGACGCCAACACCGCGAGGAGCCTCGCGTCGCCCGAGGGCAAGAAGCGGACGCTGAAGGAGCACCGGGCGATCATCCGCGCGCTCGAGAAGAAGTCGCTCGCCGACGCGCTGCGCACGAGCGAGCTGCACCGGATGAGCACGTACACCTCCGGTCTCGGCGGTCTCGGCTAGGCGGTCGCCGCCGGCGTCGCGAGGTCGCGGTGGCGCTCGGAACGCGCGTTGGGAAGGTCGCATGGCCGAGCTCGTGATGGGCCTCGGCACGTCCCACACGCCCCAGCTCAGCACGCCCGTTTCGACCTGGTCCGACCACGCGGCCCGCGACCGGGCGAACAGCCGCCTGCTCGGGGTCGACGGCGAGTACCACAGCTACGACGACCTCCTCGCCGCAGCAGATCCGGCCGTCGCCGCCGAGCTCGGCACGGCGGCATGGGAGGGCAAGTACCAGCGGTGCCAGGCGGCCATCGCCGAGCTCGGTCGCCGGCTCGAGGTGGCCCGTCCGGACGTCGTGGTCGTCATCGGCGACGACCAGGAGGAGCTGTTCGGCGACGACGGGACGTCGACGTTCTCGCTCTTCCTCGGCGAGCAGCTGGCGGATCTGGCGCCGAGCGCCGCCGTCAGGGCGAGGATGCCGCTCGGACTTCAAGAGGCGCTGTGGGCGGCCCACGCTCCCGACGGCGACGTCTACCGCTCGCAGCCGGCGCTCAGCCTCCACCTCGTGGAGCACCTGACGGCCCGTGACTTCGACGTCAACCGCTTCTCGCGCCAGCACGAGGGCCGCTCCCTCGGCCACGCCTTCACCTTTGTTCGGCGTCGCCTCGGTCTGGCCGGCCACGTGCCGATGGTGCCGGTCTTCGTCAACACCTACTACCCGCCGAACGTGCCGTCCGCGGCGCGCTGCTACGCGTTCGGCGAGGCCCTCGCCGAGGCGATCGCGGCGTGGCCGGAGCCGTGCCGGGTGGTGGTGGTCGCGAGCGGCGGGCTCAGCCACTTCGTGATCAACGAGGAGCTCGACCGGCGCGTCCTCGGGGCGCTCGCCCGTCACGACGGCGCCGACCTGGCAGCGATCGAGCGCAAGCACCTCCGCTCGGGCACCTCGGAGATCCTGAACTGGCTGGCCGCGGGCGGTGCGCTGCGCGGGCGCGACATGGAGGTGATCGACTACGTCGCCGGCTACCGGTCGCCCGCAGGGACCGGCACCGCGATGTGCTTCAGTGTCTGGTCGTGACGGCCCGAACGCCGTTGGCCAGCCGACACCGGCCGCACTAGCTTCGGGTCGATCACAGAGGTCGTCGTGCCGTTGGGCGCGCGACGGGAGCGCAAGATCGGCAGGTGGTTCGTGGACGTCGCCGTCCTCGTCAAGCAGATCCCCGACCCGGAGGCACCGGCGGACTTCGACCCCGAGACTCGCACCCTTGTGCGAAGCGGCGGCCTCGTGCTCGACGACTCCGACAGCTACGGCGTCGAGATGGCGCTCCGACTGGTCGAGCAGGCGGGCGGCGGCGAGGTGACCCTCGTCTCCATGGTCCCCGACGGGGAGAGCTCCGGGCTGCGCACGGCGCTCGCCATGGGCGCCGCGAAGGCGGTCGTCGTCTCCGATCCCCGCCTCGCCGGGAGCGACGCGCTCGGCACTGCGAAGGTCCTCGCCGCCGTCGTTCGCCGCATCGGCGCCGACCTGGTCGTGGCGGCCACGGAGTCGACCGACGGCTACACCGGGACGGTCCCCGTCCAGCTCGCCGAGCTGCTCGGCCTCCCCTCGGTGAGCTTCGCCCGCCACGTCGAGGTCGGCGCGACGGGACTGCGGGTCGAGCGCCAGACCGAGGGCGGCTACGACGAGGTGATCTGCCCGCTGCCCGCCGTCGTGACGGTGACCGCCGGCGTGGTCGAGGTGCGCTACCCGTCGTTCAAGGGGATCATGGGCGCCAAGTCCAAGCCGGTCGAGCAGCTCGGGCTCGCCGATCTCGGGATCGACCCAGCAGAGGTCGGTGCCGTGGGGGCACGCCAGGAGGTCGTCTCGATCGAGCCGGTCGGCGAGCGCGCGGCGGGAGAGGTCGTCGTCGACGACGGCGAGGGCTACCGCCGCATCCTCGCCCTGCTCGAGGAGTGGAAGGTCCTCTGATGGCGGCGATGAGCAGGATCCTGGTGCTGGCCGAGCAGCGCGACGGCCGTCCGCTCACGGTGGCGCTGGAGCTCATCGGCCAGGCGCGCCACCTCGCCGGCGAGGTCGACGCCCTCACCTGGGGCGCCGGTGCGGCCGGTGCGGCAGTGGAGCTCGGTGCACACGGGGCGCGGCGCTGCTTCAGCCTCGGGGATCTCGACGGCGCCTTGGCGGCACCGCGCGTCGCGGCCGCCGTCGCCGGCGGGCTCGGTGCGGGCGACCTCCCCGATGCCGTGCTCGCGGCGACCACCTACGACGGCCGCGACGTGCTCGCCCGCCTTTCGGCACGCCTCGACCTGCCGGTGCTGACCAACGTCGTCGGCCTGGACGACGTCGGCGGCGCGCTCGTCAGCTCCCATGCCGTCCTCGGCGGCTCCCGGGTGGTCCGGGCCCGTTTCACCGGGCCAGGCCCGGCGCTGTTCCTCGTGCGCCCGAAGTCGTTCGCGGCCGAGCCCGTCGCCGACGGCGCCGCCGAGCTCATCGAGCTGGAGGCGCCCCCCGCCGGGCCGACCGACGCCGCGCAGGTGCTCGCCCGCCACGTGGAGAGCCGCGGCGGGCCGAGCCTCGACGATGCCAGCGTCGTCGTGTCGGGGGGCCGCGGGCTCGGCTCGCCGGAGCACTACGCGCTCGTGGAGGAGCTCGCCGGGCTCCTCGGCGGCGCCCCCGCCGCCTCTCGCGCCATCGTTGACGCCGGCTGGGTCCCCTACGCCTACCAGGTGGGACAGACCGGCAAGACCGTCAAGCCGGTGGTCTACCTCGCTTTCGGCATCTCCGGCGCCACCCAGCACCTCGTCGGCATGCGCGGGGCGCAGCATGTCGTCGCGGTGAACAAGGACCCCTCGGCGCCCATCTTCGGCCTGGCGGACCTCGGCGTCGTGGGCGACGTCCACCAGGTGCTGCCGAAGCTCGTCGAGGCGATCAGGGCGCGTCTGTAGGCGCAGCCGGCCGTCAGCTCTCCATCCCGGCACTGAGCCCGCCGGCGACGGTGACGACCTGTCCGTGGACGAGGTCGGACCACGGCGTGCAGAGGAGGAAGATCGCTCCGGCGGCCTCGGCGGGCGAGGCGGACCGACCGAGGGGGATGCTGGCGAACACCGCGTCGCGAAGCGGCGCCGGGATGCCGATGCGCACCGCCTGGCCGGCGCGCTCGAGCGGCGCCGCGAGGTCGGCGGGCGCGGTGAGGCGGGTCTCGACGAAGCCGAACGCCACCGCGTTGACGTTGATCTTCAGCGGGCCCCACTCCTTGGCGAGGGTCTTCGTCAGCCCGAGGACGCCCGCTTTCGCGGCCGCGTAGTTCGCCTGCCCCGGGTTGCCCATGGTCCCCGAGATCGACGTGACGTTGACGACCTTGCGGAACACCTCCTCACCCCGGTCGCGCTCGCGCTTCGCCGCCTCCCGCATCACCCCGCCCGCCGCGCGCAGGAGGCGGAAGGCACCGACCAGGTGGACCTGCAGCATCGCGTCGAGCTGCGCGTCACCGAGCTTGTGGATCACCCCGTCCCAGGTGTAGCCGGCATTGTTGACGACGATGTCGACGCCGCCGAGCTCGTCGACGGCGCGCGCGACGAGGGCGTCGGGCACGGCGGGATCGGTGATGTCGCCCGGGACGGCGACCACCCGGCCCTCGATCGCCTGAGCGGCCCCCGCGAGCGCCTCCGCGTCGAGGTCGTTCACGACCACCGCGGCACCCTGGCCGGCGAGGAGCGAGGCCGTCGCCCGGCCGATGCCGCGCGCGGCGCCGGTGACGATCGCCACCTTTCCTTCGAGGACGCCGCTCACGCCACGGGGGTCAGC
>DATKQY010000042.1:0-94602 GCA_035532475.1 Acidimicrobiales bacterium | reverse complement strand
CCACCGCCTTCCTGACCAGGGAGGCAGCCGTGCCCCATGGAACGGTGCCCGAACCAGGGTGGACAGAGCACCGCGTTTCGTTTGTCAGAATCCGATCCCGAGGTCTTCACCAGGATCGCGACCAGGCCTCTCGCGGGAGCGGCGGAGGGTGAGCTCGACCCGAGCCATCCGGGCCAGAGCCGGCAGCTCGCGTTCGACGATGTCCCACACGATGTCGAGATTGACGCCGAGGTATCCGTGGACCAATACCACTAACTTAGAGTGACCTGCTGTATTGGCCTCCGCAGGACGACAACCGTGGCCGGCTCGGGGTAGCGGCGGGGGATGTGCCGGGGCTTTCGCACCGGATAGCTGTTGTGGCTGGCTCGTTTCACCGCCCGGGGATTGCTGCGCTGTCGACGAGTCGGGTTCGGCCGCTCGAGGATCTCTGCTCGGGCCTCGACGAGGGACTCTTCGAGGCGGTCAGGGGGAAAAAGCCGCCTGGTCGGTCACGTGGCGACGGACCAGGCGGAGCGATCGGACGAAGGAGAGCCGTTCGAGCTCGACCTCGGTGGCCTCGGCCGCGTGCACCATCAGCTCGCGCACCGCGTAGTGGGTGAGGAAGAGCGCATAGAGCTCTTGGAGGACCATCGGCGGGGACTTCGAGCGCAGCACGATGCCCGCGCCCCGTTGGGTGGTCTTTACCTCGTCGAAGGTCGATTCGAGCTCCCAACGGCGGTAGTAGAGCGCACAGAGCTCGGGGGCTGGGGCCTCGTCCGGATCGAGGAGCGTGGTGACAAGCCGGTAGGTCTCGGGCGTCCCATCCTCCTCGTGGCGATCCGTCACCTGGTATTCGATCACCCGGACCTCGTGACCGGGGACCTCGACGAGCCGACGGACGTGGGTCCGGAGCTGCTCCCGACGCCGCTTCGCGACGTCGGGGTTCGAGAGCTTGGAGCGATACGAGCCGTCCGCGAGCAGCTCGAGCACCGGCAGGTCGGTCACCGATCTCGCCCGCCAGCACAGGTCGGCCCCCGTCTCGAGGCAGCTGCCCCACAGCTCGTAGCTCAAGAACCCCCGGTCGGCGAGGAGCAGCATTCCAGGTCCGAGGTGACCGAGCAGCTTCTCGAACAGCTCCCGCTCGCCGGTCCGGGCCCGGCCGGTCGAGAAGGCGGTCACCGCGTGGGTCCCGGCTTCGGCGAAGGCGATCACGCGCACCTGGGGGAAGGTGCCACCTCCGGAGGGATAGCCGAACTCCTCGACGTTCTCGGGACTGTCGGGCACATCGACGTTCGTCCCGTCGACGGCCACCACCCGACGCCCGGCCAGATACGCGCCCGGGAGCCCCACCGGGGCCATCGGCACCGCCACCTTTTCGAACAGCACCCGGAGCGGCTCGGGACCAAGACGCGCCCGGGCCTTCGTCAGTGCCGCGGTCGACGGCACCACCCAGCTGCGCTGCCAGGCGCCCATATGGCGCAGAGACCCAACGAGGCGACGCATCACCTCCTCATAGCCGTCCCCGAAGAACAACGCGAGCGCCATCACGTAGTAGACGACCATCCGTGCCGGCAGGAGGCGAACCCGTTGCTCTCGACGCCCCGTCTCGGCCAGCACCTCGTCGACGAGCTGGCGAGGAACGAGCCGCGTCAGCACCCCGAGCGCGACCCGGTCCGATAGCCGCTCATCATCGGGTGGCTTCACCTGGCCGGCACGAGGCACGGTTTGGAGAATACCACGAGTGTCACTTTAAGTTAGTGGTATTGATCCGTGGACGAGTCGGTTCCGCAACCCGGCGACGTCGGCCCAGGGAATCTTCGGATGGGCAGCCTTCAGGTCGGGAGACAGGCGCTGTGTTGACTCGGCGAGCGTTTGAAGGCGGTAGATGGTTGCGTCCCGGAGGTCTTCGTCGGTCGTCAGCGCTTCGGGACCGCGACGCCGGCACTCCGCTCGATGAGCGCTACAGCCTCGCTGATATGTGCGAGGTAGAGCGCGTCGTCGTGGTCGGTCACAAGGGGACGGCTTCCGCCTCGACCTTCTTACGGACGACCGGGTGAACGTCGGTGCCGACGTCAACCCGATGACCGAGCAGTTCCTCGACCTCACGGGCGAAGGCGAACAGGTCGAGACCCCGGTGGCTCGTGTCGAAGTCGACGAGGAGATCGATGTCGCTGTCGACCGTCGCGTCGCCGCGGGCCACCGAGCCGAAGATCCGGACGTTTGACACGCCGCGTCGGGCCGCGAGGCGAAGGATCTCGTCGCGACGAGCGCGCAGCGCGGCAAGCCTGGGCGGCTCGGAGAGCGTTGTGGTGGCCGACGCGCTCATGCTCCCCATCGTAGTTCCAGTGGTCTGCCCACCCTCCGGGACGGAGGACGGTGCCGCACCTGCCATCCTTGGCGCCCGGGATGCAGTACCGCGCCTTCGATGAGCAGCAAGCGGTTCGTATGCTGTCCGCTCACCTCCACTACCACGGCGTTCGCGTGAGCAGAGGTGCGGACGTCCGCGAACGAAGAATGACCTCAGCAACACATGAACCGGTGGCTTCCTCGTTGCGATCGCGGCGAAAGGGCTGGTAGCGGGGCGCTTACCAGGGTCGAGGGTTCTGCGAGGCTGCTCACATCTTCCGCGAGGACCTGATCAGTTGCGTACGGCAGCGCATCCGGGTGGAGAACCAGCGCCTACCCCCGAGGCCCTCGGCGAGACTCTCCGTGTGAGGCGATGTCGAGCTGCGCGACCGTCGTTGGATGGTCGCGGCCAGGTGAGGGGACTAGTTTCGACGCCAGCTATGACGCTTCGTACGAGCGGTGTCCGTCAGCCGAGCATCTGGGCGAGCGTCGTCAGTGACGACGCGTTGGCGTTGCGCGCCTGGTTGCTGGCGCTCGGGTTCACCGAGGATCTGATGATCCCTGGAGAGCGGGGCGGATCCGTTCATCACTGCCAGTTGGATTGGCCAGACGGCGGTCGTGTGCTGCTCTCCAGCACGGACGAGCGTGCTACCCCGTGTCGGCCGGGGACCAGTTCTCTTCATGTCGTGACTTCTGATCCTGACGTCGTGTTGGAGCGAGCGCGTTCGATCGGCGCGACAGTGGTTCATCCGATCGTGGACCAGACGGACTATCCGTCTCGCGACTTCACCGTGGAGGACCCCGACGGCAATCACTGGACCTTCGCGACGTTTGCCGGATAGCGAGGCCCGAGGGGCGCCATGAGTACTTCCACCTGAGAGGACCGATGACCAAGTTCGTCGACGAGAAGTCGAACTTCGGGTCCGACGGGCCCTTCTTCCGCATTATTCGTGAGGGTCTGGATGGGTGGGCGCACGGCGAGGACTTCTTCGATCTTCTGGTCGACGACGTGGTCTTCGAGTACGTCATCTCTGTGCCTGGCTATCCCAGGCGTGTCGAGGGTCGTCAAGGGGTCATTGACCTCTACCGGGACTACGACGACTACATGGCCGTCCATGCCGCCGACAATCTCCGCGTTTACCGGGATCTCGATGCGTCGGTGGTCGTCCTCGAATACGAGGTGCACGGCGCATCAGTGCAGACGGGCCGGCCGTACGACAACCGGTTCGCGTCGATCGTCACGGTCAGGGGCGGCAAGGTCACCCACTGGCGGGACTACCTCGACCCGGTTGCCGTGTTCGACGCGGCAGGATGGCCGGACCGGCCTCCGCGACCGTGACGATCCGACGGAGCAGGTAGGGATCGCTTTTCGTCGAGGCGTGTTCGCGCCGCCGAGGGAGGTGGAGTCGGTACGGCAACCTCAGTAGCGCCAGACCCTGCTCCAGGCGGTGATTTCGTGGGGTTGGTCCTCTGGGGCGTGACGTCGACGTTGTTGCGGTCGGCGTCCGGCGAAGGTGCCCGTCACGTGGCGAACTCCCATGGTGCATTTTACGCTCGAACTAGATACTTCGGTGGTTGCCGCCGTCGATGACGATCTCGGTGCCGGTGATGTAGGAGGCGCCGTCTGAGACGAGGAAGGCTGCCAGGCCGGCTACTTCCTCGGGTGCGCCGGGCCGTCCGAGGGGGACTCCTCCGATGGTGGCGAGGAGCTCGGTCTCGGCTTGTTGGCGGTCGGTGCCGTGGTCGGCCTGTATCTGGGCGATCCGTCGTTCGGCGGCGCTGGTGGAGATGAAACCGGGGGTGATGGTGTTGACCCGGATGCCGCGGGGGCCGAGTTCGGTTGCGAGAACCTTGCTGTAGCTGACGAGGGCGGCTTTGGCCGGCCCGTAGGCGGGGGGAGGAGGGGGGGTCGTTTCCATTGCGGCGACGCGACGTGCACGATGGCCCCGGCGCCTTGGGCGATCATGGCGGGGAGCAGGACCCGGTCGATCCGGACGGCTGATAGGAGGTTGGTCGCGAGGACCTCGTCAGGATGAAGCCAATGCGCACCTACACGATCGTGGTCGAGCCGGAGGAGAGCGGAAGCTATTTCGTGTCCGTCCCAGCCCTCCCCGCCTGCTTTACCCGTGGCGCGACGGTCGAGGAGTGCCGGCAGCGGGCCGTCGAGGCCATCGAGGTTCACATCGCCGGGCTACGGGCTGACGGTGAGTCCGTCCCCGAGGAGGTCGGGACGCCCCAGCTGCTGGCCGTGACGGTCGCCGCCTGACGCTGTTCTCGTCCGGAACGGGCTCACTTCGCGGGCGTCGAGCGTCGAGACCGGGCGATGCCCACGGCTGTCTGGGCAGGAGGGCCGTTGGACCCTGCGGTTCAGCTGCCACGTAGCAGCCGAGCTTTGCCACACAGTCGATCAAGAGGAAGCGGTTCGTATGCTGTCCGCTGAGCTCCACAGAGTGTCATGGCGCGAACCTCTCGCGGAGAGCTCTCTTGGCCATCTCTTTTTGTCGGCGAACATCTGCTGTCACGGCCGCGTGGCATAATTGTGGCATGAGCAGAATACGGGTAAGCACTACCGTGGACGAGAACCTCCTGGAGAGCGCCCGCCGCCTGCGCGTGAGTTCGACCGATGCAGCGCTGCTGGACGAGGCGCTCGCGGCGCTGCTCGCTCGGCATCGTGCAGTTGAGATCGACACCTCCTATTCCGCGTACGACGAGCAGCCGCTCAGCGAACCCGATGAGTGGGGGGATCTCGCCTCGTTCCGCGAGGCTGCAGCAGCGTCATGAGCGCGGTGCCCGCGCGGGGCGAAGTGTGGTGGTGCGAGCTGTCAGAGATCGGCCGGAGACCCGTTGTCGTGCTTTCACGGGACGTCGCAATTCCGAGACTCCGGCGGACCCTCATCGCTCCCTGTACGACGACAATCCGCGGCTTGGCGAGTGAGGTGGTGTTGGAACCTGGCGACGATCCGGTTCCTCGGCGTTGCGGGATCAATCTCGACTCAGTGGAGAGCGTTTCAGTCGCAGTCCTCGTCGAACGGCTTGGTCGACTGAGCGACGAACGAATGAGGCAGGTCTGTGCAGCGCTCGAAGTCGCTGTGGACTGCTCGGGCTAGCGCGCTGTGCCGGTGGACGAGCTAGCGGCCAACACACCTCTTGGTGGTGACGGCCTGCTCGATCTTGGCGACGAGACGGCTCGGCTCGTCCAGTTCCGTTTGCTACTAGGTGAGTGAGCGGAAAGTCGACCGCAGGATTCGCGATCTGCGGACGGGGCTGGAAGAATGACGGTGCTGTCGTTCTCCGGCTTCCGGGAGGCCTCGGTGCTCGGTCGGGTTGATCCGCAAGGCTCGCTCTTTTCGACGGCACTCTTGCACGACGAGCGCCTGACGAAGAACTCCTTCTACGAGCGCCTCGCCCTCCATGGTCATGAGATCGTGGCCGACGAGGACTTCGCCCGCCTCTACTCGGACACGTCCGGCCGGCCCTCGCACCCGCCGTCGGTGATGGTCCGAGCGCTGCTCTGCGCGACGCACGACAAGACCTCGGACCGAGAGTCGGCACGGCGGACCCGCGTCGACTTGGACTGGCGCGCCGCGATGGGCGTCGACGACGACTTCTCGGGCATCGGGGCGACGACCTTCAGCCTGTTCCGCTCCCGGCTCGTGCTCGAGGAGGACGACCGGCACCTGTTCGAGAAGACACTCGAAAAGGCCGTCGAGACCGGCGTGCTCCGGGGCAAGCTCACGGCGATCATCGACTCCTCGCCGGTCCATGGCGCCGGGGCGGTCGGTGACACCTACGACCTCGTGCGGGGCTTCCTCGCAAAGGTCGTGGCCGGTGCGGGCGATGCGCTGTCCACCAGGGCACGCGACGCCGCGACGCCCCACGTCGGCGAGAAGCCCGACATCGACTGGCAGGACAAGGCCGGGCGCCGCGCCTACCTCGCCGCGCTCGTCGCTGTCGTGAAGGTGGTGCTCGCCGAGGCGGAGACGATCGAGGACGCCGGCGTTGCCGAGGCGGTCGCCCTCCTTCGAAGAGTCGTCGACCAGGACATCGAAGACGGCGAGGACGGCTCGTCGCAGATCCGCCAGGGCGTCGCCCCCGACCGGGTCATCTCGGTCGCCGATCCCGAGGTGCGCCACGGCCGCAAGTCCGCGTCCAGGCGCTTTGACGGCCACAAGCTCGACGTGATGACCGACGAGGAGACAGAGCTCGTCCTCGGCGTCGCGGTGCGCGCCGGCAACGCCTCGGACGCCGACGGCACCCTCCCGCTCCTCGCCGCGGCGCAGGAGATCGACAGCGTCGACGTCGGGACCCTGCTTGGCGACATGGCCTACTCCGACCCCGAGCTGCGCGAGGCGACCGAGGAGGCCGGTGTCGACCTCGTCGCCAAGGTCCCCCCGGTCACCAACGCCGGTCGGTTCCCGAAGACCGACTTCGCGATCGACACCAAGGCCGGCACCGTGACCTGCCCCGCCGGGGTCACCACGACCGACGCGAAGGCCGAGAAGGACCACAAGGGCCGCCCCGGCCGGCGCTTCTCGTTCCCCCTGCGAACCTGTGCCGCCTGCCCGGCGCGGGGGCGCTGTGTGAAGGCAGACAAGGCGGGACGGATCGACGAGCCCACGACCAGCGGATATGTGTTCTCAGAACGACATGCTCAGACCACGGCCGGTCACCTCCACATCGCTACTCGAACTGTTCGAGATCAGCGGCCGGGCGGGACGAGCGTCTTGCCGTCAGATTCCGACGACCTCCATGAGGGTCCCCAGGCCAGTGAAATCGTCCGGGTTGCGCGTGTAGAGCGTCAGTCCGTTCGCATGGGCCGTCGCGGCGATGAGCAGGTCAGCGATACGGCGCCGGTGGGAGCGACCGGTCTCGACGACGGCGGCGACGATCTGGCCGTAGCTGCGAGCAGCGGCAACGTCGAAGGGAATCGGTTCGAAGGTCGCCTCGAGCTGCTGGAGTCGAGCTTGTCGGCGCGCACCTTCGGTGGCTGTCGCGGCGAGATGTGGACCGGCGGTCAGCTCGGCAAGGGTGATCGCACAGATCGCCGCCTCGTCGGGGAGCGCGGCAGCGACATCGGGGTCGTCCCAGTCGATGACCACGGACGTGTCCAGCAGTCCGGTGGACACCTACAGGCTCTGGTCGACGATGCGATCGAGGTCGGATCGGAACTGCGCGAGGTCGACGTGCGGTCCCGAGGCCGCGAGCGCCATGAGGTCGGTCTTCGGCACGAAGCTCCGACGCGCCCTTCGGATCGGGCGGAGCTCGGCCACCGGGACGCCATTGCGGGTGACGACGAACGTCTCCCCGGAGGCAACCGCGTCGATCACCTTTGCGTTGTCGTTGCGCAGTTCGCGTTGGGCAATGGTCTTGGTCACGCGTGAACTGTAGCATCAAGGGCTACGGTTAGCTACACTCGCCGGTGATCGGCGGTGACGAACGGCGCGCCGATCGTCTCGGCCAGGGCCACGTACGCGGCGTCATAGGCCGTGACGTTCGGCTGCAGCTCCCGTATCCGCGCCAGCACCGGTCGGCGACTCACTCGTTCCAGGGCGAGATCAGCGAGGTCCGCGAGCGCCATGGCTGCCCGGCGCTCGTCCAGCGCGCCGGCGAGAAGGGCCTTGCGAATCACGGAGACGACTTCGAGGTCGAGCACCTCCGAGCCAACGACGCGTGCCCCGCGCAGGCGTTCGCGGGCACGGTCGCCATCAGCGTCGTCGTCTGCGAGCGCAGGAGCGATGACCGATGCGCCAACGACGACCGACGCGCATCTCGATCTTCGCGGACCGCATCACTCGCGAAGCCGAAGGACACGTGACCGCCGCTCCGCTGACCAGCGCGGGCCAGGAGGTCGTTGAGGTCGGGCCGACGGGCCTCCTCGACGAGGCGACCGAGCAGGTACTCCCGGAGCGACTTTCCCTGGTTCGCTGCGCGTCGACGTAGCTCGGCGTGGACGTCTTCTGGAACGGCCTTGATCTGCACGCTCGGCACGTGAGCGTGGCGCCAGGAGACGTGAAATGGCGGTCCCCGCTCGACGAGCGTTGACGGGTGACGTTCGGCCCTACCGGGCGCTCGTCGAATGCGCGACATTAACCGTGCCTACGAACGGGAGAGGGAGCCGAAAGGCTGAGAGGCTGACCTTCACGGGTTGGCGACCCCGATGACCTGATCCGGACAATGCCGGCGAAGGAAGATCGTTCGTAGGCCCTGTCGCGCTCGGGGCGGGCGTCAGCCGTCGAGCAGGCGGTTCAGCTCGTCGCGCGCCGGCCAGAGGATGGCTCGTCCACGATCGTCGTCGACGCCAGCTCCCACCTCCACCGAGCCGATGACGGCCGCCCGGTGGCCGCGCGCGTTCAGCGTCTCGACGGCCGCGGGGCCGACTCCCGGACCGAAGGTCGCGAGCAGGGCTCCCGACGCCAACGTCGCCCAGGGATCGGCGCCGACCGCGTCGCACACCGCGATGGCTGGGCCGAACCACAGCAGACGCTCGCGCCGGACGCGAAGGCGCACGCCGGCGGCGGCGGCGAGCTCGTGCAGCGCGGCCGCCAGCCCTCCCTCGGTGGGATCGTGCAGCGAGGTGGCACCGAGCTCTGCGGCGAGGAGGGCGCTCTCGACCACCGAGATGCCCGGCTCGTCGAGGGCAGCTGCAGCCGCGCGCACGACGTCGGGGTCGAGACCGTCGAGACGCGCTGCGGCCTCGGCGGCGAGGATCGCCGCCCCTTCGAGCGGAGCGAGGCCCACCTGCACGAGGACGTCGCCGGGTCGCGCGCCTCCGGTGGTGACAACGGATCCCTCCCCGGCGACGCCGAGCATCTGACCCACGACGACCGGCCGGGTCACGGCGGAGCTGATCTCGGTGTGGCCCCCGACGAGCGCGGCGCCGATCCGCTGGAGCGACTCCCGGACGTCGGAGAAGAGCGACTCGGCGTCGGCGTCGGTGGAGCCCTCGGGGAGCAGGACGGTCATGAGGAACCACCGTGGGCGCACCCCCATCGAGGCGACGTCATTGGCGTTAACGGTGACCGCGTACCGGCCAGCGCCCCGGCGTGCGAGCGTGACCGGGTCGGTGGCGACCACGAGGACCCCGGCCGGCAGGTCGATCGCGCAGGCGTCCTCGCCGATGGCCGGCCCGACCAGCACCTCGCGCGGCAAGGGCCCGCCCGCGCCGATCAGCCGGCGCAAGAGCTCGACCGGCAACTTCCCCGCGCTCAGCACGGCCGTCATCGTGCATTCACCCCCGCCCCTGACGCGCACCCGCCCCGCTACGACGCTTCGGCGGCCGCCGGCAGCTTGCCACGGCGCAGGGCCCCGGGACGACGGCCGCGTCTCGCCAGTGCTGACCCACCTCGGGCGAGCGGCGACGGCACGAGAGCGCTACACCCGCGCCGCGCGCCGAAACGACACCGCCCCGCTCGGCATCGGTCGCCGCGACCGCGTCGACCCGGAACCCCCAGCCGGAACCTCCGTCATGGCGTAGGAGGCCTCGACGATGCCCGGCCGGCGGGCGAGGTTCGCGAGCGCGCGGCGCCTGCTACGCGACCGAGGTCGACGGGACGAGGCGCGCCCTGTAGTACGAGTGGAGGTACTCGAGGGCACGCTGCTGGCGTGCCGCGACCGGTTCGTTAGAGCCGGGCTCGAACACGGTCGTGGCGTCGGGGCACACGGCGAGCTCGAAGGTGTGGACGAAGGCGTCGTAGCTCGTGTGGCGGACGCAGCAGTCGGTGTGCTGGCCGACGACGACCAGCCGGGCGACGCCGCGGGTGCGCAGCAGGTCGTCGAGCGCGGTCTCGGTGAAGGCGGAGTAGTAGCGCTTCTCGACGACCAGGTCGCCCGGCGCAGGCCGAAGCTCGTCGACGACGGCGGCGCCCGCCGTTCCCGCCATCGCGTGGGGCGGGTAGATGCGCAGCTCCGGATCGGCGGGACGGTGGGCGTCGTTGGCGTAGACCACCAGCCAGTCCTGGCTGGTGCGTGCCCGCGCGATCAGCGCCGCGATCGGCCCGACGATCTCCTTCGCGGCCGGGTTGGCGAGCACCCCGTCCACGAAGTCGTTCAGCATGTCCACCACGACCAGGCCCGTCAGCATGACGCCTCCTCCTGCCCCGGCGCCCGTCCAACGTGGCGCCGGCGCCCCGAACCACCGCCGGGCGGCGGGGCGAGGCTCCCCGAGCCCGGTCCCCGTCGCTCAGTCATCCCTCGTCGCTGGTGACACCGTCGTTCTTCGGGACGATCACGACGGGACAGCGACTGTGGTGCGCGCACTTCTCGCTCACCGAGCCGAGCACCAGCCCCGTGAACCCACCGTGGCCACGGGAGCCGACGACCAGCAGGTCGGCCTCGGCCGACAGCGCGCACAGCGCCTCCGCCGGGTCTCCCTCGAGGACGATCGGGTTGACCTTGACCGCAGCGTCGGCTCCGGTGACGGCCGAGACGGTCTCGACCAGGCGCTCCCGCGCCGCCTCGGCGACCGCCTTGTCGTGGACGGGGATCGCGTAGATGGCCCTGCCGAACTCGTAGGGGCCGCGCCAGACGAGCACCGCGTCCAGGTGCGCGCCGCGCCGCGCCGCTTCCTCCGTCGCCCAGCGCAGGGCCCGGCGCGACCCGCTCGAGCCGTCGACCCCGACGAGGATCCGACCCGCCATCGAACACCTCCCACTTGGAAGCTTCCGGCCACCTGGCCCGGCCCGCTAGAGCAGAAGGTCCCTGCCGCGGCGCCGCTGCGCCCAGCGCGTCGCGACGCGCTCTTCCCGCTCGAGCTCGTCGAGGCGCAGCACCAGCGAGCGCAGCTCGTTCTCGAGCGCGGGCAGCCGGCGCCGCTCGAGGGCGCGCAGGCGCCGTTCGGTCGCGCGCAGCTCCGCGTCGATGATCCGGAACGAGGCGTCCGCGGCCGCGTGGGCGACGCCGGCCTCGAGCGCCCGGCGGTAGGCCGCCGCCGCCGGGGCGACGGCGCCGCCCGCCGCCGCCGCCGCAACCGGGGGCAGGATCCCGAGTTCGCAGCGCGGCTCTCCGGGGTGGCGGACGCCCATCGTGCTGCGCCACGGCACGTCGACCGCCGCCCGGGCGTCGAGCGCGTCGGCCGCGAGCGCGACGTCGGACGCTCCGCCGAGCTCGGTGGCTCGCGCTCCCCAGTGCTCGGCCTCGCTGCAGGCGGCCGCCCAGCGCCGATCGGTTTCGAGGCGGATCGACTCGAGCCGTTGTCGCTCCCTTCGAAGCAGCAGGCGCTTGCGGTCGAGCAGCTCGGCGCCGCGACGGGCCGACGTGAGGCGGGAGCGGAGCCACAAGAGCCCGGCCCGGCCCGGAGGCACCCGCTCAGGAATGGGGGTCGCTCCCGGGGCGTCGGGGTGGCGTGTCCGGGTCGGCGGCCGCATAGTACGCGTCGACGTCGGCGGTCGGCACCATGGCGAGCTCACTACGGGGCAGCTCGGAGGCCACCCGCCAGGCGCGGGCGAGCGTGTCGTCGAGGGGTCGCCACTCGTCGGCGCGCTGGTCGACGAGGACCGACACGAACGCGTCGGCGAAGCGAAGGTAGCTGCGGTCCGTCTCGGTCAGGGCGACCTCGCCGATCAGCTCGGCGAGGTCGCGGACCTCGCGGGCGCGCGCCAGGGCGGCGACGAGCTGGGCGGCGATCGCGAGATGGTCGCCCCGGGTGCGGCCCTCGCCCGTCCCCTTCCGCATGAGGCGCGACAGGGAGCCGAGCACGTCCACGGGCGGGTACACGCCGTTGCCGTGGAGCTCTGGCGACAGGACGATCTGGCCCTCGGTGATGTAGCCGGTGAGGTCGGCGACCGGATGGGTGATGTCGCCGGCGGGCATCGTGAGCACCGGCACCTGGGTCAGGGACCCGGGTCGCCCGCGCAGGCGCCCGCACCGCTCGTACAGCGATGCCAGGTCGCTGTAGAGATAGCCGGGGTAGGCGCGCCTGCCGGGGACCTCGCCGCGTGCGGCCGAGACCTCGCGCACCGCCTCGCAGTAGCTCGTCATGTCGGCGAGCACCACGAGGACGTGCCGGCCGAGATCGAAGGCGAGGTGCTCAGCGACGGTGAGGCCCACGCGCGGGGCGAGCACCCGCTGCACCGGGGGATCGTCCGCCATGTCCAGGAAGAGCGCGAGGTTCCCCGTCTCGGTCCGGGCCTCGAGCGCGTCCCGCATCGTCATCGCGTCGGCGTGGGTGAGGCCCATCGCCACGACCACGACGGCGAACGGCTCGCCGGCGACGCTGGCCTGGGCTGCGATCTGCGTGGCGAGCTGAAGATGGGGGAGCCCGGCGGAGGAGAAGACCGGCAGCTTCTGTCCGCGGACCAGCGTGGTGAGGGCGTCGATCACCGAGATGCCGGTCACGATCGGGTCACGCGGCACGTCGCGTGCCGCCGGGTTGAGGGGCGATCCGGCCACCGGGCGGGCGACGGGGCCGAGCATCGGTGGCCCGCCGTCGAGCGGCTCGCCCAACCCGTTCCACACGCGCCCGAGCCACTGCTCGCCCACCGGGATCTCGAGCGGCCGCCCTTCGAAGGCCACCGAGACGGTGTCGGGGTCGATCCCGGCCGTGCCCTCGAGGACCTGGACCACGGCCAGGTCGCGATGGACCTCCAGCACCAGGCCTCGGCGGGTCGCCCCGGAGGGAAGGCGAACGACGGCGAGCTCGTCGAAGCCGACGCCCTCGACGCCGCGCACGACGAGCAGCGGTCCCTCCGCCTCGCTCGCCCCGCGGTACTCGAGCGCGACCGGCGGCGTCGGGTCGGACTCGGCGGTCACATCGGTGCCTCGAGGGACGCCAGCACCTCGTCGCGCCGCCGCGCCACCCCCGCGGCGTCTCCGGGGCCGACCTCGTCGCGAATCCGCGTGACGGCCGACAGGTCGAGCGCCTCGATCGCAGCGGCCGGGAGGCCCCCGGCGATAAGGGCGAGGCAACGGTCGAGCACGGCGAGCACGAGCTCGAGCAGCGCCGCCTCCTTGGCCGGCGCGCAGGTCGCGTCGTTCGGGCTCTCGGCGCTTTGCTGGAGGACCGCCTCTCGCAGCAGGCGACCGGCGAGCAGCGTCATCCGCTCGCCGGGCGGCAGCGCCTGAAGGCCGACCAGCTCGACCATCGGGGCGAGCCGGTCCGCCTCGGCGAGCAGCGCGATCGCGCGGGCGCGGTCGGTCGCCCAGCCGGGACGGCCGTCCGACGCGTGCCATGCACCGACGGTGCCGGCGTCGCGAGAGAACGAGCGGCGCCAGGTGAGCGCCGGGTAGTGGCGCGCGTAGGCGAGGTCTCGGTCGAGCGACCACAGGCAGCGCACGAACCGCTCGGTCTGGGCGGTGACGGGCTCGGTCATGTCGCCGCCGGGCGGCGAGACCGCTCCGATCGCCGTCACCGATCCCCGCTCGCCGCCGAGCGTCGTCACCACGCCGGCACGCTCGTAGAAGGCGGCGAGCGCCGAGGCCAGGCCGGCCGGGTAACCCTCCTCGACCGGCAGCTCACCCCGTCGCGACGAGAATTCGCGAAGCGCCTCGGCCCAGCGGGAGGTGGAGTCGGCGAGCAGCACCGCGTCGTAGCCCATGTCCCGGTAGAGCTCGGCGACGGTCATGCCCGTGTAGATGCTGGCCTCGCGCGCCATCACCGGCATGTTGGACGTGTTGGCGATGACCACGGTCCGCTCGCGCAGGCTGCGCCCGGTCCGCGGGTCCTCGAGCTCGGCGAGGTCCGCCAGGGCGTCGGCGAGCTCGTTGCCGCGTTCCCCGCAGCCGACGAAGACGATCACGTCCGCCTCGCACCACTTGACGAGCTGCTGCAGCAGCACCGTCTTGCCGGTCCCGAAGCCGCCGGGGACGGCCGCTGTGCCGCCCTTGGCGACCGGGTAGAGGAGGTCGACGACGCGCTGGCCGGTGTGGAGCGGCCCCGAGAGCCCGAGCCGGCGCCGCGTCGGGCGTGGGACGCGCACCGGCCACCGCTCGGCCAGCGCGACCCGACGCCCGCCGACGCCGGCGACGGGCTCGTCCCCGCCGACCTCGCCTTCGCCGGCCAGCCACTCGAGCGTGCCGGCCGTCCCCGCCGGGACGAGCACATGGTGGGCGACGCCCGACGGCGTCGGCACCGTGCCGAGCAGCGCGCCCGGCCCGACGAGGGAGCCGGGCGTCGCCGCCGGCACGAAGGGCCACCTTCTGGCGCCGCCTGGCGGGTGGGCGTCGGCGCCGAGGCGCGCCGGTGCGTCCGCGAGGGGGCGGAGGAGCCCGTCGAAGACGCCGCCGAGGAGATCCGGACCGAGACGGGCGGTAAGGGGGTGGCCGGTGCCCGCCACCGGCTCCCCGACGCGAAGCCCCCCGGTGTACTCGTGGACCTGGGCGGTGAGCAGGCCGCGCCGCACCGACACCACCTCGGCGGCCAGCTGGGCGTGGCCCACCTCGACCACGTCGAGCACCGCCACCTGGTCGAGGCCCTCGATCTCGACGAGCGGCCCGTTGACGCGCACCACCCGCCCTGCCGTCGGGGGGCCCGTCGCGGTCGCGAAGGCGTCGCTCCTACCGGTCATGCCCACAGGCGCTCCACCTCGGCGGCCAGCGAGCCGAGGGCCCAGTCGACGAGCGCGGCCGGTCCGAGCTCAGCGCGCCGGTTGCCGAGCTCGGCCAGCGCGACGAGGGAGTCCGGCACGGTTTCGGGCGCCGTCGCCGGGACGCCGACGCGCTCGCGCACGAGCGCCGCCGTCCGCTCGGCGAGGCGGCGCCCCTCGGGGGTCGAGGCGCGCCGCTCGAGCGACTCGACGGCCGCGCGGCGGAGCGTCTCGTAGGCGAGGCGACGGGCCGCGAGCAGCGCTTCGCGCGACTCGCGGCGAGCGGTCACGAGCTCGCTCGCCGCGAGCTCGGCGGCAGCCCGCGCGCCTTCTGCTCGGGCGTCGGCGAGGAGCCGTTCGGCGTCGGAGCGCGCGTTCGCCAGCTCGGCACTGGCCTCCTGCTCGGCGGCGGCCCGCTCCCGTGCCGCGCGGGCTCGGGCGGCCACGAGGATGGCGTCTGCCACCGGCGCGAGCGCCGCTTCCACCACGGACCGGGCCGGCCCGTCGCGGCCCACCCCCGGAGGTGGCGCCGTGGCCGTGCCGGTCGCATGTCCCCGGCTCACGACGGCATCACCACGCTGAGCGGCCCGGACGGACCCGGCGGGCCGGCCTCGAGCGCAGCGGCCGCCCGCTCGGTCAGCACGACCACCGCCACGTCGTCGGACAGGGCGCTCCATGCCGCCCGTACGGCAGCGGGCTCATCGGCCGGGATCACGACGGCGCCGGCGAGCGCGAACCCGCCGACGCGGGCCGCCTCCCCGAGGACGACGAGGAGCCCCACCGCTAGGCCTTCCCGATCAGGATGATGGCGATCACGAGACCGTAGATGGCGATGCCCTCCGCGAGGCCGACGATCACCATCGCCCGGCCGAACATCTCCGGTCGCTCGCTCATCGTCGCGAGCGCCGCCGAGCCCGTGTACGCGACGCCGATCGCCGCTCCGATCGACGATCCGGCCACGGCGATGGCCGCTCCGATGAGCGCCTGGCCGCCGTAGGACCTGACGCCGCTCGCCGCGGCCGTCGACGCGGCGCTCGGACCGGCGGAGAGCGCGAGGGCGACGAGAACGCCCGCTCCGAGCAGCAACACGAGGTTCAGGGCCTTCACGATCCGAAGCGCAGGGCGCGGTCGGCGTCGGAGCTGACCAACGATTCCCGCGGTCGTGGCGACAAGGACGGGCAGGCCGATCAACCAGGCGAGCATGGCTCCTCCGTTGGGGTGAGGGTGGGCACGTGCCACGGACGGAACCGGTGCCCTTCCGTGACGAAGATCCGGCTGAACAGCTCGTAGTACTCGAGACGGAGCGCCTGGACGCCGGCCACCAGGCCCTCGAGCGCGAAGGCCAAACCGTTGCCGACGAGGAACACCAACGCGGCGGGAAGCCACAGGGCTGCGCCCCGGTGCCACAGCGCGGCCGTGCCCGCCCACACCACGCCTCCGAGCGCGGCGTGGGTGAGCCCGAATGCCGCCAGCCGGGCGAAGGAGACCGTGTTGGTGCCGATCCGCACGACGGCGTCGAACGCTTCGACGGCTGCCTGCGCCGCCCTGCCGCCTCCGGCGCCGGACCCCGCGTAGCTCCCGACGAAGCCGAGGGTGAACCCGGTTGCCGCCAGCACGCCGCCGGTCACCAGCGCGACGGTCACGTGCCGATACCAACCGAGGCCCACCACCGCGAGCCCGAGGTACAAGAGGGCGCCGGCCAGCCCTGAGGCGGCAAGGAGGGCGCGGGCGGCGCCGCTCTCGCGCCAGCGGTTGACGGTGCCGAGCGTGTAGGCGAGGGCGAGGAGGCCGGCGCCGGCGGCGACGGCGACGGCGAGCAGGGTTGTCGGGTGGTCGAGCGGCGCCAGCCACAGGGTCGGTACCGCGCCTGTCGGCCCGAAGGCCTCGCCGAAGGCCAGACCGAAGAGCATGCTCGCGAGACCTGCGCCGATCACGAACGGGGCCAGACGGCGCAGGTGCGACAGGGACCGGGGCCGCCCGCGGGCGAGCAGCACGCCCGCCAAGGTGAGCAGCGCCCCGTGGCCGACGTCGCCGAACATCATCCCGAACATCACGACGTAGGCGAGGCCGGCGAAGGCGGACGGGTTGATGTCGGCGTAGGGAAGGGTGGTGTAGGTGTCGACGAGCGGCTGGAAGGCACCGGTGGCGCCCCCGCTCTCGACGAGCGTCGGCGGGCTCGCGCCTCGAGGTGGTGGCAGGCGCACGAGCGCGCCGCCGAGCGCGGCGAGGCGATCGGCCAGCCCGCCGACCGCCGAGGCCGGGCTCCAGCCGGTGAGGGCGGCGACCGCGCCCCGGCGCACGGCGGCGGCGGCGACCTGCTCCAGCTCGGCCTCGCCCGCCAGCTCCGCGAGCCGACCCGCCCGCTCGAGGGCGCCGGCGTCGGGTGCGTCGGCCAGGAGCACCGCCTCGGGCTCGACCGGTCGGGTCGCTGTGGCCGCTCGCGCGCTGCGGCAACGCTCGAGGGCCGCGCCCGCCGGTCCGGGGACCGGCTCGGTGAGCCGCTCGAGCTCGACGACCCCGGCGTCGGCGACGGCGACCAGCACCCGGCGGAGCCCGTCGCTCGGCGCAACGACCGCCACGCGGTCCATGCGGGCGGGCTCGAGCACCTCACGCCACGGCATCGAGCACCTCCCCCAGGTCTCCGCCGCCTTGCGCCGCGAGCGCCAGTGCCGCCCGGACACGCCAGGCGTCGGCGGCGAGCAGGGCCACGACGCCGATCGTGGAGGAGGCTTCCGGCCGGGGCCTCGCCGCCAGCTCGGCACCGGCCGCGTCGAGCGCCGACCACCAGCGGGCCTCGGCCCGCCAGAGGTCCTCGCCGTGCTCGACCCCGACGAGCGTCCGCGCCGCCGCGGGGGACAGGCGCGAGGCGAGGTCGCCGAGGGACGCCGCGTCGTGCCAGCGAGCGCCGAGGAGGTGGTCTGCGTCGCGCAGCGTCCGCGAGCTGAGCGACGGCACGGCGCCGGCGGCGACGAGCCGGCCGGCGACGAGGGCGGCCTTGGCGACGGCCCAGCCTGCGGCGCCGGGGACGCCGTCGTAGACCCGCCTGGCCCAGCAGAGCTGGAGGGTGAGGTGGATGGCCGACGGCTCGTCGCTCCCCGGATCGCCCCACACCGAGGAGCCCAAGGCGGCCCGGACCTCGGCCGGGGTCCGCGCGGCCGAGACGGCGGGCCACGCCGTCGCCATCGACCCGAGCGCGTAGGGCGGCGGCGCCGGGCGGGCGCGGAGCCGAGCCAGGTGGCCGGTGATGTTCGCGATCTCAAAGCCCGAGGCCAGCACGCGAAGCGGCCCCGAACCGAGCGGCGGGGACCAGCCCGCCAGGATCCGCAGGTGCCACACCACGGTGGCCGAGACGCCGTGCTGGGCGTCGGCCAGGTCGGTCCCGGCCCGGACCGTCCGGCCGTAGGGCGTCGGCGCCAGCGCTGCGAGCGCGTCGGGAAGCGAGGGCGAGGTCGCCAGACGCCGGGCGCCGTCCGCACCGAGGCGCCGGCGTGCCAGCCCCCGCCCCCGCACCTGCGCGGCCACCCACCCGGCGCTCATGGCTGCGGCTCGCCCGGCTCGCCCGAGGTGCGCCGGGGCGGCTCTCGCGGTGAGGCCGTCGCCGGGGCGGACGACCTGAGGATCTGCCGCACCACCTCGTCCACCAGCGCCGGCGTCCGTCCGGACGCGACGCGCCCGACGCGCTCGGCCTCGGCCAGCCCGGCGGCGAGCACACGGGAGCGCTCGGCGGCGGCCACCTGCAAGCCGGTCGCCGCGGCGCCGGCGCGTGCCGCGCTGGCCCCGGCGCGCGCCGCCTGGACGAGCTGGCGCGCCTCCTCGGAGGCGTCCGAGCGGCGCTTCGCCGCCGCACGCCGTGCCGCGGCCACGACCTCGGCGGCGGCGAGCTCCGTCGCCTCGAGCGCCGAGAAGATCGGCGCCAGCTCGGCCTCCAGCTCGGCTCCACGATCGATGGGCACTGCGGCGGCCGCCGGGGCGCCGGGCACGCCGTGGAAGCGGAACCGCCGGAGGATCTCCCCGAGCGCAGCCACGGCTGCCCAGCTCTTCAGGCTGCCGACGTCAGGTAGGCGACGCAGCCCTCGAGTGTCGACAGCTCCGGGTAGTCCCGTTCGGGGATCGCCAGCCCGGTCTGTTGGTGCAGCCCGGCCACGAAGTTGAGGAAGTCGATCGAGTCGAGATCGAGGGCCTCCTGGAGCGTCTCGCCTCCCCCGACGTCGTCGAGGTCGGCCTCGGGTGCCACCTGGCGCAGCACCGTGCGGATGAGCTGGCGTGCCTCGTCGTTGGTCATAGCGTCTCCGGCTCCTGCAGCAGTCGGTCGATCTCCGCGAGGAAGCGGCCCCCCCGGTGGCCGTCGCTCGCCCGGTGGTCGGCGGACAGCGTCGCCGTGACGCACGGCCGCACCCCGAGCAGGCCGTCCCGGGCGACGGGCCGCTCGGTCGCGCGGCCGAAGCCGACCAGGGCGACCTGGGGCGGGTAGATCACCCCGAACACCGCCTCGACACCGAGGTCGCCGAGGTTGGTGACGGTGATGGTCGGGTCGCTCATCTCCGAGCTGCGCAGCGCTCCGGCGCGGGCCCGCCCGACAAGGTCGCGCAGCTTCCCCATCAGCTCGTCGGCCGAGAGCCGCGCGACGTCGTGGATGGCCGGCGCGATCACTCCGCCGGTGCGCAGCGACACGGCGACGCCGACGTGCACCGCCTCGCTCGGGACGAAGGCGCCGTCGACGAAGAACCCGTTCATCTCGGGCACCTTCGCCACGGCGCGCGCGGTGGCCTTGAGGAGGAGGACCGGAAGCACGAGGCGTTCTGGCACCGCGCGGTCGAGGTTCGCCTGCTCGAGCCAGCCGAGCGCCGCGCCCACGTCGATGGTGGTGCTCAGGTAGTAGTGCGGGATCTCCCGCTTCGAACGTGCCATCAGGGCGCCGATGGCCCGCCGCAGGGCCGCCTGGCGCTCGGCGTCCGGCTGCTCGGGCCTCGCCGCCGCGGCCGCGGGCGCCCGGGCCGGCGTCTCGCCGGGGGGAGCCGTAAGGTCCTCCCGCCCTGCGGCCGCCGCCTCGGCGGCGGCGAGCTGCACGTCGTGGGCCACGATCGAGCCCTCGGGACCCGTCCCCCGTACGGCGCCCAGGTCGACGCCGAGCTCGGCCGCCAGGCGCCGGGCGTAGGGCGAGACCGGCCGGCGGGGCCCGGGCGGCTGGCTCGGCGCCTGCGCCGGCCGGCCGGGCGTCACGGCCGCCGCGCCCGCGCGTCGGGCTGCACGCCGCCGGGCGGGCGCCTCGCCCGCGCGCGGGCGCGCGGCGCGCTCGACGTCGGCCCGGGTGATTGCGCCCCCGGGGCCGGTTCCGTGGCACCGGGCGAGGTCGACCCCGAGCTGTTCGGCCAGATGCCGGACGACGGGGGAGTGGGCGGCGGGGGCCAGCCGCGGTGGCGGAGCCGGCGCAGCCGGCGCGCCGGTGGCGACGGCCGCCGGGGCCGTCACGAGGGCGGGCTCCGGGCGCGCTCGGCGCTTCGAGGGCGGCGGCGCGACGCTCGGGGTGCCGAGGCGGGCGAGGACCGTGCCGACCGGCACCCGCTCGCCTTCGTGCACCACCAGCTCCTCGACGACGCCGCTCTCGAAGATCTCCGCTTCGATCGTGGCCTTTTCGGTGTCGATCACCGCCACGACGTCGCCTCGCCGCACGTCGTCGCCGGGCTTGACGAGCCAGCGCACGACCGTGCCGGCGTCCATGTCTGCGCCGAGGGAGGGCATGGTGAACTCGCCCATTCATGCCCCCAGCCGGTGCACCGCGGCCACCACGTCGTCGGCGTGGGGGAGGGCCGCGTCCTCGAGGTGCCTGGCGTACGGCATCGGCACCTCGGCGCTGCACACCCGAGCCACGGGGGCGTCGAGGTCGTAGAAGGCCTCCTCGGTGATGCGGGCGCTCACCTCGGCCGAGAGGCTGCCGGTCCGCCAACCCTCGTCCACGACGACGGCCCGGTGGGTGCGCGCCACGGAGCCGAGGATCGTCGCGTCGTCGAGTGGGCGCAGGCAGCGGAGGTCGATCACCTCGGCCTCCACCCCGTCACCGGCGAGCTCCTCGGCAGCACCGAGCGCGCTGCGCAGGGTGCCGCCGTAGGCGACGAGCGTCACGTCGCCGCCCGAGCGCCGGATGGCCGCGGTGGAGATGTCGACCGGCCCGGCGTCGTCGGCGAGCTCGCCCTCGGTGTTGTAGAGCGCGCCGTTCTCGAAGATGAGCACCGGGTCGGGGTCGCAAAGGGCCGGCCACAGCATCCCGCGGGCGTCCTCCAGGGTCGCGGGAGCGAGCACGCGCAACCCGGGGATGTGGGTGTACCAGCCCTCGAGGCTGTGGGAGTGCTGGGCGGCGAGCTGGCGCCCGGCGCCGGTCGTCATCCGGATGACGAGCGGCACGTTGAACTGCCCCCCCGACATGTACAAGAGCGTGGCGGCGTTGTTCATGATCTGGTCCAGCGCGAGCAGGCTGAAGTTGACGGTCATGATCTCGACGATCGGGCGCATGCCGCCGAGGGCGGCGCCGATGCCGGCGCCGACGAAGGCCGACTCCGAAAGCGGGGTGTCGCGGACCCGCTCGGGACCGAACTCCTCGAGGAGGCCGAGGCTCACGGCGTAGCAGCCACCGTAGCGACCGACGTCCTCGCCCATCAGAAAGACGCGCTCGTCGCGCTGCAGCGCGTCCCGGAGCGAGCGGCGCATCGCCTCGCGGTAGGTGGTGGTGCTCATCGCGGCCCCGCCTCCTCCGCCCGCTCGGAGGTCACGAAGCGCTCGAGGTCCTCCACGGCCTCGAGCGTGCCGGCGTCGGCGTAGGCGACGGCGTCGTCCAGCTCGGCCGCGATCTCCGCCTCGAGCTGTTCGAGCTCACCGCCGCCTAACAGCCCGTCGGCGCTCAGCCGCGCGATCAGCGCGGGGATCGGGTCGCGCTCCTTCCACCGCTCGACCTCCGACTTGTCGCGGTAGAGCTCGGGGTCGTACATCGAGTGGGCGCGGAATCGGTAGGTGCGCAGCTCCAGGAAGTGCGGGCCCCCTCCGGCTCGGACCGCTTCCGCGGCATGGCGCGCCGTGTCCTCGACCGCGAGGACGTCCATCCCGTCGACCTCCCAGGACGGCACCCGGTAGCTCGCCGCCCGCAGCGACAGGTCGGTCTCCGCCTGGGCGCGCTCGAGCGCGGTCCCCATCGCGTAGAGATTGTTCTCGCAGCAGAAGAGCACCGGGAGGTGCCAGAGCGAGGCGAGATTCATCGACTCGTGGAACTCGCCCTCGGCGACGGCGCCATCGCCGAAGAAACAGGCGGTGACGCGCTGCGCGCCCTGCAGGTGGTCGGCGAGCGCGAGCCCCACGGCGAGGGGCAGCCCACCGGCGACGATGGCGTTGCCGCCGTAGAGGCGGGTGGCGGCGTCGAACAGGTGCATCGAGCCGCCGCGCCCGCGGCTGCAACCCTCGAGCTTGCCCTCGAGCTCCGCCATCGTCGAGCGCATCGAGACGCCGCGGGCGAGCGCATGGGCGTGCTCGCGGTAGGTGGCAACGACGGCGTCGTCGGGCGTGAGGGCGTCCATCACGCCGACGGCGCACGCCTCCTCGCCGATGCCGAGATGGAGGAAGCCGCGGATCGCCGTCTTGCTGTAGAGCTCGACGCAACGCTCCTCGAAGCGCCGGATCCGCAGCATCTCGCGCAGCAGGTGGAGCCCGTGGTCCTCCCCGGGGGCTCGCCCGCTGGCCGTGCCGGCCTTCGGGGCCGGGACGGCCGACGCCCGCGTCACCGCCGTGCCTCGAGCGTCGACGTGTCCCCCTCGGGCATGCCGAGCTCTCGAGCCTTGAGCAGACGGCGCATGATCTTGCCGCTTTGGGTGTGCGGAAGATGCTGGTCGAAGACGATCTCGCGCGGCGCGACGGCCGCGCCGAGCCGACGGCGCGAGAAGCCGAGCAGGTCGAGGCGCAGGTCCTCGCTCGGCTCGAAGCCCGAGCGGAGGGTGACGAAGGCCTTCACCACCTCTCCGGACACCGGGTCGGGCTTGCCGATGACGCCGGCCTCGGCCACCGCCGGATGCTCCATCAAGGTCGACTCGACCTCGAACGGCCCGATGAGGTGGCCCGCCGACTTGATGACGTCGTCGCCTCTTCCGACGAACCAGAAGTAGCCGTCCACGTCTCTTCGCGCGAGGTCGCCGCTCAGGTACCACCCGCCGGCGAAGCACGAGCGGTAGCGCTCGTCCTGGCTGAGGTAGGAGCGGAACATCGAGGGCCAGCCTGGTCGCAGCGCCAGCTCGCCCTCCTGGTCCGCCGCCGCCTCGACGCAGGCGCCGTCGTCGCCGACGGTGACCTTGCCATGCTCGTCTCGCACGAGGACGGTCGCCTCGACGCCGGGGAGCGGCCGGCCCATCGATCCCGGGCGGATGTCCATGCAGGCGTAGTTGGCGACCATGATCCCGCCGGTCTCGGTCTGCCACCAGTTGTCGTGGATCGGCAGGCCGAGGGCCTCCTGGCCCCACACCACGACCTCGGGATTGAGGGGCTCGCCGACGCTCGCGACGAAGCGGAGCCGGCTCAGGTCGTGGGACTTCGCCACCTCGGCCCCGGCGGCCATCAACATGCGCAAGGCGGTGGGCGCGGTGTACCAGACCGTCACGCCCTCGGTCTCGAGCACCCGGTACCAGCGCTCGGCGTCGAAGTCGCCCTCGTCGACGATGCTCGTGACGCCGTGGACGAGCGGGGAGACGATGCCGTAGGAGGTGCCGGTGACCCATCCGGGGTCGGCCGTGCACCAGTACACGTCGTCGGGGTGCAGGTCGAGGGCGAGACGGCCGGTGGCGTAGTGGGACACGACGGCGTTGTGCACATGCACTGCACCTTTCGGCATGCCCGTGGTTCCGCTCGTGAAGTGCACCAGCGCCATCTCCTCCGGGTCGGTGGCGGCGATCTCATAGTCCGCCCGGGCGCCGGCGAGCGCGGCCGCGAGGTCGATCGTCGCCTCGGGCAGGTCCGCCGGGGGGCTCGCGAACCCGGTGGCGAGCAGCACATGGCGAAGCGCCGGGAGTCGGTCCCGGACGCCCTGGACCTTGTGCCGGTAGAGGGCGGGTGTCGTGACGAGCACGCTGCCCGTGCCGATCTCCAGGCGTTGGCGGATCGGCTCGGGGCCGAACGCCGGGAACAGCGGGCAGAGCACCGAGCGGTGCTTCAGCGTCCCGAGGGCCGCCACGTACAGCTCCTCGGTGCGCGGCATCAAGACGAAGACCCGTTCGCCCGCCGTGACCCCGAGCGCGTCGAGAACGTTGGCGAAGCGGCTGGAACGCTCGGAGAGCTCGCCGTAGGTGACGTCGCGCCGCCCGCCGCGCCGATCGAGGCAGCGCAGGGCGACGTGGTCGCGCCGCGGTCCGTGCGCATGGCGCTCGACCGCTTCGTGGGCGATGTTCAGGCCGCGACCTCCCGGCAGTCCGTCGAGCGCGCGCCTCGCCTCCTCCCAGGTGAAGGTGGCGCGCTCGGCTGCGTAGTCGGTCATGTTCGGAGCGGGCCCGGGGCGGGCTGCGGGCTTGCGGATCGTCTCCCAGCGCATCGCGTGGTCTCCTTCCCGGGACCGCACCCAGGCGGAACGCCCTGCAGATCGGACGCTAGGCGCGGGGGCTCGGACCTCCTAGAGTCAAACGTCACCTCGCCGGAGGGGGCCGTCAGCGCTCGGAAACCACCCCGGCGACCGGCCGTCGCGTGGCCGCGCTCGCGACGAGCGTCGTTCGCGTGGACGGCGCGCGGATCGGTGCGGCGGGACCTCAGCGCTCGGCCCGGACGACGACCACCGAGCAGTGGGCCTGGCGCACGCAGTTCTCGCCCACGGAGCCGAGCAGCAGGTTGGCGAAGCCTCCGTAGCCGCGGTCGCCGACGACCAGCAGCTCGGCGTCGCGCGATGCCTCGACGAGCACCGCCGTCGGATTGCCACGGGTCACGTGTGTGACGACCTCGACCGACGCCTCCTCGGCAAAGGTCTTCTTCAGCGTGCGATTGAGCACGTGGCGCGCCTCGCGTTCCAGGTCCGCGGCACCGATCGGCGCGAACCCGAACCCGAGGACGTTCTCCCAGGCGGTGACGGCGTGCAGGTCGGCGCCGGTCAGCTCGGCGTAGCGCGCGGCCCAGCGGAGGGCGGCGGTGCTGTTCGTCGAGCCGTCGACGCCGACGACCACGTACGGTCGCCCGCCGGCGCTGCTTCTCGTTGCGGTCATGGTTCCAGCGTGGCGCGCCGCACGGTCCCCTCCCAGTGGCGAACGTCCCGACGCCGCGCCGATGCGGCAGCGTCGGACGCCCGGAGCGTGCCGATCGCCACCACGGTCGGGACATTGGTCACTTTCTGGCCCCCGGAGGCGTTGCATAGCCTCGCCAGAAGGAGTCGGCGTCCCGACGGCCGGGCACGGTCGCCCTGCGGCGGGCAGCCGCCGGACCGGGCAAGGAGGAGCGACGATGTGGTGGAACGGGGGACGACGCGAGCGTCGAGTGCGCGCCCGGCTCGGAGGGCGGGCAGCTCATCGTCGGCTCGAGCACGAGGCGCCGGAGGTCGAGCTCGGCGAGGACTGCGCGGCATTCCTCGTCGGGCGCCTCGCCGAGACGCACGAGGCGCGAGGGGTGGTCGTGCCCGTGTGGGCGTGGGCGAACCTCCTCGCTCACGGGAGCGAGGAGGAGCTGGCGCAGGCCGCGGCGAGCTCGCCGTCGGCGGCGGCGCCGAATGCGGGCTGGCGCAAGGCGCGCAGCTATCTCGCGGCGCGCGTGATCGCCGCAGCGGGCACCGCGGCGTCGCTCGGCGAGCTGCAGCATCGGGTGCTCGTGCCCCTCGAGCTCGAGCTCGCCGCACGCACCGACGTCGTCTGGTGGGGGCCGCAGCAGCTCGTCGGCAGCATCGAGCGGGCGCTCGCCGGCCCGAGCTGGCGAGCCGATCGTCACGAGCAGGGCTGGTACTGACCGATCGACAGGCTCGTGGGCAACTCGACGCCAGCTCCCGGTGGCGTCGCCCGAGCAGGTGCCGGTGACCGCCGGAGCTGGCCGAGCCGGTCACCCCGGCGCGTACGGGCGAACGGCCCTACCCGATCCGGGCTGGCGGCGACCATGCTCGGTGATGGATGGCGATCTCATCGACTCCCGGGTGTGGGGCGGCGGGCGGGGCGCTGGCGGCCGTGGCGGAGACCCACTCGGGCGTCGTGTTCCTCGTCGGGGACCGTGCCTACAAGCTGAAGAAGCCGGTCTCCCTCGGGTTCCTCGACTTCCGCACCCGCGAGGCGCGTGAGCTGGCCTGCCATCGCGAGGTGGAGCTGAACCGGCGGCTCGCCCCTGACGTCTACCTCGGCGTCGCCGACCTCGTCGACGCAGCGGGGCCCGCGTTCGATCACCTGGTCGTGATGCGCCGTCTGCCTGAGGATCGTCGCCTCGCTGGGCTCGTCGCCTCGGGCGCAGAGGTCGGAGAGCACCTGCGCCGCTTGGCAACCCTGCTGGCCCGGTTCCACGCAGGAGCATCGCGCGCCCCGGAGATCGACGCCGCGGCGCGAGGCGACGCGCTGACTGCGTTGTGGCAGGTGAACGCCGTCGGGATGGAGCACCTCGACGGAGCGCTCTGGCCCGCGGAGCTCGAAGCGCGGGTGCTGGCGCTCGCCCGGCGCTACCTGGCCGGGCGGGGGACGCTCCTCGAGGAGCGCATCTCGGCGGGGCGGGTGCGCGACGGCCACGGGGACCTGTTGGCCGATGACATCTTCTGCCTGGACGACGGTCCCCGGGTGCTCGACTGCGTCGAGTTCGACGATCGGCTTCGCTACGTGGACGTGCTCTCGGACGTGGCGTTCCTGGCGATGGACCTGGAGCGCCTCGGGCGTGCGGATCTCGCTGCGAGCTTCCTCGACGAGTACCGCCGCCAGTCGGGTGACACCTGGCCGGTCTCCTTGGAGCACCACTACGTCGCCTACCGGGCCCAGGTGCGCGCCAAGGTCGCTGGCCTGCGCATGGACGCGGGCATTCAGCCGGAGCGCTCGGCTCGCGCCGCCCGCGAGCTGCTGGGCCTTTCCGCCGCGCACCTGGAAGCGGGCCGGGTGCGCCTCGTCGTGGTCGGCGGACTCCCCGGCAGCGGGAAGTCGTCCCTTGCGAGCGCGGTCGGGGAGGCGCTCGGTGCCGCGGTCGTCCGCTCGGACGAGGTGCGAAAGGCGCTCGCCGGTCTCGAGCCGACCACCCCGGCCGAGGCCCCCTTCGGGGAGGGTCTCTACCGGCCGGAGGCGACCGCGGCGACCTATGCCGAGCTGCTCGAGCGGGGACGCACCTGGTTGTCGCGGGGCCGAAGCGTCGTGCTCGACGCCTCGTTCCACGACCCCGCGTGGCGGGCGGGCGCCCGGCAGCTGGCGGCTGAGACGGTCAGCGACCTCGACGAGCTCCACTGCAGCGCGCCGCAGGCCCTCCTCGAGCGCCGAGTGGCGCGGCGAGCGAGGCGCGACGGCGAGATCTCGGACGCGAACGTGGCGGTGGTGCGCAAGCTGGCGGCGTCGGAGCCGCCCTGGCCGGGCGCGGCCGAGATCGACTCCCGCCGCTCTCCGGGCGCCACGCGTCGCATGGCGTTCGAGCGGCTCGGGATCGTCAGGACCACGGCTCCGCCCGTTCCGACGCCGGCCTCAGGCAGGTGATTCGGGCAACTCGCCGCCCGCCGTGACGTGCGGTCGGGACCTTGTGCCCTACCCGCCCGGGCGCGCGACATGGCCGAATGGGGAGCGGCCCGGGCCCGCCGGGCCCGTGCGTGGCGGCCGCCGCGGCTCCCGCGGTCGTTGCCGGGCGGACGGATCGAGAGCGTGGCGCCCGCAGTGCGGGCGGGAGGAAGAGGAGATCGATGGCGCGCACGGTTGCAGACATCGCGGCGAACCGGATCGTCGTCGGGGTGGACGGCTCGCAATCCTCGAAGGCGGCGCTCGCGTGGGCCGTGCGAGAGGCGAAGCTCACTGCCGTGCCGCTCGTCGTCATCACCGCGTGGGAGCTTCCGATCTACGGATGGTCGGCGCCGCTGTCGATGGATGTCGACCTGGAGGCTGACGCCAAGAAGATGCTCGACGACGCCGTCGGGGAGGTCCTCGGGGGGGAGCCTGGCATCGAGGTCAGCGCCGTGGTGCTGGAAGGCCACCCGGCGCCGCTCCTCACCGAGGAGTCGAAGACCGCGTCCCTGATGGTCGTCGGAAGTCGAGGCCACGGGGAGTTCGTCGGGATGCTCCTCGGTTCGGTGAGCGAGTTCCTCACGACGCACGCTCACTGCCCGGTCGTCGTCGTGCGCGACGGCAACGGCGGGGGAGCGGCGGCCTAGCCGGCGACGTGGGCAGCGGCGGGGGAGACGGCGAACCGGCGGTCCAGTCGCTCGACGTGGCGCAGGCCCTCGCGGCCTACGGAAGCTCGCGCCAGGGGCTCGACCATGACGAGGCGGCGGACCGCCTGGCGGTATTCGGCGCGAACGCGCTCCCTCCGCCTCGGCGGCGTTCCGTGCTCTCCGAGCTCGGGGCGCAGCTCACCAACATGTTCGTCGTCGTGCTCATCGTCGCTGCCACCTTGACGTTCGTCATCTATCTCCTCTCGTCGCCGCGCGACGCGGCCAACCTCGAGCTGGCGTTCGGGATCCTCGGCGTCGTGGTCCTGAACGCCCTGATCGGCTTCGCGCAAGAGCACTCGGCGGAGCGCGCGGCCGAGGCGCTCCAGGCCCTGGTGCCCCGTACCGCCCGGGTCGTCCGGGACGGCCAGCTGTCGGAGATCGACGCCGAGTCGCTCGTCCCGGGGGATCTCGTCGCGCTCGAAGCAGGTGACGCGGTCTCCGCCGACTGCCGAGTGATCGAGACCTACGACCTGTCGATCGAGATGGCGGCGATCACGGGGGAGAGCCAGCCGGTCCGCCGCATCGCCGAGCCGGTCACGGTTGCGGACCTCACGGAGGCTCGCAACTGCGTCTTCATGGGGACGTCCGTCACGAACGGCACCGGCAAGGCGGTGGTGTTCGCGACGGGGCTGCGCACCGAGTTCGGCCGCATCTACCGGCTGACCGCCGAGCAGCCACCCGAGCAGAGCCCGCTCCAGCGGAAGGTCACCGACATGGCGCGTCGTGTGGCGGTCGTGGCGATCTCGGTCGGGGTGCTCCTGTTCGCCACGCGGGTGCTGACGGGCGGCGCGGTCGCGCTGTCGTTCGTGTTCGCCCTCGGCGTGATGGTCGCGCTCGTGCCCGAGGGCCTGCCGGCCACCTTGTCCGTCTCGCTCGCCATCGGCGTCCGGCGCATGGCTCGCCGCAATGCGCTCATCAAGCGATTGGCGGCCGTCGAGGCCCTCGGCTCGACGACGGTCATCTGCACCGACAAGACCGGGACGTTGACCAGGGCGGAGATGACGCTGCAGGAGGTCTACGAGTCGGGACACGTGCACGCCGTCTCCGGGGTCGGCTACGAGCCGCGAGGTGAGGTGCAGGGCGCGCCGTCGGCGGCGGAGGTGCTGCGGGTCGCGGCGCTCTGCTGCGACGCCCGGCTGATCGCCCCGACGGGGGGCGAGGGCTGGCGGGTGCTCGGGGACACCACCGAAGGGGCGATCATCGTCGGCGCTGCGAAGGCCGGCATCGATCTCGCGGCCGAAGCCGAGCGCGCGGAGCGCGTCGGCGGGTTCCCCTTCGATCCGGACCGGAAGCTCATGACGACGCTGCACCTGGTCGGGGAGCGTTACGAGGCCTACGTCAAGGGCTCTCCCGAGGCCGTGCTCGAGCGCTGCACCGAGGCGTGGTGGCACGGGGGGCCTGTCCCGATCGAGCCCCGCCTGCGCCGGCAGATCGACGACGCGAACGACGCCATGGCCGCGCAGGCGCTTCGGGTGCTCGCGGTCGCGAGGAGACAGGTCGCGTCCGGACGGGTCCGACAGGAGGAGGCCGAGGGGGGCCTCACCTTCCTCGGCCTGGTCGGCCTGACCGATCCACCCCGCCCCGAGGTCACCGCCGCCGTCGAGTCCTGTCACCGGGCCGGTATCAGGATCTTCATGGTCACCGGCGACTACGGCCTCACCGCGGAGGCGATCGCCCGCCGGGTCGGCATCATCGGGGCGGGCCCGGCACGCATCGTCACCGGCGCCGAGCTCGACTCGACGGGCGACGAGCAGCTGGCCTCGACGCTGCGCGGAGGCGAGCAGGTCCTGTTCGCCAGGACGCGGCCCGAGCACAAGCTGCGCATCGTCGCGATGCTCGAGCGGCAGGGCGAGATCGTGGCCGTCACCGGCGATGGCGCGAACGACGCGCCCGCGCTGAAGCGCGCGAGCGTCGGCGTGGCGATGGGCCGTAGCGGCACGGACGTGGCGCGCGCCGCTGCGGTGATGGTGCTGCTCGACGACTCGTTCGCGTCGATCGCCGCCGCGGTCGAGCTCGGTCGTGCGGTGTACCAGAACATCCGCCGGTTCCTCGTCTACCTGTTCAGCCACAACCTGGCGGAGCTGAGCCCGATCCTGGTCGCGACCTTCGTCGGCTTCCCGCTCGTGCCGCTCAGCGCCCTGCAGGTCCTCGCCATCGACCTCGGGTCCGACGTGCTGCCGGCCCTCGCGCTCGGCGCCGAGCGCGCCGAGCCGGGGACGATGTCGCGACCTCCCCGGCCGCCGTCGGAGCACCTCTTCTCGTGGAGCGTGGTGCGTCGTTTCCTGTTCCTTGGAACGATCCAGTCCGTCGGGGTCGTGTTCGCGTTCTTCTGGCGGATCCACTCGGCGCACCTGCCCTTCGGCGCGTTCACCTCGTCCAACGCCACCTACCGGGAGGCGCTCACCATGACCCAGGCCGGGATCGTGGTCAGTCAGTTCTTCAACAGCTTCGCCGTGCGCACCGACCGCGAGAGCGTGCTGCGGGTGGGCCTGTTGTCCAACCTCCCGCTCATCGCCGCCGGCTTCGTCGGGCTCGGCTTCATGGCGGCGGTGAGCTACGCCCCCGCCCTGCAGGGCGTGTTCCACACCGCACCCCTTAAGGTCTCCGACTGGCTCGTGCTGGCGGGCTTCGGGCTCTTGCTGTTGGTGGCGGACGAGGCCCGAAAGGCATGGCATCGGCGGGGAGATCGCCGCCGGGGCGCACGGGAGCCGGGCGGCGCCATGTCGCTCGAGGTGCCGAGACAGGAGGAGCCATGCGCGTCGTGATCGTCGGTTGCGGCCGGTCAGGCTCGGCGCTCGCCGCGCGCCTCGACGCCGAGGGCGACAGCGTGTGCGTCGTCGACCGGGACGAGGCGTCCCGGGCGCGCCTGCCGGCGGGATTCGGCGGGACGTTCCTGCGGGGCGACGGCATGCGACGAGCGGTGCTCGAATCGGCGGGGCTCGAAGGAGCGGACGCGTTCGTGGCGCTCAGCTCGAGCGACAGCCTCAACATCGTCGCCAGCCGGGTCGCGCGGGACGTCTTCCACGTGCCCCATGTGGTCGGGCGTCTCCACGACGTCGAACGCCTCCCGATCTGCTCGGACCTCGGGCTCCCGATGGTCACCTCGGTGCGCATGATCGTCGACCGGGTGCACCGGATGGTTCGCCACCCGCGCTTCGAGCCCGAGCGGACCTTCGGCAACGGCGAGTCGGTCCTCGTCCGCTCACCGGTACCGGACTACCTGGCCGGCCGGCACGTCGCCGAGTTCAACGTGCCGGGCGAGATCCAGGTCGTCGAGGTGACGCGCGGCGGCCACTCGTCGATTCCCGACACCGGCGCGTTGCTGCAGGCTGGGGACGTGTTGAGCTTCGTCGTCGCCTCGACGTCGCTTGGCCGGCTGCGGAGCTTCCTCGGGGGGAGGTTGAGCTGATGCACGTCATCGTGGCAGGAGGAGGGACGGTAGGAGCGCAGCTCGCGCGCTCGCTCGGAGCGGCCGGCAACCGCGTCGTTGTCGTCGAGGTGGACGCCGCGCGGGCGTCTGACCTCGCGGCGCAGGGCATCGAGGTCGTCGCCGGCAACGCCTGCGTGGCCGAGACGCTCGAGGCCGCAGGGGCGCTGCGCGCCGACGTGCTCGTCGCCTGCACGGGGACCGACGAGGAGAACCTCGTGATCGCGGTGCTCGGCAAACGCCACCTGGAGGTCCCGCGCGTCGTGGCGAGGGTCAACGAGGACGCCAACCGGTGGCTGTTCGACGACCGCTGGGGCGTCGACGCGGCGATCTCGTCGGCGGCGGCGCTCGTCGCCGTGATCGAGGAGGCGACCGGGTCGGCCCGCACGGTGCGTCTCGCCGATCTTGCCGCCGTCGGGCTCGTCCTCGTCGAGGTGAACGTCACAGCGGGCTCGGCGGCCACGGGAAGGACCGTCGCGGACCTCTCACTCGCGGGCCCCGATCTGGTCGCTGCCGTCGTACGCCGTGGTCGGCCGATCCCGGCGGGCGGGAGCGTCCGGTTCCAATTGGGCGATCGGGTGCTCGTGGTGACCGAACCCGAGGGAGAGGCTCGTGTCCACCACGCGTTCTACCCGAGCGCCACGTGAGGTCCGCCGGCAAGGTGACGTTCGGCACTGTAGGCGCCGACGCCGTGCACGTAGCGTGGCGACGGGAGTGAGACGCGGGTGTCGCCCTTCGTCCCAAGGTCGGGGGGGCCCAGGGCGCGGCCAGCGAGCCGAGCATGTCGGCTCGCCGGCCGCGCACCGCTCGCCGATGGTGGCTCGACGCCCGCCTCGACCCGCAGGCGCGTCGCGTCGGCACCGGCCGCGCGCCACCGGCTGCGCTCGCGTGCGAGCGGGTCGCCGGTGCGCGCTGGCGGGAAGATCGGGTCGATCGCCGTTGTTGAACAAGGTGATCCCTCCTTGCAAGTGGGATCGGAGAGGAGGCGGCCAGGGCGTGTGACCAGGATCGACTTCCTCAGCCCGAGTGGCGGTGCACAGGGATTGTCCGGGAGTTCCCGGGCCGGCCTCAGGACCAGATGACGGGATGCTTCCTTGGTGAAGCGGCCGCAGCGGCAAGGGGCCCGAAGGCTCGCTGAGTGCCACTCTCGAAGGCGCTTCACCCTCGGGCCGAATTGAGTGAAGGCGCCCGACTCCCGCCAGCTGGTGGGACGGGCGCTTCCCGCGTCCCGGGGTCGCTACGTCTTCGGTGACCGGGATCTTCGGTGACCGGGATCTTCGGTGACCGGGGCGGCGTCAGTTCGCTCGAGACGCCGTCCGGCAATGTCGAGGGGCAATGTTGATCGGCGTGGTCGGTGCCCTAGGCGCTTGGGCTCGTATCGGCGCAGCGCCGAGAAGGCCCCTTGTTTTTCGGGACGAGCGTGGCGCTCGGCGTGCTGGCGGCGTTCGGGCGGGGGTGGGCCTCGATCGGGCGAGCGCCGACGGCGCGACCAAGGCGGTGGCGGTCTCGCTCAGGTTCGCTGCGACTCCTCGACGGTGAGTTCTGCCGCGGGATCGGCTTCGAGGCGAGCATCGGGGATTGGCTTGCCACTGCGGACCGAGTGGCCGTACGTCCCCGCCTCGAGTCGACGCTCGGCGCGCTCGATCGCGGCCAGCCGATCACGCAGGCCGGCGGCGATGGCGTCGTCACCCTGCTCGGCGACGAGCCCTTGTGCGGGGTCGCTCATGTCGCCGTGCTCATTGGCGGAGCTGCGATTGTCCCGGCCCGCGCCGGCTGTCTCTCCGAGCAGGCGCTCCACGCGCGCCCGCTCGTCCTTGAGCAGCGATCGAGCATGCACTTCGTCCATCAGCCCTCCGAATGCCGTACGCGCGAGCGTCGCCGCACGCCAACGCTAGACGCGCCCGCCCGTGCCGATCGTCGACCGAGCCTGGCGCGGCGCGAGGCGTCGCCGGCCGGGGCGTCGGTGCCGTCCGCGACCGCCGACCCGGCCCGGGATCCGCCAGGCGAGCGAGCTCACTCGGCGCGCCGCGTGACGGCCGTGCAGGGGTCGACGTGGATCTTCGGCCCCGGCCCGGCCCCTGGCGGTCGCCATCCCGAGAGCACGTCGGCGACCTCGTCCAGGCCGACCGTGGCGGCCACCAGCGGACGCGGGTCCACGGCGCCGCTCGCGTAGTGCTCGATCGTCGAGGCGAGGCCCGGCGACCCGCTCAGGATCCCGACAGCGGTGACGTCTTTGAGGGCCAGCGTCCGGGTGTCGACGGTGCTCGGTCGCGGCGCGAGCCCGACGTAGACGACCCGTTTTCCCGGCTCCACGAGATCGAGCGCGAGCGCCGGCAGCGCGTCTGAGTCCGAGGCGTCGACGACGGCGTCGAAGGGCAGGTCCGGCAAGGACTCGATGGTCCACGCGCCGTGCACGCCGAGCGAGCGGGCGAAGTCGAGGGAGGTGGCGGAACGGCCCATGATGTGCACCTCGGCGCCGTGCGCGAGCGCGAAGAGCGCGACGAGCAGGCCGATCGTCCCCGGTCCGAGCACGAGCAGGCGGTCTCCCCGCTCGAGATCGGCTCCCTGCAGCGCGCGCAGGGCGTTGCCGCCCGGCTCCACCAGCGCACCCGCGACAGCATCCACCGAGTCGGGAAGCCGACGAAGCGCACGCAGCGGGACGGACATCTTCTCGGCGAGCGCACCGGCGAAGCCCCCGCGGATGCCGATCTCGAGACGGTCGGCGCACACGTGCCGGCGACCGGTCAGGCAACGCTGGCACGTGCCGCAGCCCACCATGGTGTCGCCCGTCGTGCGACTTCCGATCCACGCCGGATCGACGCCGTCGCCGACCGCAGACACGGTCCCGCACCACTCGTGACCGAGGCGCATCGGGTACTTGGCGTGACCCTGGTGCAGGTAGGCCATCTCGCCGGTGAAGAACTCCACGTCGGTCCCGCACAGGCCGACCCGTTCGATGTCGACGACGACGTGACCGGGCCGGGCGGCGGGAGCCTCGACGTCGTGCACCTCGCCTCGACGCGGCGCGCTGAGGACGAACGCCCTCACGGCGCGCCTGCCCGGCTCACCGGGAAGCGGCGACGGCGCACGTCGCGCGCCGCCGAACCGATGGAGGGGCCGGCGGCCGGCTCGAACGTCCGCCAGGCAGCCAGCTCGTTGCGGCACCATCGGTGTGACGGGTGAGCGAGCCCACCTGGGGGAGGCTAGACCACGGTCCTCGGAAGCCGTGGAGGTATGGCGGGGCCCCGCACGCCCGGCACCTAGCGTGGGGTCGTCACCGCGGGGTCAGAGGAGGCGCAGGCGGCGCCCGGGGCTCATCAGGTTGGGGGCAGGGCGAGGAAGGGGTCGGGCGTGGGTCGAACCGCAGTGGTCACCGGAGGCGCGAGCGGGCTTGGACGCGCGAGCGCGCGACGACTGGCCGAGGACGGGGTCACGGTCGTCACGGTGGACGTCTCCGCCGACGCCGACATGGTCGTCGACGTCTCCGACGCCGGGGCGGTCGCCCGAGCGGCAGCGCGCATCGGAGCGGTCGACATCCTGGTCAACAGCGCGGGGATCATCGGTCCGAACAAGGTGCTGTGGGAGATCGAGGACGACGAGTGGGCGAGCACGCTGGCCGTGAACCTCACGGGCACCTTCCACCTCTGCCGGGCCTTCGCCCCAGGCATGCAGGAGCGGGGCTGGGGACGGATCGTGAACTTCGCGAGCATGGCCGGGAAGGACGGCAATCCCCGCCTGTCCGCCTACTCGGCCTCCAAGGCGGCGGTGATCGCGTTGACGAAGTCGCTCGGACGGGAGCTCGCGACGAGCGGCGTCCTCGTCAACGTGATCGCGCCGGCGGTGATCGATACGCCGATGAACGCGGACACCGATCCGGAGGTCCTCGAGTACCTCACGAGCCTGATCCCGATGCGCCGGCTGGGCCGAGCGGAGGAGGTGGCCGAGCTCGTCGCATGGCTGGCGTCGGACAGGTGCAGCTTCTCGACCGGCGCCGTCTACGACATCAGCGGCGGACGGGCCACCTACTGAGGTCGCGGGCGCAGCGGCGAAGCCCCGGGCCTGCGGGGCGTCTACTTGAGCAGGCTCGCGCCGACGTTCACCGTCATCGCCACAAGCACGGCGCCGAACAGGTAGGAGATGAGCGCGTGGCGTAGTGCCGTGCGCCGGATCAGCTTGTCTTCGATGTTCGTGTCAGAAACCTGGAACGTCATCCCGATGGTGAACGCGACGTAGGCGAAGTCCGAGTACACCGGCTGGTCCTCCTCGTTGAAGGAGATCCCGCCCGCCGTGCCCGCGTAGTACAGGCGGGCGTAACGCAGGGTGAACACCGTGTGGACGATCAGCCACGAGGCGACCAGGCTCACCACGGCGAGGCCGAGGAACGCGGCGACCTCGACGCCCTTGGACCTGGCGGCGTGGATCAGCGTGAACCCGACGCCGACGATGCAGGTCAGGCTTGCGAGGATGAGCAGCACGTCGGTGACGCTCCGGCTCGGGTCCTCCCTCGTCGCGACGCGTGCGACGTTCCTGGCGTCGAGCCCCCAGAGCGAGGTCCAGATCCGGACGAGGAAGATTGCTGCCGCCACGTCCCAGCCGACGAGGGCCGCGCCCTGCCACGGCAGCGGGAGGGAGACGAGGATGCCCGCGGCGAGGCCGGGGACGGCGGCGATGAGCAGCTGGCTGCGCGCGTGTGCAGCCCCTCGCTTGGCGTCGCTTCGCGTCCGCGTCATCCGATGTCCCCGACTCCTCTCAGCGCTCGCGCCGACAGGGCACCAGCTGACCCGCTCGCCCGGGACCGGCGGGTCGTCGCAACGATAGAGGCCCGCGCCTGCGTCTCTCGCGTCGTCGGCCTCGATCGGGACGAGGATCGGTCGAGCCCGGATCCTCCCCCAGCGCCCGGAGCGTCCGTACGGGATCGGGGTGATCATCCGCGACGACTCCGGGAGCTGGTCCAGCGTCACCGAACGCGCGACGTTCGGAACCCCCCGCCGCGCGACGCCGGATATCGTGCCCCGATGGACGCTTCACAGCAGCGAGCGCTCGGCGCGTCGGGGCTCGCGGTCTCGCCGCTGTCCCTCGGGTCGTGGCGCACGTTCGAGCGGATGAGCCCGGAGCAGGGCCTGGCGGTCATGGGTTCCGCCCGGGAGCTCGGCGTGAACTTCTTGGACGATGCCCGCTACGACGACGAGACGGGGACCGCGCCCATCCCGACCGGCTACTCGGAGGTGCTCTTCGGCGAGCTCTTCCGCGCGGCGGGCTGGCCGCGCGACGACACGGTCGTCGCCAACAAGCTGTGGTGGGAGTTCTGGCCGGAGCAGAGCGCCGCCCACGAGCTCGCCAGCTCGCTCGGGCGCATGCAGCTCGACCACGTCGATCTGATCTACGCGCTGCCTCCACCCGAGGCCCTCGGCGTCTCGGGGGCGGTCGAGGAGGCGGCCGGCCTGGTCGTGTCGGGAGCGGCGCGGGCGTGGGGCGTCGCCAACTGGTCGGCGAGCCAGCTGGCGGAGGCGTCGCTGGTGGCCGGCGAGCGCGGCCTCCCGCCGCCCGTCGCGGCGCAGCTGCCGTACAGCGTCGTACAGCGCTCGCCGGTCGAGGATCCCGAGATGCTCGTTGCGCTGCGGGACTCCGGCTGCGGCGTCGTCGCCTCGTTCGTGCTCGCTGGCGGCGTGCTCAGCGCGAAGTACGAGACGGACCTCGGGGCCGGACGCGCCGCCGGAACCCTCGACGATCCGCAGGTCGCGTGGGCGAGGAACGCGGCGGTGGAGCTGGTGGCGATCGCGGCGGAGCTCGGGACCTCGGCGGCAGCCCTCGCCGTGGCCTTCGTCCTCGCCAACCCCGCCGTCGCGAGCGCGCTCGTGGGGGCGACGACGCCGGCCCAGCTGCAGGAGACGGCCCGCGGCGTCGGCCTCGCGCCGGCGTTCGCTGCGCCCGAGCTGGCGCGTCTGCGGGCGATCGGGTCCGCAGCCGGCTGAGGGAGCCCGGAGCCGGGGCAATGGTGAATGATCCCATATAGGATCAAGGTCCGATGACCCCGCTGGAGCAACTGCTCGCCCGGGAGGCGATCCGCGATCTCCTCGCCCGGTACTGCGCCGCGTTCGACGACTACGACTGGGACTCCTGGGAGCGGTTGTGGACCGAGGACATCGTCTGGGTCGTCGACGGCACCCCGATCGAGGGGCTCGACGCCCTGCGGGCGTTCATGACGACGTGTCTGCCGCCCGAGTACCGGGGCAAGCACATGTGCTCGAACCCCGTGATCGAGCTCGCCGAGGACGGCGCGCACGCCAACGCCCGCACCGACGTGGTCTGGATCACGCAGAACTTCGAGAACGCGATCGTCGGCCGCTACGTCGACACGCTCGTCAGGCGCGGGGACCGGTGGCTGATCTCGCGCCGCGAGGAGTGGACGATCCCGCACCGGCCCGGCCCGCCCCCGATGTCTGAGGGCGCGGCGGAGCTGAGCGGCCCGAACATGCGACTTTGAGCCCCACGGTGACGCGCCCGGGGGTCAGCCGCCCTCGCGGGCGCCGAGGAAGGCACGCACCGCCCCCAAGAAGACGTCCGGATGGGTGACCTGGATCCAGTGGGCAGCGCCCGGCACCTCGAGATAGCTGAAGCACGGGTTCGAGGTCAGCATCCGCTCGGCGGTCTCGCTCGGGAGCACGGGCGAAGGGCCGGCCCGCATCAACAGCGTCGGGCACGGGATCGCCGCGACCTGGTCCCAGAGGACCTCGCCGAACTCGGCACCGTTCGGCGGGCCGAAGGCGCTCGGCAGGTGTGCCAGGTCGCAGCGCCAAGCAACTGCGCCGTCGTCGAGCTCGCGCAGCGCGTGCTCCAGCCGGCAGTCCGCGAACGAGGAGGGAAAGCCGGCGAAGGCGGGTGAGCTGCGGAGGTACTCCTCGGCTGCCGCCCGGTTGGGGAACGACGACGGCACGACGGGTCGTGGGCTGTCTTCCGAGGCGAAGGCCGCGGCGTCGATCGGCCCGGCGTCGACGATGACGAGCCGTCTGACGCGCCCGGGGTGCTGCGCGGTGTAGGCGATGGCCACGGCGCCGCCCATCGAGTGCCCGAGGAGGTCGAACTCAGCGAGACCGAGCTCGTCCACCTGCGCGGCGAGGTCCTCGACGAAGCCGTGGAGCGGGTAGTCCCCCGGATCGGCCCAGTCGCTCGTGCCGTGGCCGCGCAGTCCCGCCGCGATCACGTGCCGGATCGGCACGAGCTCGGTGGCGACGTCGTCCCACTCGTGCGGGAAGGCCGTGTAGCCGTGGACGAGGACGAGCGGGAACGCCTCGGGGTTGCCGTAGTCGAGATGGACGATCCGCCGTCCGTCCACCGTCAGCTCATGTTCGGCTGGCATCGCTGCTCCTTGTCCGATGCCGTCACGGCATCGCCAGCCTCCCCCGGGCCAGTGTGCCACGCGGGCGCGGCCGGGCGGGGCGGGCGCCGGGCACCACGGCGGGGCGCGGTGCCTGCCGTGGTGCGCCAGGGGGACTGCTGGAGGGGCCTGACGGTAAAGTGCCGGCCGACGACGGGGACCAGGCCGGGGGCGGTCCGCACGCGGCATCAGCCAAGGGGAGAGACGACGTGAGCCAGCAGAGCCAGCTGAAGACGGGCACCCGGATCGTGCGGCGCGACCCGGGGCGTCCGATCGAGGAGGTCGACGCTGACATCTGCGTCGTCGGCGCCGGGATCTCCGGGATCTCCGCCTCGCTCGAGGCAGCTCGCCTCGGGCGCCGGGTCGTGCTCGTCGACGGCCTCCCTGCGCTCGGTGGCCAAGCGGTGAACTCGATCATCGGGACGTTCTGCGGCCTGTTCTCGAATGGCGCCGAGGGCGGGTACCAGGTGACCCACGGGGTGGCCGACGACATCCTGCGAGATCTCGGCGAGGCGGGCGCGTTGCACTACCGGCGCGGCCCGATGACGACCGTCGTGATGTACGACGAGGTCGCGCTGTCGCGCTGGGTCGAGGAGGCGGTGCGGCGCGCCGGGATCACCGTCGTCGTCGGGGCGGTCATGCGCGAGGTGCGCGTCGAGAGCCGGCGCGTCAGCGCGATCGACTTCGCCACCCGCTACGGCGACGTGCGGGTGCGGGCGAACGGGTTCGTCGACTCGAGCGGCGACGCCGCGATCGCCTGGTACGCGGGGCTCCCGTGCCGGGAGCCGGCCGAGGGTCCGATCTACGGCTCGCAGATGATGGTGCTCGAGGGGATCGGCGACGCGACGTACCCGACGATGGACGAGATGCACGGACGGCTGCGGGAGAAGGCCGACGCCTACGGACTGATCCGCAAGGACGGCTTCGCCATGAGCTTCCCCTCCCGGGGCACGGCGCTGATGAACATGACGCACGTGGAGACCCCCCTCGAGCCGGTGGCGGCGTCCAAGGTGGGGCTGGAGGGCAAGGCCCAGGCGGACCGGGCGCTCACGTTCTTGAAGGGCGAGTTCCCCGAGCTGTTCGGTCCGGCCAAGGTACGCGCCTACGGCTACCCGGGGATCCGCCAGACCCGCTGGATCGTCGGCACCCACCAGCTAAGCGTCGAGGAGGTGCGCGACGGGACGCGCTTCGACGACGCCGTGGCGCGCACCGCATGGCCCATCGAGCTGCACAGCAGCGCCGAGGGCTACGTCTGGGAGCCGTTCGACGCGGACCACCTCCACTACGTCCCGCTCTCGTCGATGACGCCCTCCGACGTCGACAACGTGGTCGCCGCCGGTCGCTGCATCGACGGGGACGCGGCCGCCCTCTCGAGCGTTCGCGTCATGGGCCCGTGCATCGCGATGGGTGCGGCGGCGGCGCACAGCCTCGACCTCGCCGGGTCGTCGAGCGTGCACGAGATCGACATCGCCGCGCTGCGTGAGCGCCTGGCCGACAACCTGGTCCGCATGGACTAGAGGCCGGCACGCGCCGCCGCGGGCGGCGCCGCCTGCCGGGAAGGGGCGCGCGACGGTCGGCTATGGTGCGCGCAATTCGGTCAACGATCGGTGCGTGGTGCTACGTTCTGTGCGCTCGGAGGGCGTGGGGGCGGTAGGGACGAGGGCGGTCCCGTGCCCAGAGGGGGAGTCTCGATGACCAAGAAGCTGCGCAGCAACGTCGAGGTCGGCTCGGTCGCCTGGGCGATCCGGCGCGCCGAGTGGTCCGCCTTCGGGATCTCCGAGGAGGATATGACGAAGCCGAAGATCGCCATCGTCAACTCCTCCTCGACGCTGGCCGCCTGCTTCATCCACCTCGACGGCATCGCCGCACGGATGAAGGAAGCCATCCGCGCCGCCGGCGGCATCCCCTTCGAGGTGCGGACGGCCGCGCCGGCCGACTTCATCACGGGCGCCGGCCACCGAGGCGGCTACATCCTCTCGGGCCGCGACCTGATCGTGAACGACGTCGAGGTGGCGGTGGAGGGCGCGTTGCTCGACGGTATGGTCTGCCTGGCCTCGTGCGACAAGACGGTCCCCGGCCAGCTCATGGCGGCGGGCAGGCTGAACATCCCGACCATCGTGGTCCCGTGCGGCTACCAGCCGAGCGGGACCTACCGCGGCGAGCACATCGACATCGAGGACGTGTGGCTGAACGCCGCCCGCCGCGCGACGGGCAGCGCCTCCTTCACGACGGACGACCTTCGCGAGATGAGCGAGAACGCCATCCTCGGGCCGGGCGTCTGCGCCGGGATGGGAACCGCCAACTCGATGCACATCGTGACCGAGGCGCTCGGCATGGCGCTGCCGGGCACGACGCCGGTGCTCGCGAACAGCGAGAAGATGTGGGAAGCCGTCGAGCTCGCCGGGCGTCGCATCGTGGAGATGGTCTGGGAGGACCTGACGCCGCGGGCCATCCTCACTGCCGACGCCTTCGCGAACGCGGCCATGGCGATGCTCAGCGTGAGCGGCTCGATCAACACGATCAAGCACCTGCAGGGGATCGCGGTCGAGGCGCGCTGCCCCGTCGACGTCTACGGCCTGTTCGAGCAGCTGGCCGACGAGGTCCCGCTGCTCGCCGCGGTGCGCCCGAACGGCGAGCACGTCATCGAGGAGTTCGAGGCGGCCGGGGGCGCCAAGGCGCTCATGAAGCAGCTCGAGCCGCTGCTGCGCACCGACGCGATGACGGTGAGCGGTCACACGGTCGGCGAGAACCTGCACGACGCCTCCTCGACGGGCAGCGAGGTCATCCGGACGATGGACGACCCCTACGCCCGCCGACCCGCGATCGTCGTCATCCGGGGCTCGCTCGCCCCCGCGACGGGCATCGTCAAGCTCGCGGTCGCCGACGACCGGGAGCTCACCTTCCGGGGCACGGCGCACATCTTCGAGTCCTCCGCCGAGTCGCTCGAGGCGATCCAGCGCGGCGAGGTGAAGCCGGGCGAGGTCGTCGTGCTGCGCGGGATCGGCCCCCGGGGCACGCCGGGCATGGGGATGGCCTCCAACACCGTGTTCGCGCTCGACGGCAAGGGCCTCCTCGGTGACGTCGCGGTCGTGACCGACGGCCAGCAGTCGGGCCTGTCGAACCGGGGGCTCGTCGTCAACGAGGTCTGCCCCGAGGCGGCCGCCGGAGGGCCTATCGGCCTCGTCGAGAACGGCGACGTGATCTCGATCGACGTGAACCGGCGCGTCGTGGACCTCGAGGTCCCCGAGAGCGAGCTCACCGCCCGCCGCGCCCGGCTGCGGCAGGCACCGGACTCAGGCGAGCACGGCTGGCTCTCCATCTACAGTCGACTCGTGCGCCCGTTGCAGGAAGGCGGCGTGCTCGTCGAGTAGAAGGCGGGACGGGAGGGCCCTCCGCGTCGGGGGGCAACACCTCGAGGGCCGCGGACGTCATCGGACGCGGTCGTGGATCCAGTCTCGAGGGCGCGGAGTGGACAAGATCTGATGAGCAATTTCGTACACGAGGGTTGCACGCAATGCCGTTGACAGTTCTTGAGGAGGCCGGATACTGTCGGCCCCACGGGGGAGACGTTCGAGGGCAAGGGGATTGCCTGCACTATTGCGCGCGGCGCGCGGCGCGCCGCTCGGACGGTCTGCCCGCGTCCTCGAGCCGACACTCCCCCCGACGCTCCGAGCAGGTGCGCTTGCGCCCGGCCCGTCCCGCGTGGCGTCGGAGGACTGATGCGAGCTGTCGTTGCCGAGGGAGGGCGTCGTGGGGACCGGCGAGGGACCAGGTCGCCGCGGCGCGAGTGAACAGGGAGCGTGAGGGCCGTGGTCGCTAAGGTCCCTGCGCTGAACGTGTCGAAGATGTCCGTGACCTATGGGAACGTGGTCGCGGTGCACGACGCGACGTTCGTCGTGAACGAGGGCGAGTCCGTCGCCATCGTCGGTCCGAACGGCAACGGCAAGAGCAGCATCGTGATGGGCATGGTCGGCCTGACGGCGCGACACGGCCGGGTCGAGATCTTCGGGACCACAGCGCCTGCTGGCGACGTGATGTTCATGGCGCGTCGGGGGCTCACGCTCGTACCGGAGCGCCGGCAGCTCTACCCGAACCTCTCGGTGACCGACAACATCGTGCTCGGCTGCTACAGCTGGACCCGCAATCTGCGCAAGGCGCGCACCTCCGAGCCCTACCAGCGAGCGCTCGACCTGTTCCCGGACCTCGAGCCGCACCTGCGCCAGATGGCGGGCACCCTCTCGGGCGGTCAGCAGCAGATGGTCGCGATCGCGCGCGGGCTCGCCGCCAATCCGAAGATCCTCGCCGTGGACGAGCCGTGCCTCGGGCTCGCCGAGGCGATCAGCAAGCGCGTCTACGAGGCGTTGTCACGGATCCACCAGGAAGGACGGACCCTGATCATCGTGGAAGAGGCGCCGAAGCGAGCTCTGCAGATCGCGAGCCGGCAGGTGGAGGTCCGCAATGGCGTCGTCGTCTGAGGCGCGCCGCCTGCCGGCCCCCTGCCGCCCGGGTGCCGAGCGATGAAGCTCGGCAACCTCATCATCGCTGGGCTGATCACCGGATCCATCTATGCCGTCTTCGCCGTCTGCGTGGCGCTGTGGTTTCGCGTCAGCAACATCTTGAACCTCGCGGTCGGTGACTTCGCGATGATCGGCGCCCTCGGCGTCGACAACCTCGTTCGCGTGCACCACTGGCCGGTGGCGGGCGCCATCTTCGCGACGCTCGCCGCGGCGGGCGCCGCCGCCTACCTCTACGACCGGGTCATCCTGCGCCTCGCCCAAGACGGCAAGCGCCGCCAAGAGGGCATCGTCATCACCTTCTTCTTCACCTTTGCGCTCTCGTTCTTCCTCGAGGGCCTCGCGGAGATCCTCTTCGGCACGAACGTCTACGCCGCGCCGACGCTGTGGCAGGGGAACTCGCTGAGCCTCGGCTCGCTCCACTTCGAGCGCTCGGGGCTGCTCGTCCTCGGCTGCGCCGTCGTGAGCGGGGTGCTCTTCGCCTCCTTCATCCGCTTCACCCTCGCCGGCAAGGCGGTCGAGGCGTGTGGCGAGAACTACATCGGCGCGCGCATCGTCGGGGTGGACACCCGCCAGTACCGCCGGAGCATCTTCGTCGTGACGGCGGTGCTCGCCGCGGTCTTCGGCATCCTCCAGTCGCCGCTCACCGGCTACTCGTTCAACACCGGCTCGGCGATCAGCCTCACCGGGTTCATCGCCGCCGCGTACGCCGGCTTCCAAAAGCCGGGCCGTGCCGTCGTCGCCGGGGTGGCGATCGGCGTCCTCGAGTCGATCCTCGGCGGCTACGTGAGCACGCAGTACAACGACACGATCCTCTACGCGATCCTCGCGGGCCTGGTGCTCCTGCGACCGAGTGCGATGGGCCTCGACGTCGCGGTGGGGAGCTAGCCATGGCCACCTCGGTGCTCGCGGACAAGCCCTCGCGGTCCGCCTCGGCCCGCTCCGGACGCGGAACCACGCTTCGGGGGCCGCTGCTCTCGACGGGCTTCGTGCTCGTGGCCGGCATCATCATGATGGCCTTCTTCGCCCAGCAGTACGTGGGGAGCGTCTTCGTCCTCTCGCTCACGTACGCGATCGTCACCGCCGGCATGGCGATCCAGATCGGCTTCAGCCAGCAGATCGCCTTCAGCCAGTCGGTCTTCATGGGCCTCGGCGCATACGGCGTCGCCGCGCTGAACGTCGACGCCGGCATCGGCGTCCCGCTCGCCGCCGTCATCGTGACGCTCGGCAGCGGCATCGCGGCGACGCTCATCGGCAGGGTCGTCACGAAGGCGCCGGGGCTCGCCCTCGCGGTGGCGACGATCATGTTCCCGCTCATCGCGACCGGTTACCTGAGCTCGGCCGGTTACCTCGGCGGAGCCGTCGGGATGCCGCTGACCGGGAGCCTGTGGACGTCGAGCTCGGTCACCGCCACCGTGGTGGGCAACGGCCTCGTCGTGGTCGTCATCATCTCGATCGTCGTCTTCATCGGTTCACGGATCCTGTCCTCCGACATCGGTCTCGAGTTCTTCGCCCTCGGGGTGAGCGAGGGGACCGCGGCGGCGATGGGCGTGTCGACCCCGCGCCGCAAGCTCGAGCTGTTCGTCGTGGGCTCCATGCTCGCCTCGCTCGGCGGCGCCATGTACGCAGGGACGGAGCAGTTCGTCCCGGCGACGCTCGTCGGGGTGACGACGGAGCTGTCGTTGCTGATGATGCTCTTCGTCGGCGGCCGCCGCAGCGTGATCGGGGCGGTCATCGGCGCGTTCGCGATCCAGTACGTGCAGGGCGCGAGCAACTTCGTGAGCATCCACATCCTCATCATCGAGGGTGTGCTCATCACCGCGGTGCTCCTGATCGAGCCCGAGGGGCTGGCGGGCATCGGGCTGACGCTCGTCGCGTGGGCGCGCGCGCGCCGAGCCGGAGGTCGGGGCGTCTCGTCACTGGTGCTGCCCGGCGTCCCGGGCGCGCTCGACGCCGAGGTCGAGCAGGCGCTCGAGGCGGGCGAGTCCCACGAGGAGCGCGGCGTAGCTGCGTCGAACTCACCGTTCCGGCTGAGCTGGGCGGAGCGCGTTGCCGAGCGGGGCGGCTCGGGTGACGGCACCCTCGCCTGCTCGGGCGTGAACAAGGAGTACGGCGGCCTGAAGGTGCTCGACGATGTCTCGTTCTCCCTACCGTCGAGGGGCATCTTCGGGCTCTGCGGGCCGAACGGCGCGGGGAAGACGACGCTGCTCAACGTCATCGGCGGCAGTGTCAGCCCCTCCGCCGGCGGCGTCTCGCTCGGCGAGCGCGAGATCACCCGGCTCCCCGCCTCGGAGCGCTTCCACCTCGGGGTGAGCCGGACGTTCCAGGCCGTGCACCTCATCCGCGGGCGGACGGTGATCGACAACGTCGCCGTGGCGTGCCTGGACTCGAACCGTGCGACGATCGCGCGGGGCATCGTCAGGAACCGCCTCGCCGACGCGCGCGACCGGGCGATGGAGGCCCTCGAGTACCTCGGGCTCGGCGACCTGGCCGGCCTCGAGGCGACCTCGCTCACCCTGGAGCGCCAGCGCATGGTGGAGCTCGCCCGCGCGATCGCGAGCAAGCCCCGCGTCCTGCTCCTCGACGAGCCGGCGTCCGGGCTCTCTGAGGCCCAGCGCGAGGAGCTGAAGGACGTGCTACGGACCGTGGCCGAGCTGACCTGCGTCGTGCTGGTCGAGCACGACCTTGGCCTCGTCGCGGCCATCGCCGAACGCATCTTCGTGCTCGCGACGGGTCGGCTCGTGTTCGAGGGGACCGCCGAGGAGTTCCGGGGCTCGCCGCTCGTCGGCACGCTGCTCATGGGCGTCTAGGCCCCCTGAGCGGATCGTCGGGGTCGTGGATTCGTAGTGGAAGGGGGAGCAGGCTGGCAGGACTAGCAGGGAAACTTGGCGTATTTGGTGCTACCGTCACGAAACTGTAATACTCAGGACATCGCCCGAGTCGGGCATGGGACAGGGGGAGATATATGAAGCGGAGATCATTCGTCACACTCGCGGGTGTGACGACCGCTGCGACCGCGCTGGCGCTCTTCGGCGCCGTCGGCCTCACCGCCTCGGGCGCGACCCAGGCGGCGAAGGCGACACAGCACGCATCTGGGTCCGTGATCAACGTCTGTGGCGACCTGGCGCTGTCGGGTGGCTACACGCAGATCGGCGCGACCGACAACTACGGCGCGATCGCCTACTTCAGGTACATCAACCAGCATGGCGGCATCGACGGCCACAAGTTCAACTACTTCTACATCAACAACCAGTCGTCGGCGGCTCAGTCCGAGGCGATCGCGAGGGAGTGCATCCTTCAGAAGAAGGCGAGCTTCATCGTGGGGCCGGAGTCCGGTGCCGACACGCTCTCGGCGATGCCGATCGCGATCCAGTACCACGTGCCGCTCATCAGCCTCTCCTCGGGTTGGCAGAGCAACGGCTACCCGGCCGCCGAGGAGCACTCCTACGCGTTCCCGGGCTTCTATGACGTCTTCTACCAGGACGACCTCGCGACGGTGCAGAACATCGTCGTGCCGCGCCACTACAGCCGTGTCGCCCTGATCGAGGACAACTGCGGCTCGGTCTGCCTCGCCAACCAGGGCGACATGGAGGCCCTGGCGAAGCAGTACCACTTCAAGCTCGTGGCAACGTCGATCTTCCCGTTCGGCGCGACCGACATCACCTCGAACGTCCTGTCGCTGCTCGCGGCGAAGCCGCAGCTGATCGACTTCGGCCTCGTGCCGGGCACCGACTCGATCACGGCGATCAAGGCGATCCGTGCACAGGACCCGACGATCCCGATCAGTGAGTGCTCGGCGTGTGAGCTCCCGAGCTTCATCGCCGCAGCCGGTGGCGCGAAGAACATGCAGAACATCTACGTCCTGGGCTCGATGCAGAACTGGCTCGTCGCGGCGAAGCAGGGCACCTCGGTCCAGGCCAAGGCGACGGCCGCCGGCCTGACCCAGTACTTCGCCGGCATGAAGGCGGCGAACTTCACGAGCGAGAACCAGATCGACAACAGCCAGGAAGGCTGGGACGCGGGTCTGGAGATCGCCTGGGCCATCCACAAGGCCGGGACGATCAGCGAGCCCGCGGTGAAGAACGCGCTCCAGCACCTGAACATCAACACGCTCGGGATCGTCTGGAACCGTAACCCGAACAACTACGAGAACATCACCCAGGTCCTCGCGGCCATGGAGATCATCAAGCCGAACGGCACCGCGGCCCTCTTCAAGGGCTGAGGTCCGCGGCGCCTGGCGCCGCAGGTTGGACGCGGATGCAGGGCCGGTGCGACAGCACCGGCCCTGCGCCGCGATCGGCACCGGGCCCGGCCGGCGCCGAGCGCGCGGCGTCTTCGAGTCGCGTGGCGGGCGCGAACCTCAGGACCCGGCGTCGGCGCGCTCGCCCTGTCCGAGGGCGAACTCCGCCCGGGCCAGCACCTCCTCGATGCTTCCCCGCCCGTCGATCGGGCGGAGCACGCCCCGGTCGCGGAAGAAGTCGACGACGGGCACCGTCTCGTCACGGTAGACGTCCATGCGCTCGGCGAAGGTCGCCGGATCGTCGTCCGAGCGCCGCTCGCGCCCCGCCCGCTCGCGCACGCGCCCGAACAGCACGGATTCCGCCACGTCGAGCTCGAGCACCGCGCTCGGCTCCACTCCGCGGGCGCGGGCCCAGCTCCACAGCTCCTCCGCCTGCGTCCTCGTCCGGGGATAGCCGTCGAGGACGTAGCCCTCGTCGGGTCCGAGCCGAACGAGGCGGCCATGGACGAGCTCGGCGACGAGCTCGTCGGGGACGAGCAGGCCCGCGCTGACCAACGGCTCGGCCGCCCGGCCGAGGGGCGTGGCCCGGGCGATCTCCTGGCGCAACTGGTCCCCCGTCGAGATCCACGGGACGTGCGCGCGCTCTGACAGCAGGCGGCCGAGCGTGCTCTTGCCCGAGCCCGGCGGTCCGAGCGCCACCACTCTGAGGGCGTCCACGACCGGGGATCATACGGGCGCCCCGGCTGCCGTCCCCACGGCGAAGGGCCGGTACGCTCGCTTCGGAGGGCGGGGCACACAGGCTGCCGGACCCGGTCCGGCGCGCGCGGCGCGCGTCGAGGAGGGCCCGAGCACGACAAGGAGGTCGTTCTCATGGAGTACCGCCAGCTCGGCAGCTCGGGACTGAAGGTCTCGTCGCTCGCGCTCGGGACCATGACCTTCGGCGGCAGGGGGAACTTCTCGGCCGTCGGGGACACCCAGGTGGACGAGGCCCGTCGCATCGTCGACATGGCGCTCGACGCCGGCGTCAACGTCGTCGACACCGCCGACGTCTACTCCGAGGGTCGCTCCGAGGAGATCGTCGGCGAGGTCTTGAAGGGCCGCCGGGACAGCGTCGTGCTCGCGACGAAGGCCCGCTTCCCGATGGGTGGTGGCCCGAACGACGCCGGGCTCTCCCGCGGCTACCTGATGCGGGCCGTCGAGGCGAGCCTGCGCCGCCTGAATACGGACTACATCGACCTCTACCAGGTGCACGAGCGGGACGGCGTGACGCCGACCGAGGAGACGCTCGACACCCTCGACACCCTCGTCCATCAGGGCAAGGTGCGCTACATCGGCTGCTCGAACCACTCCGGCTGGCACCTGATGAAGGCGCTCGGCCTCGCTGACCGCCTCGGCCTGCAGCGCTACGTGAGCCACCAGATCTACTATTCGCTGCTCAATCGCGAAGCGGAGTACGAGCTGGTACCGGCCGCCATCGACCAGGGCCTCGGCATCCTCGTGTGGAGCCCGCTCGCGGGCGGCCTGCTGAGCGGCAAGTACCACCGCGGTCAGGAGCCACCGGCGGGCTCCCGCCACGCGACCGCCTGGGGGGAGCCACCCGTGTACGACCAGGCGCACACGTACGACATCATCGAGGCGCTCATCGAGGTGGCCGAGGCCCGTGGGGTCTCGTCCGCGCAGGTGGCGCTCGCCTACCTGCTCGGCAAGCCTGCCGTGAGCTCCGTGATCATCGGCGCACGCACCGAGGCCCAGCTGGCGGACAACCTGGGCGCTGCGGCGCTGACGCTCGACGAGGCGGCGAGGGACCGGCTCGACGAGGTCAGCGCGCTGCCGCTCATCTACCCCTATTGGCACCAGGCGAGGACGGCGGCGGACCGGCTGAGCGCGGCCGACGAGACGCTGCTGCGCCCGAAGCGCTGAGCACGGGGTCGCCGGGCACGGGGCCGCCGGTGCATGAGGAGAAGGGCTGGGGCGCTGAGCCCGGGCCCGGTGGCGCCGCGGTGGCACCGGGCCGGCTCCACGCCGTGGCGCTGCTCACTGTCGGCCACGGCACCCTCGAGGCCGGCCCGTTCGCCGCGCTGTTGCGTGGCGCGGAGGTCGTGTCGCTGATCGACGTCCGCACGGCGCCGGGCAGCCGGAGGAATCCTGCGTTCGGGCGGGAAGGCCTTCAGGAGTGGCTTCCCGCGGCGGGCGTCGCCTACCGGTGGGAGCCGCGCCTTGGAGGCTTCCGCAAGGGCCGGGCCGACTCGCCGAACACGGGGCTTCGGCACGCGTCGTTCCGCGCCTACGCGGACCACATGGAGGGCCAGGAGTTCTCGGTGGCGCTCGGCGAGGTGCTGGAGGAGGTCCGCAGTCGTGGCACGACGGGTGGGCACCTCGCGGTCATGTGCGCCGAGAGCCTCTGGTGGCGCTGCCACCGGCGCCTCATCGCCGACGCCGCCGAGCTGGGCGGCGGGATTGCCGTGGATCACCTCATGCACGACGGGCGGCTCACCGCGCACCGTCCCACACCGGGCGCGCGCCTCGTCGGCCCCGGGCGCCTCGTCTACGACGTCGAGCCGTCGGACGCCCGGCGCTGAGCGCCGAGGCGGGACCGACCGGCCGAGCGCGCAGCCGGTCGGGGTGCAGGAGCGGGCGGGTCCTCGACCTGGTTGGCGCGGCACCGCCCGACGGAGCGCCCGCGCCCCGCGGACGGTGCGCGCCCGGCGAGCGAGGTCAGAGATGGGCGATCCCCGCGCGGGCGAAGAGGTGGAGGCCGATGAAGGCCCAGCCGGCGAGGAGGAGCGCCCGGCCGGCTGCCGTGCGCGCGAGGGGAGCGATCCACCTGCCGAGCGGCGCCACGCGGTGGGGGAGTCGCACGGCGACCAGCTCGGTGCACAGCGCGAGCGCGCCGAGGGCGATCCAGGCAGCGTCGCCGGGCACGCCGTCAGGCCTCCGCGACGCCGGAGCGGTGCCGGGAGGTCGCCCTGATGATCAGCAGCCCGACGGCGAGCCACGCGAGGTAGAGCAGCACGCGGACGCCGTGCCAGCGCAACAGGTCGTCGACGGCGTCGCTCAACGTCGGCCACCGTCGCGAGCGGCCGCCCGCGGCGAGCGCCCAGCCCTCGAGCGCGAGCGAGCACGCGAGGAGGACGAGCCAAAGAGCCGAGGTCCCGGTTGGTTTGCCCCGGCCGGGCGCGCCGCCACGGGCGCTGGGGACCTGCGGGCGGCGCAACGCGGCGACGAGGGCCCCGGCGGCGCAGACGGCGACCGGGAGCGCCACCACGGCGTAGGCCTCGAGGCTGAACGGGATGCGGTTGGTCGCCCACCACGACCAGGCGAGCACGAGCGCGGCCACGGCCGCGTCGCGGGGCGCGCCCCGGTGCCGCCTCGCCCCCGACGGGTCACCCGGCGCGTCATGCTCGGCCGGCGGCCTCACGGAGCTGCAGGTGCGAGCGGACGGGACGCGCCGCCACGGGCCGGCCGTGCGGCGCCACCGCTGCGTCGTCGCGTGCTGGGCCCTGCGCCGGTCGCGCGCTGCTCGGGGCACCGGCTGCGGCGCCCGCCGGCCCGGAGCTCGCCGTCCGCGGCCGATTCCCCGCATCGCGTCTCGTCCATCGCGCCCCCCGCGCCGCCTCGACCGAGGACCGCGCCCACCGCGATCGTATTGGCGGCGGCGCTAACGCGCCGGCACGGCGATCTCGCCGGTCGCGACCGGTGCCACGCGCCCGGCGACGCGGCACACTGTCGCGCGGCCGTCCTCGACGGTGACGCTGCACTCGAGGACCGAGGGCCGGCCCATCTCCTCGCCCTGCTCGACGCGCCAGCCGTTCGTCCCCTCGGACGGGACGATGCCTTCGGCCGCGAGCCAGGCGCCCATCGACGCCGCGGCCGAGCCCGTCGCCGGGTCCTCCGCCCAGGCGATCCCGTCGGCGAGCACCCGGGCGTGGGCGACGCGGCGCTGCTCGTCGTAGGAGAAGACGGACACCGCCTGCCATCCCGAGGCCGCCGCCAGGCGGGCGAGGTCCCCCACGCGTGGCGCGATCCGGGAGACGGCGCCGTCCACCACGGGCAGGAAGCACTGTGCGACGCCGCTCGCGCAGACGCGAGCGGCGCGCCCCGGGGCGAGGTCAGCGGGCGAGAGGCCGAGCGCGCCAAGGAGCGGGGCGGCATCGGTGGGCGCGGACGCCTCCGGCTCACCGGCCGTGAGCTCGATGCGGTGGAGGGCGCCGTGCTCGTCGGCGCTCACCACGATCGGCAGCACTCCCGCGCCGCAGCTCTGGCGGATGGTCGCGCTGGCACCGGGTCGGGGACCGCTGACCCGGCCGGTCGAGGCCATGACGAAGGCGGCGCCGACCGAGGGGTGGCCGGCGAACGCCAGCTCGCCCCCGGGCATGAAGATGCGCAGCCGGTAGTCGGCGCCGTGACGGTCGGGGGGGAGCGGGAAGGCCGTCTCCGACAGGTTGAACTCGCGGGTGAGGGCGAGCAGCTGGCGGTCGTCGAGCCCGCCGGCGCCGAGCACGACGGCGAGCGGGTTGCCGGCGAAGGGGACCGCGGTGAAGACGTCGACGAGGTGGTAGGTGAGGCGGTCGACCATGTCGCCACGCTAGGTGCAGCGCGGGCGGTGGTGCCCTTGCGGGCCCGGGGCGCTCCGGCGCGGCCCGGTAGCCTGGGCATCGCGACGCGCGAGAAGGGGGAGGCTCCGGTGGACAAGGGCGACACGGTCGAGGAGTTCGAGCTGCCCGACGAACAGGGCAACCCGCGACGGCTGAGCGACCTGGTCGCGTCAGGACCCGTCGTGCTGTTCTTCTACCCGGCGGCGATGACGAAGGGCTGCACCGCGGAGAGCTGCCACTTCCGGGACCTCGGAGCCGAGTTCGCCGCGCTCGGCGCGCAGCGTGTCGGCATCAGCGCCGACACGGTCGACAAGCAGCGCCGCTTCTCGGAGATGCACGGCTTCGACTACCCGCTGCTCTCCGACGCCGACGGTCGCGTTGCCCGCCAGTTCGGGGTCCGCCGGTCGTTCGGGCCGCTCCCCGTCAAGCGCGCGACGTTCGTGATCGACACCGACTCGCGGGTGCTCGAGGTCGTCCGCAGCGAGACCCGCATGGACAAGCACGCCGACAGGGCGCTCGAGGCGCTGCGCGAACGGGCAGGTGCCTGAGCCGGGGCTCAGCTCTCGCCGGACGCGCCCGGCCCGGCCCCGCTCGCGGGCGCGAGCCCGTCGCGCTCGTCCCACGCCCGCCCGAGCGCCTCGAGGAGCTGCTCGGCAGGATGCGCGCCCGCCAGGCCGTGGCGGCCGTCGATGAGGAAGAACGGCACGCCGGTGATGCCCAGCATCTGGGCCCGCCGTTCGTCGGCGCGCACCTGCGGCGCGTAGGCGTCACCGTCGACGACCGCGGCGGCCTCGGTCTCGGGCAACCCCGCCTCCCCGGCGAGGCGTACGAGCGTCGAGCGATCTCCGAGCCGCTCGCCCCCGGTGAAGTAGGCGGCGAGGAAGCGCTCCTTCACGCGATCTTGGATCCCGTGCTCGCGCGCCAGGTGTAGTAGGCGGTGGGCGTCGAAGGTGTTGGCACGGCGCGTGCGGTCGAGGTGGTAGTCGAGCCCCTCCGTCGCGGCCAGCCCGGTGAGCCGCCGCTGGGCCTCGAGCGCGTGCTCCATCGTCATGTCGTACTTCTCGGCGAGGTGCTCGACGACGGGCCGATCGTCGTCGGCCGGGGCGCCGGGATCGAGCTCGAAGCTCCGCCAGACGACGCCAACCTCGTCGCGCCGGTCGAAGCGCGCGAGCGCGTGCTCCAAGCGGCGCTTGCCGAGGTAGCACCACGGACAGACCACGTCGGACCACACCTCGACCTGCACGGCGCCATCAGCCCCCTCGAAGCGCTCGCGCCCCGGTGCGCCAGCCGCCCCAGTTTACGGAGCGCGCCTGGCGGGGCGTCGGGCCGGCCGGCGTCGGCGGTCGGTCCCGACCCGTGGTGCGCCCGTCCCGGTTGCCACGGTTTGCAGGCTGACCTCGGTGGTGTGGAAGGGTAGGGAGGTGGCCGCGGGCATGCAGGTGGGGATCATCGGCGGCACGGGCCCGGCGGGGCGGGCGCTCGCGGTGCGCCTCGCCGCATCGGGCGCGAGCGTGCTCCTCGGCTCGCGCTCGGCCGAGCGGGCGGACGGTGCCGCCCGCGAGCTGGTCGCCTCCTGGCCCGACCACCCGCTGGAGCTGACGGGCGTGACGAACGAGGCAGCGGCGCGTGCGGGGATCGCGGTGCTGGCGACGCCCTGGGACGGGGCGCTCCCCGCCGTCGCCGGCCTCGCCGACGCCCTGGCCGGCAAGGTGCTGGTATCGATGGTGAACGCGCTCACCCGGATGGGTCGTGAGTTCCAGGCCCTGGTCCCGGTGCGAGGGTCCATCGCCGCGACGGTGCAGGCGGCGCTGCCGGCCACCATGGTCACCGCGGCGTTCCAGCACCTTCCCGCCGGCGCGCTGGCGGCGATCGACCAGGGGCTCGACGCCGACGTCCTCGTGTGCGCCGACGATCCCGGGGCAGCCGAGGCGACGGTCCGCCTGGTCGGGGTCGTGCCGGGTCTGCGCGGCGTGGTGGCCGGGACGCTTGCCTCGGCGAACGCCGTCGAGGCGCTGACGGCGGTGCTCCTCAACGTGAACATCCGCTACAAGTCCCACGTCGCGCTCCGCCTGACGGGCCTGCACGGGGAGGCGTGAGGCCGACACGATGAGCATGCGGCTCTACGACACGGCAAGGCGGGACGTCGTCCCGTTCGAGGCGGGGCACATCGTCACGATGTACACGTGCGGGATCACGCCGTACGACTCGGCCCACCTCGGCCACGCCGCGACGTACCTCGCTTACGACATCTTGCAGCGGCGGCTTCGCGACCTCGGCCACGAGACGCGCTGCGTACGCAACGTCACCGACGTCGACGACGACATCCTGCGCAAGGCGCGCTCCCTCGGCGTGCACTACCTCGACCTCGCCGCGGAGGGGATCCGGCGCTTCGACGAGCACATGGCGTCGCTCGGCCTGCTGCCGAGCTTCGCGGAGCCGCGTGCCACGTCGGCCATCCCCGACATCTTGGGCTTCATCGGGATGGTGCTCGACTCCGGCCACGCCTACCGCTCCGGCGGGGCCGTGTACTTCGACGTCTCGTCGTTCCCCCGCTTTGGTCAATTGAGCCACCTGACGCGCGACGAGATGCTGGCGCTCGCCGCCGAGCGGGGCGGGAACCCGGGCGACCCCGCCAAGGACGACCCGCTCGACTTCGTGCTCTGGCAGCCGTCGCTGCCCGACGAGCCCGCGTGGGAGTCGCTGTGGGGACCGGGGCGCCCCGGATGGCACATCGAGTGCTCCGCGCTGGCGCTTCGCGAGCTCGGCCTGCCGATCGACCTCCATGGCGGGGGCAGCGACCTGATCTTCCCGCACCACGAGTGCGAGACGGCGCAGTCCGAGTCGGCAACCGGCTCCCGCTTCGTCCGGCACTGGATGCACGTCGGGATGGTGCGCCTCGGCGGGGAGAAGATGTCGAAGTCGCTCGGCAACCTGGTCTTCGTGGGCGACCTGCTGAAAGAGCACGATCCCGCGGCGATCCGCCTCGCCCTCCTCGCGCAGCACTACCGCCACTCATGGGAGTGGGAGGACCGGCTGCTCGCCGAGGCTGAGCAGCGCCTCGCGCGTTGGCGGAGCGCCGGCGCCGGCGACGGCGCCCTCGAGGAGGTCCGCCGCCGCCTCGACGACGACCTCGACACCCCCGGGGCGCTGCGCGCCATCGACGCCGCCGCCGCCGCCGGCGACGGGGTCGACCGTGCGGCGGCGCTGCTCGGCGTCGCGTAGCGACGGCTGCGGCGTCGTCGCGACGGACCCGACGGATCGGCGGGGCGCCCCACCGGTCGTGCTCGCGGGGGACCGGTAGGCTCGGGGGACTCAGAAGACCTTCTGTCCAGCGCCCGCGCGCCGTGCGGGCACACCCGAGGAGCAGCTCCAGGCACGTGACCGCCGAAGCGTCGAGCGAGATCTCCGTCGTCTTACCGGACGGCTCGCGCCGCACCCTGCCCGCCGGGTCGACGGGCGCTGTCCTTGCCGGCGCGATCGGGCGCCGCCTCGCCCGCGATGCCGTGGCGGTCGAGGTCGACGGCCAGCTGGCCGATCTCGGGGCGCCGCTCCACGACGGCGCGGCGGTGCGCGTCGTGACGGCCGCGAACGAAGAGGGGCGCCATGTGCTGCGCCACTCGACGGCGCACGTCATGGCCCAGGCCGTGCTGTCGCTGTGGCCCGGCGCCCGCTTCGCCATCGGTCCGCCGATCGCGGACGGCTTCTACTACGACTTCGAGCTGCCGGGGGGCGCGCACTTCAGCGAGGAGGACCTGCCGCGCATCGAGGCACGCATGCGCGAGATCGTCGCCGAGGACCAGCCGTTCGTGCGCGAGGAGCACACCATCGAGGAGGGGCTGAGCCTCTTTGGCGACCAGCCCTACAAGCGGGAGATCATCGAGGGGGTGCGCGCCGCGGCCGGAGGCGCCGCCGTCGACGCCGAGCTCGCCGGGGAGGCCGCGTCGGGCGCCGCCGAGGTGAGCACCTACCGCAACACCGAGCAGTTCGTCGATCTCTGCCGCGGGCCGCACGTCCCCTCGACGGCCCGCCTCGGCTACTTCAAGCTGATGCGCGTCGCCGGCGCGTACTGGCGCGGCGACGAGAGGCGTCCGCAGCTGCAGCGGATCTACGGGACCGCATGGGAGTCGGCCGAGGCGCTCGAGGAGCACCTCCACCGGCTGGAGGAGGCCGAGCGCCGGGACCACCGCAAGCTCGGTCTCGAGCTCGACCTCTTCTCCTTCCCCGAGGAGATCGGCTCGGGCCTCGCCGTGTTCCACCCGAAGGGCGGCCTCGTCCGTCGCCTGATGGAGGACTACTCGCGCCAGCGCCACGACGAGGCCGGCTACCAGTTCGTCAACACGCCGCACATCACCAAGGCGGAGCTGTTCGAGCTCTCCGGGCACCTGCAGTGGTTCGCCGAGGGGATGTTCCCCCCGATGGAGCTCGACGGCGGCCAGAAGTACTACCTGAAGCCGATGAACTGCCCGTTCCACATCCTCGTGTACCGGAGCAGGCAGCGCTCCTACCGCGAGCTCCCGATGCGCCTGTTCGAGTTCGGCACCGTCTATCGCTACGAGAAGTCCGGCGTCATCCACGGTCTCACGCGTGTACGCGGGCTCACGATGGACGACGCGCACATCTTCTGCACCCGCGACCAGATGGCGGGCGAGCTCGACTCGCTGCTCACCTTCGTCCTCGACCTGTTGCGCGACTACGGGCTCGACGACTTCTTCCTGGAGCTGTCGACACGTCCGGAGGGCAAGGCGGTCGGCAGCGACGAGGAGTGGGAGGAGGCCACCGAGGCGCTCCGGCGGGCCGCGCAGGCGAGGGCGCTCGACCTGGTGCTCGACGAGGGGGGCGGCGCCTTTTACGGGCCGAAGATCTCGGTCCAGGCCCGCGACGCCATCGGCCGCACCTGGCAGATGTCGACGATCCAGCTCGACTTCCAGTTCCCGCAGCGCTTCGAGCTCTCCTACATCGGCGCCGACAACGGCCGGCACCGGCCGGTCATGATCCATCGGGCGCTGTTCGGCTCGGTGGAGCGCTTCTTCGGGATGCTGCTCGAGCACTACGCCGGCGCCTTCCCGACATGGCTCGCGCCCGTCCAGGTCCGGGTGCTTCCGGTCCGGGACACCCATGAGGACTACGCGCGCAGCGTCGCCGCCGAGCTGCGCGGGGCGGGGCTTCGGGTGGACGTCGACGAGGCGTCCGAGCCGCTCGGCGCGAGGGTGCGGCGCGGCAAGCTTGAGAAGATCCCGTACCTGCTCGTCGTCGGGGACGAAGACGTCGCCCACGAGACGGTCGGCGTGAACGCCCGGGGCTCGAACGCCGCGGTGCGCGGGGTACCGGTCGGCGCGTTCGCCGGCCGCGTCGTCGCCGAGGTTGCCACCCGCTCGAGCCCGGAGTCCGGCGCGTCGCAGGTCGCCTCCGAGGGCCCCGCGTGAGCCTGGACCACCTCTGGGCGGGCTGGCGGGCGAGCTACATCGCGTCGGTCACCGAGCCGGCCAACACCGAGGGACAGGAGGTGGCCTGCAGCGACGACGGCGCTGCGGGGACGGCTGGCGCCCACGCGCCTACGGCGCGCGGTGCCGAGGCCGAGTGCGTCTTCTGCCGCATCCTCGCCTCGGCCGAGCCGGACCCGGTCCGCCATGTCGTCTTCCAGGGCGAGCTCAGCGTCGCCGTGCTGAACGCCTACCCGTATGCCTCCGGCCACCTCCTCGTGATGCCGACCCGCCACGTCGGGGAGATCGAGGCGCTCGGCGCCGAGGAGTCCGCCGACCTCTGGCGGACCGCGCGCGACGCCGTCGTGGCCGTCAAGGCGGCGTACCGGCCCGACGGTCTCAACATGGGGGCCAACCTCGGGCGCGCCGCCGGAGCGGGCATCCCCGGCCACCTGCACCTGCACGTCGTGCCCCGCTGGCTCGGCGACACGAACTTCATGACCTCGGTCGCCTCGACGCGGGTGCTGCCCGAGGCGCTCTCTGACAGCTGGACGAAGCTGCGCTCCGCATGGCCCCGTTGAACCTCCCCCTCCCCGTCTACCTCGACGCGATCGGTGAGGGGGCCGAGCGCGTCTACCAGTGCGCCCTCGGACGCCTCGCCACCCCGGTCCCGACCTGCCCGGACTGGGTGCTCGAGGACCTGGTGGCGCACCTCACCCACGTCTACCGGCACTGGCACGCCCAGGTGCTCGGTGCCGACCCCGAGCGTCCGAGCCGCGCGGAGGACGCCGTCGAGGCCCCCGGCAACCCGCTCGAGCGGATGGAGCACGCTGCGACCGAGCTGCTCGGCGCCCTCGAGCGCCTCGGGCCGGACGCCCCGTCGTGGAACTGGTCCGGCGAGGACCTGACCACGGGGTGGGTGGCGCGGCGGATGGCCCTCGAGTCGGCGGTGCACCGCGTCGACGCCGAGCTGGCGATCGGCCAGCCGTCCCCGGTCGAGCGTGAGCTCGCCGTCGACGGCATCGACGAGCGCATCGACGTCCACCTGCGTGTCGACGTGGCAGAGGCGCCGAGCGCCACGCTCCACGGCACGCTCTGCCTGGTCTGCTCCGACGATGCCGCAGCCTTCGTGGTCGAGGTCGGCGGCGGGCGGCTGCGGTGGCGCCGCGGTCGGGGCCCAGCCGACGCCGCCCTCGTCGGCACCGCCTCCGACCTGTTCCTGTTCACCTGGAACCGCGTCGGGCTCGACGCGCTCGAGCTGACGGGCGAGCGCAAGGTTGCGGAGGCCTGGCGATCGCTGCCCGGCTGAGGCGCCGCCGCGACGTCGCGTCGGGGCAGGCCGGCGGGCGTCACCGGGGGCGACGTGGTGCCGAGGCTGGTAGCCTCGTCCTGGCCGGACCGAGGAGGATCGATGATCGACGGTCGGCGCGGACGGAAACGCACAGCGCGCGCTGACGGCCGCGCGGAGCAGACGCAGCGCCGGGGGACGGGCTTCGGCGTCTGGCTCGTGCGCCACGGCGTGCGCGCGGACGCGATCACCGTCCTCGGCATCGCGCTCGCGGCGGGGAACGCCGTCATCATCGGTCTCGGCCAGTTCTACGTCGCCTGCGCGCTGCTCATCGTCGGCGGGCTGATGGACACGCTCGACGGCGTCGTCGCGAAGGCCGCCGGGACGTCGTCGCCGCGGGGCGCGTTCTTCGACTCGGTCTCCGACCGCGTCGCCGACGGGCTGCTCCTCGGCGGCATGGCCTGGTACCTGGCGGGCCGCGGCGACCCGCGTCTCGCGCTCGTGCCGGTCGCGATCCTCGGGGTGGGCGCGCTCATCTCTTACGAGCGGGCCAAGGCGGAGTCGCTCGGCTTCAGCGCCAAGGGCGGCCTGATGGAACGCGCCGAGCGCCTGATCCTGTTCGGCCTGGCGATGCTGATCCACGTCGTCTTGGTGCCGCTTCTGGTCGCGCTGCTCGTGCTGTCCTGCGTGACGGCGCTCGGGCGCTTCGTGCGGGTCTGGCGCCAGGCGAGCGGCGCGGCGGCGGCACGACCCGCCACCGCGGTCATCTGGGGCCGTGCCCGCGTCGAGTCCCGCTGGCGGGCGTGGCGCGAGAGCGGCGGGACCGCGTCCCTCCACAGGGGCAGCGCCGCCGGCGCGCGCCGCAGCCGCCAACGCGAGCCGCTCTCGACGCGCCTTCGCGTCGTGCTCGGCAGCGACAACGCGCCGGCCTCGCGCCGGCGTGAGCCCTCCGGGCGCGACCGCAGCGCGCGGGCGCTGCGCCGCCGCCTCGACGGCGAGCGCTGACCACCCGCTTCTGGGACCTCGCGAGGTCGATGGCCGGGGATCGTCGGCAAGGCAGCTACCTGCTCTACCGCGGCGGCGCCGCCGCCCTCGGGATCCTCCCGCGGCGCGCCGCCACGGCGCTCGGCGCCGCGGGCGGGTACCTGGTGGCGGCATGCGCCCCGCGGCGCCGGGCCGTGGTCGCGGCGAACCTCCGCCACGTCGTCGGCGACGCGCTGCCGGCCGAGGCGCTCGACCGCCTCGTCCGGCGGGCCTTCGCGTCCTACGGGAGGTACTGGGCCGACGCGGCCTGCCTCGACGCGTCCGACGCGGGCCGGCTCCCGAGCCTGTGGTCGGCGGAGCCCGAGAGCGAGGAGCGATTCGTACGCGCGGCGAAGGGCGGCAAGGGCGTGATCCTCGCGCTGCCGCACATCGGCTCGTGGGAGGTGGGCGGCATCTGGGCGACCGGGCTCGGCCATCCCCTCACGACCGTTGCCGAGCGCTCCGGCGGCGACGACCTCTTCCGGTGGTTCGTCGCCAGGCGGGAGGCGCTCGGCCTCCACGTGCTCCCCCTCGACAACGCCGCGGCGTCCGAGCTGCTCTCGACCCTGCGCCGCGGCGGCGCGATCGCGCTGCTGGCGGACCGGGACATCGTCGGCGGCGGCATCGAGACCGAGCTCTTCGGCGAGCGGACCAGGCTCCCCGCCGGACCGGCGCTGCTCGCCCTGCGAAGCGGGGCGCCGCTGCTTCCCTGCGCCGTCTTCCACGACGTCGACGGCATGCACCACGGCGTCGTGCTCGACGCGCTCGACACGGCCCGGCGGGGTCATCTGCGCGAGGACGTGGAGCGGGTCACCGCCGACCTCGCACGCGCGCTCGAGGGCCTGATCCGGCGCGCGCCCGAGCAGTGGCACGTGTTCCAGCCGAACTGGCCCTCGGACGGGGCTCGCTGAGCCGTGCGGGTCGCGCTCGTCTCCCCGTACAGCGTGACCCTGCCCGGCGGCGTGCAGGGTCAGGTGCTCGGGATCGCCGCGGCCCTGGCCCGAGCTGGTGACGAGGTGGCCGTCGTCGCACCGGGCGAGCCCGACGCGGTGCCCGCCGGCGGCCTCGCCGGCGGGGCGCGCCTCGTGCTCGTCGGCGGCACCCTCCCGATCCGGGTGAACGGCTCCCGGGCGCCGGTGGCCCTCTCGCCGGGCGCCTCGCTGCGCAGCCGGGCCGAGCTGCGCGCGTTCCGGCCCGACATCGTCCACCTCCACGAGCCGTTCGTGCCGGGCCCGGCGCTCGCGGCGCTGCTCGCCCGCCCGGCGCCCACCCTCGGCACCTTCCACCGCTCGGGCGCGAGCGCCCCGTACCGGCTGCTCCGGCCGCTCCTCATCCCCCTGTTCAACCGGCTCGGCGACGCCGTCGCCGTGTCAGAGGCGGCCCGGGCGACGCTCGAGGCCGTCACCGGGCGACGGGCGAGCCGGATCGACCTGCTCCCGAACGGGGTCGACCTCGACCTGTTCGAGCGGACGGAGCCGTATCCGGCCGATCGGCCGGCGGTGGTCTTCGTCGGCCGCCACGAGGTGCGAAAGGGCCTCGGCGTGCTGCTCGAGGCGTTCTCGACGAGCGCCCTCGAGGCGCGGCTGTGGGTGGTGGGCGACGGACCGGAGCGTCCGGCGCTTCGCGCCCGCTACGGGGCCGACGCGCGGATCGAGTGGCTCGGGCGCCTGGACGGCGACGCCCTGGCGGCCCGTGTCGCTGGCGCGACGGTCCTCGTCGCGCCGTCCCTCGGCGGGGAGTCGTTCGGCGTCGTCCTCCTCGAGGCGATGGCGGCGGGCACCGCGGTCCTCGCGTCCGACATCCCCGGCTACCGCCTCGCCGCGGGCTCGGCGGCCGAGCTCGTCGTGCCCGGGGACCCAGCGGCGCTGCGCCGGTCGCTCGAGGCGCTGCTCGGCGACGTCGGCCGGCGCGCCGAGCTCGTGGGCGCCGGCCGTGAACGCGCCTGCTCGCACTCCTTCGAGGAGCTGGCGGCGGCGTACCGCCGCCGCTACGAGGCGCTGCTCAGCGGGGCGCGGGCGGGCGCGGGCGGCTAGCCGGAGGAGGGGCGGGGCCACCGGGCTGCGACGACGGGCGGTCGAGCCCGTACACTGCGACGTGATGGCAGGACGTTCGACGGCGGCACGGGGGACGAGCAGGACAGCACCACGGCGCCGCCCGAGCGGGGGCGGCGCTGCGCCGGCGCGCACGCCGAGGGCGTCCCAGGTCCGCAGCGTCCCCGCGGCACCGCCGGCACCGCCCCCCGGAGCGCCCGCGAGCAGCGCCCGGGCGCTCGTGCTGCTGGCCCTCCCGGTGCTCGCCGTGCTGGCCGGGCTCGTGGTCGCGATCGCGGTGCTCCCCGCGGCGGGAGCGGCGATCGCCGCGGTCGGGCTCGTGGTGCTCGTCGCCGACCTCGCGATCGGCGCTCCCGCGCGCCTCCTCGGGCGCCTGGCGGCGCACCCGCTCGACGCCGAGCGCGAGGCCCGGCTCGTCAACCTGGTCGACGGCCTCTGTGCGGGGGGCGGCCTGCCCCTGCCGGAGCTGCGGCTGATCGACGACGCCGCGCCGAACGCGATCGTCCTCGGTCGCGGCGCCGAGCGCGCCGTGCTCGTCTGCACGACGGGACTGCTCGACCTGCTCGATCGGATGGAGCTGGAGGCGGTCGTCGCGCACGAGCTCGCCCATGTGAAGCGCGGCGACCTCACGGTCGCCGCTCGCGCGACGGCCGCGCTCGGCCTCGCCGCGCTGCTCGTCCCGGGCAGCGGGGAGCTCGTCATGCGGGCCGCCGGGCGCGAGCGCGAAGCCCTCGCCGACCTGGCGGGCGTGCGCCTGACCCGGTACCCTCCGGGGCTCGTCGCGGCGCTGGAGAAGATCGAGGCGGCACCGACGGTCCGCCCGGCGGGCATCAGCCACTCCCTCGCCCGGCTCACCGCCTGCTTGTGGTTCGCACCCCTCGTCGAGGCGGCGGCTCCCGACGGGACGGCGGGGGTGCTGGACCTGCGGCTGCGTGCCGCGGCGCTACGCGAGCTGTGACGTGCCGGGCCGGGCCGGGAGCACCGGCGCGGCGCCGGTGAGAAGAGCGGACGTCGAGGGAGACTGAGCAGTGTCGGGCCATTCGAAGTGGGCGACCACGAAGCACCAAAAGGGTGCGAAGGACAAGGCGAGGGGGAAACTCTTCGCCAAGCTGATCCGCCAGGTCGAGGTGGCCGCACGCGAGGGCGGGGGGGACATCAACGCCAACGCCACCTTGCGGACGATGTTCCAAAAGGCGAGGGACGCCTCGGTGCCCCTCGACACCATCGAGCGCGCCGTCAAGCGGGGCACCGGCGAGCTCGAGGGCGTCCGCTACGAGCCGGTCAGCTACGAGGGCTACGCGCCGTCCGGCGTCGCCGTGATCGTCGAGTGCCTCACCGACAACCGCAACCGCACGGGCGCGGAGATCCGCTCGACCTTCTCCCGCAACGGCGGCTCGATGGCCGAGCCCGGTGCGGTCTCGTGGCAGTTCGAGCGCAAGGGCGTGGTGACGGTGCCCCGGGCGGTCGAGGAGGAGGAGCTGATGGCCGTCGCCCTCGACGCCGGTGCCGAGGACATCCGCGACGAGGGCGAGGTGTGGGTGCTGCTCTCCCCGCCGGCCGACGTCCACCACCTCCGCTCGGCGCTCGAGGACGGCGGCGTGCAGGTGGAGTCCTCAGAGCTGCAGCTGATCCCGACGACCACCGTCGAGGTGAGCGACGAGGGCAGCGCCCGCAAGGTGCTCCGCCTGGTCGAGCTGCTCGAGGACCACGACGACGTCCAGAACGTGTACGCGAACTTCGATATCCCCGACGCGATCTTGGAGTCCGTCGAGGCGTGAGCAGCCTCGGCGCCCCGGCCGGACGGCGCGGCGCGCTCGGTCCCCCGTTCGGAGGGGGCGGCGAAGTAGTATCGAACGCGTGTTTGTCCTTGGCGTCGACCCGGGCCTGACGCGCTGCGGGTACGGGTGCGTCGCCGACGAGCACGGTCGGGAGATCGCCGTCGCCGCCGGCGTCATCACCACCGATGCGCACCTCCCACTGCCGGAGCGGCTCGCCGAGCTGCGCGGCGAGCTGGCGACGCTCGTGCACGAGCTCGAGCCGGCGGTCGTGGTCGTCGAGCGGGTGTTCTTCCAGACCAACGCGCGCACGGCCATGTCGGTCGGCCAGGCGAGCGGGATCGCGCTCGTGAGCGCGGCGGAGGCGGGCTGCGCCGTCGCCGAGTACAGCGCCAACGAGGTCAAGCTCGCCGTCACCGGGTACGGCGCGGCGACCAAGGAGCAGGTGCAGCGGATGGTGGCCGAGCTGCTCCGCCTGCCCGAGCTCCCGCGCCCACCCGACGTCGCCGATGCGCTGGCGCTAGCGCTCTGCCACCTGGCGAGCTCGCGCGCCTCGCGCCTCGCCACCTCAGGAGGGAGGGGCGCGTGATCGGCTCGTTACGGGGGTCCCTCGCCGAGCTCGAGGCGAGCGCCGGCGAGCAGGCGCTCGACGCCGTCGTCGACGTCGGTGGCGTCGGCTACCGCGTCGTGCTCGGCGCACGCACCGCGGCGGCGCTCGGACCCGTCGGCTCACCGGTCGCGCTGTCGGTGCACACCCACGTGCGCGAGGGCGCCATCACCCTCTACGGCTTCTCGGCGTCGGAGGACCGGCGCACCTTCGAGCTGCTGATCGGTGCCCACGGGGTGGGTCCGGCGCTCGCGATGGCCATCCTCGGCGTGCACGGCCCGGTGGCGCTCGCACGGATCGTCGCCGCGGGCGACGTCGACGCGCTCACCCTCGTGCCCGGCGTCGGCAAGAAGACCGCGCAGCGCCTCGTCATCGAGCTCGCGCAGCGGCTCGACACCGTCGCCCCCGGGCCGGCGGCCGCGGGGGCCGGTGCCGCGCCGGGGAGGCCGCGCGCCGAGGTCGCCGAGGCGCTCGGCTCACTCGGCTACGCCCACGACGAGGTCCGGGCGGCGCTCGAGCGCCTGCCGGAGGAGGGCACGGTGGAGGAGCTGCTGCGCGAGGCGCTGCGCGAGCTGGCGCCGCGCGCATGAGCCCGCGTCGGGAGGTGATCTCCGCCGCCGTGGACCCGGCGGGGCCGGTCGACGCCGCCGACCACCCGCTCGACCCGGTGGCCGATCTGCCGGAGGAGGCGTTCGAGGCCGGGCTGCGGCCCCGGCGTCTCGGGGACTTCGTCGGCCAGGGGGCGCTGCGCGAGCACCTGCAGATCGTGCTCGAGGCGGCGCGCCGGCGGGAGCAGCCGGTCGACCACCTGCTGTTCGCCGGTCCGCCGGGCCTCGGCAAGACCACGCTCGCCGGCATCGTCGCCACCGAGATGGGAGCCGGGTTCCGCGTCACCTCGGGCCCGGCCCTCGGGCGCGGTGGGGATCTCGCGGCGATCCTCACCGGCCTGCAGACGGGCGACGTCCTCTTCATCGACGAGATCCATCGCCTGAACCGTGCGGTGGAGGAGATCCTCTACCCGGCGATGGAGGACTTCCAGATCGACATCGTCATCGGCAAGGGTCCGACCGCCCGCTCGGTGCGGCTCGACCTCCCCCGCTTCACCCTGGTCGGGGCGACCACGCGCACCGGCCTCGTGACCGGTCCGCTGCGCGACCGTTTCGGCTTCGTCTCGCGCCTCGAGCACTACACCTCGCCGGAGCTCGAGCTGATCGTTCGCCGCACGAGCCAGCTGCTCGGCGTCGAGTGCACCGAGGACGGCGCGGTCGAGATCGCCCGGCGCTCGCGGGGGACGCCCCGCCTCGCCATCCGGCTGCTCCGGCGCGTCCGGGACTTCGTCGAGGTGCGGGGCAAAGGGGTGATCACCCTCGAAGCGGCTCGGGAGGGCTGCGCGATCTTCGGGGTCGACGAGCTCGGTCTCGACCGGCTCGACCGGCGCATCCTCGAGACGCTCTGCATCGGCTTCGGCGGGCGGCCGGTGGGGCTCACGACGCTCGCGGTGAGCGTGGGGGAGGAGCCCGAGACGCTCGAGGACGTGTACGAGCCGTTCCTCCTGCAGGCGGGCCTGGTGATTCGCACGCCCCGCGGACGGGTGCCGGCGCCGAGGGCGTGGTTGCACCTCGGCCTCGAGGAGCCCGCTAGCGCAGGCCCGGCGGAGGGCGGCGCGCCCGCAGGCGAGGCACCCCAGGAGCGCCTGTTCGGCCCGCTCGCCTGAGCGCGGGGTCGGACGGGCCGCGCCGGGGCCGGCGCGCCGCCCTCGCGGACCCGGGTGGGCGGGCCGTGGCCCAGCTCGCGGCGGCGCACTGGGCGGGCTGGGCGGCGGCTACAGTGCGAGGCGCACTGTCCACCGGACGACTGGTACTCGATGCCCTTCCACTTTGTCAACGCCCTCGCCGCGCTCAACGTCCTTGCTGCCACGAAGAAGACCTCGAGCAACCCGACGTTCCTGATCCTCATCGTGGTCCTCATCGGCGCCTACCTGCTGTTCTTCCGACCCCGCCAGCAGCGGCTCCGCCAGCAGCAGGCGAAGCAGCGCGAGGTCGAGGTCGGCGACGAGGTGGTCCTCACGTCGGGGATCATCGGCCGGGTGCAGGGATTCAACGGCGATCGGATCGAGGTGGAGATCGCGCCGGGCACGACGATCGAGATCGTGAAGCAGGGCATCGGCCGCCGGATCGACCCCGCCACGAGCGAGGAGCAGCCGTCCGACGCCACCGGGGCCGCGAGCCAGTGGAACGTGCCCGAGCACCCTGCCGCCGAGGAGGGTCACGAGGGCAGCGCCGAGCACCCGGAGAACGGGGCCGGCGGCGAGGCGGGCTCGGGTTGGGCCCGGCCCTGGGGCGAGCAGCCCGGGGAGGGCAACGCCTCCGCGGGAGGAACCTCCTAGGTGCAACGTCGACTCGTCGCGAGCGTCGCCCTCACCTGCGTCGCCTGCTTCGGGATCCTCGCCATCGCCCTCGGGCTCGGCTGGGCGCCGAAGCTCGGGCTGGACCTCCGTGGCGGTCTCTCGGTCACCTACCAGCCGGCTCGCAAGATCTCGAACGCCGAGCTGCAGACCGTCGTCAACATCATGCAGGAGCGCGCCAACGCCCTCGGCATCTCCCAGCCGAACATCGCGGCCCAGGGCAACAACGTCGCCGTCGAGCTGCCCGGGGTGAAGGACACCCAGACCGTCCTCAACACCATCGGGACGACCGCCCAGCTCTACTTCCGCCCGGTGCTCTGCGGCGCGCCGCCGTACACGCCGCCGAGCGCGGCGAAGGGCACGAAGCCCAAGGCCGTCGCCTACAAGACGCCGCCGGCCTGCGACGGCGCGTACCAGTACACGACGGCCTACTTCAACGCGAGCAGCGGGGTGTACAACCCGCCGGCTCCGGACCCGAAGTTCGCCACGTACCCGTCCCTCTCCCAGGGACAGGACCAGACGCACCAGAAGGTGCCCGTGATCCTGAAGATCGAGGGGAGCTCGCAGCGCTACGTCCTCGGCCCGGTCCTCGCCAGCGGGACGATCATCAAGAGCGCCTACGCCAGCCTCAGCCAGCAGCAGGGCTGGCTGGTCGTGTTCAACCTCACCTCGAAGGGCACGACGACCTTCAACAACATCGCGAAGACGTACTACCAGAACGTCGTCGCGAACGACCTCGACGGCGTCGTCATCTCGGCCCCGTCGATCAACTCGACGAGCTTCCCGGGCTCGGGGCAGATCTCGGGCAACTTCACGCAGGCCAGCGCCAGCAAGCTCGGGCTCGAGCTCTCTTACGGCTCGTTCCCGGTGCAGATGAACGTGCTGACCTCCCAGACGATCTCGCCCTCGCTCGGCGCGGCCTCGCTTCGCGCCGGGCTGTTCGCCGGGCTCCTCGGCCTCCTGCTCGTCATGATCTACACGATCGTGTACTACCGCGCCCTCGGCATCGTCGTCGTCCTCGGCCTCGTCACGACGGCGGCCTTCCTCTACGGCCTCATCTCGATCCTCGGCCACACCTCGACCGGGCTCACGCTCGACCTGTCCGGCGTCACGGGCCTGATCGTGTCGGTCGGCATCACCGTCGACTCCTACATCGTCTACTTCGAGCGATTAAAGGACGAGATCCGCGCCGGGAGGTCTGTGCGCGCCTCGGTCGACCGTGGGTTCCGTAGCGCCTACCGCACGATCCTGTCGGCCGACGCGGTGTCGTTCATCGGCGCCCTCGTGCTGTGGTTGCTCTCGGTCGGGGCGGTGCGCGGCTTCGCCTTCATGCTCGGTCTGTCGACCCTCGTCGACGTCATCACCGCCTACTTCTTCACGCGCCCGCTCGTGATCCTGCTCGGGAGGAACCGGATCTTCACCGAGGCGCGCCGCCTCGGCGTCGCCCGCGGCCTCGCCGCCGCGCCGCGTGGTGCCGCCGACACCAAGGAGGCGGTGGCGTGAGCCCGGAGCGCATCCGGCCGGGGTCGGCCCGGGCGAAGGCGGTGCCCGCCACTGGCACCCCCGTCGGTCCCAGCGCCCCGCTCGACGAGGTCGCAGCGCCCTATGTCGCGTCGCCTGAGGCCGGCGTCGAGGACGAGGTCCTCGAGGAGGTCGACGACGAGACGTTCGGCGACGAGCTCGCCGACGACGAGCCCAGCGGGGACGAGACCTTCGAGGAGCAGACCTTCGAGGAGGAGCCGGCCGAGACCGCGCCCGCAGGCCGGGTGCGAGCGGGCAGGCTCGGGCGCGGGAGGTCCCGTGTCGAGGAGGCCGACGACGAGCTCGGCGAGCTGTCGGCCGCGACCGCCGTGTCCGCTTCGCCGGTGGGGAGCGCGCGCCGGCGGCGCTTTTTCACCCGCCTCTACTACGGCGAGACCAACGTCGACTTCGTCAGCCGCCGGCGCTGGTGGTTCACCGTCTCCTCGGTCATCATCCTCGCAGGCGCGATCTCGCTCGCGACGAGGGGGCTGAACCTCGGGATCGACTTCGTCGGCGGCAGCGCGTGGACGGTGAAGTCCCAGACGCTCACGATCGACGGGGCCCGGGCGGCGGTCGCGCCGACCGGCCTCAGCAGCGCCACGATCACGGTCCTCGGCAACGCCTCGAGCTCGCGCACCGTCGAGGTGCAGGCGCGGCTCCCGAAGGGCCAGAGCCCCGGGCAGACCCAGGCCGAGTCCCAGCGGGTCGCCCAGGCGCTCGCCAGCGCCGCCCGCCTGCCGAGCCAGGCTGTCGGCACCGAGACGGTCGGGCCGTCGTGGGGATCCCAGATCACGAACAAGGCCGTCGAGGCGCTGATCGTCTTCTTCATCCTGATCGCGCTGTACATCTCGGTGTTCTTCGAATGGCGCATGGCGCTCGCGGCGATCATCGCGGTCGCGCACGACATCCTCATCACCGTCGGGATCTACTCGCTGACCGGCCTGGAGGTCACCCCCGACACGGTGGTGGCGCTGCTCACCATCCTCGGCTACTCGCTCTACGACACGATCGTCGTGTTCGACCGGGTGCGGGACAACGCGAAGGTGCTCGGCCAAAGCGGCCGCCTCACCTTCTCCGACCTCGTCAACCTGTCGATGAACCAGACCCTGGCGCGTTCGATCAACACCTCGCTCGTCGCCATCATGCCGATCCTCGCCGTGCTCGTCCTCGGCGCGGAGATCCTCGGGGCCACGACGCTCGAGTACTTCGGCTTCGCCCTCCTCATCGGATTGACGACCGGGGCGTACTCTTCGATCTTCATCGCCTCCCCGCTCGTCGCGGTGATGAAGGAGCGCGAGCCCCGCTACCGCCAGATCCGGGCCCGCCTTGCCCAGCGGGGCACGGAGCACCAGCTCCTCACCCCGGCTGAGGTGGCCGCCGGCGTCCTCGCCGGGGAGCCCTCGCCCGAGCGGGCTCGCCGGCGCGAGCGCCAGGGGGCCTCCACGACGCGCGGACGGGTGCGCCCGGGCTCGGCGGCGGCGCGCGCCGCGGGAGGCACGACCGCGCTCGACGCCGCCGCGGCCGCCGACCAGCCGGGCGACGGGAGCGCCGGGGGCACCCTCGGAGACGTCGGCGCGGCGTCGGGCAACGGCGCCGCGCGCCCGGCCCGCCCGGCGCCACGCGGAGGCCGGCCGAGTGGCGGCCGCCCGCCGTCGCGGTCGCGCAAGAAGGGTGGCCGGCGCTGATCGACGTCCGTGCCGCACGCCGGGAGCCGGAGGCGTTCCGCGCGGCGCTCGCCCGCAAGGGTGCCGCCGAGGCGTTCGACCAGTGGCTCCTCGCCGACGGAGCCTGGCGCGAGGCGACGGGGCGGGCGGAGGCGCTGCGGGCCGCCACGAAGCTGAAGGGCAGGCCGAGCGAGGCGCAGCTCCAAGAGCTCGCCCGCACGAAGGCCGAGCTCAAGCAGGCCGAGGCCGAGCTCGCAGCGCTCGCGGCCCGTCGCGACGAGCTGCTGGCCACGATCCCGAATCCGCCCGACCAGTCGGCGCCCGACGGCCAGAGCGACGAGGACGCGGTCGAGGTGCGCCGGGTCGGCGAGACGCCGAGGTTCTCCTTCGAGGTCCGCGACCACCTCGCGCTCGGCGGCTTCGACGTCGAGCGGGCCGTGCGGCTCTCCGGTGCCCGCTTCGCCTACCGCATCGGGGCCGTCGCCCTGGTCGAGCTGGCCCTCTACCGCTACGCGCTCGACCGCCTCGCCGCCGGGGGCTTCGTGCCCGTGCTGCCGCCGGTGCTCGTGCGCGAGGAGGCGATGTACGGGACGGGCTTCCTGCCGACGGAGGAGGCCAACCTCTACCGCGTCGAGCCGGACGGCCTCTACCTGACCGGCACCTCGGAGGTGGCGCTCGCCGGCCTGCACCTCGACGAGATCCTGGACGCGGGGTCCCTGCCGCTTCGCTACGCGGGCTACTCGACCTGCTTTCGCCGCGAGGCCGGCGCGGCCGGCCGGGACACGCGGGGGATCTTCCGCGTCCACCAGTTCGACAAGGTCGAGATGTTCGTCTACACGACGCCCGAGCGCTCGGGCGAGGAGCACGAGGCCATCCTCGCCGTCGAAGAGGAGCTGGTGCAGGGGCTCGGCCTCGCCTACCGCGTCGTCAACACGGCGGCCGGCGACCTCGGGCCCTCCGCGGCGAAGAAGTACGACATCGAGGCCTTCATCCCGAGCCAGGAGCGCTACCGCGAGATCACCTCCTGCTCGAACACCACCGACTACCAGGCCCGGCGCCTCAGGGTGCGCTACCGCGACGGTGGCGAGCTGCGCCACCCGCACACCTTGAACGGGACGGCGATGACGGCGCGCTGGCTGATAGCGCTGCTCGAGAGCTACCAGGACGTCGGCGGCTCGGTCGCGATCCCCGAGGTGCTCCAGCGCCACGGCGCGCCCGCCAGGGTGTCACCGGGCGAGGGCCCGGGCCCGGTGACGTCCTCGCTCTAGCGGGGGTGCCGGCCGGTCAGCCGGCCGACGCGCGGTCCGAAATGGTCGAGCGGACCGGGGCCGGCCCCGAGCTCCCAGGCGGCGCTGCGACGGATCACCTGGGCGACGTAGCGCTTCGCCCCGGCGATCGCCGCCGCCACGGGCAGGCCGAGGCTGAGGTTGGCCGCGATCGCCGCGGAGAGGGTGCAGCCGGTCCCGTGGACGTTTCGCGTCTCGACCTTCTCGTCGGACAGCTCGACGAGCTCGCCGCCGCCGCAGACGACGTCGACCGAGCGCGGGCCCGCCAGGTGGCCGCCCTTCACGACGGCGACGGCGACGCCGAGGTCGCACAGCGCCCGAGCGGCGTCACGCATCGCGGGGAGGTCGCGGATCTCGCGCCCGAGGAGGAACTCGGCCTCCGCGAGGTTCGGCGTCGTGACGAGCGCGTAGGGGAGCAGCCGCTTGTAGGCCGACCGGCTGTCGCCCTCGATGAGCTCGGCGCCCGACGAGGCGATCATCACCGGGTCGACGACGAGCGGCGGGAGGCGCCCGGCGGCGGCGCGCTCGGCGAGCATCTCGACGATCGGCAGGGTCGCGAGCATGCCGGTCTTGGCCGCGCCGACGTGGAAGTCCCCGAGGACGGCGTCGATCTGCAGCGCGACCTCCTCGGGCTCGAGCACGACGACGCCGTGCACCTTGGCGGTGTCCTGCGCGGTGACGGCGGTGATCGCCATGGTGCCGAAGACCCCGTGCGCGGCGAAGGTCTTCAGGTCGGCCGCGATCCCCGCGCCGCCGCCGGAGTCCGAGCCGGCGATGGTGAGGGCGACCGGCGGCGTCGTGGTCCCCGGGGTCCGCCCGCTCACTCCTCGCTCACCGCCGACAGGTCCGCGAGGCCGGCGAACGAGCTCGACGCCTCGGCGTGGAAGCGTCTCGGGATCCGACCGGCACGCCTCGCCGCCTCGCCCGCCTCGACCGCGAGCGCCATCGCCCTCGCCATCTGCTCTGGGTCCTGGGCGCGGGTGATCGCGCTCGCCACGAGCACTGCGTCACAGCCGAGCTCCAGCGCGAGGGCGGCGTCGGACGCGGTGCCGATGCCGGCGTCGAGGACGACCGGGACGCTCGCCCCCTCCACGATCATGGCGATGTTGTGCGGGTTGCGGATGCCGAGACCCGAGCCGATCGGCGAGCCGAGCGGCATCACCGCGGCGCACCCGGCCTGCTCGAGCCGGCGGGCGAGGATCGGGTCGTCGCTCGTGTAGGCGAGCACGACGAACCCGTCGGCCACGAGCTGCTCGGCGGCGTCGAGGAGCTCGACCGGGTCGGGGAGCAGGGTGCGCTCGTCGCCGATGACCTCGACCTTGACCCAGCTCGTCCCGAGCGCCTCACGGCCGAGCTGCGCCGTCAGCACGGCGTCGCGTGCCGTGAAGCAGCCCGCGGTGTTCGGCAGCAGGCGGACCGGGTGGCGGCGCACGACATCGAGGACCGAGTGGCGCTGCGAGGGGTCCACGCGCCGGAGGGCCACCGTGACGATCGAGGCGCCCGACGCCGCGATGGCCCGGTCGAGCGCCTGCATGCTCGGGGCGCCGCCGGTCCCGAGGAACAGGCGCGACGCGAGGACCTCGCCGGCGATCGTCAGCCGCCCGTCCGCGGCGTCGTCGCACGGCGCCTCGCGGGCAGCGCCGTGGAGCGCCGCGGCGGGCGTCGGCTCGGCGCTCATCCGCCCGGGGCCGCGGTGAGGATCTCGATGTGGTCGCCGTCGGTGAGGCCCTGCACCGCCCAGGCGCCGCGCTGCACGACCTCGCCGTTCAGCGCGACGGCGCAGCCGTCGGGCGAGGGGGCGAGCAGGGCGACCACGGACGCGACGGTAGCGCCGGCGGGCACGGAGCGGTCCTCGCCGTTCACCCGGAGGGTGATCGCTCCCGGACCGCTCACGGCGCCGCGCCCGACGACGTGATGCGGGTCGCTCCGCTCGCCGGGCCGCCGCGGGCTGGCGCGAAGCGGCCGGGCGCGAACGGGGCCGCCCACGCCGGCAGCGTCCCGGTCTCGAGCACGGCTTCGACCGCCTCGGCCGCGAGCGGGGCGAGCAGGATGCCGTTTCGGTAGTGGCCGGTCGCCACGACGAGGCCGCCGAGGGCGGTCGGTCCGATGACCGGGGCGTTGTCCGGTGAGCCGGGACGAAAGCGAGCCACGGCCTCGACGAGCTCGAGCTCGTCGAGGGCGGGCAGCATCCTCGTCGCGTCGCGCAGCAGCGTGTACACGCCGCCGGCGGTGACCGAGTCGTCCTCGCCGCGCTCTTCGACGGTGGCGCCGAGCACCAGCCGGCCGCCGGTGCGGGGGACGAGGTAGACGGAGAAGCCCTGCACGTAGCCGTGCACCGTGCGGGTGAGGAGGTCGACGCCGTCGCGCGCCCGCAGGCGGAGGATCTGGCCCTTCACCGGCCGGACGGGCGCGACGTCCGCCGCCTCGAGCCCCGCGACGGAGCTCGAGGCGTGGCCGGCCGCGAGCACGACCGCCCCGGCCACCAGCTCCTCGCCCTCGACGAGCAGGCCCGTCACCGTCGCGCCCGAGCGCAGCACGGCGTCGGCGCGCGCCTCGATCGCCCGCACCCCCGAGCGCCGGCCGGCCTCCGCCAGCGCGGCGACGAGCCGCCGGTTGTCGACCCGGTGGTCGTGGGGCGCGAGCACGCCGCCGTGCACCCCGGGGGCGAGCGCCGGCTCCAGCCGGCGGCACTCGGAGGCGCTGCACCAGCGCGCCGGCAGGCCGAGCCCCCGCTGGAACTCGTAGATGTCCTGCAGGCGGGCACGGTCGCTCGCGTCGTAGCCGACGAGGAGTGTGCCGGACTCCTCAAAGCCGACGTCCTGTCCGCTCGCCGCCTCGAGCTCGCGGGCGTACGCGGCCCAGCCGTCGGCGGCGCGGACGTTGAGCTCGATCAGCGGCTCCTCGCCGTAGGCGGCTTCGCCGACCGGGGCGAGCATCCCCGCCGCGGCGTACGAGGCGCCGCGACCGGGGTGGGGGTCGACGAGGGCGACGCTCCGGCCGCCCGCGGCCAGGCGCCACGCCGTGGCGAGCCCGATCACCCCCGAGCCGATGATCGCGACGTCGAAGCGCTCCATGCAGACGATCCTACGGGTGGCGCCGCCGGCCCCCGGGTACGGCGCGCCCGGCAGTCGCCGCCTCCACCGGTGCGCCGGCGGCCGGTGGGCAGCAATGCCCACGCAGCGTGGTCACCATCTCGGTGGCATGACACGTCCGTGTCAGGGCCAGGCCCCGGCCGGGCCGGGATGACACGTTTTGGTTATCCGCATTCAGTGCCTCTGAACTGGGGGAATTGGGCCCTTGTGCCCTTGGGTGGAGGCGGCCGGTCGGTCATCATGACGGTCATGCGACGCCACCGCAGTCTCGACATCGTGCGCGCGGAGCATGAGCTCTCCGCGCAGCTCCACCCCGGTGAGCCGGTGCTGCTGTGCAGCGCCGGGACGCTCGGCCTCTACGCCGATGGCCGGCGGGTGACCCTCGCGTGCCTGGTGTTCGCCACCGACCGCCGCATCGGCGTCCTGCCCGCCGCCGCGCCCGGCGCTCCGCGCCTGGTGGAGTTCGACTACGACGCGCTGACCGCCATCGGCTGTGCCCGCGGCCTGCGCTCGGCGCAGGTCAGCCTGACCTCGCCCGCGGCCGAGGCCGTGGTCCGCTCCCTGCGGCGCGACGTCGCCGAGGACCTCGTGCACCTCGTCGGCGAGGCCCTCGAGCAGCGTCGGTCCGGGCGCAGCCGGGCCGGCCGGCCCTTCGCGAGCGGCGGCGCGGCGATCGGCGCGACGCTGCACCGCCTCGGCCAGCTCCGCGACCTCGGCGAGATCTCGGTCTCGACCTTCGGCGGGCTGCGCGACCACCTCCTCGCCGGCGGTCACGGCATCCCCGGCCTGGTGCCGGGACCCGAGTGGGCGAACCCCGGCGGCTCGGCGACGGGTCGCGACGACGCCGGCGGCCGCCGCGGGCACCCGCTCCCGCTCGGCTCGCGCTGACCGGCCCGACGGGCCGCGCCGGGCACCTGCCCGGCAGAGCGCGGTGCGCAGGCTCAGCGAGGCGCGCACCGAGCCCGGTGTAAACTCTCCTGGCCGGGCCAAGGGCGTCCCGGGTCATGCCTGTCGGCAGCGCAGCGGCGACGGCGCCGTAGCTGCCATCGGACGAGTGCACGGTCGGCGATCGACCCGGCACCCGGAGGACGAGGGACGCGATGGAGCCGAGCACCACCGGCCTGGGCCTGTACGAAGCGCGCCACGAGCACGACGCCTGCGGCGTCGCGCTCGTGGCGGAGCTGCGCCGGGGGCCGAACCACCAGCTGGTCGACCTGGCGCTGCGAGCGCTCGAGAACCTGGCGCACCGCGGGGCGTTCGGCGCGGATCCCGAGACCGGTGACGGCGCCGGCATCCTGCTGCAGACCCCGCACGAGTTCTTCGCCGCGGTCGCCGGCGTCGAGCTGCCGCCGCCCGGGCGCTACGCGACCGGGATGGCGTTCCTCGCTGAGGACGACGAGGTGGCGCGCCTCGCGATGGCCGGCGTCGACCGCATCGCGGCCGAGGAGGGGCTGACGGTCCTCGCCTGGCGCGAGGTCCCCGTCGACCTCGACCAGGCCGGCGCCGCGGCCCGCCGGGTGGCGCCGCGCTTCTCGCAGGTCTTCCTCGCCGCCGACCCGGACGGGGCGGCGGCGGGCGCGAGCGGCGACGCGCTCGAGCGCCTGGCCTACATCGTGCGCAAGCGCGTCGAGCACGCCGTCGAGCGCTGCTACTTCCCCTCCTTGTCGACGCGCACGTTCGTCTACAAGGGGATGCTCTCGACCGACCAGCTGCGGCGCTTCTTCTGCGACCTCGCCGACGAGCGGGTGCGCAGCTCCCTCGCGCTCGTGCACTCGCGCTTTTCGACGAACACCTTCCCGTCCTGGCCCCTCGCCCACCCGTACCGCTACGTGGCCCACAACGGCGAGATCAACACGATCGCCGGCAACCGGAACTGGATGCGCGCCCGCGAGGCGCTGCTCGCGACCGACCGCTTCCCGGGTGGCGTCGAGCGGCTCTACCCGATCCTCACCCCGGGGGCGAGCGACTCGGCCTCCTTTGACGAGGCGCTGGAGCTGCTCCACCTCGGTGGCCGCTCGCTCCCGCACGCGGTGCTGATGATGATCCCGGAGGCCTGGGAGAACCACCAGGAGATGGACTCGGCGCGGCGCGCCTTCTACCAGTACCACTCGAGCCTGATGGAGCCGTGGGACGGGCCCGCGGCGGTGGCGTTCACCGACGGCACCTTGATCGGGGCGGTCCTCGACCGCAACGGCCTGCGCCCGGCGCGCTACTGGGTCACCGACGACGGGCTGGTCGTGCTGGCGTCCGAGGTCGGCGTGATGGACGTCGCCCCGGAGCACGTCGTGCAGAAGGGCCGGCTGCAGCCGGGGAAGATGTTCCTCGTCGACACGGCCGCGGGGCGCATCGTCGACGACGGCGAGGTGAAGGCGGAGCTCGCCGCCGACCAGCCGTACGGGCAATGGCTCGACGAGCAGCTCCTCCACCTCGAGGACCTGCCGCCGCGCGAGATGCTCACCCCCCAGCACGGCTCGATCGTGCGCCAGCAGCGCCAGTTCGGCTTCAGCACCGAGGAGCTTCGCCTGATCGTCGGCCCGATGGCCTCCGCCGCCTACGAGCCGGTGGGCTCGATGGGCTCGGACACCCCGCTCGCGGCGATCTCGGCGCGGCCGCGCCTCGTCTTCGACTACTTCACCCAGCTCTTCGCCCAGGTCACCAACCCGCCGCTCGACGCCATTCGCGAGGAGCTCGTCACCTCGCTCGCGGCGACCATCGGCCCCGAGCAGAACCTGCTCGCGCCAGCGCCCGGATCGTGCCACCAGATCGTCCTCGAGTTCCCGATCATCGACAACGCCGACCTCGCCAAGCTGCTGTACGTCAACGAGAACGGCGAGACGCCCGGCTTCCGGGCCTTCGCCATCGACGGGCTGTACCCGGTGGCGGGCGGCGGCGCCGCGCTCGAGGCGGCCGTCACGCGCGTCTGCGAGGAGGTGCTCGGCGCGATCGACGGGGGGGCGAACATCATCGTCTTGTCGGACCGCCACTCGAGCGAGGAGCTGGCGCCGATCCCGTCGTTGCTGCTCACCTCCGCCGTCCACCACCACCTCGTCCGCGAGCGCGCCCGCACGCGCGCCGGGCTGGTCGTCGAGACCGGCGAGGCGCGCGAGGTGCACCACATGGCGCTGCTGATCGGCTACGGCGCCGCCGCGGTCAACCCGTACCTCGCGATCGAGTCGATCGTCGACATGGTGCGCAGCGGCGAGCTCGAGGGGCTGAGCGAGCGCAAGGCCGTCCGCAACTACGTGAAGGCGGCGGGCAAGGGCGTGCTGAAGGTGATGTCGAAGATGGGCATCTCGACGATCGCCTCGTACACCGGTGCCCAGGTCTTCGAGGCGATCGGGCTCGACGCCGACCTCGTATCGCGCTATTTCACCGGCACCACCAGTCGGGTCGGCGGCGCCGACCTGGCGGTCGTCGCCGAAGAGGTCGCCCGCCGGCACCACCTCGCCTGGCTGTCGCGCGACGCCGAGCTCGCGCACCGCGAGATCGAGGTCGGCGGCGAGTACCAGTGGCGCAGGGAGGGCGAGCACCACCTGTTCAACCCGCGCACCGTCTTCAAGCTCCAGCACGCGACGCGCGACAAGCGCTACGACGTCTTCCGCGAGTACACGCGCCTCGTCGACGACCAGTCCGAGCGGCTGGCGACGTTGCGCGGGCTGCTCCGGCTGCGCAGCGGCGGGGACGCCGTGCGCCGGCCGGTGCCGCTCGAGGAGGTCGAGCCGGTCGAGTCCATCGTGCGCCGTTTCGCCACCGGGGCGATGTCGTACGGGTCGATCTCGGCGGAGGCCCACGAGACCCTCGCCATCGCGATGAACCGCCTCGGCGGCAAGTCGAACACCGGTGAGGGCGGCGAGGACCCGGCGCGCTTCGTGCCGGACCCGAACGGGGACTCCCGGCGCAGCGCGATCAAGCAGGTGGCGTCGGGCCGCTTCGGCGTGACGAGCGAGTTCCTCGTCAACGCCGACGACATCCAGATCAAGATGGCCCAGGGCGCGAAGCCGGGCGAGGGCGGCCAGCTGCCGGGCCACAAGGTCTACCCCTGGATCGCCGCCACCCGGTACTCGACACCCGGCGTCGGCCTGATCTCGCCGCCGCCGCACCACGACATCTACTCGATCGAGGACCTCGCCCAGCTGATCCACGACCTGAAGAACGCCAACCCGCGCGCCCGGATCAGCGTGAAGCTCGTCGCCGAGGTCGGCGTGGGCACGGTCGCGGCCGGTGTGGCCAAGGCGCACGCGGACGTCGTGCTGATCTCGGGGGGCGACGGCGGCACCGGCGCCGCGCCGCTCACCTCGCTGAAGCACGCCGGGGCGCCGTGGGAGCTCGGCCTCGCCGAGACCCAGCAGACGCTCGTGCGCAACGGGCTTCGCGACCGGATCGTCGTCCAGACCGACGGCCAGCTGAAGACGGGACGCGACGTCGTCGTCGCGGCGCTCCTCGGGGCCGAGGAGTTCGGCTTCGCCACGGCCCCCCTCGTCGTGTCCGGCTGCGTGATGATGCGCGTCTGCCACCTCGACACCTGCCCGGTCGGGATCGCCACCCAGAACCCCGAGCTGCGCAAGCGCTTCACGGGCCGGCCCGAGTTCGTCGAGAACTTCTTCACCTTCATCGCCGAGGAGGTCCGCGAGCTCCTCGCCGGGCTCGGCTTCCGCACGCTCGAGGAGGCCGTCGGCCACGCCGAGTGCCTCGATTTCGCTCCGGCCACCGAGCACTGGAAGGCCGCCGGGCTCGATCTCTCGCCGCTGCTCGCGCTGGCGGAGCCGCTGCAGGGGGCGTGCGACCTCCACCGCACGAAGGACCAGGACCACGGCCTCGAGGCGGCGCTCGACAACGAGCTCATCGCCCGGGCGACGCCGGCGCTCGAAGACGCCAAGCCCGTGCTCATCGAGGGCGCCGTCCGCAACGTCCACCGCACGGTCGGCACGATGCTCGGCTCGGAGGTGACCCGTCGCTTCGGCGGCGGCGGGCTGCCGGACGGGACGATCCGCATCGTGCTACGGGGCTCGGCCGGCCAGAGCTTCGGCGCCTTCCTCCCAAAGGGGATCGAGCTCAACCTGCTCGGCGACGCCAACGACTACCTCGCCAAGGGGCTGTCGGGCGGGCGCGTCGTGGTCCGCCCGCCAGAGGGCTCGCCGTTCGCGCCGGAGGAGAACATCATCGCCGGCAACGTCTGCGCCTACGGCGCGACGAGCGGCGAGCTCTACGTCTCGGGCCAGGTGGGGGAGCGCTTCTGCGTGCGGAACTCCGGGGCGGCCGCCGTGGTCGAGGGCGTCGGCGACCACGGCTGTGAGTACATGACGGGTGGGCGCGTCGTCGTCCTCGGCCGGACGGGCAGGAACTTCGCGGCCGGCATGTCCGGGGGCATCGCGTTCGTGCACGACCCCGAGGCGCTGCTCGCGCGGCGGTGCAACCCCGAGATGGTCGACCTCGAGGCGCTCGACGACGAGGACCGCCGCGCCGTCACGGCGCTCGTCGAGCGCCACCTCGAGCTCACGGGGTCGCGTGTCGCCCGGCGCCTCCTCGAGCGTGGGCCGGGGGCGATGGCGGAGTTCGTGAAGGTGATGCCACGCGACTACCGACGCGTCCTCGAGGCGACGCGCGAGGCCGAGGCGCAGGGCCGCTCGGTCGACGAGGCGATCATGGCGGCGGCGCATGGCTGACCCGAGGGGGTTCCTCCGCTTCACGCGCGAGGGCCCGGCACGACGCCCGGTGGCCGAGCGCGTCCACGACTGGCACGAGGTCTACCTGCCGTTCCCGCGCGCCAAGCTGAAGGCGCAGGCGACCCGCTGCATGGACTGCGGCATCCCGTTCTGCCACGAGGGCTGCCCGCTCGGCAACCTCATCCCGGAGTGGAACGACCTCGTGCGGCGCGAGCGCTTCGCCGACGCGAGCGAGCGGCTGCATGCGACGAACAACTTCCCCGAGCTCACCGGGCGGCTCTGCCCGGCGCCGTGCGAGGGCTCGTGCGTGCTCGGCATCTCCGACGACCCGGTCGCGATCAAGCAGGTCGAGTACGAGATCGCCGAGTGGGCGGCGGGGGAGGGGCTCGCCCCCCTGACGCCGTCGCCCGCCACGGGAAAGCGCGTCGCGGTGGTCGGCTCCGGCCCCGCCGGCCTGGCCGCGGCGCAGCAGCTCACCCGCGCCGGCCACGCGGTCGTCGTCTTCGAGCGCGCCGAGCGCATCGGCGGCCTGCTCCGCTACGGCATCCCCGAGTTCAAGCTGGAGAAGGCCATCCTCGACCGTCGGCTCGCGCAGATGGTCGGCGAGGGCACCGAGTTCCGCACCGGGGCGGCCGTCGGCGCCGGCGCGCTCGACGAGGTTCCCGGGTCGGCCGCGCCGGGCGCGCTCGTGATCCCGGCCGAGCACCTGCGCGAGGAGTTCGACGCCGTCGTGCTGGCGCTCGGCTCGACGCGGCCGCGCGACCTCGCGGTGGCCGGTCGCGGGCTTCGCGGCGTGCACTTCGCGATGGAGTACCTAAAGCGCGCCAACTTCGTGTCCGAGGGCGCGTCGCCGGCGCCGGAGATCACCGCCAGTGGAAAGCACGTGGCCATCATCGGCGGGGGCGACACCGGTGCCGACTGCCTGGGGACCGTGCACCGCCAGGGTGCGTCCACCGTCTGCCAGCTCGAGATCCTGCCGGAGCCTCCCGGCGTACGCGCCGCCTCCAACCCCTGGCCGACCTGGCCGGTGATCCTGCGCACCTCGGCGGCCCACGAGGAGGGGGGCGAGCGGCTCTACGCCCTCGCGACGGCCGAGCTGCTCGACGACGGCTCGGGCGCGGTCCGGGCGCTTCGCGCCGAGCGGGTCGAGCAGGTCGTCGTGGACGGGCGGCCGCAGTTCCGGCCGTTGCCCGCCACGTCGAGGGAGCTTCGCGCCGACCTCGTGCTCCTCGCGCTCGGCTTCCTCGGCCCCGAGCAGCGCGGCGCCGTCGGCGAGCTCGGCTGCGTGCTCGACGGCCGCGGCAACGTCGCCGTCGACGACTCGTTCATGACGAGCGTCGAGGGCGTCTTCGCCTGCGGCGACACCGTCCGCGGCCAGAGCCTCATCGTCTGGGCGATCGCCGAGGGCCGTTCGGCGGCCGCCGGCGTCGACCGCTACCTGATGGGCGGGTCCGATCTGCCCGCGCCGTTGAGGCCCGGTGCCCTCGCCCTCAGCTGAGGGCGAGCTGGAGGCGCTCCGGGGCGAGCTCGAGCGCCTGCGCGAGCGGATCGACGACCTCGCCCTCGGCGTGCTGCGCGACGCGGTCGAGGCCGGGGAGGAGCGCCGCCCCGAGCTCGAGCGCCGCCTGACGCGGGCCCGCAACGCCGTCGTGCGGGCGATCGGGGCGCTCGGCGGGCTCGGCGAGGAGTAGCTGGCGCGAGGCCCGGGTCAGGCCTCCGGCGGGGGCTCCTCGTCGCCGCCGGTGAAGGTGCCGGTCTCGCCGGCCGGCGGCGTGTCGGTCGCCGTGCCGGGCGGCACGAGGTCGTTCAGTGCGTCGATCAGCTGGCGCAGGCGGCCGTGGTGGGCGCGGTCGAACTCCATCGCGATCCGCGCCAGCTCGAGGTGGTCGTGGCTCGCCCGCTCGGCAGGCAGCGGCTCGGTCCGCCAGATCCCCGCCCCGGAGGTGATGTCGGAGAACTCCTCGCCGAGCCGGCCGATGTCCTCCTCGCTCGGGGCGTGGCGCAGCCGGATCACCATCACCTTCCCGACGAAGCGGCGCGAGTGGTAGTTGCGGTGGAAGCGGAGCAGCTCGTCGGCCGCGACCTCGACGTCGTCGGTGACGCGGTAGAGGGAGGCGTCGAGCTCGTCGGCCAGGCGGTTGGCGTAGACCTGCTCGGTGACGAAGCGCTCCCAGCCCTGCCAGTAGGTGCCGCCCGGCGTGTCGACCAGCGCGATCGGCGCCGGCTCGGCCTTGCCGGTCTGGAGCAGGGTGAGCAGCTCGAAGGCCTCGTCCAAGGTGCCGAAGCCGCCGGGGAGGACCAAGAAGCCGGTCGACTCCTTCATCAGCATCAGCTTGCGGGTGAAGAAGTACTTCATCTCGACGAGCTTCTCGTCCTCGATCCAGGGGTTCGGCTCGCTCTCGAAGGGGAGCTGGATGTTCACCCCGATCGCCATGTCGCGCCCCGCGCCCTCGTTGCCCGCCGCCATGATCCCGGGGCCGGCGCCCGTCACGACCATCCAGCCACTCTCGGCCATGCGGCGGGCCAGGTCCCGGGCGAGCACGTAGAGGGCGTCGGAGGGCCCGGCGCGCGCGGAGCCGAAGATCGTCACCTTCGGCACGTCGTGGAGGGGGGCGAACATCTTGAACGCGTCGGCCATCTCGGCGATCGCCGAGCCGGCGATCTTCAGGTCGAGCCGGCTGGTGTCGTCGCGGGCGAGGCGGAGGGTCGCGTCGACCAGCCGGCGGATCAGGTCGCGGTTGCGGCGGACGTCCGCGACGTCGAGCACCCGCTCGACGAGCTCGGACGTTCCCTCGGCGCGCCCCGGCCCGGTCGGGCTGGCCCCGTCGGGGCGACCCGCGGCCGGTGTCCGGGTGCTCACGCCCGGATCGCCGGTCGGCCGTAGAGGGTCGTGCGCTGCTCGAGGCTCCGGCCGAGCGGCTCGACGACGGCACGGAAGTCCGCCTCGACCATCAGCTGGCCGTGCGTCGCGCCCGCGGCCCGGGAGATGTTCTCGTCCATGAGCGTCCCGCCGGCGTCGTTGCAGCCGGCGAGGAGGAGCTGGCGCAGGCCCGCGGCACCCGTCTTCACCCAGCTCGCCTGGATGTTGTCGATCGCGCCGTGGTAGGCGATGCGACCGACCGCGTGGATGAGGAGGACCTCGCGGAAGGTCGGCCCACGGCGGGCGCGGCGCTGGAGGTAGATCGGCGTCGCCATGTGGACGAAGGGGAGCGGGACGAACTCGGTGAAGCCGCCCGTCTCGTGCTGGAGCGCCCGGGTGCGCACGATGTGCCTCGCCCAGTGGCGGGGTTGCTCGACCGAGCCGAACATGATCGTCACGTTCGAGCGCAGCCCCACCTTGTGGGCGGTGCGGTGCGCCTCCAGCCACTCCTCGGTGGAGATCTTGTCGGGGCAGATCAACGCCCGGATCTCGTCGTCGAGGATCTCGGCCGCCGTGCCGGGCAGGGTCGCCAGCCCGGCGTCGCGGAGGCGCTGCAGGTAGCGCCCGAGCGGCTCTCCGAGCCGCCGCGCCCCCTCGGTCACCTCGAGCGCGGTGAAGCCGTGGATGTGGATGCGCTCCGAGCCGGCGCGCACCGCCTTGATCACCTCGAGGTAGTAGTCGCCGTCGAAGTTGGGATGGATCCCGCCCTGCAGGCAGACCTCCGTCGCGCCGAGCTCCTCGGCCTCGACGACGCGGCGGGTGATCTCCTCCAGGTCCAACAGGTAGGGCGCGCCGCGCAGGTTGAGCGAGAGCGGCCCCTTCGAGAAGGCGCAGAAGCGACACTTGAAGGTGCAGACGTTCGTGTAGTTGATGTTCCGGTTGACGACGAAGGTGACCACGTCGCCGACGGTCTTCGCCCGCAGGTCGTCGGCGAGCTCGATCACGGCGTCGAGCTCGGCGCCGCGTGCCCCGAACAGGGTGACGAGCTCGTCCTCACCGGGCTCCTCGCCCGAGGCGACGCCGTCGAGCACGGCGGCGACCGGCCCGCGCGCCGCGCCGGCGCCGCGCCGGCGCGCCGGGACGCCCGGCCTCGCGCCGGCGGCCGGCAGGTCGACCAGCGTCGGCGGGGCGATCTCGCCCCCGGCGTACCAGTCGTCGTCGCGCCCGAGGCCCTCGGCGTCGGAGCGCTCGAGCACCGAGAAGCGCATCTGCTCGTCGAGCCAGCGCCCGGGGTCGAGGGCGAAGCCCGGGTGGAGGGTGAGGCGCGGGGCGAGGACGTGGCCCGCCGCCTCGACCCTCGCCTCGAGGAGGGTGAGCGCCGGCCAGGCCCGCTCCGGGTTGACGTGGTCGATCGTCACCGGGGAGACCCCCCCGAGGTCGTCGATCCCGGCGGCGAGCAGCATGGCGACGTCGTCGACGAGGTTCGGCGGGGACTGGACGTGGACCTCGGCGGGGAGCACGAGGCGGGCGGCGGCGATCGACCACGCCAGCTCGGCGGGGTCACAGGGGGCCGCGGCGTGCATCGCCGTGCCGGGCTTGGGGAGGAAGCCCTGGACGATGACCTCTTGGACGTGGCCGTGGCGGCGGTGCGCGTCGGCGATCGCCCGGAGGGCCGTCAGGCGGTCGCGCCGGCCGTCGCCGATCCCGACGAGGATGCCCGTCGTGAAGGGGATCGCGAGCCGCCCGGCCGCCTCCAGCGTCGCGAGGCGGCGAGCCGGGGTCTTGTCCGGCGAGGAGCGGTGGCAGTCGAGGCCGGAGACGATGCTCTCGAGCATCATGCCCTGGCTGGCGCTGACGGGCCGCAGCGCCGCCAGCTCCTCCTCGCTCAGCGCGCCGGCGTTGGCGTGGGGGAGCAGGCCGGTCTCGTCGCGCACGAGCGCCGCCATGGCGCCGAGGTACTCGAGGGTGGTGGCGTAGCCGTGCTCCTCGAGCCACGAGGCGGCTGCCGGGTAGCGCAGCTCTGGACGCTCGCCGAGGGTGAACAGCGCCTCGTGGCAGCCGACGGCGGCCCCGGCGCGGGCGATCGCCAGCACCTCGTCGGCGGAGAGGTAGGGCGAGGCGAGGCGGGCCGGAGGCTTGGCGAAGGTGCAGTAGCCGCAGCGGTCCCGACAGAGCATGGTCAGCGGGATGAACACCTTCGGGGAGAACGTCACCCGCCGGCCGTGGTGCCGGTCGCGACGCGCCCGGGCCCGCGCGCTGAGCTCGTCGTCGTCGAGCGCGAGCAGCTCGTCGTCGCCCGGGCCGACGGCTGCTGCAGCCGCGTGCCCGGTCACGGCGCGCCGTCCGCGCCGGCGGTGGCGCGCCGGTCGACCAGCCAGACGACGCGGGGCGCCCGCACACGCGCGGCCGGCAGGTCCTCCCCGGCGAGCACCCGGGCGAACGCGTCGCGCTTGTCCGTCCCGACGACGGTCACGAGGACCACGTTCGCGAGGGCGATGGCGGCGTAGGTGAGGGTCAGACGCTCGAAGCGGTTGTTGCCCGTCGGGTCGAGGTTCGTCACGACGAGCCGCTCCTCGGGGGCGTCGAGCCCGGCGGAGCCTGGGAAGAGCGAGGCCGTGTGCCCGTCGGGGCCGAAGCCGAGCTGGACGAGGTCGAAGCCGCCCGCCTCGCGCACGAGCCGCTCGTAGGCCTCGGGCCCGTCGGCGCACGACATCGGGTGGAATCCGGCGAGCTCGTCGAGGCGCCCGTCGAGCGCCGCGCGAAGGGCCCGCACGTTGGTGTTCGGCGAGCCCGGCTCGACGCAGCGCTCGTCGACGAAATAGCAGGTGATCCGCTGCCACGGCAGGTCGTGGCCGGCGAGCGCGCCGATGCAGGCGGCGCCCGAGGCGCCCCCGGAGCAGCCGAGGCGGAACGGGGCCCCGGAGGGACCGCGCGCGGCGAGCACCGAGCGCACCTCGGCGGCGGCGAGCTCGGCGAAGGCGGCCGGGACGTCGTCGACGATGTCGGGTGTCGGGATCACCGCATCCTCACTCGGGGTTCCGCCACTGGCGGCCGGAGGCCTCGATGAGACGCTCGGCCTCGACCGGTCCCCAGCTGCCGGCGGGGTAGCGGGCGAGCGGTGGCTCGCCGCCGCCGAAGGCCTGCTGGATCGGCGCGACGATCTGCCACGCCTGGTCGACCTCGTCGGTGCGGATGAACAGCGTCGGGTCGCCGGTCATGGCGTCGAGCAGGAGCCGCTCGTAGGCGTCGGCGGTCCCCCCGGGGAAGGCCTGGCTGTAGGAGAAGTCCATCGAGACGCTGCGCACCCGGAAGGTCGGCCCGGGGACCTTGGCCCCGAAGGAGAGGCTGATGCCCTCGTCGGGCTGGATCCGCAGCGTCAGCGCGTCCGGGCGGAGGTCCCGGGTGAGCTTGCCGGCAAAGGGCAGGTGCGGCGGGCGCTGGAACACCGTCGCCACCTCGGTGGCGCGCCGCTTCAGGCGCTTGCCGGTCCGCACGAACACCGGCACCCCCGCCCAGCGCCAGTTGTCGACCGCGACGTTCATCGCGACGTAGGTCTCGGTGAGCGAGGCCGGGTCGACGCCCTCCTCCTCGCGGTAGCCGGGGACCTCCGCGTCGTCGATCGCCCCGCGTACGTACTGGGCCCGGACGACGTGGTCGACCTCCTCGTCGGCGCCGGGGGTGACGACGGCGCGAAGCAGCTTGACCTTCTCGTCGCGGATGCCGTTCGCGTCCATCGACGCGGGCGGCTCCATCAAGGTGAGCGAGAGCACCTGCATGACGTGGTTGGCGACGATGTCGCGCAGTGCCCCGGCGCTCTCGTAGAAGTTGCCGCGGTGCTCGACGCCGAGGCTCTCGCCGACGGTGACCTGGACGTGGTCGACGTAGCGCCGGTTCCAGATCGGCTCGAAGATGGCGTTGGCGAAGCGCAGCGCGAGGACGTTCTGGACGGTCTCTTTGCCCATGTAGTGGTCGATGCGGAAGATCTGCTCCTCGCGGAAGGACTCGTGGAGCTCGTGGTCGAGCCGGTGGGCGCTGTCGAGGTCGGTGCCGAAGGGCTTCTCGACGACGAGGCGGGCGAAGCTGCCGCCGCTCGCGGGCTCGTTGCCCTTGTGCGCGGCGAGGCCGCGCGCCACGACGGCGAACATCGAGGGCACCGTGGCGAGGTAGTAGACACGGTTGCCGCTCGTCTTGCGGTCGACGTCGACCTCGGCGAGCACCGTGGCGAGGCGGTCGAAGGTGGCGTCCTCGCCGTAGTCGCCTGCGACGTAGCGGAATCCCCCGACGAGGCGGGACCACCGCTCGTCGCCGGCGCCCTCCGCGAGGCAACGCTCGCGGAACTCCTCGTCCGACATGTCGCTTCGCGCCACGCCGACGATGGAGAACGCGTCGGGGAGCGAGCCGCGCTCGGCGAGCTTGGCGAGGGCCGGGAGGATCTTGCGGTTAGCGAGGTCGCCCGAGGCGCCGAAGATGACGAGCGCGAGCGGGTCCGGCCGGCGGGAGATGCCGGGGTCGATGTCGTGGAAGGTGGCCTGGAGCGTGTCGGCGAGCTCGTGCGCCGCCGCGCTGTCGGCGGGGAGCGTGCTCACTGCCCGGCCCGCGCCTTCGTGTCGTCGCCCTCGCGCACGACCGCGTGGCCGCCGAACTGGTTGCGAAGCGCCGCGAGCAGACGGTCGGCGAAGGAGTTGCGCTGCTGGGAGGCGAAGCGGCGGTAGAGGGACTCGGTGATGACCGGCGCCGGGACGCCGCGCTCGACCGCCTCCTGCACGGTCCAGCGGCCCTCGCCGGAGTCGACCACGACGCCCTCGATCGACTCGAAGCCCGACCCGGGCCTGAGCGCCAGCTCCGCCAGCTCGAGCAACCAGGAGCGGACGACCGAGCCGTAGCGCCAGATCGAGGCGACCTGGTGGAGGTCGAGCGAGAACTCCTCGGCCGCCGACATCAGCTCGAAGCCCTCGGCGTAGGACTGCATCAGGCCGTACTCGATGCCGTTGTGGACCATCTTCACGAAGTGTCCGGCCCCGACGGGGCCGACGTGGGCGTAGCCACCTTCGGGCGCGAGCGCGGTGAAGATCGGCTCGGCGATCTTCACGGCCTCGGCCGTGCCCCCGACCATCAAGCAGTAGCCGTTCTGCAGGCCCCACACCCCGCCCGAGGTGCCGGCGTCGACGAAGTTCACGCCGCGCGCGCCGAGCTGGTCCGCGTAGGGCAGCGCGGTCTTGTAGTTGGAGTTCCCCCCGTCGATCACGAGGTCGCCCGGGCCGAGGAGGCTCGCGAGCGACGTGACGACCTCGTCGGTCGGCGAGCCGGCGGGGACCATCACCCACACGACGCGCGGCGCCTCGAGCTTGCCGACGAGCTCGGGCAGGCTGGTGGCCGTGCCGGCCCCCTTGGCGGCGACGGAGGAGCGGGCCTCCTCGCTTGGGTCGAAGCCGACGACCTCGTGGCCGTGCTCGAGGAGGCGCAAGGTCATGTTGGCGCCCATCTTGCCGAGACCGATCATCCCGAGCTGCATCGCATCCCTCCTCGGCCCCGGCGCGGACCCCGCGCCGCCACGTCCGTCTGCGCAACCAGCAAGCTACCGGCCGGCCCGCGGGCGGGCCGGCTCCACCACGGCGCGCCGCGCCGGCTCAGCACAGCTCGTCGAGGTCGTCGACCGCCACCCGGAGGACCCGGCGTCCGTGGGCGAGCAGGCTCTCGTGGTCGCCGATCGCCTGGGCGGCGATGAGCGTCGCGAAGTCGTAGGCCATGCCCGGGATCTCCACGTGCGGCCCAGGCGTGCGCGCGACGACCTGGAGCGCCACGACCGAAGGGGGACCGCCCTTGTGGAGCTGGCCGGTGGAGTGCAAGAAGCGCGGGCCGTAGCCCGCGGTGACGGCGCGCCCGCCGTGGCGGTCGCGGATCGAGCGGCGCAGCGCCGCGAGCTTCTCCTCGCTGCCGTAGGGCAGGTACGCCTGGACGCTCACGTAGTCGCCGGGGGCGAGCTGCTCGTCGAGCCACGGCTCGACGGCCTCGGGCCCCTCGCTCGCCACGTCGGGGAGCGGGAGGTTCTCGAGCACCCGGTTCGTGTTCGCCTTGGACTCGGCGACGTTCGGCTCGTCGAACGGGTCGATCCCGAGCACGTGACCGGCGGCGGCCGTCGCCAGCTCGAAACGCTGGAACTCTGCGCCGAGCTCGTGGGCCGAGCCGACGCGCACGTGGAGGAGGTGGCGGTCCTCCCCGGCCTCCTCCTCGCTCGTCGGCACGGGCACGCAGCCGGTGCCGTGCTTGCCCGTCGACTCGGCGATCAGCTGCTCGACCCACAGCCCGAAGGCCCGCTGGGGCTCCTCGACGACGACCGTCACCTTGTCCCGGCCGTCGAGCGCGGCGACGCCCATGGCGATGCCCAGCTCGACGGCGGCTGGGCCGTCCACGTCTGCGACCCTGCCGCACAGCTCGGCGATGTCGTAGCCGGCGAGCGCGGCAGGGACGAGGCCGAAGTACGACAGCACCGAGTAGCGCCCGCCGATGTCGGGTGGGTTGGCGAAGAGGCGGTGCACGCCGAGCTCCTCCGCCTGGGCGGCGAGCGGTGTCCCGGGATCGGTGATCACCGCGTAGCGCTTCGGGTCGGCGAGACGGGAGCGGGCGTGCGCGAAGAGCACGTTCGGCTCGAGCGTCGTGCCGGATTTCGAGGAGACGAGCACGAATGCCTCCTCGATCGGCGCGGCGGCGACGGTGGCGGGATCGGTCGTGTCGCACACGACGACCCGCCGCCCCTTCGGCGAGCCGAAGGCGTCGCGCACTGCCGCGAGCACGAGGGGCCCGAGGGAGGAGCCGCCGATGCCGAGCAGCACGACGACCTCCTGGTCGATGGTGGCCGCCCAGCGCTCGAGGTCGCGCGCCTGGCGCTCCATCTGGCGGGGGAGGTCGAGCCAGCCGAGGCGGTCCTTCGAGACGTTGCCCTCCGGCCAGAGGCCGGCGTCGCGAGCGGTCAGTCGCCGGTAGAGGTCGTCGGGCTCGAGGAGATCGGGCACGGCCGGCTCAGCGCGAAGCGCCGAGTGCGACGGCCTTGCGGCCGAGGCTCTCGATCAGCTCGTCGAAGGACTTCGCGAACGCCGCGACGCCCTCGGTCTCGAGCACCGCCGTCACCTCCTCGAGGGACACGCCGACCTCCGCCAGGTCTCCGAGCACGGCCCGCGCGCCGTGGTGGTCCTGATCGACTGTGCGGGCCAGCGTGCCGTGGTCGAGGAAGGCCTCGATCGTGGCGGGCGGCATGGTGTTGACGGTGTCCGGCCCGATCAGGCCGTCCACGTACACCAAGTCGGCGTAGGCCGGGTTCTTCGTGGACGTCGAGGCCCACAGCGGACGTTGCACTCGCGCCCCGCGCGCCGCCAGCGCCTGGAAGCGCGGCGTCGAGAAGGAGCGGCTGAACAGCTCGTAGGCCAGGCGGGCCTGCGCGAGCGCGGCGCTGCCGCGAAGCTCGAGGGCGCGGGCGGCCTTCGCGGAGCCGGGTTCGGTCGCGGCGATGGCCTCGAGTCGGCGGTCGACCTCGGTGTCGACCCGACTGACGAAGAAGGAGGCGACCGACGCCACCTTCGAGGGGTCCTCGCCGGCGTCGACGAAGCGCTCCAGGCCGTGCTGGTATGCCTCGATCACCGCCGCGTAGCGCTCGAGGGAGAAGATCAGGGTGACGTTGATGCTCCGCCCGGCGGCGATCATCTCCTCGATGGCCGGCACGCCCTCGACGGTGGCCGGGATCTTGACGAGCAGGTTCGGGCGCTCGACCCGTTCGTGCAGCTCGCGGGCCATCGCCAGGGTCCCGGCGGTGTCGTGGGCGAGCGCCGGCGCGACCTCGACCGACACGAACCCGTCGCTGCCACCGGAGGAGTCGTGCAGCGGCCTCAGCACGGCGAGGGCGCCGGTCACGTCGTCGAGGACGAGGTCCCAATAGGCGTCGTCGACACTCTTGCCGGCGGCGACGAGCTCGGCGAACTGCTCGTCGTAGTCGGCGCCCGCCTCGATGGCCTTCGCCATGATCGTCGGGTTCGAGGTCACGCCGCGCACCCCGGCGTCCGCGAGGCGCTGCAGCTCGCCGGCCCGGACGTAGCTGCGCTTCAGGTCGTCGATCCAGGGGCTCTGCCCCTGCTGGTCGTAGAGGTCGTGCAGTCGCGTCACTTGCAGCTCCTCCCGCTCGGCATCGCAGCGCCCGCCCGCGGCGAAGGCCGCGGGCTCCGCTGGAGAGACTAGGGCTCCGCGCGCTCTCCGGCGACGCCCGAGCCCGACAGCACCGAGACCGGCCCGGCGCGAACGGCGCGCCCCGTCGTCGGCACGAGCTTCGGCTCCGCCAGGCGCACCCGAGCCTGGCCGAGCGCCGCCAGCGCGCGGATCAGCCACCAGCCGGGGTCCATCTCGCGCTTCGCGTGGGAGAGCCTGGCGGCCGTCGGCGCGGCGTGGTGGTTGTTGTGCAGGCCCTCGCCCGCGGTGAGCCACGCCAGCCACTGGTTGTTCCGGGCGGTGTTCTCGTAGGGCTCGGTCCCGAGCACGTGACCGAAGGCGTTGATCGCCCCGTTCAGGAGGAGATAGCTCACGGTGTGCACGGCCGCCGCCACGAGGCCGTACTGCCAGCCGAGGCTGACGCAGAGGATGGCGATGCCGATGCCGAGGCCGACGAAGGCGTGGTCGAACAGCGCGCGGTCCCAGCGGTCCGGCGGGAGGTCCTTGGCGTAGCGGTCGACGGTCTCGCCGTCACGGGCGCAGCGGCGGTAGAGCGCGGCGTTGGCGAGCTGGACCTTCCAAAAGCCGAGCAGCAGCGGGGAGTGCGGGTCGCCCTCCACGTCGGTGAAGGCGTGGTGGCGCCGGTGGACGGCGGCCCACTGGCGAGGCCGGATGCCCGTCGTGATCCAGATCAGGAACCGGAAGACGAACCGGACGCCCGCCGACATCGTCACCGCCCGGTGCGCCACGGTCCGGTGGAGGAACACGGTCGTGCACACGATGCCGATCTGGCAGACGGCGAGGCCGACCAACACTGCGAGCAGGGCCTCGGGCACCCGCGCACGCTAGCAGCAGCCTCCCGCCCGCCCGGAAGGACCGGCGTCGCGCTCGTGGAGCGCGCCCTGTTGTAGCCTGCCGCGGATGGCCAGGCGCTCTGAACGGCTCCGGGGGTTGTCCGAGCAGCGGACGGCGGTGAACGAGACCGTCAGCCTCCTGCGGCGCTACGTCGTGCAGGAGACGCTCGGCCCGTTGAAGCACATCGGCCGCAGCGCCGCCTACGGGGTAGGCGGTGCGCTGTTGGCCGGCGTCGGCTCGGTGCTGCTGATGCTCGCGGTGCTGCGCGTGCTGCAGACGGAGACGGCCTCGGCCTTCGCCGGCAACTGGTCGTTCGCGCCGTACCTGTTGACCGCGGTCGCGGCGCTCGTCGCGATCGGCGTCGTCGTCGCGCTCGGGCTGCGCGGCGGCCGCTCGAGACGTCAAGGTGGTTCGTAGCCGGTGATCGAGACGGAGGGTCGACAATGGGGTCGTTGATCGTGGCGCTGCTCGGGCTCCGGGCCGACGACGGTGGCCAGGGGGGCGGGCGCATCTCGATCGGCGACATCGAGGAGCACCTCCGCTCGATCGGCGGCAACGCCCAGGAGATCGTCGGGGTGTCGAAGGCCGGCGCGGGGGCCGCCGCCGCGGCCGGCGCGGCCCTCGTCGTCGCGGCGGCTTACCTGCACGGCCGCCGCCGCGGCCGGCGCCGGACCACGGTGCTCGAGATCCGGCGGGTCTAGCCGGTCGTGTTCGGGCTCGTTGACTCGCTCGCCCGCAGGCTCGTCCGTCGCGGGCTGCGCCAGGGGCTGCTCGGGGGCAGCACCGCCTGGGTCGCGATCGGTGCCGCCGCGTGGCTCGCACGCCTGATGCTGCGCCCGGAGGAGCCGAAGGTGGTGCGCCAGGACCTCCGCTTCGGCGAGAGCATCGTGGTGACTCATGTCGCCGCGCCACCGACCAAGCGGCAGCGGCGGCGCGCGGCGCGGCGCGGGCGCCCGGCGGGTGCGCCGGCCGGCTCGTCTAGCGGGTGACGACCGGGGCCGACGCGGAGCTCGGTGACCGCGGGGCACTCGCCGCGGGCGAGCGGGTCCTCCTCATCGACCGGAAGGAGCGGCGCTATCTCGTCCGCCTCGAGGCCGGCGGCGCGTTCCAGACCCACGCCGGCATCGTCCACCACGACGAGCTGATCGGTGGCCCCGAGGGCGTCGAGGTCGTGGCGCGTCAGAAGGACGGCGGATCAGGCGCCGGCCGCCGGTTCCTGGTGTTCCGCCCGACGCTCGCCGACCTGATCGTGAAGATGCCCCGGGGCGCGCAGGTCATCTACCCGAAGGACCTCGGGGCGATCGTGATGGCGGCGGACCTCTTCCCCGGCGCTCGCGTGCTGGAGGCCGGCGTCGGCTCGGGGGCGCTCTCCATGGTGGCCCTGCGCTCCGGCTGCCGGGTCGTCGGCTATGAGCTGCGACCGGACTTCGCGGCGAGGGCGCGCTCGAACGTGGCGGCGTCGATCGGCGAGGGCGCGCCGTACCTGGTGCACGAGCGCGACGTCTACGACGGCATCGACGAGCGGGGCCTCGACCGGATCCTCCTCGACCTGCCCGAGCCGTGGCGGGTGCTGGCCCACGCCGAGGGGTCGCTCGTCCCGGGGGGGATCCTGCTCGCCTACCTGCCGACGATCAACCAGACGGCCGAGCTGCGCCATGCGCTCGAGCGCGCCGGCTTCGCCTCGGCCGAGACCTTCGAGGTGCTGCGCCGGACCTGGCACGTCGAGGGGCGCTCGGTGCGGCCCGACCACCGGATGGTGGCCCACACCGGGTTCGTCACGACGGCCCGGCGCGTCGTCGGGCGGGCGGGCGGCGACGCCGGCGGTCCGGGCGACGCCGGCCCCCCGGGGGAGATCTCGGGCAAGGACGCCGGCGAGGACGGGGCTTGGCCGGAGGAGGGGTGAGCGCACGCCGCGCCCGGGCCGCGGCCCGGCGGGGCCGTCAGTCTCGCTCGATGAAGATGCACTCCCCGGGGCACTCCTCGGCCGCCTCGGTCACGGAGTCTTCCAGCTCGGGCGTCACCGCGACCATGCCGGTGGCGCCGCCCGGCTCGTTCATGACCTGCTCGCCGTCCTTGACGTAGGCGAGCCCGTCGTCGAGGAGGGTGAACACGCTCGGGCAGATCTCCTCGCAGAGACCGTCCCCGGTGCAGAGATCCTGATCGATCCAGACCTTCATGCTGCTCGGCGCTCCTTCGCAGGCGCTGGTGGGCCGACCCGGCGAGGTGGAGGCACGAGGTTCGTGTCCGCCCGGGCCGCGCCGCGTCCTGCCGCACGCTGGTCCACGACGAGCGACGGTAACGGCGGCCCCAAGAGGTGTCAAGGCCTGCCGCCGGCGCCCGTCCCACGGCCATCGGGCGGTTGCACGAGGCTACCAGGAGGCCGCCCGTCTCCTCGCGCCAGCGGAGCCTGTTGCCTCACGTCAAATCCTCCGGGAACGCGGAGTCGTTGCCTCACCTAAAAGCTCCGGACGATCGGTCTTGGTGAAGGCGCGGTTGACCGCCCGCTGCGGCGCGGCCGTCTTCGCGAGCGCGAGCTGCTCGAGCTG
>DATKQY010000041.1:0-8865 GCA_035532475.1 Acidimicrobiales bacterium | reverse complement strand
GCACTAGCTCGGGTCGTCTCGCGGCCGCGGCGACAGCGTGAAGCCCCTGTAGCCACTCGCCGCCACCTCGTCGCACTCCTCGCGGTACGCGCGGTAGCCGCCGGCGTAGGGGGTGAAGCCGCCCTTCTTACCAGGGATGTTCCGTCCGTTGAACCAGGTGTCGGCGAGGTTGAACAGCGTGCGGTCCGCGAGCTCGTGGACATGGTCGACCCAGCCGTCCTCGGCGTCGACGGTCGCCTCGATGAGCTCGGCACCGGTGGACCGCATGAACGCGATGCAGGCCGAGACCCATTCCACCTGCTGTTCGATCGCCTCGAAGTTGTTGCCGAGCACCGACGGGCTCCCCGGCCCCATGAGGATGAACAGGTTCGGGTAGCCCGCCGTCGCGAGGCCGAGATAGGTGCGCGGCCCTTCGGCCCACTTCACCGACAGCGAGCGCGCCGATCGCCCGCGAAGGCCGATCCGCTCGAGGGCCCCCGTCATGGCGTCGAACCCGGTCGCGAGCACGATGACGTCGAGCTCGTACTCGGCGGTGCCCGTCCTCACCCCGCGTTCTGTGACCTCCTCGATCGGCGTGCTCTTGAGGTCGACGAGCGTCACGTTGTCCCGATTGAAGGTCTCGTAGTAGCCGGTGTCGATGCAGAGGCGCTTCGTACCGATCGGATGCGTCGTCGGCACGAGGACCTCGGCGACGGCGGGGTCCCGGACGATCTCGCGTACCTTGCTCCGCACGAACTCGGAGAGGGTCTCGTTGGCCCGGAGGTCGGAGCTCAGGTCCTTGTAGCTGTTCATCAGCGTGAACGGGCCGTTGCGCCACGCATGCTCGTAGGTGGCGGTGCGCTCGTCCGTCGTCACCTCGAGCGCCGACTGCTCCAGGTTTGCATGGCTCCAGTGGACGCCGATCGTGGATTCGCGCTGGAGCCTGCGGTGCTCGGCATAGCTGGCCTTGTACTCGCGCTCGAACGCCGGGTCCGTCGGGACGTTCCAGGCGGGCACGCTGAAGTTCGCGGTGCGCTGGAACGCCACGAGATGGGCCGCTTCGCGGGCGATGGCAGGGATGCACTGGACACCGGACGAGCCGGTGCCGACGACGCCGACGCGTCTGCCGGCGAGCTCGACGGGCTCTCGGGGCCAGCGGGACGTGTGGTAGCACGCGCCCCGGAAGGCGTCGAGGCCCTTCAGGTCCGGCACGTTCGCCGCCGAGAGCGCGCCGACCGCCGCCACGAGGTACGAGGCCGTCACGACCTCGCCGTGCTCGGTCCGGACGTGCCAGCGACGCTCGGGCTCGACGAAGTCGGCGCCGACGACGCGCGTCCTCAGCTGGATGTCCCGGCGCAGCTCGAAGCGGTCGGCGACGTGGTTGGCGTAGCGCTCGAGCTCGGGCTGCGCGGGGAAGCGCTCGCTCCAGCTCCACTCCTGCTCGAGCTCGGGCGAGAACGAGTACGAGTACCACATCCACTCGCCGTCGGTGCGCGCCCCGGGATAGCGGTTCCAGTGCCACACGCCCCCGACACCGTCTCCGGCCTCGTAGACACGGGTGGCGAGCCCGATCTGGCGCAGGCGGTGGAGCATGTACATGCCCGCCCACCCTGCGCCGATGATGACCGCGTCGAGCTCGGGCCGGGAGGTGCTCGCCACCGCTAGGAGTGTCCCGCCGTCATGTTCCCTGCGACGGCTGGTGCTCCGACCCTGCGCCGCGCCCGGCTCGCAGCGCGAAGGCGAGCGCGCCCCCGATCGTCACGCCGCCAGCGGGGTACGTCGGGCCGAAGACCGAAGCGGCAGTGTTCCCGGCGGCGAAGAGGCCCTCTACGGTCCCGCCCTGCGAGGCGCGGACCCGGCCGTGCCCGTCGATGTGCAGCCCGCCGGCGGTGCCGAGGGCCCCGTCGTAGAGGGCCATCGCGTAGAACGGCGGCCGGTCGATGGGCGCGAGCGCGCGGGCGGGGCTCGGCCCACCACTCGAGAAGCCCTCGAACCACACCGTGCCGCGGTGGAAGTCGACATCCTCGCCGCGCGCCACGTTCGCGTTGAAGCGGGCGACCTCGGCGCCGAGCGTCTCGGGCGGCACGCCGATGCGTTCCGCGAGGGAGGTGAGCGACTCGGCTTCCGTGACCCAAGCCGGCGTCGGCCCGCCGGGGAGGAGGTCGTGGAGCTCGATCCGGTCGCGCACCCGCCGGTCGAAGACCATGAAGACCGGCGGCTCGTTCGGGTACTCCGCGGCCACCGGGTCGTAGGTCCTGAAGGTCCTCGCGAGGTCCATGTACGACACCCCCTCGTTCACGAACCGGCGCCCGTGCCGGTTGACGGTGATGCAGCCGGCCTCGTTGCGCGGGCTTGCCATGCGGTGCAGGGGCTTGCCTTCGAAGGTCGCCTGGCCGTCCGAGGTGACGGGGTGCGACCACGCGACGGTCATGTTCGCGAGCGCCGCGCCGGCGCGCATGCCGAGCAGCAACCCGTCACCGTCGTTCACCGGCGGGCTGAGCGGCCGCAGATCCGGGATGCCGAGAAACGCCTGAACGAACTCGGTGTTCCACTCGAAGCCGCCGGCAGCGAGCACGACGCCGCCCGCCTGGATAGCGACGTCCTTCCCGCCGGCGTGGGCGACGACACCCGCGACGCGCTCGCCATCGAGCACGAGTCGCCGCACCCGGGCCTGTGTCTCGACCGTCGTCGCGCGGTCGAGAAGGGCCCGCAGCAGCGAGGCGACGAGCGCGCCTCCGCCGGTCAGGATCCCGGCAGCGTCGCGCGCCGCGGCCAGGGCACGAAGCTCTGAGCTCAACGCGATCGCACCGGTGTTGCCGGACGTCGCCGCCGCAGTGGCCGCCACCTCGTCGATCATGAGATTCGGTCGATGCGGGCTCTTGCGGATCCGGTCGTGCCACGGGCCGAGCTCGGCACGCGACTCGAAGGGCAGGCACTCCATGCAACGTCCCAGCCGCTTCGCGCCCGGCAGCTCGCCGAAGTAGTCGCTGAAGTAGCGCGAGGCGACGAAGGATGCCGGCGTGCGCGCCTCGAGGAAGTCGACGGCTTCGAGCACGCCGTCCACGTACGCCTCCACGAGCGCGGGATCGGTCTCGCGCCCGTCGGTCACGGCGCGCAGGTAGGCGAGCGCGTCCTCGCGGGTGTCCGCTACGCCCAGCTCGACCATGCGCCGGTTCCCGGGGACCCAGATCCCTCCGCCCGACACCGCGGTCGTACCGCCGATGAGCTCGCTCTTGTCGAGCACCACCACGCTCGCGCCGAGCTCTCGCGCCGCGAGCGCAGCGGTCAACCCGGCGGCGCCGGACCCGACGACGACGACGTCGGTGCTGCGGTCCCAGCTCGCTCGCGCCACACGGCCCTCCCCACGCTCCGGCCCCTGGCCGGATGAGCCATCGCAAATCCTATCAAGAAATCATATTTGATAGTTTGGGAACGCGAGCGGCGACGAGCCGCCGCGGTCCGGGCACCGGGCGCGAGTGGCCGGATCCGGGATCCGCGGACAAGATGCTCGACGTCAGCGGTGATCCCGATCGCCGGGGCCGGGTGCGAGCGACGCCCGCGGCGTCCCGCACGCGACCGAACGGAGGAGGACGCATGGAGTACACGCGGTTGGGCAACACCGGCCTCGAGGTCTCCCGGATCTGCCTCGGCTGCATGAGCTACGGGGATCCGGGTCGCGGCAGCCACACCTGGACCCTCGACGAGGGGGCGACCCGACCGTTCATCGAGCGGGCGCTCGAGCTCGGCATCAACTTCTTCGACACCGCGAACGTCTATTCGGACGGCACCAGCGAGGAGTTCGTCGGACGGGCGCTCAACGACATCGCGAGGCGCGAAGAGGTCGTGATCGCGACCAAGGTCCACGGCCGGATGCGGCCGGGGCCGAACGGTGCTGGACTTTCGAGAAAGGCGATCTTCGCCGAGATCGACAACAGCCTTCGGCGTCTCGGCACCGACTACGTCGACCTCTACCAGATCCACCGCCTGGACGTACGGACGCCGATCGAGGAGACGCTCGAGGCGCTGCACGACGTAGTGAAGGCCGGCAAAGCGCGCTACATCGGCGCGTCGTCCATGTACGCCTGGCAGTTCGCAAAGGCGCTCTACCTCGCCGACCGGCACGGCTGGACCCGCTTCGCCAGCATGCAGGACCACTACAACCTGTTGAACCGGGAGGAGGAACGGGAGATGCTGCCCCTCTGCGCCGACCAGGGCGTGGGGGTGATCCCGTGGAGCCCGCTCGCGCGTGGCCGGCTCGCGAGGGACTGGGACGAGGCGACCGAGCGGATGCAGAACGACGACTTCGGCAGGTCGCTGTACGAGGCTTCTGATCGCAGCATCGTGGAGCGTGTCACCGAGGTGGCCAGGGAGCGCGGCGTCCCCCGGGCACAGGTCGCCCTGGCCTGGATGCTGACGAAGTCGGTCGTCACGGCTCCGATCGTCGGCGCGACGCGGCTGGAGCATCTCGACGACGCCGCGGCGGCGGTGTCGCTACAGCTGAGCGAGGCGGAGGTGGCGTCCCTCGAGGAGCCCTACCGGCCGCACGCCGTCGCCGGGATCGTCTGACCAGCTGCCGGGTCCACCTAATAGGTGGGCCGACGCCGGCCGGGTCGACCAGCTCGATCGGCGCCACCTCGTGCGCACGCACCGTGGCTAGGGTCGCGAGCCCCTCGAGCTGAGGGCTCCCGGTCGCCGCTCGGGCGGCGCTTGACGGTGCACACGCCGATCTCATCGGTGAGCGCGTCGAGGGTGAGCGGTTGCGCGCCGCGCGCGACCGCGACGGCGTCCAGATCCGCCGCCGGTGCAGCGGTGAGACGACCCTCGACGAAGCGAGCCTCCCGTTACGTGCCCCTTTGCGATCCATGGCCGGCCCGAGCCCGGGCAAGGGCGGCCATCAGCGCTGGGTGGGCCTTCGTCGCGAGCTGTGGCCGCGGCGTACGCCATTCGTCGACGCTTCGCGCTTCAACCGGTGTCAGGCCGGGCATGTGAGGATCGTCCCACCGTGCACGGCGGTCGACGATCCCAGCAACGAGCCCGCGAGCCCGCGCTCCTCGCCGGCGCGCCGCGAGGCCTCGTCATCGCCGCCACGTCGGCTGGGTCGTCGGCGAGCGACGCCGCGGACGGTGCGCCGCCGGTTGGCGCGACTCTGGAGAGAGCAGGCAGAAAGGACTGGCGATGACCGACGAGACGAGGATGACGATGCTTCGCGGCAGCGAGCGGACGCCGCTCGCGGGTGCACGCTCGACGGGCCGGCTCGATCCGGCAACGCCGGTGGAGGTGACCGTCTACCTGCGACCCCGAGCCGGCGCCGGCCCCGCCGCCGCTGGCGGGTCCGACGAGCCCGTCCTCTCGCGTGCCGAGCTCGCCGAGCGCCGCGGGGCCGATCCGGGCGAGTTCGGCGCGTTCGCGGACTACGCGACCGGGCACGGCCTGGACGTCGTCGAGCGCGATCTCGGGGGCAGGCGGTTGCGACTGCGTGGTCCAGCCTCGGCGATGGAGGCCGCGTTCGGCGTCGAGCTCGAACGCTTCGAGCACGAGGACGGCAGCTATCGCGGGCACCGCGGTGCCGCCAAGCTCCCGAGCGAGCTCGCCGACAGCGTGATCGCCGTGCTCGGCCTCGACGACCGGCGCCAGGCGAACGCACACATCCGGCCGCTGACGACGAAGCCCGCCGTCTCCTACACGGCACTCGAGGTCGCCGGCGCCTATGGCGCCCCTGCGACGCTGACCGGCAAGGGCGCTTGCGTCGCGCTGATCGAGCTCGGCGGTGGCTACACGACCGACGATCTCACGGCGTACTTCTCCGGGCTCGGCCTCTCAGTGCCGACGGTCGAAGCGGTACCCGTCGACGGCGGCTCGAACTCGCCGACCGGTGACGGCTCGGGCCCCGACGCCGAGGTGATGCTCGACATCGAGGTGGTGGGGGCGGTCGCCAACGGCGCGACGATCGCCGTCTACTTCGCGCCCAACACCGACCAGGGCTTCGCCGATGCGTTGAGCGCGGCCGTCCACGACACCACCCGGTCGCCAGCGGTGATCTCGGTCAGCTGGGGCGGCCCCGAGGACTCGTACACTCCTCAGGCGGTCACCGCCTTCGAGCAGGCCTTCACCGACGCCGCGCTCGTCGGCGCGACCGTGCTCGTCGCCGCTGGCGACTCCGGATCGTCCGACGGGGTGGGTGACGGCCGGGCCCACGTCGACTATCCGGCGTCGAGTCCACAGGTCCTCGGCTGCGGCGGCACCCGGCTCACGCTGCAGTCCGGCTCGATCGAATCGGAGATCGTCTGGAACGACGGGGCCGCCGGCGGTGCGACGGGCGGCGGGGTGAGTGCGACGTTCCCCGTGCCGAGCTGGCAGGGCGTGGCCGGCGTGCCGACGTCGGCGAACCCCAACGGAGGCGCCGGGCGCGGCGTCCCCGATGTCGCGGGTGACGCCGACCCCGAGAGCGGCTACGTCGTCAGGGTCGACGGGTCCGACACGGTGGTCGGCGGGACCTCGGCCGTCGCGCCGCTCTACGCCGGCTTCGTCGCGCTCGGCGTCGAACGGGCCGGCCGCCCGCTCGGTTTCGTCAACCCACGCTGCTATCACGCGCAGGCATCGGCCTTTCGTGACATCACGTCGGGCAACAACGGCGCCTACGCCGCTGGGCCGGGGTGGGACGCCTGCACCGGGCTCGGTAGCCCGATCGTCGCCGCGCTCCTCGATGCGCTCACCGCTCCGGCTCCGAGCGGCACGACCGGCACTGCCTCGTAGCCCGGCGGGGCACTCCCTGGACAGCCGATCGGTCCGCGATGACCGCCCCCGACCAGCAGGGCGTGCCTATCGACACGACGCGAGGAAGGAGGCATCGTAAGGGAGGCCGAGACGATGCGCTGAGATGAGGCTCCATGGACGTCGACGCAGTCCGATCCGCGGTCGCCGGCTCTGGCGCGCTCGGTGCACCACAGCTCGGCCTCGCGGCGCAAGGCCGGTCCGACGACGCCGAGGGCTCGGCTGGCAGTCGTCCCCGGCTGGCGGCGCCACAGCTTGCGGTATTGCGACGCTACGGCTCCGAGCACGATGTCGCCGCCGACGACCTGCTCTTCGCCGACGGCGACCCGAGCTACGACCTGATCGTGCTGCTTGAGGGCGAGGCCGAGATCGTCGAGCGCCGTGGCCAGCCGGACGCAGTCGTGATCGCCACCTACGGTCCGGCCCAGTTCCTGGGCGAGATGGGTCTGCTGACCGGCCAGCGCGCCTACCTGAGCGCCGTGGCGAGTGCGGCAGGACGCATCTTGCGGATCCCGGCCGCTCAGGTGCGCGTCATCATGGCGGAGGAGCCCGACCTGAGCGAGCTGATCCTGCGGGCGTTCCTCGTCCGGCATGCGCGGCTGACCCACCGGGGCGTCGGGTTGACCCTCGTCGGCTCGCGCTTCGACCCGGACACCCGAAGGCTGCTGGAGGTCCTGGCGCGCAACCGACTGTCGTCGAGGTGGCTGGAGCTCGAGGGCTCGCCCGAGGCGGAGCGGATCGTGCGCGAGCTCCACGTGCCGCCCTCGGACCTGCCCGTCGCGCTTGTGCCGGGGAGCCCGCTGCTGCGCAACCCGACTAGCCGGGAGCTGCTCGACGCGTTGGGCCTCGCCTCTGAGCACGAGATCGAGGCGGACGGGTCCGAGGTGTGCGACCTGCTGGTCGTGGGTGGCGGTCCGGCGGGACTGGCGGCAGCCGTCTACGGCGCGTCCGAGGGCATGACCACGACGCTCGCCGAGGACACCGCGCTCGGCGGCCAGGCCGGCACCTCGTCGCGGATCGAGAACCTGCTCGGCTTCCCGGCCGGACTGTCGGGCGAGGAGCTGGCAGCTCGAGCAGCCCTGCAGGCGCAGAAGTTCGGTGTCCGCATCAAGCTCGCATCACGGGCGGTCGCGCTGTGCTCGGGGGTCGGCTCCCACCAGGTCCGCTTCGAGGACGGGGAGGTCGTGACGGCGAAGTCGGTCATCGTCGCCACCGGCGCTCGATACAACCGCCTCCCCTCGAGCGGCTCGGCGACTTCGAGGGGGTCGGCGTCTTCTATGCCGCGACACAGATGGAGGCGGCGTCGTGCGCCGGGGGCGCGGTCGTCGTGGTCGGCGGCGGCAATTCGGCGGGACAGGCCGCGCTGTTCCTCGCTCGCACCTGCACGGAGGTCCACATCGTCATCCGGGCCGGCGGCCTCGCGAGCTCGATGTCGCGCTACCTGATCGACCAGATTGAGGCGCACCCCCGGGTCCACCTCTCGCCCGGGCACGAGGTCGTTGGCCTCGTCGGTGGGCGAGAGCCCGCAGGGGTGGTGCTGCGCGACAACGCCGCCCGGGAGCTCTCCACGATGTCGTGCTGCGGGCTGTTCGTCTTCATCGGTGCCAGGCCGAGCACGCAGTGGCTCGAGGGTCAGCTCGCGCAGGATGAGCATGGCTTTCTGCTCACCGGGGCGAATGTGCCGGCGTCGTATCTGGAGGGGCGGGGCCACGAGCCGCTGTTCCTCGAGACGAGCCGGCCGGGCGTCTTCTGCGTCGGAGACGTCCGGAGCCGTTCGGTCAAGCGGGTCGCGACGGCCATCGGCGAGGGTGCGATGGCGGTTCGCCTCGTCTTCGACCGCCTCCAGGCGACCGGCCTCGCCGTCGCAGATCCTCCGCGTGCGGCGAGCTAGGCACGTCGCACCCCGAGCCGATGCGCCGAAGCGGCCGTAGGCTTGGCGCATGCCAGACGACCAGATCGACCCGACGGTGCCACCGAGCGGCAGCGGCTGCGTCGAGTGCCTCGCCGCGGGCAGCTGGTGGCTGCACCTGAGGCGCTGCGCCCGATGCGGCCACATCGGCTGCTGCGACTCCTCGCCGGGCCAGCACGCCACGGCGCACGCGAAGAGCGCCGGCC
>DATKQY010000040.1:0-116842 GCA_035532475.1 Acidimicrobiales bacterium | reverse complement strand
GACGAGGCCACCGACCGAAGGGACCGGCCCTCGATCACCACAGCGTCGACGGCATAGCGAGCACGATCCATGGACACCACCTGAGCAGGTGTCCACGATGTCCTGGGACATGGTGTCCACTATCTGGTGGAACCGGACACTACCCGGCCCACTCGTCGTGATAGCTGCGAACCTCGGCCCCCGTCCTCAGATCGGGCGGCTCGTCGCTGTCGGCGGTCCCCCAGAGTGCCCCGCTCGGCGTTCGGTCCGGCGCGGGCTCCGGTCCGGGGGGACCGGCGGCAGGTGCGGCATCGGCCCGGGCACGGGCGGCCGGGGGGTGCGACGCCGGCGGCCGGGGCATCGCGCGGCGGTGCGGTCGCGAGCTAGCTGCCCCTGATCTTGCTGGCGACCAGGGTGGCGAGCGCCTGCGCCCCGGTCCCCCCGATCGGCAGGTGCGTGCCGTCGGAGTAGAGCCAGCCCGGATTGCCGTCGGCGAGCGCCGTCCAGTCGGCGAGGACCGTGCCGGGGTGCGAGGCGACGCCGGCGCGGAGCACGGCGTTCACCGAGTCCTGCCACGGCTGGTCGACGTGGACGGTGACGAAGACCACCTTCGAGACCCCGGCGAGCGCCGACATCATCGCGTCGAAGTCGGCCGCGGTGATCGGGCCGTTCGTGCCGAGGCCGATGACGACGGTGGCGCCGAGGCGGTGCTCGGCGCGCAGCTGCTCGGCTTCGGCGATGCCCGCCGACCACTGGCGGCTCACCGCCGCCTCGACGTCGATGCCGGGGATGGCGGCTTGCAGATCGGCCTCGTAGTCCACCATGACGGAGTCGCCGATGGCGGTGACGTGCCCCTTCACGATCCCCGGTCCGGGCGCGAGGGTCGTCGTGGTCGAGGTCGCCGGGCCCCTCGTCGTGCTCGTGGCACCCCCGAGCGCGGTTCCGCTCGAACTCGAGTTCGTCCCCGGACTCGTCCTCGGGGCGCGCGCCCGCTGGCCGGGCGCGGCCACAGAGGTCGAGCACGCCGCGAGCGCGAGGCCCGTCGCGAGGAACGCGGCGAGCCCGAGCGCGCGGCGCCGGAGCGGACCGGCGGCCCGACCGGCGGGCGGGTTCCCAGGTGCCGGCCTCGTCAACGCGATGCGCATCTCCTCCCGTCCTTCCCTGGCGTCCCCCGGCGCGGCCGCGCCCTCGGGATGCCGGCCGACCGCCGCCGCCTACGGGCGGTGGCCTGCGGCGGCGTGCGCGCGTCGGCTGCACCTCATCCCGAGGGCCAGGAGGGCGACGATGCCGGCGCAACCCACCGCGGCGAGCCAGAGCCCGAGGGTGAGTCCGGGGGCAGTGTAGGTGAAGGTGACCTCGGAGCGGCCCGCGGGCACGTCCACCTCCTGGACGAGGCCGGCCCGGCGGACGGGCGCGGCGCTCGCCCGGCCTCCGGCGGCGACGAGCGCGCGCCAGCCTGGCAGCGCGGCCTCGCTCCAGACGAGCACCGCGGCGCGCGCCGAGCGCACGGCGACCCGCTCGGTCGGTGTGTAGGGGGAGCTGGCGACGACCCGGGCGGTGCCGGGCGCGGCGGCCCCGGGCCCCGCGGGGAGGAACGAGAAGAGGCCGCGGGCGCGGGTGTCGACGAGCACCGCGTACGGACCGATCGTCCCGGCGGGGCGCCAGTGGGGCCCGCTCGCCGCGGCGGCGAGCGGGCCCGTCGGCGAGAAGGTCGCGCCGTCCGAGGTCCGCACGACGACCCGGACGCTCGCCACCTGCCCCGTCGATGGCGGCAGCTCCAACCCGCCGGCCGCCGGCGAGCCGCCGAAGCGCAGCGTGATCCTGCCGCCCGAGCCGGGCACGACCACCGGCGCGGCGGCGACCGGTCGGCCCGTCGCGGCCTCGAGGAGCCGCACCCGCCGCGCCAGGCGGGCCAACCCGCCCGCCGGCTCCGACGGAGGGCTCGGCGTGTCGAGCTCGACCGCGGCGACGTGGACGCGCTGGCCGAAGTAGCGGGACGTGGCGGCGCGCGCCGCGAGCTCGACCGGGCCCGAGGGGGCGGGGGCCTGGAACGACCCAGGCAGGGCGAGCAGAGCCCGCACGTCGAGGGCGTCGAAGGTCGTCCCTGCGATCGCGTCCGCGTCGGCGACATCCTGGCCGTGGGTCCCCGTCGCCGCCGCGTAGGGGCCCCAGGTGAGCGAGCCGTACCCCTGCGCGCTCGCCACGCCGGTGAAGACGTTCAGGTTCGGGGGACCGACCTGGTCGAGCGCCGCGCCCCCGAGCCGGCCCGGGTCGACGACGAGGAAGCGGCCCGAGGGCCCGACGACGCGGGCGAGCGCGCCTGACAAGACGTTCGGGCTTTCCACCCGGGAGACGCGGACCGGCGCGAACGAGCTCTGGTTGACGGTGGACAGCACGAGGTCGCAGAGGACGATGGCGACCAGGGCGGCGGTACGCGCCCGCGGCCGGAGGCGGGGCCACGCGACCGCGAACCACGCCGCCGCGACGGCGAGTGCCGCTGCCGGGGCCAGGTAGGGCATGACGCGCGCGACGCTCCACGGCCCGGTGGGCTGGCCGCCGATCTCCCGCGCCACCGGTACCCCTCCGATGGCCACCGCGGCCACGAGCGCGAGGACCATCGTCGGGAGCAGCGTGCCGGCGACCGCCTCGCCGCGCCCGCCGCCCGCCGCCCGACCACCCGGCGCGCCCCCGGGCGTCGCCGCGCGGGGCTCGAGCACGTCCGCGGCCCAGTGGGCGAGGAGCACCGCGCAGGAGAGGCCGAACAGCAGCAACGCTCGGCTCGGGAGGCGGCTCAGGCCGATGACCGGTAGGTGACCCAGCAGGCGGGGGAGCGGCGTCACCCCGCCGAGGGCCGTCACGAGCCCGACCAGGCCGATCAGGTACCAGACGCGCCACCGGCTCGCGCCGGGCGAGCGCCACCTCGCCGCCAGCGCGCCGAGCGCGACGAGGGAGGCGATGCTGGGGTACCCGTCCAGCTCGCCGAGGTCGTACCGGCCGACGTAGGGTGCGAGGCCGATCGGGCCGCCCCCGAGGATGTGCGGCGCGAGCAGATACAGCAGATGGAACGGCGAGACGCCCCCCGCGCCGAGGAAGGCAAGCGATCCGCTCGAGCGCTGCGAGATCGCCACGAACCGGTCGCCCGGCAGGATCTGGACCGCTGCGACGAGCGTGCCGAGGACGGCGCCGAGCAGGAAGTAGCCGCCCGTACGGACGCGGCGCCGGTCGTGGAGCAACAGGTGCAGCGAGTACAGGACGGCCGCGACGACGGCGTCGAACGCGGCCTCGGGGCTGCCCGCCAGGCCGACGCAGCCGACGGACACCGCCAGCAGCGCGCAGTAGGCGGGGCGCAGGTGGTCGCGACCGTGCGCGATGCGATCCAGCGCGACGAGCAGCCAGGCGAGCGCGGCACCGGTCTGGACGACGTCGAGGTGGACGGCCTGCGAGGCGAGGAAGCCGGCAAGTCCGTAGGCCGCTGCGCCGAGCGAGGCCGGCAGAGGCGGGAGGCGGTTGCCCCGCAAGAAGGCGTAGAGGCCGACCGCCGCCGCGGCGTACGCGAGGCCCTCGGTCAGGACCCAGGCGCTGAGCGAGGGCAAGAGGACGAACAACCAGTTCGCGGGGAACGCCGCGCCGGCGTTGATCCCGCCGAGCAGCGGGGTCCCGGCCCAAGCGTACGGGTCGAGCACCGGCAGGTGGCCGTGGCGGAGGATCTCGCCGACGAGCGCGCGCAGCGGGTAGTTCTGGATGACGTCGTCACCGGTGAGCAGCGGGTAGCCGGCCAGCGCGGCGGCAGCCATGAGGACGACCGGCGTCCCCGCGAGGAGGGCGAGCGCCCGGCAGTCGGCGCGCTCGACGCGGTCCAGGAGCACGGACGGGAGGGCGGGTGCCGGAGCCGACTGCCGTCAGGCGGCCCGCTGCGCCCGGCGCGCCGGGCGCCGCCCGCAGTGCCCAACGCGGCTCAGGTCCCATCGCTGCATGGCGGAACCGTAGCCAAGCGCCGCGCCGCGGGTCTCGTGCCGGGCCCGGGGCCGCCCGCGCAGCCGCGCGGCGCACGCCCGTCAGTTCCCCCGGCGGGCCCGATATCCCCGGGCTGCCGGGGGTAGGATCGCCGCGTGCCGAGGAACGAGGAGGTTCGTCCGGGCGCAATCGTCGAGCGGGCGGCCGGGGTCGTGGTGGCGCTGCGCGCTGGCGGTACCTCGGTCACGGGGTGGCGCGGGGCGCGCCGGATCGTCGGCCTGAGCGACCGAGTCCGTTCGACGCTGGCGGCGTCGCACCGGCTGGAGCCTGCGCACGAGCCCTACGTCCCGGGAGTCACGCGGATCGGCCGGCTCCTGTTCCGCCCGGCGTTCCTCGGTTTCGTCGCGTCCGTCGCGATCTTCCTCGGCGGGAGCCAGCAGGACTCGCCCTTCACCTTGAAGCTGCCCGGTGCGTGGTACTTCGGGATCCCCGCGGTGCCGGCGGTGCAGAACCAGACGCCACAGCCGGGCCAGAGCCTGTTCCTCGGTGTCGTCGCGGTCTACGGCGGCATGCTGCTCATGCTGCGGGCCTGGTACGACCTCGTGCGCATCCTGTCCCGCCACCCCGGTGTGCCCGTGCGCAAGCTCGTCCCCGTCTTCGTCGCCTGGGTGGCGCCGCTGCTCGTCGTCGCCCCGCTGTTCAGTCGCGACCTCTACAGCTACGTGGCACAGGGCGAGATGATGTCGCACGGGATCAACCCGTACCGCTACGGCCCGAGCGTGCTCGGCTTTGGGCCCCTCAACACCCTCGTCGACCCGCTGTGGAAGAACGTCTCGTCGCCGTACGGTCCGATGTTCCTCGTCCCGGCGGGCTGGATCGTCCAGCTGACCGGCCACAACGAGCTGCTGTCGGTCGAGGGCATGCGGCTGCTGGCGCTCGCCGGCACCATCTCCTTCGGTGCTGCCCTGCCGAGCATCGCCCGCTCGTTCGGCCGGGACGGCGCGACGGCGTTCACGCTCGGAGCGCTGAACCCGCTCGTGCTCTTGCACCTCGTCGCCGGCGGCCACAACGACGCGCTGATGCTCGGTCTGCTCGTCCCGGGCTACGCCCTGGCGCGGAGGGGACGGCCGATCCTCGGCATCGTGCTGTGCGCCTTCGGGGCGGCGGTGAAGGTGCCGGCCCTGATCGGCGCGGTGTACATCGGGTGGGAGTGGCTCGGGTCGGGAAGGTCCTGGCGCGAGCGCCTGCGCCCCCTCGCGACCGCGATGCTCATCGCGGTCGGGGTGATGGCGTCGCTCTCCGAGCTCGCCGGTCTCGGCTGGGGCTGGATCAGCGGCCTGTCCAATCCCGACACGGTGCGTTCCTGGCTGGACCCGGCCACGGCGGTCGGACTCGCGGCCGGCAAGCTCGCCGAGCTGGTCGGGCTGGGCGGCTCGGCCCACGCGCTGCTCACGGTGGCCCGCGGCAGCGCGCTCCTCGTTGCGGCGGCGATCTCGCTGTCGCTGCTGCTGCGCTCGGCGCGGATCGGCGCGATCCGCGCGATGGGGTGGAGCCTCGTCGTCGTCGTGGTGCTGAGCCCGGTCGTGCAGCCCTGGTACCTCTCCTGGGGCTTCGTCTTCCTGGCGCCGATCGCCGAGGGGCGCGTCCGCCGGCTGATCCTCATCTGCTCGGGCATCGCGTGCTTCGTCGGGCTGCCCGGTGGCCGGGTGCTCGTCGACGAGATCGGCAAGGACCCGATACAGCTCGCCGTCGCCTCGGCCGCGCTCGTCGGCGTCGCCTTCGCGCTCGTCCGGCCCCGACTGCGCCGGAACCTCCCCGCACCTCCCGAGCCGGAGCTGGTCGCCGAGCGCGTCTGAGCGCCGCTGCGCGGGGCGGCGCTCGCGCCGTCGGCGCCGTTCAGAGCAGCAGCTGCATCACCGCGACGTCGAGCCAGCGCCCGAACTTCCGCCCGACCTCCTGCTCGACGCCGACGAGGCGGAAGCCGCACGAGCGGTGGAGCGCGATCGACGCCTCGTGGTCGCCGACGATCCGGCCGACGATCGAGTGGAAGCCGTGCGCGCCGGCGAGCCGGACGATCTCGCCGAGGAGCGCCTTGCCGACGCCCTGGCCCCGCCGGTCGCCGGCGACGTAGACCGAGTCCTCGACCGTGGTCGAGTACGCCGGCCGCGGGCGGTACGGCGAGAGCGACGCGAAGCCGATGATCTTGTCGCCGTCGACGGCGACGACGGCCGGATAGACGCCGCTGTGCTCCTCCATCCAGGCGCGCTGCTCGTCGCTCGTGCGCGGCACCAGGTCGAAGGTGACGGTCGAGCCGAGCACCTCCACGTTGTAGATGGCGCGGACCGCCTCGCTGTCGGTCGCGGCTGCGGGACGCACCTGCATCCCGGTGACACTACCGATCGGCGTGTCGGGCGTCTGGGAACCGGCCGGCGACCGAACCGCCGCCACGCCGGGGCCCGCGACGTCACCTCGGCGGCCGGTCGCGCCGGGGACGCCGGAGCGTGTGCTCAGCCGTCGGGTGCCGTCGTCTCCGCGTCGGGCCGCCCCGGCGGTCTCCGCGGGCGACGCCAGCGTGCGGATATGATCGGCGGAGCAGGGACCGGCGCGGCGGTGTCCGTTCCTCGACCGCCCCCTTAGCTCAGTCGGCAGAGCACAGCCATGGTAAGGCTGGTGTCGTCGGTTCGATTCCGACAGGGGGCTCGCAGGTCCAGGCGGCGTAGCTCAGTTGGTTAGAGCACACGGCTCATAATCGTGGGGTCGCCGGTTCGAGTCCGGCCGCCGCTACCATCGGGGGCCTGGGTCGGCCCCCTGACGCCGGTCGCGGCGCAGTGAGCAGGAGGAGCCTGAGGTGGCGAAGAACGAGAAGCGCGTGAAGGTGACGCTCGAGTGCGAGGTCTGCAAGCGACGGAACTACATCACGACGAAGAACAAGCAGAACGACCGCGAGCGGATCGAGATGCGCAAGTACTGCCGGTTCGACCGGCAGCACACCGTGCACAAGGAGACCCGCTGAGCCGGAGGACGAGCTCCTGATCCGTCCCGTGGTGGAGCGGGCCGGGGCGGCGGAGCGCGTGGAGCGGCTCGGCGCGCTCGCCGGGGCCGCTCGCCGGGGCGACCGGGCCGCGTTCGAGCGGCTGGTCGTCGAGACGTCACCGCAGGTCTACGCCCTGGTGCTCCGCCTGGTCGGCGACGAGCACGACGCCCGCGACGTCGTCCAGGAGACCTACCTGCGGGCGTTCCGCTCGATCGGCCGGTTCCGGAGCGAGGCGGCCGTCACGACGTGGCTGCACCGGATCGCGGCCAACTGCTCGGCGACCCACCTCGCCAAGCGCCGTCGCGCCTACGACCTGCCGTTCGACGAGAACCTGCAGCTCGTCGACGAGCGGCCCGAGCTCGACCTGGAGCTGGTGGCGAGCGCCGCCGACGACCGGGCCCGGCTCGTCGCGGCCCTCGACGCCCTCCCCGATGCCCTCAGGTCCGTCGTCGTGCTCCACGACGTCTACGACCTGCCGCACGACGCCATCGCCGTCGAGCTCGGGATCTCGAGGACGGCGGCGAAGGTACGCCTCCACCGCGCCAGGCGGCGGCTGCGTGACTCGCTGTACCCGCCAGCGGCCCGCGAGGGCGAGCGCGTCGAGCACGAGGCGGTCGCCCCGGTCCCGATCGTCGCGGCCGAGCGTGGCGGGGACCAGCGCCGCGGTGTCCGTCGCCCGGCGGTGACCGCCGGCGCGAGCCGCACCCCGGCCCGACGCGAACGGGTCGCCGCCGAGGCGGCACAGCCGGGAGACGGGGGCCATGCCGGCGCGCTGTGACGACGTCGCCGAGGCGCTCCCGGCGATCCTCGACAGCCACAGCCGGGCCGGCGCGGCGCCGGCGCTCGTCAACCACGTCGAGAGCTGCCTGCGCTGTCAGGCCGAGCTCGCCCGGTACCGCCGGTTGCTACGCATGCTCGCCCAGCTCCGGGCGGAGCGGCCCGAGCTCCCGGCGGGATTCGTCTCGGGCGTCCTCGACGCCGTCGGGGAGGCGGGCGAGCGCCGCGCCATCCGCTCGGCGCTGTCGGGTCGGCGCGTCGCCTACGCGGCGGGCCTCGTTGCAGCCGCGCTCGGAGCGGCCGGGCTCGTGCTGGCCGGCCGGGCCCGGCCCGGCCGGACGGCCCGCGCCGGCTCGGCACGGGCGGCGGAGGGTTGACGTCCGGCGCGCGGCCGGCCTGCTCGTCGGATCGGCGCTGCTGACCGGGTGCTATCGTTGACCCGCCCCGGGGGTAAGCGTGTGGCCGTCGATCGACGGTCGATGCCCGTGCCGCTCGGAGGGCAGTAGCTCAACTGGCAGAGCACCGGTCTCCAAAACCGGCGGTTGGGGGTTCGAGTCCCTCCTGCCCTGCTCGCCCGCTCTACCGAGGTCGTGGTGTGAACCGACAGACGAAGCGCATGCTGCAGCGACAGGGACAGCTCGGTGCCGACGGTGCGCCGGCGCCCCGGCGCGCCCCCGTGTCGACACCGACCGGCCGCCGGCCGCCGGAGGCGCAGCGGCCGAACGCGGCCAAGCGGTTCGCCCAGTACATCCGCGAGGTGAGGGTGGAGCTCGGCAAGGTACTCTGGCCGAAGCGGCCGGAGGTCGTGAACTACTCGACGGTGGTGCTCAGCACCCTCGTCCTCCTCGCGCTGTTGATCTTCGGGCTCAACTACCTGTACGCACGAGGAGTGCTGTTCCTGTTCCACAAGCCCTGAGCGGGCAGTGCCGCGGCGGCCCGGGGCCGCTGCTGGTTCCGGACCGGTCGTCCTGAGGCGCCCGCGGCGGCGCCTGGACGAGCCCTGAAGACGACCCCTGTAGGCGAGCATGGTGATGACGATTTCTGACAGCGACGGCGACAACCCGACGGGCGACGAGCCCGAGGACGCTGACGCGCCGAGCGCGGCGGACGTGCCCGCGGCCGGCGACACCTCCGCCCCCGGCGACGACGCCCCCGGCGACGACGCCGCCACCGGTGAGGTCGCCGCGGCGGCCGAGGACGACGACGACGCCTTCGACGAGCTGACCGAGGTCGACGACGAGCAGCTCGTGCCGGTCAGGCCTCCGAGCCCTTACGACCGGCCCGGTCAGTGGTACGTCGTGCACACCTACGCCGGCTACGAGAACAAGGTGAAGTCGAACCTCGAGAGCCGGATCTCGTCCATGAACATGGAGGACCGGATCTATGAGGTCGTCATCCCCATGGAGGACGTCGTCGAGTTCAAGGGCGGCAAGAAGGTCACCGTCCAGCGCAAGGTCTTCCCGGGCTACCTGCTGTGCCGCTGCGAGCTGGACGACGACTCGTGGTCGGTGATCCGCCAGACTCCCGGGGTGACCGGCTTCGTCGGTCCCGGCACGAAGCCCACGCCCCTGTCGCGTGCCGAGGTCGAGAACATCCTGCAGGTGCGCGAGGAAGGCATCGAGGGCGCGCCGCCGAAGCGGACCAGGGCCCGTCTCGAGCACGAGCTCGGCGAGACCGTGCGCGTGAAGGAAGGACCCTTCGCCGACTTCACGGGCCAGGTGGCGGAGATCAACGAGGACCAGCTGAAGCTGAAGGTCCTCGTGAACATCTTCGGCCGGGAGACGCCGGTCGAGCTCGAGTTCAGCCAGGTCGCCAAGCTGTAGGCGCCGGCGCGCGCACGGAGAGAGAGAAGAAGAGACCAGCTCATGGCACGTAGACGCGTATCCGCGATCGTGAAGATCCAGCTCCCGGCCGGCCAGGCGACCCCGGCGCCGCCCGTCGGGACGGCGCTCGGCCCCCACGGGGTGCAGACGATGGAGTTCTGCAAGCAGTACAACGCCGCGACCGAGAACATGCGCGGCACGATCATCCCCGTCGAGATCACGATCTACGAGGACCGGTCGTTCACCTTCGTCCTGAAGACGCCGCCGACGACGGTGCTGCTGCGGGAGGCCGTCGGTCTCGACAAGGGGAGCAAGCTGCCGGGCCGTGAGGGCGCTGGGACGATCACCGAGGAGCAGCTGGCGTCGATCGCGACGACGAAGCTCCGGGACCTGAACGCCAACGACCTGGACTCGGCCAAGCGGCAGGTCGAGGGCACCGCGCGCTCGATGGGCATCGCGGTGGCCCGCTGAGGCGCTGCGGCGCGCAGCCCCACGTACGAGCAGGAAGGGACGGACGATCCGATGGCCCCCAAGGGAAAGCGGTACCTCGACGCCGTGAAGCGGCTCGATCGCGAGCAGCTCTACGCGCCGCTCGAGGCGGTGGACCTCGTGAAGAGCCTGGCGACGGCGCGCTTTGACGAGACCGTCGAGCTCGCGGTGCGGCTCGGGGTCGACCCGCGCCGCGCCGACCAGATCGTGCGCGGCTCGCTCACCTTGCCGGCCGGCACCGGGAGGACGCTGCGCGTCGCCGTGTTCGCGGCCGGCGAGCAGGCCGCCGAGGCGCGGTCGGCGGGCGCCGACGTCGTCGGCTCCGACGACCTCGTCGCGCGCGTCGAGAAGGAGGGCTTCCTCGACTTCGACGTCGCCATCGCGACGCCGGACCTGATGGCGCAGGTCGGCCGTCTCGGACGGATCCTCGGGCCGCGCGGCCTGATGCCGAACCCGAAGACCGGGACCGTGACGACGGACGTGGCGAGGGCCGTGGCCGAGTACCGCAGCGGTCGGGTCGAGTACCGCACCGACCGCGTCGGGAACGTCCACGTCCCCGTCGGCAAGGTCTCCTTCGACCGCTCGGCCCTGCTGGCGAACATCCGCGCCGTGCTCGACGAGCTGCAGCGCGTCAAGCCGGCGGCGGCGAAGGGCCGCTACGTCCGTTCGGTGACGCTCTCGTCGACGATGGGCCCCGGCGTCCGCATCGACCCGACGCGCATCCGCATCACCGACGAGGAGATGGCCGCCACGGCGTGACGCCGGAGCGAGCACGCTCCGGAGCTGGCGCGTTCACCGCCGCCGGGTGCCTGTAGTAGCCTCACGCACCGACCGGCGGGCCAATGGCCTGCCGACCCGAATCATCCGCCGAAGACATCTGGTGCGCCGCAAGGCGCCGAACGGGCCCGGGCCCGCCCGACGAGGCGAAGCTGAACGTCGCTTCCCTCACGCGCACCGCCCGTGTCGTCGGCTGTCCGCAGTCTTGAAGGGAGCGAGCGTGGAAGAGAGCGTCCGGGAGCCGAGGCCGGAGAAGGTCGCGGTGGTGACGGAGGTCCGCGAGCGCTTCTCCGCTTCGAGCGCCGCCATCCTCACCGAGTACCGCGGGCTGCCGGTCTCCAGCATGGAGGGCCTCCGGCGGTCGCTGTCAGCGGCCGGCGGTGAGTACAAGGTCTACAAGAACACCCTGGTCAGGCGCGCGGTGACGGAGATCGGGCTCGAGCACCTGGTTCCGCTGCTCGAGGGACCGACGGCGATCGCCTTCGTCAGCGGCGACGTCGCGGCGGTCGCGAAGGTGCTCCGGGACTTCGCCAGGACGCACCCCACGCTCGTGGTCAAGGGTGGCCTGATGGGTGCGAGCACCCTCGACGCCCGCCAGACGGCGGCGCTCGCCGAGCTGCCGACGCGCGACGTGCTGCTGGCCCAGTTCGCCGGAGCCCTCGCTGCCCCGATGCAGCGCTTCGCAGCCCTGCTCGCAGCGCTGCCGCAGAAGTTCGCCTACGGCCTGGCCGCCCTGGTCGAGCAGCGCGAAGCCGCCGGCGAGCGGCTTCCGGCGCCGGAGGCGAGCGCCGCCGAGGCACCGGCCGCCGAGACGGCGCCGCCGGAGGCCGAGCCTGTCGCGGCGGAGGTCGCCGCGGCCGAGGTCCCGCCGGCCGAACAAGGCGCGGACGCGCCCGCGGCCGGGGGGGACGGCGAGGACCCGGCGCCCGGCGCGGACGTTGCCGCCGGCGGGGACGAGTAGCCGGGCCGCGCTGTTGCGGCCGGCGACCGACACGATCTGATTGACAAGAAGGGACAACGACACCATGGCGACGAAGGAAGAGATCCTCGACGGGATCGCGAGCATGACCGTGCTGGAGCTCTCGGAGCTCCTGAAGGAGTTCGAGGACCGCTTCGGTGTGACGGCGGCCGCCCCGGTCGCGGTTGCGGCGGCGCCGGGTGCAGCGGCCGGCGGCGGCGAGGAGGCCGCCGAGGAGAAGGACGAGTTCGACGTCGTCCTCCAGGCAGCCGGCGACAAGAAGATCCAGGTCATCAAGGAAGTGCGTTCCCTCACCAACCTCGGCCTCAAAGAGGCGAAGGACCTCGTCGACTCGGCCCCGAAGCCGGTGCTCGAGAAGGTCTCGAAGGAGGACGCCGAGAAGGCGAAGGCCCAGCTCGAGGGCGCGGGCGCCACGGTCGAGCTCAAGTAGCGGCCTGGACTGCTCCGCCGCTGGCCCGGTCTGGCCGGGCCAGCGGCGCCATCGCGGCATGGCTCGGAGGATGATCGCCTCGTTGGGGACCTTGACCGACGGGCGCGCGTCCCCTACCCTGCCTCGTGGCGCGCGACGGCGCGTTGCCGTGCTGTCGCCACGCGCCTATGCTGTCTGGTGCCGTGCCCGTTCTCCACGCGTCCAGCCTTCCGTCCGCGTGGTGACGCGCGCCCCGGCTGCGGCACCGTTTGCATTCCGCTCGACACGCATTCGCGAGGAGTAGACCCTTGCCGTCTCGTTCCCGCACCCCTGAGCGCTTTTCTTTCGCGAACCTCGACGAGGTACTGACCCTTCCGGACCTGGTCGCCGTCCAGCGCGACTCGTTCGAGTGGTTCCTCTCGAAGGGGCTCGCCGAGACGTTCTCGGACATCAGCCCCATCGAGGACTTCACCGGCCAGCTCCGGCTCGAGCTGGAGTTCGACCCGAGCGACCCCGACCTCAGACCGCCGCCGAAGTTCTCCATCGACGAGTGCAAGGCGAAGGACATGACCTACGCCGCCCCGATCTTCGTGCGGGCGCGTTTCATGAACGCTTCGACCGGCGAGATCAAGGAGCAGACGGTCTTCATGGGGGACTTCCCGATGATGACCCCGAAGGGCACCTTCATCATCAACGGGACCGAGCGCGTCGTCGTCAGCCAGCTGGTCCGCTCTCCCGGCGTGATCTTCCAGCCTGGCCGGGACGCCAAGACCATCGTGACGGGGACGATCCACCCCTACCGCGGCGAGTGGATCGAGTTCGACGTCGAGGCCAAGCCGAGCAAGGACGTCACCGCCGGCACCCGCGTCGCCCGCAAGCGCCGCCTCTCGCTCTTCGTCGTGCTGCGCGCCCTCGGCTACGAGGACGAGACCTTCCTCGAGCGATTCGTGCGCCACTTCGACTTCCTCACCGGCCAGTGGGAGAAGGAGCGCGACCTCGTCACCACGCGTGAGGACGCCCTCCTCGAGATCTACAAGCGCGCCCGCCCGGGCGAGCCGCTGTCGCTCGAGTCGGCCCGCGCGTACTTCGAGAACGCCTTCTTCAACCCGCGCCGCTACGACCTCACCCGCGTCGGCCGTTACAAGCTGAATCGCAAGCTCGGGCCGGAGATCGAGAAGATGTCCGAGGTACTCCAGCTCGACCTCGAGCGGCCCGAGCCGGGCCAGGGCGTGCTCAGCCCGAGCGAGATCCTCGCCGCGTCGAGCTACATGCTCCACCTCGCGAACGGGGAGCCGGGCTACCGCCTGGACGACCAGGACCACTTCGCCAACCGGCGCATCCGCTCGGTCGGCGAGCTGATCCAGAACCAGGTGCGCATCGGCCTGTCGCGGATGGAGCGGGTCGTGCGCGAGCGCATGACCACCCAGGACGTCGAGGCGATCACCCCCCAGACGCTGATCAACATCCGTCCGGTCGTCGCGGCGATCAAGGAGTTCTTCGGCACGAGCCAGCTGTCCCAGTTCATGGACCAGCACAACCCGTTGTCGGGGCTGGCGCACAAGCGGCGCCTCTCGGCGCTCGGCCCGGGTGGCCTGTCGCGTGAGCGCGCCGGTTTCGAGGTACGTGACGTGCACACCTCCCACTACGGCCGGATGTGCCCGATCGAGACGCCGGAGGGGCCGAACATCGGCCTGATCGGCCACCTGGCCAGCTACGCCCGCGTGAACGAGCACGGCTTCATCGAGACGCCCTACCGCAAGGTCGTCGAGGGCCGCGTCACCGACGAGATCGTCTACTTCGCCGCCGACGAGGAGGAGGAGTACGTCATCGCACAGGCCTCCGCGGTCCTCGACCGCGACGGGCACTTCATCGGCGACCGCGTGCTGGTCCGGCGCGGCCCGCAGGGCGCGGGCGTCCGCGTCGGGGCGACGACGACCTCCTACGGCACGACGAGCGAGGTCGACTTCGTGCCCCCGGCCGAGGTCGACCTGATGGACGTCTCGCCGAAGCAGATCGTCTCGGTCTCGACCGCGTTGATCCCCTTCGTCGAGCACGACGACGCCAACCGCGCCCTGATGGGCGCTAACATGCAGAAGCAGGCGGTGCCCCTCGTGGTGCCGGAGGCGCCGTACATCGGCACCGGCATCGAGGCCCGAGCGGCGCAGGACGCCGGCGAGGTGATCATCGCCGAGGCCGCGGGCCGGGTCGTCGACGTCTCGGGCGACCAGGTGGTCGTCGAGTACAAGCCGGGCCAGAAGGACCGGTTCGGCACCGAGCTGACGCGCCGCGTCTACCCGCTGGCGAAGTTCCGCCGCTCGAACCAGAACACCTGCATCAACCAGAAGATCCTGGTGGAGGAGGGCGAGGAGGTCACCGCTGGCGCGGTGCTCGCCGACGGGCCCTCGACGCACAACGGCGAGCTCGCGCTCGGCAAGAACCTCCTCGTGGCCTTCATGCCCTGGGAGGGTTACAACTACGAGGACGCCATCATCCTGTCCGAGCGCCTCGTGCGCGACGACGTGCTCACCTCGGTCCACATCGAAGAGCACGAGGTCGACGCACGTGACACCAAGCTCGGCGCCGAGGAGATCACCCGGGACATCCCGAACCTCTCCGAGGAGATCCTGGCGGACCTCGACGAGCGCGGGATCATCCGCATCGGGGCCGAGGTCGGCCCGGGCGACATCCTCGTCGGCAAGGTGACCCCGAAGGGCGAGACGGAGCTCACCCCCGAGGAGCGGCTGCTCCGTGCCATCTTCGGCGAGAAGGCACGCGACGTCCGCGACACCAGCCTGAAGGTGCCGCACGGAGAGTCGGGCAAGGTCATCGACGTCCGGGTGTTCTCCCGTGACGACTCCCACGAGCTGCCCCCGGGCGTCAACCAGCTGGTCCGGGTGTACGTCGCCCAGAAGCGCAAGATCTCGGAGGGCGACAAGCTCGCCGGCCGCCACGGCAACAAGGGCGTCGTCTCGAAGATCCTGCCGGTCGAGGACATGCCCTACCTCGAGGACGGGACCCCGGTCGACATCATCTTGAACCCGCTCGGCGTCCCCTCGCGGATGAACGTCGGCCAGGTGCTCGAGTCGCACCTCGGCTACGTCGCCCGCTGGGGCTGGGACGCGGACGGCGACTCGCCCGGCTCGACCGGCGTGGCGATCCGCGGCACCGAGTCGAAGACCCGCCCGCGCACCGACCCGGCGGTCTGGGTCTCGACGCCGGTCTTCGACGGCGCGCACTGGGACGAGGAGGACGAGGCCGGCCGTCACCCGACGATCAGGAGGCTCTTCGAGCGCCTCCGGTCCGACGCAGCCGACGGCACGACCCGCCAGATCCAGCCCGACGGCAAGGCCCTGCTGTACAACGGCCGCACCGGAGAGCCGTACGACAACCCGATCAGCGTCGGGTACATGTACATCCTGAAGCTGGCGCACCTCGTCGACGACAAGATCCACGCCCGCTCGACGGGCCCGTACTCGATGATCACCCAGCAGCCCCTCGGCGGGAAGGCCCAGTTCGGTGGGCAGCGCTTCGGGGAGATGGAGGTCTGGGCCCTCGAGGCCTACGGCGCGGCGTACGCGCTGCAGGAGCTGCTCACCATCAAGTCCGACGACGTGCTCGGCCGCGTGAAGGTGTACGAGGCGATCGTGAAGGGCGAGAACATCCCCGAGCCAGGCATCCCCGAGAGCTTCAAGGTCCTCATCAAGGAGATGCAGTCGCTCTGCTTGGACGTCGAGGTCCTCTCGACCTCCGGCGAGGAGATCGAGATGCGCGAGCTCGACGAGGACGTCTACCGGGCAGCCGAGGAGCTCGGCATCGACATCAGCCGGCCAGAGCGCGGGTCGGACGAAGAGGACGCACGGCGCGCTGCCGAGAGGAGCTTCTAAGTGCTCGACGTCAACGATTTCGACCAGCTGCGCATCGGCCTCGCCACCGCGGACGACATCCGCACGTGGTCGCACGGCGAGGTCAAGAAGCCGGAGACCATCAACTACCGGACGCTTCGCCCGGAGAAGGACGGGCTCTTCTGCGAGCGCATCTTTGGTCCCACGAAGGACTGGGAGTGCTACTGCGGCAAGTACAAGCGCGTCCGGTTCCGCGGCATCATCTGCGAGCGCTGCGGCGTCGAGGTCACGCGTTCGAAGGTCCGGCGCGAGCGGATGGGCCACATCGAGCTCGCCGCGCCGGTTGTCCACATCTGGTACCTGCGCGGCACGCGGTCGTGGCTCGCCTACCTGCTCATGGGCACCGAGGCCCGTGAGGAGCTGAAGGCCAAGCAGCTCGAGAAGGTCATCTACTTCGCGGCGTACCTCGTCACCCACGTCGACGAGGAGAAGCGCCACGTCGACCTGCCGAACCTCGAGGCCGAGCTCGCCTCGGAGATCGCCGAGATCGAGCGGGCGCGCGACCTCGACGCGGAGCGCCGCCTCGCCGCCCTCGAGGCCGAGCTCGCGACCCTCGAGTCGGACGGCGCGAAGGAGTCGGAGATCCGCGCCCGCCAGCGAACGGTCGAGCGTGAGGTCACGGCGGTGCGCGAGCGCGCCGACGCCGACATCGTCATGGCCCGGCGGGCGCTCGACGAGCTGAAGGACCTCCACGCCCGGAAGATCATCGAGGACGAGCTGCTCTGGCGCGAGCTGAGCGCCCGCTACGGCGACTACTTCGAGGGCGGGATGGGCGCCGAGTCGATCTCCCGGCTCATCGCCCGCATCGACCTCGACGAGGAGGAGCAGAAGCTCCGCGACAACATCGACCCGAGCGACGGGCGCCGGCCGTTGTCCGCGCAGCGCAAGCAGAAGGCGATCAAGCGGCTGAAGATCGTCTCGGCCTTCAACCGCCGTGACGACGACGGCCGGCGCGTCAACGATCCCGGCGCCATGATCCTCGAGGCCGTGCCGGTGATCCCGCCGGACCTGCGACCGATGGTCCAGCTCGACGGCGGCCGCTTCGCCACCTCGGACCTGAACGACCTGTACCGCCGGGTGATCAACCGGAACAACCGGCTGAAGCGCCTGCTCGACCTCGGCGCGCCCGAGATCATCATCAACAACGAGAAGCGGATGCTCCAGGAGGCCGTCGACGCGCTGTTCGACAACGGTCGCCGTGGACGGCCGGTCACCGGCCCGGGCAACCGCCCGCTGAAGAGCCTCTCGGACATGCTGAAGGGCAAGCAGGGCCGGTTCCGCCAGAACCTGCTCGGCAAGCGCGTCGACTACTCCGGCCGGTCCGTCATCGTCGTCGGCCCGACGCTGAAGCTCCACCAGTGCGGGCTGCCGAAGCAGATGGCGCTCGAGCTCTTCAAGCCCTTCGTGATGAAGCGGCTGGTCGACGTCGAGATCGCGCCGAACATCAAGTCGGCCAAGCGCATGGTCGAGCGTCGTCGCCCCCAGGTGTGGGACGTGCTCGACGAGGTCATCAAGGAGCACCCGGTGCTGCTCAACCGGGCCCCGACGCTGCACCGCCTCGGTATCCAGGCGTTCGAGCCCGTGCTGATCGAGGGTAAGGCGATCCAGATCCACCCGCTCGTCTGCACGGCGTTCAACGCCGACTTCGACGGCGACCAGATGGCGGTCCACCTGCCGCTGTCGGCCGAGGCGCAGGCCGAGGCCAGGATCCTCATGCTCTCGGCGAACAACATCCTCTCGCCGGCCACCGGACGCCCGACGACCGTCCCGACCCAGGACATGGTCTTCGGCACCTACTACCTCACCTTGATGGTCGACGGCGGCACCGGCGAGGGCCGGGTCTTCCGCCGCCTCCACGAGGTCGAGGCCGCCTACGAGGCGGGCGACGTCGCGCTCCACGCCAAGGTGATGCTGCGGCGCGGCCCGAACGGCTTCCCGTTCGCGATCCGCAACGTCGACAAGAGCGACCAGGAGGTCGAGGAGCCCGAGGCGATCGAGACCACGCCGGGGCGGATCTTCTTCAACGCCGCCCTGCCGGCGGACTTCGGCTTCGTCAACGACGTCATCGGCAAGCGCGCCACCTCGATCGGCTCGATCGTCGAGCGGCTCGCCGCCAACTACCCGAAGGCGATCGTCGCCGAGAGCCTCGACCGGATCAAGGAGCTCGGCTTCTCCTTCGCGACCCGGTCCGGGCTCACCATCTCGATCGACGACGTGAAGACGCCTCCGGAGAAGCGCCAGATCCTCGACCGCTACGAGAAGGAGGCGGAGAAGGCCGAGGCGCAGTTCAAGCGGGGCATCATCACCGACGACGAGCGGCGCCAGAAGGAGATCGAGATCTGGACCTCGGCGAACAGCGAGGTCGGACGCGCGATGGAGCGCAACCTCGCGACCGTCGCCTTCAACCCGCTCGACATGATGGTCGACTCCGGCGCCCGTGGGAACCCCCAGCAGGTGCGCCAGATCGCCGGCATGAAGGGCCTCGTCTCCAACCCGCGTGGCGAGATGATCCCGCGCCCCATCGTCTCCTCGTTCCGTGAGGGGCTCTCGGTGCTCGAGTACTTCATCTCGACCCACGGCGCCCGCAAGGGGCTCGCCGACACCGCGCTGCGCACCGCCGACTCCGGCTACCTGACACGCCGGCTGGTCGACGTCGCCCAGGAGCTCATCGTGCGCGAGGAGGACTGCGGCAGCACGCGCGGCATCTGGATCGAGGGCGTCGTCCCCGACGAGTCGGGGCGGCGCTCCTACCTGGAGACCCGCGCCTACGGCCGTGTGCTCGCCGAGCCGGTGAGCTTGGCCGATGGGACCGTGCTCGCCGCAGGCACGATGCTCAGCGACGTGGACGACGCGCGCCTGGCCGCGGACCCCGGGGTCACCCGGATCCGCGTCCGGTCCGTGCTCACCTGCGAGGCGACCCACGGCGTGTGCGCGGCCTGCTACGGCCAGTCGCTCGCCACCGGCAGGGTGATCGAGCTCGGCGAGGCGGTCGGCGTGATCGCCGCGCAGTCGATCGGCGAGCCGGGCACCCAGCTCACCATGCGGACCTTCCACACCGGCGGCATCGTCGGCGAGGACATCACCCACGGTCTGCCCCGCGTCGTCGAGCTGTTCGAGGCGCGCACCCCGAAGGGCGCGGCGGTCCTCGCGCGCACCTCGGGCGTCGTGCGCGTCGAGGAGGACGACGCCGGCCGGCGCGTCACCGTCGTTGCCGACGACGGCACCGAGGAGACGTACGCGGTCTCACCGCGTGCGCACCTCGAGGTCGCCGAAGGCCAGGAGATCGCCGCGGGGGACCCGCTCGTCGAGGGCCCGAAGGACCCGAAGGAGCTGCTCGACATCAAGGGCATCCGGGAGACCCAGCAGTACCTCGTCGAAGAGGTGCAGAAGGTCTACCGGGACCAGGGTGTCTCGATCCACGACAAGCACATCGAGCTCATCGTGCGCCAGATGCTGCGCCGAGTCCTCGTCGCCGAGTCCGGCGACGCCCCCTTCCTCCCCGGGGAGCGGGTCGACAGCCAGCGCTACGCCCTGGTCAACCGTGAGCTCGTCCAGGAAGGCAAGCGCCCGGCGGAGGGTCGCCCGGAGCTGATGGGGATCACCAAGGCCTCGCTCGCCACCGACTCGTGGCTGTCCGCCGCCTCCTTCCAAGAGACAACGCGGGTGCTCACGGAGGCGGCGATCGAGGGCAAGTCCGACCGGCTGTTCGGCCTGAAGGAGAACATCATCATCGGCAAGCTGATCCCCGCCGGCAGCGGCCTCAGCAAGTACCGGACCATCGAGGTCGAGACGCCGGAGGCCCAGCGGATGTCGTTCTGGTCCTCCGACCTCGCCGAGCCGGGCACCGACGAGCTGGCCGCGTGGCTGCGCAACGTCGAGGGCTCGCCGTTCGGCGGTTACCGCGAGGACCAGGGCGCCGTGGACGAGGCGCTCCAGTACCTCCGCGACGGCGAGGGGGAGGCTCCCGCGGTCGCGGAGGACGCCCAGCCGGAAGCGGGTGCCGGCGACGCCGAGGAGGCCGGGGAGCCGTCCGCCGAGGTCGCCACGGCGCCGGCGTCGGAGGAGCTCGGGCCGACGGGGGAGGGCAGCTACTGATCCCTGCCGGCCGGGGAGGCCGCCACGGCGGCCCCCCGGCCGGCGCCCGCTGCGCCGGGCCTGTTGCCCACCAGGTCAGCGGGCTCTAGTATCGTTTGGCCGTCCGCGCGTGGCGTATGCCAGGCCGACGGCCCATCCACCGCAGTCCCGAGAGGTTTCGCGTGCCCACGATTGCCCAGCTCGTCCGCAAAGGGCGGACATCCAAGCGGACGAAGACGAAGACGCCGGCGCTGAAGGGCGCACCGCAGCGTCGCGGCGTCTGCACGCGCGTCTACACGACGACCCCGAAGAAGCCGAACTCGGCGCTGCGCAAGGTCGCCCGAGTCCGTCTGACCGGGGGAGCCGAGATCACGGCGTACATCCCGGGCGTGGGCCACAACCTCCAGGAGCACTCGATCGTGCTCGTCCGCGGCGGCCGGGTGAAGGACCTCCCCGGCGTCCGCTACAAGATCGTCCGCGGCACCCTCGACACCTCAGGCGTGCGCGACCGCAAGCAGGCCCGCAGCCGCTACGGCGCCAAGAAGGAGTCCTGAGATGCCCCGCAACGGTCCTGCGCCGCGCCGCGAGCTCCAGCCGGACCCGGTCTACCGGTCGCTGCTCGTCACCCAGCTGGTGAACAAGGTGCTCTCTCGCGGCAAGCGGAGCCTGGCTGAGAAGATCGTCTACGACGCCCTCCAGGTCGTCGCGGAGAAGACGGGCGGGGACGCGATCGGCACCCTGAAGCGGGCCCTCGACAACACCCGGCCCGAGCTCGAGGTCCGCAGCCGCCGCGTCGGCGGTGCGACGTACCAGGTCCCGGTGGAGGTGCGCCCGAGGCGCGCCACGACGCTCTCCGTGCGCTGGGTGGTCGGCTATGCCCGCCAGCGTCGCGAGCGCACGATGGCGCTCCGCCTCGCCAACGAGATCCTCGACGCGGCGAACGGGATCGGCGCGGCGGTGAAGCGGCGCGAGGACCTGCAGAAGATGGCCGAGTCGAACAAGGCGTTCGCGCACTACCGCTGGTAACGCGTCGGCAAGGCCGTACTCTGTACTCGTAGCGCCGCGTCGCCTCCGAGGCGGGGTGCGGCGCGACCTTTCGTTTGTCCCTCCGCCTCGCATCCACCCGCCGGACCGACCGAGCAGAGAAACTGGACCCCATGGCCAACACCCCCACCCGCGACTTCCCGCTGGCCAAGACCCGCAACATCGGGATCATGGCGCACATCGACGCGGGCAAGACGACGACGACCGAGCGCATCCTCTACTACACCGGTCGCAACTACAAGATCGGCGAGGTGCACGAAGGTGCCGCGACCATGGACTGGATGGTCCAGGAGCAGGAGCGCGGCATCACGATCACGTCCGCGGCGACCACGTGCCGCTGGCGGGACTGCTGGATCAACATCATCGACACGCCCGGCCACGTCGACTTCACGGTCGAGGTCGAGCGGTCGCTTCGCGTCCTCGACGGGGCCGTCGCGGTGTTCGACGCGGTCGCCGGCGTGGAGCCCCAGACCGAGACGGTCTGGCGGCAGGCGGACAAGTACAGCGTCCCCCGCTTCTGCTTCGTGAACAAGATGGACCGCATCGGGGCCAACTTCGAGCGGACGGTCCAGATGATCCGGGACCGCCTCGACGCGGTGCCCGCGGTGCTCCAGCTGCCGATCGGCGCGGAGTCCGAGTTCCGCGGCGTCGTCGACGTCGTCGCGATGAAGGCGCTCATCTGGGAGGACGGCCTCGGAGAGAAGTGGAGCGAGGAGGAGATCCCCGCCGAGCTGCACGACGCGGCCGAAGAGGCCCGCCACGACCTGGTCGACATCGTGTCGAACTACGACGACACGGTCATGGAGAAGTACGTCCACGAGCAGGAGATCACGGCCGAGGACCTCCGCCGAGCGATCAGGACCGGCACCATCACCGGCCACACCGTGCCGGTGCTCTGCGGCTCGGCGTTCAAGAACAAGGGCGTCCAGCCCCTGCTCGACGCCGTCGTCGACTACCTCCCGAGCCCGCTCGACGTCCCGCCGACCGTCGGGCACTCGGTGCGCGGGGACGCGGAGATGGTCCGCGAACCGCGCGACGACGAGCCGTTCGCGGCCCTCGCGTTCAAGATCATGAGCGACCCGTTCGTCGGCAAGCTCACCTACATGCGCGTCTACTCCGGCACCTTGGAGAAGGGCACGACCGTGCTCAACTCGTCCAAGGACAAGCGGGAGCGCATCGGTCGCATCCTCCAGATGCACGCCAACCACCGCGAGGACAAGGACGTCGTCTACACCGGCGACATCGTGGCGGTCGTCGGGCTGAAGACGACGACCACCGGCGACACCCTCTGCGACGCGGCCAGCCCGGTGGTCCTCGAGTCGCTCACCTTCCCCGAGCCCGTGATCCACGTGGCGGTCGAGCCGAAGACGAAGGCCGACCAGGACAAGCTGGGCAAGGCGCTCTTCGCCCTCTCCGAGGAGGACCCGACCTTTCGCGTCCGCACAGACGAAGAGACGGGGCAGACCGTCATCTCCGGCATGGGCGAGCTGCATCTCGAGGTCCTCGTCGACCGGATGCTGCGCGAGTTCAAGGTCGACGCCCACGTCGGCAAGCCCCAGGTGGCGTACCGGGAGACGGTCCGCGACGCGGTGACCAAGATCGAGGAGCGCTACATCCGCCAGACCGGCGGCCGCGGCCAGTACGGCCACGTCGTCATCGGCCTGGAGCCGACCGGCCCGGGCGGCGGCTACCAGTTCGTCGACAAGATCACCGGCGGCGTGATCCCGAAGGAGTACATCCCCTCGATCGACGCGGGCATCCGCGAGGCGATGGAGTCCGGCGTGCTCGCCGGCTACCCGACGGTGGACATCCGGATCACCCTCACTTTCGGTTCGTACCACGACGTCGACTCCTCGGAGATGGCGTTCAAGATCGCCGGCTCGCTGGCGTTCAAGAAGGCGGCGCGTGCCGCGCGGCCGGTGCTGCTCGAGCCGATCATGTCCGTCGAGGTCGTGACGCCCGAGGAGTACATGGGAGACGTCATCGGCGACCTCTCCTCGCGCCGGGGCAAGGTCGAGGGCATGGAGCAGCGTGGCTCGAACCAGGTCATCCGGGCCCAGGTTCCATTGTCCGATATGTTCGGCTACGCTACCGACCTGCGCTCTCGTACCCAGGGACGCGCGATGTACTCCATGCAGTTCAACTCCTATCAGGAAGTTCCCGACTCGATCGCCCGGGAGATCGTCGCCCGGGCGACGGGGGAGTAAGGGAGCCGAGCGGAGGGGTCCAGTCCGGAACGCCCGCGCAGCGAAGGTGCTGCGCCCGGGGCGGGCGAGACGACGACCGATCCACGAAATCCAGGTCACGGCGGGCCGTAGCGGCCCTGCCCAGAGCAGACGGAGCTGTCGGCAGAAATGGCCAAGCAGAAGTTCGAGCGGACCAAGCCTCACGTCAACATCGGGACGATGGGGCACATCGACCATGGGAAGACGACGCTCACGGCTGCGATCACCAAGGTCCTCCACGACCACAACCCGAACGTCGCGTTCACCGCGTTCGACCAGATCGACAAGGCGCCCGAAGAGAAGGCCCGCGGCATCACCATCTCGATCGCCCACGTGGAGTACGAGACCGACAAGCGGCACTACGCCCACGTCGACATGCCGGGCCACGCCGACTACATCAAGAACATGATCACCGGCGCCGCCCAGGTCGACGGCGCGATCCTGGTCGTGTCGGCCGCGGACGGCCCCATGCCCCAGACGCGTGAGCACGTGCTGCTCGCCCGCCAGGTCGGCGTGCCGTCGATCGTCGTCGCCTTGAACAAGGCGGACATGGTCGACGACGAGGAGCTCCTCGACCTGGTCGAGCTCGAGGTGCGCGAGCTGCTCACCGAGTACGAGTTCCCCGGCGACGACACCCCGATCGTGCGCGTCAGCGCCCTGAAGGCGCTCGAAGGCGACCCCGAGGCGGCCCAGCAGATCCTGAAGCTCATGGAGGCCGTCGACGACTACATCCCCCAGCCCGTCCGGGACGTCGACAAGCCGCTGCTGATGTCGATCGAGGATGTGATGACGATCACCGGCCGTGGCACCGTCGTGACCGGCCGGATCGAGCAGGGCCAGGTCAAGGTCGGCGACGAGGTCGAGATCGTCGGTCTGCGCTCCACGCAGAAGACGGTCGTCACCGGCGTGGAGATGTTCCGCAAGCTCCTCGACTCCGGCCAGGCCGGCGACAACGTCGGCGTGCTGCTGCGCGGCACGAAGAAGGAGGACGTCGAGCGCGGGCAGGTCCTGTGCAAGCCCGGCTCGATCACCCCGCACACGAACTTCGAGTCCAACGTCTACGTGCTGAAGAAGGAGGAGGGTGGCCGGCACAAGCCCTTCTTCTCGAACTACCGGCCGCAGTTCTACTTCCGCACCACGGACGTCACCGGCTCCATCACCCTCGCCGAGGGGACGGAGATGGTCATGCCCGGCGACAACACCACCATGACCGTCGAGCTGCAGAAGCCGATCGCCATGGACGAGGGGCTGCGGTTCGCCATCCGCGAGGGTGGCCGGACCGTCGGTTCCGGCGTCGTCACGAAGATCCTCAAGTAGCGACGGGAGCGAGACGTGGCTGACGGCCCCCGCCAGCGGATCCGCATCCGCCTGAAGGCGTACGACCACGAGGTGGTCGACCAGTCGACGAAGAAGATCGTCGAGACGGTGCTCCGCACCCAGGCGCAGGTCCGCGGGCCGGTCCCGCTGCCCACGGAGAAGCACCGGTACACGGTGATCCGCTCGCCCCACAAGCACAAGGACAGCCGCGAGCACTTCGAGATGCGGATCCACAAGCGCCTCGTCGACATCGTCGAGCACAGCCCGAAGACCGTCGACTCCCTCCAGCGTCTGGACCTGCCGGCGGGCGTCGACATCGAGATCAAGATCCAGTCGGCCTGACCCCGGGCGGCCCCCTGGCCGCCCGGTGGTATAGTCGATGCCTCGCCCCGCGCTGTGCGGGACGGGGAACGAGTACGACGTCCGAGCGTGCCCCGGGGTGCAACCCGGGGGACCGCCCGGCACCGAAGAACGAGCGCTCCGCTCGGGGGTTCCCGGGCGGAGCGCACGCATGAGCGAGGGACGGTCGTGTCCGTCCCGCCGGACCGGCTCCCACCTCGGGGTCCTGCCGTGTCCGGACGAGGCGGATCGAATCCCACGGAGAGACGAGCGAGCACGATGGCAACCAAGGCGATCGTCGGCGAGAAGGTCGGCATGACCCAGATCTTCGACGCGGAGCACCGGGCCGTCCCGGTGACCGTCGTGCGCGTGTCGCCGCTGCGGGTCGTCCAGGTGAAGACCCCCGCGCGCGAGGGCTATTCGGCCGTCCAGGTGACCTACGGCGTGCGGCGGGCCTCCACCTTGACCAAGCCGCAGACGGGTCACTACGCGCGGGCCGGCGTGGATCCCGGTCGCCGCCTCGTCGAGCTGCGCGTCGACGACACCAGCGGCTACGCCGTCGGCCAGGAGTTCGACGCGGGCGTTCTCGCCGCGGGCGAGAAGGTCGACGTCACGGCGATCTCGAAGGGCAAGGGCTTCGCCGGCGGCATGAAGCGTCACAACTTCAAGGGACAGGGCGCGGCGCACGGCAACCACAAGAAGCACCGCGCGCCGGGCTCCATCGGCGCCTGTGCCACGCCAGCTCGGGTCTTCAAGGGCACCCGCATGGCCGGCCACATGGGCCACGCCCGGGTGACCACGCTCAACCTGGAAGTCGTTGAGGCCGACGCCGAGCGCCAGCTCGTGCTGGTGAAGGGCGCGGTCCCCGGCCCGAACGGCGGCCTGGTGCTGATCCGCAACGCGGTGAAGGGAGGTGGCCGGTGAGCACCGCCGCTACCCGCGAGGCCGAACGCCCGCGGCTCGAGGACGTGACCATCGAGCGCACCGCCGCCGACGGGACGACCCTCGGCAGGGTCACCCTCGACCCGACCATCTTCTCGGTCCCCCTGAACGGCCCCCTGCTCCACCAGGTCGTCACCGCCCAGCTGGCGGGGCGGCGCTCGGGGACCCAGAGCACCCGCACGCGCGCCGAGGTGCGTGGCGGCTCGTCGAAGCCGTACCGCCAGAAGGGCACGGGTAACGCCCGTCAGGGGTCGATCCGCGCCCCGCACTACAGCGGTGGCGGGGTCGCCCTCGGGCCGAAGCCGCGCAGCTACGCCCAGAAGACGCCCCGCAAGATGATCCAGCAGGCGCTGCGCTGCGCGCTGTCGGACCGAGCGCGAAACGGCGGTGTGCGACTGATCGACCGTTGGACCTTCGAGGTCCCGAAGACGAAGGACGCGCTCGCGGCGCTCGGAGCGCTCTCCTGCGAGGGCACGGTGCTCGTCATCCTCGGTCGCGCCGAGGTGGCGGCGGCGAAGTCGTTCGCCAACCTGCCCGAGGTGGTGACGCTCCCGGCGGACCAGCTGACGGCGTACGACGTCCTCGGCTCCGACGTCATCGTGTTCACCGACGAGACGCTCCCCGGCACGGCGACCGAGGTGGCCGCCGCTCCTGCCAAGGCCCGCCGCGTGCCGGCGAAGGCGGCGCCCGCCGCGGCGGCGGAGGAGAGCGCCGGGCCGGTCGTAGAGGAGCCCGCCGCGGAGGCGGGCGGAGGCGGCGACGCCGACGGCGCCACCGAAGCAGGGGAGGACGTATGAGCGGCGAGCGAACGGTCCTGCTTCGGCCCGTGATCTCGGAGAAGTCCTACGGGCTGATGGACGGCGGCGCCTACGTGTTCGTCGTCGACCCCCGGGCGAGCAAGGTCGAGATCCGTGAGGCCGTCGAGCAGGCCTTCGGTGTGCGCGTCGCCAGCGTCAACACCTTGAACCGGAAGGGCAAGCGCAAGCGGAACCGCCGCGCGGCGACCTTCGGTCGGCGTCCGGACACCAAGCGTGCGATCGTGCGGCTCGTCGGCGACGACCGCATCGAGCTGTTCGAGAGCTGAGGGGCGAGCCATGGCAGTGCGCAAGCGCAAGCCGACGAGCGCGGGCCGGCGGTTCCAGTCGGTCACCGACTTCTCGGAGATCACGAAGGACCGCCCCGAGCGCTCCCTCACCGTGCCGCTCCCCTCGACGGGGGGCCGCAACAGCTACGGGCGCAAGACGGCCCGCCACCGCGGCGGCGGTCACAAGCGTCAGTACCGGATCATCGACTTCTGGCGGGACAAGGACGGCATCCCCGCCAAGGTCGCGGCGATCGAGTACGACCCGAACCGCAACGCCCGCATCGCCCTCCTGCACTACGCGGACGGCGAGAAGCGCTACATCCTCGCACCCCAGCGCGTCGCCGTCGGCGACAAGCTGCAGTCCGGCCAGGGCGCCGAGATCCGTCCGGGCAACGCCCTGCCGCTGCGCTACATCCCCGTCGGCTCGGTCGTTCACAACGTGGAGCTGCGCCCGGGCGGTGGGGGCAAGATCGCCCGAGGTGCCGGCATGAGCGTCCAGCTCGTGGCGAAGGAGGGCGCGTACGCGACCTTGCGCCTCCCCTCGACCGAGATGCGCCGGGTGGCGATCGACTGCCGCGCCACGATCGGCGAGGTCGGCAACGCCGAGGCCGAGCTCGTCTCGATCGGGAAGGCCGGCCGCAACCGCTGGAAGGGCGTCCGGCCCCAGACCCGCGGCGTCGCCATGAACCCCGTCGACCACCCCCTCGGCGGTGGCGAGGGCAAGACGTCCGGCGGACGCCACCCGGTCTCGCCGTGGGGAAAGCCGGAGGGCCGCACCCGCGCCAGGAACAAGAAGTCCGACCAGCTCATCGTCCGGCGTCGCCGCAGCCGCGGCGCCCGGCGCTGACGCCCCGAGCGAGGACACGATGCCCCGCAGCTTGAAGAAGGGACCCTTCGTCGACGACCACCTGCTGCGCAAGGTGGACGACCTGAACGGTCGCAACGAGAAGAAGGTCATCAAGACCTGGTCGCGCCGCTCGACGATCATCCCCGACATGGTCGGGCACACGATCGCCGTGCACGACGGGCGCAAGCACGTGCCCGTCTACATCACCGAGGCGATGGTCGGGCACAAGCTCGGCGAGTTCGCCCCGACGCGCACGTTCCGGTTCCACGCCGGCCAGGAACGCGCGGGGAGGCGCTGACCGTGGCCGTGAAGACGAACGAGCGCCCCGGCACCCGCGCGGTGCTGCGCTACTGCCACCTGTCGGGCTACAAGGCCCGCGAGGTCCTCGAGCTCATCCGCGGGGTCGAGTACGCGCGCTCGTTGGAGATCCTGGACCACTGCGAGCGTTCCGCGGCGCCGGTCGTGGCGAAGCTGCTCCGCTCCGCCGGGGCGAACGCCGAGCACAACGACGGCCTCGACCCCGACGAGCTGTTCGTCGCCTCGTGCTTCGCTGACGAGGGGTCGACCCTGAAGCGCTGGCGGCCCCGTGCCCGCGGCCGCGCCACCAGGATCCGCAAGCGCACGTGCCACATCACGATCATCCTCGCCCGGATGCCCGACGAGCAGCTGGCGCGCCGCCGGGCCCGGGTGGCCGCCGAGGCGGCCGAGCGCCGAGCGCGGCGGGTCGCTGGCGCGAGGCGCCGTTCGCGCGCCGAGCAGCCGGGCGAGTCGGCGCCGAGCGCCGCCGCCGGTGAGGTCGTGGACGAGACCTTCGCTCCCGGTGCCGGGGCGTTCGAGACGGACGCAGCCGAGGTCGAGGTGGCGGGCGACGAGGTGGCCGGCAACGAGATGGCCGACACCGCCGGGGCCGGAGCAGAGAGCGCCTCGGACGAGGCGGTCGAGCCGGCCGCACAGGAAGAAGAGGACTGATGGGCCAGAAGGTCAACCCTTACGGCTTTCGGCTGGGCATCACGACGGACTGGAAGTCCCGCTGGTTCGACGACCGGGGCTACCAGGACGCGGTGATCGAGGACTGGAAGATCCGCGACTACCTGATGAGCCAGCTGGAGGCGGCGGCCGTGAGCCGCATCGAGGTCGAGCGCACCCGTGACCGGCTGCGCGTCGACGTCCACACCGCGCGGCCGGGCATCGTGATCGGCCGGCGCGGCCAGGAGGCCGACCGCCTCCGTCGCCAGCTGGCGCGTATCACGAAGAACCCCAACGTGCAGCTGAACATCCAGGAGATCAAGCAGCCGGAGCTCGACGCGGCGCTCATCGCGCAGGGCATCGCCGACCAGCTGGCGCGCCGGATCTCGTTCCGCCGTGCGATGAAGCGCGCCATCCAGACGGTGCAGAAGGCCGGTGGCCTCGGCGTGCGCGTCCAGTGCTCGGGCCGCCTCGGCGGCTCCGAGATGGCCCGCAAGGAGTCCTACCGCGAGGGCAGGGTGCCGTTGCACACGCTTCGTGCCGACATCGACTACGGCTTTCGCGAGGCGCGGACCACGACCGGTCGCGTCGGGGTCAAGGTCTGGATCTACAAGGGCGACATCCTGCCGTACCGCACGGCGGCGGAGGACAAGATCGCCCGCGAGGCAGCGATGGCCGTTGGCGAGACGTCCGGACAGACGCGCCCGCGCCGCATCGTGAGCGCCGGAGGCGGTCGCCGCCGGCCCGAGCTCGGCGAGCCCGGCGCCCCGGTCGCGGCCGGCACCGAGGTTCCCGCCCCCGTCGTGGCCGCCGAGGAGGTGGTCGAGGAGCAGCCGCCCGTCGGCGAGGTGCTCGTCGCCGCGGCGTCCCCCGACGACCCGCTCGAGAAGCTCCTGGCCGAGGAGGAGGAGATCGAGCGGCGCACGCGCGAGCAGCACCACGACCTCCCGCACTTCCGCAAGGAGACGGACTGACCATGCTGATGCCCCGCAAGGTCAAGCACCGCAAGCAGCACCGCGGACGGCTCACCGGCATGGCCAAGGGTGGCGCGTCGATCGACTTCGGCGACTACGGCATCCAGGCGCTCGAGCCGGGCTGGATCACGGCCCGCCAGATCGAGGCCGCCCGTATCGCGATGACCCGCTACGTGCGACGCGGCGGCAAGGTCTGGATCCGGATCTTCCCCGACAAGCCGGTGACCCAGAAGCCGGCCGAGACGCGCATGGGCTCGGGCAAGGGCAACCCGGAGCACTGGGTGGCGGTCGTTCGCCCGGGCCGGATCCTGTTCGAGCTCTCTGGCGTGGACGAGCAGCTGGCGCGCGGCGCCATGGAGCGCGCCATCCAGAAGCTGCCGCTGAAGGCGCGCTTCGTCGTGCGCCCCGGCGTCGGCTCGACGGCGGAGGTCCAGGTCTGATGGCGAAGGCGACCGAGCTTCGCGAGCTCGACGAGGCGGACCTCGGCCAGCGCCTTGTCGACTCGCGAAAAGAGCTGTTCAACCTGCGATTCCAACTCGCGACGGGCCGGCTCGACAACGTGAGCCGCATCGGCGTGCTGCGCAAGGAGATCGCCAGGCTCCTCACGCTGCGGACCGAGCGCGAGTCCGGGATCGTGCCCGTGGCCCGGCGCGCCCCGGCCGCGGCGAAGACGCCTCGGCGCGCCGCCTCGGCGCGCCGTAGCCGAGTGACGGAGGAGGAGTGATGGCCGAGACCGCCGGGCAGACGCCCGAGACAGCTCGCGACAACGCCCGCAAGGTGCGCGAGGGGACGGTCGTCTCGCGCTCGATGCAGAAGACCGCCGTCGTCTCGGTGACCGAGCGTGTTCGCCACGCCCGCTACGCGAAGACCGTCCAGCGGACCAAGCGCTTGTACGTGCACGACGAGGAGAACGCCGCGGCGGTGGGCGACCGCGTCCGCATCGCCGAGACGCGCCCGCTCTCGAAGCTGAAGCGGTGGCGCCTGGTCGAGATCGTGGAGCGTGCGCGGTGATCCAGCAGGAGTCGCGCCTCAGGGTCGCCGACAACTCCGGCGCCAAGGAGGTCCTCTGCATCAAGGTGCTGGGGGGCTCACGCCGTCGCTACGCGCGCATCGGCGACATCTTCATCGCGACGGTGAAGGACGCCGTCCCCGGCGCCGCGGTGAAAAAGGGTGACGTGGTCCGCTGCGTCGTCGTGCGGGCGAAGAAGGAGAAGCGCCGTTCCGACGGCAGCTACATCCGCTTCGACGAGAACGCCGCCGTGCTGATCAACGAGCAGCTCCAGCCGAGGGGGACCCGCATCTTCGGGCCCGTCGGCCGCGAGCTCAGGGACAAGCGCTTCATGCGCATCGTTAGCCTCGCGCCGGAGGTGATCTAGGTGCGGATACACAAGGGTGACCGGGTTCAGGTGCTCACGGGCAAGGATCGCGGCAAGACGGGTGAGGTCATCCGGGCGATGCCGAGCGAGCAGAAGGTGATCGTCGCCGGGGTGAACATCGCGAAGCGCCACACCCGCCCGACCCGTGCCACGACCCAGGGTGGCATCATCGACAAGGACATGCCGATGCCGGTCGCGTCCGTGGCGCTGCTCTGCTCGAAGTGCGGGCCGACCCGGGTCGGCTACCGCCTCACCGACGACGGCGTGAAGACGCGCATCTGCCGTAAGTGCGGGGGCGACCTGTGAGCGCGGCGACGGCCGTGGCCGAGCAGCCCCGCCTGAAGGCGCGCTACGCGGCCGAGATCCGCGACCGGCTCGCGAGCGAGCTCGGCCTCTCGAACGTGATGGAGGTCCCGCGCTTCGAGAAGGTCGTCGTCAACATGGGCGTGGGGCGCGCCACCCAGCAGCAGTCGCTGCTCGACGGGGCGGTCCGCGACCTCGAGACGATCACGGGCCAGCGGCCCGTCGTGACGCGGGCGCGGCGCTCGATCGCCAGCTTCAAGCTGCGGGAGGGCAACGCCATCGGATGCATGGTGACGCTGCGGGGCGACCGCATGTGGGAGTTCCTCGACCGGCTCATCAGCCTCGCGATCCCGCGCATCCGGGACTTCCGAGGCCTGCCGTCCCGCTCGTTCGACGGGCACGGCAACTACACGTTCGGCGTCACCGAGCAGCTGATCTTCCCCGAGATCGATTACGACAAGATCGACTCGGTCCGGGGGATGGACATCACGATCGTGACGACGGCACGCACCGACGCCGCGGGCCGGGCACTGCTCGACGCCTTCGGCTTCCCGTTCAGACGCGAGGGACAGTAGCGAGCGATGGCGAAGAAGGCACTGATTGAGAAGCAGCAGCGCAAGCCGAAGTACAAGGTGCGCGGCTACACGCGCTGCCGGCGCTGCGGTCGCCCGCGGGCGGTCTTCCGCAAGTTCGGGCTCTGCCGGATCTGCCTGCGCGAGCTGGCGCACGCCGGGGAGCTCCCCGGCGTGACCAAGGCGAGCTGGTGAGGGGAGGGGATCGAGCATGACCATGACTGACCCGATCGCCGACATGCTCACGCGCATGCGCAACGCGAACGTCGCGATGCACGACTCGGTGCGGATGCCGGGCTCGAAGCTGAAGTCCTCGCTCGCGTCCATCCTCGAGCGCGAGGGCTACATCGTCGGTTTCGAGACGAGCGACGACCCGCAGCGCCCAGGCACGGTGCTCGAGATCAAGATGAAGTACACGGCCGACCGCGTCCGCGCGATCGCGGGGCTGAAGCGGGTCTCGACGCCTGGGCTCCGCGTCTACGCGCGCGCCGAGCGGCTGCCCCGTGTCCTCGGGGGCATGGGCGTCGCCGTCCTCTCGACGAGCCACGGGCTGATGACCGACCGCGAGGCGCGCCAGCGCAAGGTCGGCGGGGAGGTGCTCTGCTATGTCTGGTGAGCGCCGGAGCGCCGCTCGGGCGGCCGACGACGTGCACGGGGAGGTCGGCTGATGTCCCGCATCGGGCGCGCCCCGATCCCGGTCCCCTCGGGCGTCGAGGTCACCATCGGTGGGAACGAGGTCGTCGTCAGCGGCCCGAAGGGCAGCCTGCAGCGGGCGATCCCGGAGCCGATCACGGTCCGTCGCGACGAGGACGCGGCCGTGCTCGTGGTCGAACGACCCGACGACGCCCGGATGAGCCGCGCCCTGCACGGCCTGACGCGCTCGCTGGTCGCCAACATGGTCACCGGCGTGACCGACGGCTTCGCGAAGGAGCTCGAGATCGTCGGCGTCGGCTACCGGGCGACCGCGAAGGGGCCGAGCCAGCTCGAGCTGGCGCTCGGCTTCAGCCACCCGGTCGTCGTCGACGCCCCCGAGGGGATCACCTTCGAGGTCCCCGTGCCGACGCGCGTCACCGTGCGCGGCATCGACAAGGAGCGCGTCGGCCAGGTGGCCGCTGACATCCGCAAGATCCGCAAGCCCGAGCCCTACAAGGGCAAGGGTGTGCGCTACGCCAACGAAGTGGTCTTGCGCAAGGCAGGGAAGGCCGGGAAGTAGCCATGACGAACGCATCACGGACGCACGCCCTGAGGGTGCGCCGCCACGCGAGGGTGCGGCGCAAGGTCGCCGGGACACCGGAGCGCCCGCGCCTCGCGGTCTTCCGCTCCAACCGCCACATCGTCGCCCAGGTGATCGACGACGTCGCCGGGCACACGATCGCGGCGGCGTCGACCGTCGAGGCCTCCCTGCGGGCGAACCCGACCGGCAACGTTGCCGCGGCGGCCGAGGTCGGCCGCCTCGTCGCGGCCAGGGCGAAGGAGAAGGGCGTGGACAAGGTCGTATTCGACCGTGGCTCCTCGCGCTACCACGGCAGGGTCGCGGCCCTCGCCGACGCAGCGCGCGAAGCGGGACTGGAGTTCTGAGGATGGCCGAGCAGCAGTTCGAAGAGCGCACCATCAAGGTGAACCGGGTGGCGAAGGTCGTAAAGGGTGGCCGGCGCTTCTCCTTCACCGCGCTCATGGTCATCGGTGACGGCCAGGGCCGTGTCGGCCTCGGCTACGGCAAGGCCAAGGAAGCCGGCCTCGCGGTCCAAAAGGGGATCGACGAGGCCCGCAAGAACCTCTTCGACGTGGCGCTCGCCGGGTCGACGATCACCCACCCGATCCTCGGACGCGCCGGCGCCGGCCGCATCCTGCTCAAGCCCGCGGCGCCGGGCACCGGCGTGATCGCCGGTGGCGCCGCTCGTCAGATCCTCGAGATGGCGGGCATCCACGACATCGTGGCGAAGTCGCTCGGCACCTCCAACTCGATCAACGTCGCCCACGCGACGATCGCCGGGCTGAAGGCGCTCCGGCGCCCCGACGAGGTGGCGCGCCTCCGGGACAAGTCGCCCGAGGAGGTCACCCCGGCCGGGGTGCTGCGCGCCTATGACGAGCGCCGCCGGGCGACGCGCATCGCCGCGGAGGCCCGCTGAGATGGCACGCGCCACGAAGGCCGCCGCCGAGACGGCCACGCTCCAGGTCACCCAGGTGCGCTCCGGCATCGGGACCAAGCCGAAGCACCGCGCCACCCTCCGGGCCCTCGGGCTCCGCAGGATCGGTGCAACGAACACGCTGCCCGACCGGCCCGAGATCCGGGGGATGATCGCACGCGTGCCCCACCTGGTACGAGTCGAGTCGGTCGCGGCGTCGACACCGGGCGCCACCCCGGCGACGAGCGAGGAGGCGAGGAGCTGATGCGCATCCACGAGCTGACCCCGGCACCCGGGTCCCACCGTTCGCGCCGGCGCGTCGGCCGCGGCATCGGCGGCAAGGGCGGCAAGACCGCCGGTCGCGGGACCAAGGGCCAGAAGGCGCGCAACACTGTCAAGCCGGGTTTCGAGGGCGGCCAGCTGCCGCTCACCCAGCGCATCCCGAAGCTGCGCGGCTTCGCCAACCCCTTCCGGGTCGAGTACAACGTCGTGAACCTCGACGTGCTCGAGGCGATCGGCGCCGACACGGTGACGCCGGAGACGCTTCGCGCCGCCGGTCTCGTCCACCACAAGGGGCTGGTGAAGGTCCTCGGCGGCGGCGCAATCACCCGCGCCATCGCCGTCGAGGCGCACGGCTTCTCGAAGAGCGCCGAGCGGGCCATCACCGCGGCCGGCGGGAGCGCCACCGTCGTCCCGCCGCCCCACGGCGATCGCCGGCCCCCTGTTCGGGGCAACGCTCTCGCCAACCGCTGATCCCGTCCGGGGCGCTAGGGTCCGGGGCACCGGATCCGGGACCCGCCACGACGGACGTTCCAGCACCCTGCGAATAACAGGGAGGTGTCGTGCTCTCCAGCCTGCGCAACATGGTCAAGGTCGCCGACCTGCGGAACAAGGTCCTGTTCACGCTGCTCGTCGTCGCGATCTACCAGCTCGGCGCGAACGTGCCGGTGCCGGGCGTCAGCTTCTCGCAGATCCAGGCGATCAAGAACTCCACGAGGGGCTCGGGTCTTCTCGGCTTCCTCGACCTGTTCTCGGGCGGGGCGCTCGCGCGCGCCGCGGTCCTCGGCCTCGGCATCATGCCCTACATCACGTCCTCGATCATCATCCAGCTCCTCGGGACGGTGATCCCGAAGTTCGCCGAGTGGCGGGACCAGGGCGCGGTCGGCCAACGCAAGCTGACCCAGGCGACCCGCTACCTGACGGTCGCGCTCGCCCTGATGCAGTCCTCGGGCCTCGTCTTCCTGCTCCACTCCGGCCAGCTCTTCGGCGGCGGCTCGGCCTCGGCCGACTTCATCCCGAACTTCACCGCGCCGCGGGTGCTGTTCATCATCCTCACCTTCACGGCCGGCACCGCCTTCGTCATGTGGCTCGGCGAGCTGATCACCGAGCGCGGCATCGGCCAGGGCATGTCGATCCTGATCTTCGCCAACGTCGTCGCGACCCTCCCGCTCGACGTCGACCTGATCAAGGCCACGAAGGGCTGGGCGGGCCTCGTCATCATCGGCATCGTCTGCGTCGCCTTGCTGGTCGCGATCGTCTTCGTCGAGCTCGGCCAGCGCCGCATCCCGGTCACCTTCGCGAAGCGCGTCCAGGGCCGGCGGATGTACGGGGGTCAGAGCACCTACATCCCGCTGAAGGTGAACCAGGCCGGCGTCATCCCGATCATCTTCGCCAGCTCGATCTTGTACATCCCGGTCCTGATCGCCACGGTCATGCCCTGGAAGGGCGTGCGCGACTGGATCCAGGCCAACCTCTACAGCCCGACGGGAGGCGTGTACCTCGTCCTGTACGGCCTGTTCATCGTGGTGTTCACCTTCTTCTACGTGCAGGTGAGCTTCGACCCCTACCAGCAGGCCGACACGATCCGTAAGCAGGGCGGCTACATCCCCGGCATCCGCCCCGGGCAGCCGACCGAGCAGTACCTCGCGCGGATCCTCAACCGCATCACGCTCCCCGGCTCGCTGTTCCTCGCCGCGGTGGCGCTGCTCCCCTCCGTGCTGCTCGCGGCCTGGCACATCACGTCGATCCCCTTCTTCGGGACGACGCTGCTCATCTGCGTCGGCGTCGCGCTCGAGACGAACAAGCAGATCGACAGCCAGCTCACGATGCGCAACTACGAGGGCTTTCTCCGCTAGGTGGTACCCGGCGCAAGACTCGTCGTCCTCGGCAAGCAGGGGGCGGGCAAGGGGACCCAGTGCGTCCGCCTGTCGCACCACTACGTCATCCCGCACATCGCGACGGGGGACATGCTGCGCGCGGCGGTGAAGTCGCGCACGCCCCTCGGCCAGGAGGCCCAGCGCTACATGGACGCGGGCGAGCTCATCCCCGACGAGGTCGTGCTGAAGATGGTCGACCTCCGCCTCGACCAGGACGACACGAAGGGGCGCGGCTTCGTCCTCGACGGGTTCCCCCGCACCGTCGTGCAGGCGGAGGCGTTGCACAAGCTGCTCGAGCCGATCGAGCTCGACGTCGTGGTGAACCTCGAGGTGCCGACGGAGCTGGTCCTCCGGCGTCTCGCCAGCCGCCGGGTCTGCGCCGACTGCGGCGCCAACTACTCGGTCACGGTGACGCCGCGAGTCGACTGGATCTGCGACGTGTGCGGCGGTGAGGTCGTCCAGCGACAGGACGACACCGAGGCGGCGATCAAGCGCCGCCTCGACCTCTACGAGGCCCAGACGGCGCCGCTCATCTCGTGGTACGCCGAGCAGGACAAGCTCGCGGCCGTGGCGGGCGAGGGGACGCCCGACGAGGTCACCGACCGGCTGCTCCGGGCGATCGACGAGCGGCTCTGGCGGGCGCCGTGATCCGCACCCCCGAGGAGATCGCGAAGATGCGCAAGGCGGGGCGCGTCGTCGCCGAGATCATCGAGCGGACACGCGCCGCGGTCCGGCCCGGGGTGACCACGCGCGAGATCGACGCCGTCGCCCGCGAGGTGCTCGAGCGGCGCGGCGCACGCTCGAACTTCCTCAACTACCACGGCTTCCCGGCGGTGATCTGCACCTCGCCGAACGACATGATCGTCCACGGCATCCCGGGGGACTATGTCGTGAAGGAGGGCGACCTGCTCTCCGTCGACTGCGGGGCGATCGTCGAGGGTTACCACGGCGACGCGGCGTACACGGTCGCGGTCGGCGAGGTCTCGCCCGTCGCCCGCCGGCTGGTCGAGACGACCGAGCGCTCGCTCTGGGCCGGCATCGAGGAGATGCAGCCCGGAGGACGCCTGCACGACATCGGCCGGGCCGTGCAGGACGTCGCCGAGGCGGCGGGATTCTCCGTCGTGCGCAAGTACGTCGGCCATGCGATCGGCACGGCCATGCACGAGGAGCCCCAGGTCCCGAACTACTGGCCCGGGACGCCCGGGCCGAAGCTCAAGGTCGGTAACGTCTTCGCGGTCGAGCCGATGGTCAACGTCGGGACGCCCGACACGATCGAGCTCGACGACGGCTGGAGCGTCGTCACCGCCGACGGCAGCCTGTCGGCGCACTTCGAGCACTCGATCGCGGTGACCGAGGACGGCCCGGAGGTGCTCACGCTGCCCTGAGGCGCCGCGGGCGGCGCGCCGGCCTGCGACCGTGACCGGAACGCCACCACGGTGCTAGGATCCCTGTCTGCTTCGGGTCGTGGGGCTCGCGGCCGTCCAGTCGCGTGTCTCGCACGAGCGCCCCAGGCGCTCTACGGCCGTGCGGGAGCAACCCCGCAGGCCCGAGCGACCCGTCACCGGACGGCCCGTGAGCGGGTACGCGGCCCGCCCGTCACTGGACGGAACGCTTCTAGGAGGATGACCTGCCAAAGCCGAAGGAGGATGCGATCGTGCTGGAAGGCACGGTCGTCGAGCCGCTGCCGAACGCGATGTTCCGCGTCGAGCTCGAGAACGGCCACAAGGTGCTCGCGCACAGCTCGGGCAAGATGCGCATGCACCGCATCCGCATCCTGCCGGGCGACCGGGTCCAGGTCGAGATCACGCCCTACGACCTCACCCGAGGGCGGATCACCTATCGGTACAAGTAGCAGGTCCTCGGGTGCCGCTCCGGCGGGGCCCGGGGTGCACGGGCGAGTTGGGCACGAGTCAGGGGACGGGCAGTGAAGGTACGACCGAGCGTCAAAGCGATGTGTGAGAAGTGCAAGGTCATACGCCGCCACGGGCGGGTCATGGTGATCTGCGAGAACCCGCGCCACAAGCAGCGGCAGGGCTGAGCCGATGGCCCGCATCGCAGGCGTCGACATCCCGCGCGAGAAGCGCCTCGAGATCTCGCTCACCTACATCTACGGCATCGGCCGCACGACCTCCCAGCAGGTCTGCGACGCGGTGGACGTTAGCGTGGACACGCGGGTGCGCGACCTCACCGAGGAGGAGGTCGCCCGCCTCCGCAACTACATCGACGCCAACCTAAAGGTCGAGGGCGACCTGCGTCGAGACGTCGCCCAGGACATCAAGCGGAAGATGGAGATCGGCTCCTACCAGGGCGTTCGCCACCGCCGCGGCCTGCCGGTGCGGGGTCAGCGCACGCACACGAACGCCCGTACCCGCAAGGGCCCGAAGAAGACCGTCGCCGGCAAGAAGAAGGTCCGCAAGCACTGATGGCAAAGCCCACCAAGCCCGGAGGCCGCAGGCCGCGCAAGCGCGAGCGGAAGAACGTCGCGCACGGCGTCGCGCACATCAAGAGCTCCTTCAACAACACGATCGTGTCGATCACCGACCACGAGGGCAACGTCATCGCCTGGGCCTCGGCCGGCAACGTCGGGTTCAAGGGCTCGCGCAAGTCGACGCCGTTCGCCGCCCAGATGGCGGCCGAGCAGTGCGCCCGGCGCGCGATGGAGCACGGCGTCCGCCGGGTCGACGTGCTCGTCCGCGGCCCCGGCTCCGGCCGGGAGACCGCGATCCGGTCACTCGCGTCGACCGGCATCGAGGTCACCGGCATCAAGGACGTCACCCCCATCCCGCACAACGGCTGCCGCCCGAAGAAGCGGCGTCGGGTCTAGCGGGATCGACGGAGGAGGAGCATGGCCCGCTACACGGGCCCGGCGTGCAGGCTCTGCCGCCGGGAGAAGGTAAAGCTGTTCTTGAAGGGCCCGAAGTGCGAGAGCATGGCGTGCCCCATCGAGCGCCGGCCGTACCCGCCGGGGGAGCACGGTCGCGACCGGACGCGCCAGGGTTCGGAGTACCTCGCGCAGCTGCGGGAGAAGCAGAAGGCGCGGCGCATCTACGGCGTGCTCGAGAAGCAGTTCCGCAACCTCTACGAGGAGGCGAACCGCCAGAGCGGCATCACGGGCGAGAACCTGCTGCGGATGCTCGAGCTCCGTCTCGACAACATCGCCTTCCGTGCCCTGTGGGGGGCGAGCCGCGCCCAGGCGCGCCAGCTCGTCAACCACGGCCACGTCCTCGTGAACGGCAAGCGGGCCACCATCCCGAGCCACCGCTTGCGCCCCGGAGACGTCGTCTCCCTCGCCCCGGCCTCACGCGACGTGATCACCGTCCGCCAGAACCTCGATACGATCGACCGCCCGGTACCGGGCTGGCTCGAGGTCGAGGACGGCGGCAACGCGGTGCGAGTCCGCGCCCTCCCCGAGCGGGAGCAGATCGACACCCAGGTGCGCGAGCAGCTCATCGTCGAGCTGTACTCGAAGTAGGCGCACGCAGCAGTACGACAGCGGCACACAGGAGCCAGACAAGATGCTCATCATCCAGCGACCCACCGTCGAGGCCGTCGGCGAGGAGGAAGCGAACCGCCAGCGGTTCGCGATCGGCCCACTCGACCCAGGTTTCGGTCACACGCTGGGCAACTCGCTCCGGCGGACGCTCCTGTCCTCGATTCCGGGCGCGGCCGTCACCCAGGTGCGTTTCGACGACGCGCTGCACGAGTTCACCTACCTGCAGGGGGTGAAGGAAGACGTCAGCGACGTCATCTTGAACCTGAAGGACCTGGTGCTGACCTCCGAGAGCGACGACTCGGTGACGCTGCGGGTCGACGTGCGCGGTCCCGCCGAGGTCACCGGCGCCGACCTGAAGACGACCTCCGACGTCCAGGTGCTGAACCACGAGCTGCACCTCGCGACGGTGAACGCCAAGGGCCGCCTGGCGATGGACGTCACCGTCGAGCGGGGGAAGGGCTACGTCTCGGCCGAGCGGAACAAGCACTCGGCGACGATCGGCGTGATCCCGGTGGACGCCATCTTCTCGCCGGTGCGGCGCGTCGCCTTCGCGGTCGAGCCGACCCGGGTCGAGCAGTCGACGGACTTCGACCGGCTGGTGCTCGACATCGAGACGGACGGGTCGGTGACCCCGCGTGAGGCGCTCGCCTCCGCGGGCCAGACGCTGCGCGCCCTCGTCGGCCTCGTCGCCGAGCTCTCCGAGGACGCCCAGGGCCTCGAGCTCGGCGACGTCGGGACCTCGACCAGCGGCTCGCCCGACCTCGACCAGCCGATCGAGGACCTCGACCTGTCCGAGCGGCCGCGCAACTGCCTGAAGCGCGCCCAGATCAACTCGATCGGCGAGCTCGTCGAGCGCACGCCGGCCGACCTGTTGAACATCACGAACTTCGGCCAGAAGTCCCTCGACGAGGTCATCCAGCGCCTCGACGAGCGGGGCCTCTCGCTCGCCGGCGAAGGCTACTGAGATGCCGGCCGCACCGAAGAAGGGTGCCCGCTTCGGCAGTGGCCCCGCCCATCAAAAGGCGATGCTCGGCAACCTCGTGGCGTCGCTGATCGCCGCCGAGGCGATCGTCACCACCGAGGCGAAGGCGAAGGCGCTCCGGCCCGTCGCCGAGAAGCTGATCACCAAGGCGCGCGCCGGCGGCGTCCACAACCAGCGCCAGGTCGTCGCGTTCATCCGCGACAAGGAGATGGCGCACAAGCTCTTCGCCGAGATCGGTCCCCGTTACGTGGACCGGCCCGGCGGCTACCTGCGCATCTTGAAGCTCGGCCCGCGTCCGGGCGACAACGCCCCGATGGCCCGGGTCGAGTTCGTTCGGGATTGACCCTGTTCGACCTCGGGGCGGCCGAGCCCGACCCGCCGGACGACGGCCGGCCGCACCACCCTCTGCTCGAGGCGCCGCGGGACATATCGCACGAGGAACGGGCGGCCCCCTCCGGGCCGCTCGTTCGCGTCGCCCTCGGCGTCGCGTACGACGGCTCCGGCTTCCACGGCTTCGCCGCCCAGCCCGACCAGCGCACCGTCGCGGGCGCGCTGGGCGAGGCGCTCGAGGCGATCACCGGTGCTCCGGTGGCCTGGACCTGCGCCGGGCGCACCGACAGCGGCGTCCACGCGACCGCCCAGGTCGTCCACGTCGACCTCGCGGCCGGGCTGCTGGCCCGCCGCTACGGCGCCTCCGGCGCGCCGGGGGAGGAGCTGGCGGCCCTCGCGAGCTCGCTCTCGCACCAGGCCGGTCCCGACGTCGAGGTCTGGCGGGCGCTCACCGTCCCCGCCGACTTCGACGCCCGACGCTCGGCGCTCTCCCGCCGGTATCGCTACGACGTCGAGGTCGGCCGACGCAACCCGCTGCGCCGGCACCAGGTCTGGCACGTCGGCGAGCCCGTCGACCTCGCCGTGCTGCGCCTGGCGACCGACCCGCTCGTCGGCGAGCACGACTTCGCCGCCTTCTGCCGCCGACCCCCCGATCGGCCGTCGGGCCCGCTCACCCGACGGGTGCTCGACGCACGCTGGAAGGATGCGGGCGAGGGCGTGCTGCGATTCGAGATCGAGGCGAAGGCGTTCTGCCACCAGATGGTGCGTTCCGCCGTCGGCGCGCTGGTCGCCGCCGGCACGGGCCGGATCCGTCCGAGCGACGTCGTGGCCCTGCTGCGCAGCGGCGAGCGGACCGGCGCGCCGCAGCTCGCGCCGCCCGAGGGGCTCTGCCTGGTCGCCGTCCGCTACGCCGACGAGCTCGGTGGGTCCTGGAGCTGACCGTCCGCAGATCGCGTTACGGTCCGGTGAACTCGACATGACGAGCACCGAAATGCACCGCAGCGACTGGCTATGCTCTGGCCGTCCGATCTGGCAGGTGGGAGGCATCATGACGCAGATCCGCACCCGGCTCGGCCGGTTCCTCGCGGCCTCGGCCGGCGCGTTCGTAGCGGCGTCGCTCCTGGCGATCGGGGCGCCAGCGGGTGCCACGGTCCGAGGGGCCGCGGCCATCCCGAGGCCCCCGAAGGACCCGGCCGTGGCCAAGCTGGTCCCGGCGGCCACCGCGAAGTCGGGCATCGTCACCTACGCGATGGACGCGACGTACCCGCCGGACGAGTTCGTCGCCGCGAACGGCAAGACCATCGTCGGGATGGACGCCGACCTCGCTGTCGCGCTGTCGGCGGTGATGGGCGTGAAGGCCAAGCTGGAGAACATCACCTTCGACACGATCATCACCGGCCTGCAGGCGGGCAAGTTCGACGTCGGGAACTCGTCGTTCACGATCACGAGCGCCCGCGCGAAGGTCGTGAACTTCGTCTCCTACTTCCAGGCCGGCGAGGGCTACTACACCAAGGCGTCCAGCACCTTGAAGCTGAACGGCCTGGCGAGCCTGTGCGGCAAGACGGTCTCGGTCGAAAGCGGCACCACCGAGCAGACCGACGCCCAGGCGCAGAACACCGCCTGCAAGAAGGCGAAGAAGGCCGGCGTCACCGTGCTCGGCTACAACGACCAGAACCAGGCCAACCTGGCCGTCTCGAGCGGCCGGGCACAGCTCGGTTTCTCGGACTCCCAGGTCGCTGCGTACATCGTGAAGCAGTCCGGCGGGCAGTTCAAGCTCAACGGTTCGGCCTTCAAGGTTGCGCCCTACGGCCTCGCGTTCGCGAAGTCGACGACGCTTGACAAGGCGGTGCTCGCCGCGATGAAGGTGCTCATGAAGGATGGGATCTACGCCAAGATCCTGGCGAAGTGGGGCACCCAGACCGGCTCGATCACGAACCCGCGGATCGTCTCGTAGCGCGCAGGGCTTCCGGCGGCACGGCCAACGGGGGCCGCTATGACGAGTGACGCAGAGGGGCGCCGACCGGAGGAGATCCGGGCGGCGCCCCTCCGCCATCCGTGGCGGTGGGTGGCGACGGCCGCCGTCCTCGTGCTCGTCGCGATGCTCGTCCACGCGCTCGTCACGAACCCCCGGTTCGGCTGGCGTGTCGTCGGTCACTACCTGTTCTCGAGCCCGGTCCTCGGCGGTGTCGCGCTCACCTTGGAGATCACGGCCGGTGCGATGGCGATCGGCATCGTGCTGGGCGTCGTCCTCGCCGTGATGCGCCTCTCCCCGAACCCGCTCGTGTCGAGCTCGAGCTGGTGCTACATCTGGTTCTTCCGGGGCACCCCCGTGTTCATCCAGGTGCTCTTCTGGTACAACATCGCGGCGCTCTTCCCGTCGCTCGGGATCGGCGTGCCGTTCGGCCCGCAGTTCGCGCACGGCAACGCCGGGACCTTCATCACGGCGGTCGACGCGGCGATCCTCGCGCTCGGCTTGAACGAGGCGGCCTACTACGCCGAGATCGTCCGGGCGGGGATCCTCTCGGTCGCCCACGGCCAGACCGAGGCCGCCCAGTCGCTCGGGATGCGGCGCACGCTGGTGATGCGCAAGATCGTGCTCCCCCAGGCGATGCGCGTCATCGTCCCGCCGACGGGCAACGAGGTCATCTCGATGCTGAAGACCTCGGCCCTCGCGTCGGTCGCCGCCGTCTACGAGCTGACCGGCGAGTCATTGCTGATCGCGGCGCGCACGTACCAGATCATCCCGATGCTGATCGTGGCGAGCCTCTGGTACATCACCTTGTCGAGCGTGCTGACCATCGGCCAGTTCTTCGTCGAGCGCCACTACGCCCGGGGGGCGGTGGCGACCGTCCGGTACCCACCGCTTCGGACCCAGCTCCTGCGGAACCTCGGCAGGCTGCGCGCGCCGTCCCCCGGCACGACGGGCGAGGTCTAGCGGTGGCCGCGCCGATGGTGCGCGCCGAGGCGGTGCACAAGCGCTACGGGAGCCTCGAGGTCCTAAAGGGCATCACCTTGGAGGTGGCGCCACGCGAGGTCATGTGCCTGATCGGTCCGTCGGGGTCGGGCAAGTCGACCTTCCTGCGTTGCGTCAACCATCTCGAGAACATCAACGCCGGCCGGCTCTACGTCGACGGCACCCTCGTCGGCTACGAGGAGCGCGGGGGGCGGCTCCACGAGCTTCCCGAGCGCGAGATCTGCCGCCGGCGCGCCGAGATCGGCATGGTCTTCCAGCACTTCCACCTCTTCCCGCACATGACCACGCTCGAGAACGTGGTGGCGGGACCGGTGCTCGTAAAGCGCGAGCCGCGGGCCGTGGCCGGGGCGCGCGCCACGCAGCTGCTCGAGCGCGTCGGGCTTGGCGACAAGCGCGACACCTACCCGAACCAGCTCTCCGGCGGCCAGCAGCAGCGGGTCGCGATCGCGCGGGCCCTCGCCATGCAGCCGAAGCTGATGCTGTTCGACGAGCCGACAAGCGCCCTCGACCCCGAGCTCGTGGGCGAGGTGCTCGACGTGATGCGCGGCCTCGCGGGAGAGGGGATGACGATGATCGTCGTCACCCACGAGATCGGGTTCGCCCGGGAGGTCGGCGACTCGCTCGTCTTCATGGACGGCGGGGTCGTCGTCGAGTCGGGCAGCCCCCGCGACGTGATCGCCAACCCCCGGCACGAGCGCACGAAGGCCTTTCTGTCCGCCGTGCTCTGAGCGCCGCCCCACGGGTGGCCCCTTCGGGCCGGCCCGGCCCCCGCCCGCCTGTGACGCGACCCGCGGCGTATGGGTAGTGGGTCAGTTTGGAAGTCCGTCGCTCCGCGCGGTGCTGCGACCTAGATTCACAGTGTGCCGCCGGCGGATGGCGAAGACGTGCTAGAGGACGAGACTGTCACGCAAACGGGCCATCAAGAGCTGCGTCTCAACGGACGGTGGTCACGTCCTCGGTTTTCGTTCCGCAGCGGATTGCGAACCGAACAGGGCGAGAAGTACATGTCTGTGATTCTGGGGCGCTTGACTCCAGAAGAAGCGGTGCCGTTAGTCTCCCGCGGAGACGCGGCTGGTTCCGCAGACGCGGTCAGGTATGCTTCGGTCCGTGACCTGCGTGCCGCGGGCTTCCGTGTTCGGTCCCGAGCATCGAAGACGATACCGGGCCATCTCGCCGTGACGTGCGACGGCGTTTGGGATGGCCCTGTGGCAGCACGGTTTGATGCGTGCTTCAACCAGATTTCCAAAGGACCCATGCGATGAGTGACCACATTCACATCGAAAAGGGTGCCGCTCCATGGAAGCCATCGGAGGCTGCGAGCCTCACAGAGGTCTTCCATGAATTCACCATTCCACTCGTCGGAGCGATCGAACAAGACAGTGTGTCCTACCTGTTTTGGTGTGTCGTCGGACATGCTGGCCCAGAGAATGCCTGGGCTTATGCCCATGTCAGTTCCATCGAATTGGACACGCTTCGGGATGCCCCCGGCGAAGCCTTTGACCAAGTGCTGCGGAACCTCGCTAGCGCACGAGTCTGCTCATTTGCAATCGCTTCTGACGACAAGGGCATCGTTGAGTGGGTAGATCTTGAGCCTCCAGCCGATTTCGACACGGCTCATGAGCGAGGCATGTCGGCACTCAGCCAGAAGGTGACGGAAGCCATGGAGGAAATGCAGCACCTTTTGGAGCAATTCCCCTCCATCCAAGCTGCCACGGGGTTCTCGATTTCTCCCAGTCCCCGAATGGTTTCAGTCGATTAGCTGCGCGATCTGCGTCACACTCCACGGATAGGTCGCAATCCCTGCCGCCATCGCAGGCGTCCGCTTGGTCCGCGTGCCGTCCGCGTTGATCATCGTGAGCGACGAGTGCACGCGGCAGAAGTTGTAGTACATGAAGTTCAGGCTGACCGCGTGCGCCAGGTTCTCGACCTTCTTTGAGAACGCGTTGGTCAGCCGAGTGAATCGGCGCATCCCCATCCGCATGCTGAGGTTCTGACGCTCCACGTAGCTGGTCGAGATCCGGTCGGGGTCGGGGTTGCCGGCAATGACCTTGATGTCGATCCCCGTGCACACCGCCGGGCTGTACGTCCGCTCCGGCGTGTCCGACCCGCTGCCGCCGTAGATCTTGTGGAGCATGGCGAAGTCGATGTTGTCGGCCCACAAGCCATCTACGACCCGCAGGTAGTGGCCGAGCCCGTCGGTGGTCAGTTGGATGCGGGCATTGCGGAGGCGGCTCTTCAGGTCGGACAGGAACGTGTAGGCGTCTGCCATCGTGCGTTCGCCCACCAGCCAGCTCGGCACGAGCTTCGTGTCCGCGTCGATTGCCGTCCACGTCCACACGTCGCCGTAGCCGAAGGTGCCCCGATATTCCTCGGGGACGTTCTTCTGCTTGGAGTAGCAGTACGCCCAGATCTCGTCGCACTCCACGACCTTGCAGGGCAGGTTGGTGAACGCTGCGTCCTGGTACTCGGAGCAAGCCGCACCGAGGTCGACCAGGAGCTTCGTCACCGTGTTCTTCGCCACGCCAGTCACGCGGACGATGGACCGGATGCTCATGCCCTCGCAGAGGAGGCTGACGACCTGCCCCCGTTTCTCGGTGCTCAACCTGTTCATACTGACCATTGTACGTGAGCGCCTGCGCAATACGAGGGGGATTGACAATCTTTTCGCCTTCTGGCTAAATGTAGCGGGCTACATAAATTTAGCCAAGGGGGTAAAGAATGCTTAAGGCAGACGCTCCGTTCCGGAACCCTTACACGCCTGGTGCTGGACACCCTCCTCCTTACCTTGCCGGAAGGGAGGGAGAGCTCGCCGAGTTCCAGCGCTTACTACAGCAAGACACGATCCTGGAAAATCTCGTCCTTACCGGGCTGCGTGGACTGGGCAAGACGGTGCTGATGGATGTCTTCAAGCCGTTAGCCATCCAAGCGGGCTGGTTGTGGGCTGGGTCTGACCTCTCGGAATCAGCGAGCGTCAGCGAAGCCAGCCTGGCTATAAGGATCATGACCGACCTGTCTATTGCAGCCACCGGCGTCACGGCCCAGATGCCAGCACGCCGCATTGGGTTTCAGGGACAGCAACAGACCTTTGAGACCGTTGGCCTCTCATTTGATGCGCTGTACGACATTTACGACTCGACACCGGGACTCGCGTCCGATCGCCTGCGAGCCGTGTTGGAATACGCGTGGACATTCTTGGAAGTTCACTCCAAGAACCACATCATCTTTGCCTACGATGAGGCGCAGAACCTAGCCGACCACGCAAAGGCCGATGAGTTTCCCCTGTCGACCCTGCTGGACCTTTTTCAGTCCATCCAACGACGAGGCATCCCATTCATGCTGGTCTTGACTGGACTGCCGACGCTGTTCCCCAAGCTGGTTGAGGCGAGGACGTTCGCTGAGAGGATGTTCCGCGTCGTTACCCTAAGCCGTCTTGTGGAGTCGGAGAGCCGCGACGCCGTCAAGAAGCCGATCGAGCAAGCAGGTTGTCCTGTCACCTTTAGCGAGGATTCCGTCGCCGTAATCGTGTCGGAATCGGCTGGATATCCCTACTTCATCCAGTTCATTTGTCGAGAGGTGTACGACATTTTCATTCAGCAAGTCGCCGCGGCCGGTACCGCGGGCGCCGTACCGTTCGATTCAATCCAACGCAAATTGGATGATGACTTCTTCGCGGGACGTTGGGCGAGAGTGACTGACCGCCAACGAGATCTCATGTACGTCATCGCGCTTCTTGACCACCCGGACGAGGAGTTTACTATCCAAGAGATAGTGGAGAAGTCAAAAGCCGAGCTAGAAAAAGGGTTCTCGTCCAGTCACGTCAACCAAATGCTCGGCGCTCTTAGTAGTCACGGACTCGTCTACAAGAACCGATTCGGCAAGTATTCCTTTGCCGTGCCGCTCCTCGGCAAGTTCATCCTCCGGATCTATCGGACCACCTGACACGCGCAGCGCGTCTCGCTGCCGCCGAGCGTTCCTCTGCGGTGAGCTTCGCAGCGCGAGCCTTGCCGCCCTTCTGGCCGCCCAGGCGCCCGAGCTCGACGGCCGCGGGATTCTTCCCATCGTAGGGGTCTGGCGTAGGTTCGTCACTCGTCGCCTGGTCGACGATGGCCTTGGCAAGAGAGCTGAGGTCGCGGGGCTTGCTTGAGCGCTTGGGCATTTCACCAGCCTATTGCGTCTTGCGAGAGCTGCAACCCGACTTGACAGTCAAACTGACCCACTACCGGCGTATGACAAGCCCCTCCGCCTCGACTACCCTTGACGAGCACGCCTCGCGCCCGGCGCGGCCAACCCGGCCCCCGGCGGCGGAGCGTCAGATTCGCGAGCGAGCGCGCCGAAGAGCGCGAGCAAAGGACCCCAGTGCGCACCTACTCACCGAAGCCGAGCGAGATCGAGCGTGCCTGGCTCGTCGTCGACGCCGACGGCCTGGTGCTCGGCCGCCTGGCGACCGAGGTGGCCTCGCGCCTTCGGGGCAAGCACAAGCCCATCTTCGCGCCGCACATGGACACCGGCGACCACGTCATCGTCGTCAACGCCGCAAAGGTCGTGCTCACCGCCGGCAAGGCCGACGCCAAGACGTCCTACCGCCACAGCGGCTACCCGGGCGGCCTCCGCGCCACGAGCTACACCACGTTGCTCGGCACCAAGCCCGAAGAGGTCGTCCGGAGTGCCGTGCGCGGCATGCTCCCGAAGGGGACGCTCGGCCGTCAGATGCTCGCCAAGCTGAAGGTCTACGCGGGGCCGGACCACCCACACGCCGCCCAGCTGCCGAAGCCACTCCACCTGCCCGGCGCCCGCCGCGCCTCCTAGCAGTTCCTCCTGAGGGGTCGTACATGCCCAGTCCGCTCGTCCAGTCCACCGGCCGCCGCAAGTCCGCGGTCGCGCGGGTCCGCCTCCGTCCCGGCGAGGGTGCCGTGACCGTGAACCGCCGGCCGATCGAGGAGTACTTCCCGTCGGCCACCCACCGGGTGCACGCCACCGAGGCCCTGCGGGTCGCCGGCCGCGCCGAGGCCTACGACGTCGACGCGACGATCGGCGGCGGCGGCATCTCCGGCCAGGCGGGGGCGTTGCGCCTCGGGATCGCCCGGGGCCTGATCGAGCTCGACCCGGAGCTGCGGACCGGCCTGAAGCGCGCCGGCCTCCTCACCCGGGACGCCCGCGAGAAGGAGAGCAAGAAGTACGGCCTGAAGAAGGCCCGGAAGGCACCTCAGTACTCGAAGCGCTGAGCCTGCCGTGCCCCTGCGGTTCGGCACCGACGGGATCCGCGGTGTCGCCAACACCGAGCTGACGCCCGAGCTCGCGCTCGCGCTCGGGCGAGCTGCCGCACGGCGGATGCCGGGGGGCACGTTCCTCGTCGGGCGCGACACGCGCCGCTCGGGCCGGATGCTCCTCGGGGCGCTCGCCGCGGGCCTGACGGCGGAGGGCACGACCGTCGTCGACGTCGGGGTCGTCCCGACGCCCGGGCTGGCGTGGCTCGCCGCGGCGCGCGGGGTGCCCGCGGCGATGATCTCGGCGTCGCACAACCCCTTCGCCGACAACGGGATCAAGCTGCTCTCCTCGGCGGGGACGAAGCTGCCCGACGCCCTCGAGCGCGCCGTCGAGGAGGAGCTGGACCTGCTCGTCGCCGCGGCCGGCGTGCGCGCCGCTGACCCGAACGCCCTCGTCGGGGCCGCCGTCGGCGACGTCGTCGAGGAGCCGCACGCCGTCTCCGCCTACCTCGATCATCTGGTCACCTCCGTCGCGATGCAGCCGGGGATGGCGCTGCGGGTCGTCTGCGACTGCGCCAACGGCGCGGCGAGCGCCGTCGCGCCGGCCGTGCTCGCCAGGGTCGGCGTCGACGCGGTCGTCGTGGCGGCGGACCCCGACGGGATCAACATCAACGAGGGATGCGGGTCGACCCATGCCGAGCGCCTGGGCTCGGCGGTGACCGCGGCGGGTGCCGACCTCGGGCTCAGCTTCGACGGGGACGCCGACCGGCTGATCGCGCTCGACCACCTCGGTCGGGTCGTCGACGGGGACCACCTGATCGCGATGTTCGCCCTCGACCTCCACGAGCGCGGCCAGCTCGACAACGACGCCATCGTCGTCACCGTCATGAGCAACCTGGGCCTCAGGCGGGCGCTCGCGGCCCGGGGCATCAAGGTCGTGGAGACGCCGGTCGGCGACCGTCACGTCGCCGACGCCCTCGAGGCCAACGCCCTGGTCCTCGGCGGCGAGCAGTCGGGCCACCTCGTGTTCCGGCGCGAGGCGACGACCGGCGACGGGATCCTGACGGCGTTGAAGCTGCTCGAGCTGGTGGGCAGGAGCGGCCGCTCGCTCGCCGACCTCGCCGAGGACGCGATGACCCGGCTGCCCCAGGAGCTGCAGAACGTCCCCGTCGCCCAGCCGGGCAGGCTCGGCGCGGCGACCGAGGTCTGGCGGGAGGTCTCCTGCGTCGAGGCCGAGCTCGGCGACTCGGGCCGGGTGCTGCTGCGAGCGAGCGGCACCGAGGCGGCGGTCCGGGTGATGGTCGAGGCGCCGACGGCCGACGAGGCCGCCGCCGCGGTCGAACGGCTCGTCGCCGTCGTGCGCCGTGCCCTCGGCCCGCCTGGCTCCTGACCCCGCGCCCGCCGGCAACCGCCGCGAGCGTGTCCCCCGCCGGTGCCGCCACCCGTGGCGGCACGCCCGTGCGACGGCCGCCGTGCGGCGATGGTGGCGGCCCGCACGGCTAGCCTTTGGGGCACCATGTGCGGGATCATCGGTGTCACCGGCTCCTCCGACTCGCTCTCCGTCCTGCTCGCGGGTCTCGCGTCGCTCGAGTACCGCGGGTACGACTCGGCCGGCATCGTCATCGTCGACGAGGAGGCGGGCGAGCTCTGGCGGATCCGCGCCGCCGAGCGGGCGCGCTCGATCGAGAAGCTCGCCGCGCGCGCCGACGGCGCGCCGGGCGGCGGCGGCGCGGCGATCGGCCATACGCGCTGGGCGACGCACGGAGCGCCGACCGAGGAGAACGCCCACCCGCACCTCGACTGCTCCGGCCGGATCGCCATCGTGCACAACGGGATCATCGAGAACCACCGCGAGCTAGCCGAGCGCCTCCGGGCCTCCGGCCACACGATGGTCTCGGCGACCGACACCGAGGTCTTTGTGCACCTCGTCGAGGAGGAGCGTGCCACCGGCTGCTCGCTCGTCGAGGCGGTGCGCCGCTGCCTCGCCGTCGTGCGCGGCGACTTCGCGGTCGCGTTCGTCGACCTCGACGACCCCGAGGTCATCGTCGCCGCACGGCGGACCTCGCCCCTCATCATCGGGTGGTCCGACGGCGTCGGGATCCTGGCCTCGGACATCGCGGCGGCGCTGGCGACGACGCGCGAGCTGCACCAGATCGGCGACGACCAGGTCGTGGAGCTGCGCCGCGACGGCTTCTCCGTCATCTCCGCCACCGGGGAGGCGGTCGAGCCGCTGCGGCTCCACGTGACGTGGGACGTCGCCGCCGCCCAGAAGGGCGGCTACCCCGACTTCATGTCGAAGGAGATCTTCGAGCAGCCGGTCGCCGTCGGCGACACCCTCCTCGGGCGCGTCTCGGCCGACGGCTCGACCGAGCTCGAGGAGCTGGCGCTCTCCGACGACGAGCTCCGTGCCTTCGAGCGGGTCATGGTCGTCGCCTGCGGCTCCAGCTACCACGCCGGCCTGGTCGGTCGTCAGGCCATCGAGACCTGGGCCCGGATGCCGGCGGAGACCGACATCGCCAGCGAGTTCCGCTACCGCGACTCCGTCCTCGACGAGCGGACGCTCGTCGTCGTGGTCAGCCAGTCGGGCGAGACGATCGACACCCTGCACGCGATGCAGGAGGCGCGCCGGCGGGGCGCCCGGGTCGTCGCGCTGACGAACGTCGTCGACTCGGTGATGGCGCGCGAGGCCGACGGGGCCCTCTACACCCGTGCCGGGCCCGAGATCGGCGTCGCCTCGACGAAGTGCCACCTCGCCCAGCTCGTCATGTTGCAGGCGTTCGCGCTCCACCTGGCACGCGTGCGCGCCACGCTCGACGACGGTGCGCGGCGCGAGATCGCCGGCACCCTGCTCGGGCTGCCCGACGCCGTCGCGGTCGCGCTGGCGTCCTCGGAGCAGTACGCGGAGGTCGCGCTGCGCTTCAAGGACGTCCACGACTTCTACTTCCTCGGCCGCGGCGCGGGCCTGCCGGTCGCGCTGGAGGGCGCCCTCAAGCTGAAGGAGCTGGCGTACGTGCGCGCCGAGGCATACCCGGCCGGCGAGATGAAGCACGGGCCGATCTCGCTCATCGAGCCCGGCGCCGTGGTGGTGGTCGTCGCGACGCGTCACCCGCTGTGGGAGAAGGTGATGGCCAACGTCGAGGAGATGAAGGCCCGGGGAGCGACGGTCGTCGCCGTGGTCGACCAGGGCGACAGCGAGACGGCCGGGCACGTCGACGCGGTGCTCGAGGTGCCGCACGTCCTCGAGCTGTGTTCGCCCGTCGTCGACGTCCTGCCCCTCCAACGCTTCGCCTACGAGATCGCCCGGGCCCGCGGCAACGACGTCGACCGTCCGAGGAACCTCGCAAAGGTCGTCACCGTCGAGTGAGCCGGGGTGCGGCGGCTCCCCGCGGGTCGGGCACCCCGTGATCGGCATCGGTCTCGATGCCGTGGAGATCGACCGCTTCCGTCGCGTCCTGCAGCGGCGTCCGGGCTTCGCCGCGCGCGTCTTCACCGCCGCCGAGCGCGGCGACCTCGCCGGGCGGCTCGACCCGGTGCCCGGGCTGGCGGCGCGCTTCGCGGCCAAGGAGGCGGCGATGAAGGCCCTCGGCGTCGGGTTGTGGAGCATCGGGCTGACCGAGCTCGAGGTGCGAAGCGCCGAGGACGGCGCGCCGCACCTGCGGGCGTCGGGCCGCGCCGCCGAGCGCGCCCTCGCCCTCGGCGTGGCGTCGTTCCACGTCTCGCTCACCCACACCGCCCGTATCGCCGGCGCCGTGGTGGTCGCCGAGTGAGCCGGGCAGCCCGGCGCGACGCTCGCGCCGCGAGGAGGCCCGGGTGAGGCCCGTCTGCACCGCCGAGGAGATGCGGGCGGTCGACGCCGAGGCGCTCGCGCACGTCGGCATCGACGAGCTCGTCGGGCGGGCCGGCTACACCCTCGCCAACGAGGCGCTGCGGATGCTCGGGGGCAGCTACGGGCGGCGCGTCGCCGTCGTCGTCGGCAAGGGGCACAACGGCGACGACGGCCGGGTGGCGGCGCGTGTGCTCGCGCGGCGGGGCGCGAGCGTCCGGGTGCTCCCCGTCGCCGAGGCGCCCTCGGCGTTGCCGCCGTGCGATCTCGTCGTCGACGCCGCCTTCGGCACGGGCTTCCACGGCAGCTACGACGCCCCGGCCCCACCGCTCGGCGCGCTCGTCCTCGCCGCCGACGTGCCGAGCGGGGTCGACGCCGACACCGGGCGGGCGGGACCGCGCGCGGTGCATGCGGACGTCACCGTGACCTTCGGCGCCCTGAAGCCCGGTCTTCTGATCGGCGCCGGCCGCCGGCGCGCCGGCCAGGTCGTCGTGCGCCGTATCGGCCTGCCGGTCGGCAACCCGCCCCAGCACCTCGTGGAGGACGCCGACCTGGCCCTGCTGCCGGCACGCCGCTCCGAGGGCCACAAGTGGGACGCCGCCGTCTACGTCGCCGCCGGCTCGCCCGGCATGCTCGGCGCCGCCGAGCTCTCGACGCGCGGGGCGGCGCGGGCCGGGGCCGGGATGGTGCGGCTCGGCTCGCCCGGCGTCGCCCCGGGCACCGTGCCCGTCACCGAGGCGGTGGCCCGCGCCCTGCCGGCAAGCGACTGGGCCGTGCCGCTCCTCGACGATCTCGGCAGGTGCCGGGCGCTCGTCCTTGGTCCCGGGCTCGGCAGCTCCCCAGAGACCGTGGCGGCCGTGCGGCGCCTCGTGGTCGGCGCGGCGGTGCCGCTCGTCCTCGACGCCGACGGCCTGAACGCCCTCGGGACGCTCGACGAGGCCGTCCGGCTGCTCTCGGCACGCCGGGCACCGCTCGTGATGACCCCCCACGACGGCGAGTACGCCCGCCTCGTCGGGACCCGCCCGGGGGAGGACCGGATCGCGGCGGCGCGCGACCTCGCCCGGCGGGCCCACGCGACGGTGCTGCTGAAGGGCCGGACGACCGTCGTGGCCTCGCCCTCGGGCTCGGCGCTGCTCGTCACCTCGGGCTCGGCGCGGCTCTCGACGGCCGGCACCGGGGACGTGCTCTCCGGCATCATCGGCGCCTTCCTCGCCCGCGGCGTCGATCCACTGCTCGCCGCCGCGCTGGCGGCCCACGCCCACGGACGCGCCGCGGCGCTCGGCCCGGCTGACGGTCTCGTCGCCGGGGACCTCCCCCCGCTCCTCGCCGCCGTGCTGGGCGGGGCGCGCCACGCTGATGCCGCCGATGGCTGAGGCGTTCCGTCCGGCCTGGGTCGAGGTCGACCTCGCGGCGGTACGGCACAACGCCGGCCTGCTCGCCCGGCTCGTGGCGCCGGCGCAGCTCTGCGCCGTCGTGAAGGCCGACGGTTACGGCCACGGCGCGCCCGACGTCGCCGCCGCGGCGCTCGACGGTGGTGCCACGTGGCTTGCCGTGGCGCTCGTCGAGGAGGGCCTGGCGCTTCGCGCCGCGGGGGTCACGGCTCCGGTCCTGCTGCTCTCCGAGCCGACGGACGAGGCGATGCGCGAGGCGGTCGCGCACGGGCTCACGCCGACCCTGTACCGCCACGGTGGCGTCGCCGCGGCACGCCGTGCCGCGACCGGCGTCGCCCGCCCCGTCCCGGTCCACCTGAAGGTCGACACCGGCATGCACCGCGTCGGGGCGTCGCCTCGCGACGCGCCGGCCGTCGCGAGGGCGATCGCGTCGGCGCCCGAGCTGGAGCTCGAGGGGCTCTTCACGCACCTCGCCGTCGCCGACGAGCCCGACGACCCCTTCACCGCGCACCAGCTCCGGGTGTTCGACGAGGTGCGCCGGGAGCTCGCCGACGACGGCATCCGGCCGGCGATCGTCCACGCGGCGAACTCGGCCGGGGCGATCGCCCACCCCGCCGCCCGTCTCGACCTCGTCCGCTGCGGCATCGCCTGCTACGGCCACCTGCCCTCGCCGGCCCTCGCCGGCCACCTCGGCGCGGGCCCCCCGCCGGCGAGGTTCGACCCGGGCGCCGCGCTCCGCCCCGCCCTGTCGCTGCGGGCACGCGTCCACCTCGTGCGCGAGCTCGCGGCCGGGGAGCGCACCAGCTACGGGCTCGCCTACGAGCTCCCGCTGCGCTCCCAGGTCGCGGTGATCCCCCTCGGCTACCACGACGGGGTGCCCCGCGCGCTCGAGCGGGGAGGCGGCGAGGTGCTCGTCGGCGGCCGCCGCCGGCGGATCGCCGGCACGGTCACCATGGATCAGATCATCGTGGACTGCGGGCCCGACGGCGGGGTCCGCCCGGGGGACGAGGCGGTCCTCATCGGCCCCCAGGGGGATGAGGAGATCACGGCCGAGGAGTGGGCCGAGCGGCTCGGCACCATCTGCTACGAGGTCCTCTGCGGCATCGGACCGCGCGTCCCGCGGGTCGCCGTCCACCGGCAGGACGCCGCCACGCCCACCGGCGCCGGCGGGCAGGCGCCGGGCGCCGGGGGCTGCCCGCCCGGGGCGCTGCGCGGGCTCGTCACGCCCGACGGCGCCGGCGTGCTGCGCAGGTAGCATGCCTGCGTGTCGACGCTCGCCGAGCTCGAGCGCGAGGCGAGGGCGTGCCTGGCGTGCCCGCTCGCCGCGGGCCGCACCACGGTCGTCTTCGGGACGGGCAGCCCGAGCGCGGAGCTGATGTTCGTCGGGGAGGGGCCGGGCCGGGAGGAGGATCTCGCCGGCGTCCCGTTCGTCGGACGCTCTGGGCGGCTGCTCGACCAGCTGATCGTCGAGGAGCTCGCCATGGAGCGCGGCGCGTGCTACATCGCCAACGTCGTGAAGTGCCGGCCGCCGAACAACCGCGACCCCGAGCCGGGTGAGGTCGCGGCGTGCAGGCACTTCCTGGAGGGCCAGCTGGCGCAGATCCAGCCCCGCGTCGTCGTGACGCTCGGCAACTTCGCGGCCCGCTCGCTGCTGCGGACGAACGAGGGCGTCACCCGGCTGCGCGGACGGGCCTACCCCTTCGGCGCGGCCGTGCTCGTCCCGACGTTCCACCCGGCCTTCGCGCTGCGCGGTGGGGGGATGGTGGTGGCCCAGATGCGGGCAGACCTCGTCCGGGCGAAGCAGGCGCTCGCGGCCGCTCCTGCCGCGGGGTCGTGAGCACCGCCGGGGCGACCGTCGCCGCGCGGCTCGTCAGTCCCTCGGAGGAGGCCACGCGCCGCATCGGCGCCCTGCTCGGCGGCCTGGTCGAGCCCGGCGACGTGGTGCTGCTCTCGGGGGAGCTCGGGGCGGGCAAGACCACGCTCGTCCAGGGCCTCGTCGCGGCGCTCGGCGCGAGCACCCGCGCGACCAGCCCGACGTTCGCCCTCTGCCACCTCTACGACTCCGACCCCGTCGTCGCCCACGTCGACTGCTGGCGCCTCGACCAGCTGGCGGAGGTGGCCGACCTGGCGCTCGAGGAGGTGCTCGACGACGGCGGTGTCGCCGTCGTCGAGTGGGGCGAGGCGGCCGCGCCGCTCCTTGGCGACGCGGCGCTGATCGTGACCCTGTCGGTGCCGCCCGGGGCACCCGGTCCGGGCGGAGGGGGACCCGGCGGCGAGCGCCTGGTCGAGCTCGCCGACCCCGGAGGGGGCTGGAGGGCGAGGATCGCTCGCCTGGCCGAGCTGTGGGCCGACGAGCTCGCGGCGCCTCGTGGCAGGCCGGAGGCCGGTCGGGCGGAGGGGCCGTGACGTTGCTCGCCATCGAGACGGCGACGGTCGAGGTCGGCGTCGCGCTCGCCGGGCCGGGCGGCCTCCTCGCCGCCGCGACGGCGCGGCCCGGCCGCCGCCACGCCGAGACGCTCCACGTCGCGATCCGCCACGTCCTCGAGCTCGCCGGGATCGCTCCGGACGCGCTGGAGGCGATCGCGGTGGACGTGGGTCCGGGGCTGTTCACCGGGCTGCGCGTCGGCGTCGCGGCGGCGAACGCGATGGCGTGGGCCCTCGGCGTCCCCGTCGTCGCTTGCACCAGCACGGACGTGCTGCTGCACGCGCTCCGCCACGACGGGCGCGAGGTCGTCGCCGTCGTCGACATGCGTCGTGGCGAGGTGGCCTGGTCCTCGCGGCTCGGCGGGCCGATCGAGCTCGACACGCCGGGCGCCCTCGCGGGCAGCCTCGCCCGGCGCGACGCGGCGACGCTGCTCGTCGGTGACGGGGCGCGGCGCCACGCCGCGCAGCTCCTCGCGGGCGGCGGCGGTCGCCTCCAGGTGGCGGGCGACGAGCTCGGCGCCCCGCCGGTGGTCTCCCTCGCCGATCTCGCCGTGCTCCGGCTGGAGGCGGGGGACGCGGCGGACCCGCTCGCGGTCCGCCCGGTGTACCTGCGCCCCGTCGACGCCCGTATCAACTGGTCGACGCGCCACGGGGCTGCGGCGCCCCGGGCCGGGGACCCCGCCCATTCCGCCGCAGCGGGGGAGTGACCGTGGCGATCCGGCTCCCGCACCGCCGTGGCGAGCCGACGGTCCCCCCGGCGCGACGCGACGCCGAGGTCGACATCGTGGCGATGCGCCGCCGGCACGTGCGCGCCGTGGTGGCGATCGAGCAGCAGGTCTTTCCGAGACCGTGGTCACCGGGGCTGTACCTGAGCGAGCTCGCCTCGCCCGAGACCCGCGCCTATTATGTCGCGCTCGTCGACGGCGCGGTGGTCGGCTATGCGGGGTGCATGCTCGTGGCCGGCGAGGGCCACGTCACGACGATCGGGGTCGCGCCCGCCTGGCAGGGCCGGCGGATCGGCATGCGGCTGCTCCACCGGGTGGCGACCGAGGCGCGCCGGCGCGGCTCGGAGGCGCTCACCTTGGAAGTCCGGGTCTCCAACCACGGCGCCCAGCGCCTCTACCGGCTCTTCGGCTTCGTCCCCGCGGGGATCCGGAAGAACTACTACGCGGAGGTCAACGAGGACGGCCTGGTGATGTGGGCGCACGACGTGCAGTCGGCCCTCTACGGCGAGCGCCTCGCGGTCATCGGCCGCAGGCTCGACGCGCCCGCCGTCGAGGACGCCGGCGGATGAGCGCTGCCGGTCCGGGCCCGGGGCCCGGCTGCCTCGTGCTCGCGCTCGAGACCTCATGCGACGAGACGGCGGCCGCGGTCGTCGCCGACGGGCGTGAGGTGCTCTCCTCGGTCGTCTCGAGCCAGGTGGACCTCCACGCGCGCTACGGCGGCGTCGTCCCCGAGGTGGCGGGACGGGCCCATCTGGAGCGCATCCTGGCGGTGCTCGAGGAGGCGCTCGAGGGCGCGGGCCTCCCGCTGCCGGGCCACCGGTCACCCGGCGCCGCCCTCGGCGGCCCCGCCGGGGCGATCGGCGCCGTGGCGGCGACCGTCGGGCCGGGTCTCGTCGGCGCCCTGCTCGTCGGCATCTCGGCGGCCAAGTCCCTCGCGCTCGCCTGGGGCGTTCCCTTCGTCGGGGTGAACCACCTGGAGGGCCATCTCTACGCCTCGCTGCTCGAAGAGCCGGGGCTGGAGCTGCCGGCGGCGGTGCTCCTCGCGTCGGGCGGGCACACGCTCCTCGTCGAGATGGACGGCCCGGGCAGCTACCGGCTCCTCGGCGGCACGGTGGACGACGCCGCCGGCGAGGCCTTCGACAAGGTCGCCCGCTACCTCGGGCTCGGCTATCCGGGCGGGCCTGCCATCGAGCGCGCCGCGCTCGAGGGTGACGCGGCGGCGATCGCCTTCACCCGGCCGATGCTCGAGCGGGGTCTCGACGTCTCCTTCAGCGGGCTGAAGACGGCAGTCGTCCACCACGTCCGCGCCCACCCCGAGGTGCCGACGCCCGACGTCGCCGCCTCGTTCCAGGCGGCGGTGGTCGACGTCCTCGTCCACAAGGCCCTCGCCGCGGCGCGCCTCGTCAGGGCGCGCTCGGTCTGCCTCGCCGGCGGCGTCGCGGCGAACGCGTCCTTGCGCGAGCGGCTGGCGGACGCCTGCGCCCTGGAGGGGCTGCACGTGTTCCTGCCGAGCCGCGCGATGTGCACGGACAACGCCGCGATGATCGGCGCCGCGGCGTACTTCCGCCTCCGCAGCGACGGCCCGACCCCACTCGGCGCCGGCGCGGAGCCGACCATGGGCTTCCCGCCGGCATCCTGAGGCCGGCGCCGGCCGGGGACGTCAGCACTCGGCACCCGCGGTTGCCAGCCGGCCCGCGGACGGGGTAGATTGGCACTCGCATGGCAAGAGTGCCAACACAGCCACACAGGAGGCATCGGAGATGAAGCTGCAGCCGCTGGACGACCGCATCGTCGTTCGCCCGAGCGAGGCGGAGGAGATGACGGCGTCGGGTCTCGTCATCCCCGACACCGCGAAGGAAAAGCCCCAGCAGGGCGAGGTGCTCGCGGTCGGGCCGGGCCGGCGCGCCGAGAACACCGGCGAGCTCATCCCGCTCGACGTGAAGGTCGGCGAGAAGGTCGTCTACTCGAAGTACGGCGGCACCGAGATCACGATCGACGGCGAGGAGCTGCTCATCCTCTCGGGCCGCGACGTCCTCGCGAAGGTCGGCGCCTGATGTCCAAGATGCTCCGCTTCGACGAGACCGCGCGTCGCGGCCTCGAGGCCGGCGTGAACAAGCTCGCGGACACGGTCAAGGTGACGCTCGGCCCGAAGGGCCGCAACGTCGTGCTCGACAAGAAGTTCGGCGCGCCGACGATCACGAACGACGGCGTCACGATCGCCAAGGAGATCGAGCTCGAGGACCCGTTCGAGAACATGGGCGCCCAGCTCGTACGCGAGGTGGCGACCAAGACGAACGACGTCGCCGGTGACGGGACGACGACGGCGACGGTGCTCGCCCAGGCCCTCGTGCACGAGGGGCTGCGCAACGTCGCCGCCGGCGCCAACCCGATGTCGCTCAAGCGCGGCATCGAGCGCGGCGTGGCCGCCGCGGTCGAATCAATCCGCTCCCACGCGAAGGAGATCGAGGGCCGTCACGAGATCGCCCAGGTTGCGGCGATCTCCGCCGCCGACGCCTCCATCGGCGAGGTCCTCGCCGACGCGATCGACAAGGTCGGCAAGGACGGCACGGTCACGGTCGAGGAGTCGAACACCTTCGGTCTCGAGCTCGACTTCACCGAGGGCATGCAGTTCGACAAGGGCTACCTCTCGCCGTACTTCGTGACGGACCCCGAGCGGCAGGAATCGGTCCTCGAGGACCCCTCCATCCTGATCGTGAACTCGAAGATCAGCGCGGTCCACGACCTGCTGCCCGTGCTCGAGAAGGTCATGCAGACGGGCAAACCGCTGCTCATCATCGCCGAGGACGTCGAGGGTGAGGCGCTCGCCACGCTCGTCGTGAACAAGATCCGCGGGACCTTCTCGTCCGTCGCGGTGAAGGCCCCCGGCTTCGGCGAGCGCCGCAAGGCCATGCTCGGCGACCTCGCCGTGCTGGCCGGCGGCCAGGTGATCTCCGAGGAGGTCGGCCTGAAGCTCGAAGGCGTGACACTCGACCTGCTCGGCAAGGCGCGCCGCGTCGTCGTGACGAAGGACGACACGACGATCGTCGACGGTGCCGGTTCGCCCGACGAGGTGAAGGGCCGCATCGCCCAGATCAAGCGCGAGATCGAGGAGACCGACTCCGACTGGGACCGCGAGAAGCTCCAGGAGCGCCTCGCCAAGCTCGCCGGCGGCGTCGCCGTCGTGCGCGTCGGCGCCGCGACCGAGATCGAGCTCAAGGAGAAGAAGCACCGCATCGAAGACGCCCTGTCCGCGACCCGCGCGGCGATCGAGGAGGGCATCGTCGCCGGTGGCGGCACTGCCTTGCTGCGCAGCCGCGCGGCCATCCTCGCCGCGGCCGAGAAGCTCACCGGTGACGAGGCGACCGGCGCCATGATCGTGGCACGCGCCGTCGAGGAGCCGTTGAAGTGGATCGCCCTGAACGCCGGGCTCGAGGGCTCCATCTGGGTGCGCGAGGTCGAGCGGGCCAAGGGCAACGTCGGGCTGAACGCATCGACCGGTGAGCTCGTCGACCTGGTCAAGGCCGGCGTGATCGACCCGGCCAAGGTGACGCGCTCCGCGCTGCAGAACGCGGCGTCGATCGCGGCGCTCCTGCTCACGACCGAGGCGCTCATCGCCGACAAGCCCGAGAAGAAGCAGGAGCCGGCTGCGGGCGGCCCCGGCGGCATGGGGATGATGTAGGACGCCACGTCGCCCGGCGCTGCCGGGCCGTGCGGTGGTGGCAGCGGCCGGGCGCGAGCCCGGCCGCTGCCGCGCCCGGCGACGGTACGCTCGGCCGAGTGGCCGCCGGCTCGTTCCGCCAGCACGTGCCGCGCCCGGCGAGCGCGCGGCCTGGCGCGCCGCCTCCGTGGTCCCGGCTGGAGTCGGCACGCCGTGCGAGCGTGCCGCTCAGCGTCGTGCGGAGCGCGCTCGCCGGCGACGGCGAGCGGGCGGGACCGGACGGTGGCCAGCTCCGGCCCCGCCCCCCGGGCCGACCGGGCGACGCCCACGGCGCGCGCGTCGACGCCGCGGTGCTGCTCGCGGTGTTCGAGGCGGAGGGCGAGACGCGGGCGGTCCTGATCCGGCGCTCCCCGCACCTCCAGCGCGACCCGGGTCACGTGGCGCTGCCGGGAGGGCTCGTCGAGCCCGACGAGGCGCCGCTCGCGGCGGCGCTGCGCGAGGCCGAGGAGGAGATCGGGCTCGACCCGGCGCTGGTGGAGATCGTCGGACCGCTCGACGTGGTCCACCGGCAGCGCTTCGGCGACCGCATCGCGCCGTTCGTCGGCCTGCTCGCGGGTCGTCCGGCGCTGCGGCCGAGCCCGGCGGAGGTCGAGGTGACGCTGGAGGTCCCCCTCGCCGAGCTGCTCGCCGACGGCGTCGGGTGGGAGGAGCGCTGGGACATCGCCGGCATGAGGGACCGGCCGGTGCACTTCTTCGCGGCGCCGCGCGTGCTCGGCGACGACCTGGTGTGGGGTGTCACGGCGAGGATCCTGTGGGACCTGCTCGAGCGCGTCTCCGCGCGGCTGGTGGCGGCTCCCGGGACCTGAGCCCAAGGTGAGCGCCGCTCGGCCGCCGCCGGCCGGCGGGCTCGGCTACTCTGCCCGGCGTCGTCGCCGCCGGTCTTCCGGCGGGATCCCACGAGGGAGCTGCTTCCGACGGACGTGACCGAACATGACGTGGAGGCGCGCCGGGTCCACCGGCGGTCGAGCGGCACGACCGCCTTCGTCGTCGCCTTCCTGATCTCGTTCTGCGCGATGGCGCTGTGGAGCGTGGCGACGCCGCTGTTCGCCGCGCCCGACGAGCCGGTCCACGTGATCAAGGCCGCCGCGGTGGTACGCGGCCAGCTGCTCGGCAAGGCGCTGCCGGCGCCGACCCTGCCGGCGATCGAGATCGTGCGCGTGCCGGAGTTCTACGGCTCGCCGACGACCGAGAACCTGCCGACCTGCTTCCACCGCAAGCCGACGGTCCCCGCGAGCTGCGAGCCGAAGCCGGTCGGCTCGGCCAAGATGGTCGAGGCGCGGATCTACAACGCCCGCTACCCACCGCTGTACTACGCGGTCGTCGGGCTGCCCTCCCTGCTCGGCGAGGGGACGTGGGCGCTCTACCTGATGCGGCTCGTGAGCGCGCTCTTGTCGTCGGTCTTCATCGGCCTCGCCGTCATGTCCGCGCTGCACTGGTCGCGCAACCGCGTCGTCCTCGTCGGGGTGCTCATCGCCGCGACGCCGATGGCCGTCTTCCTCGGGGGCGTGGTCAACCCGAGCGGGCTCGAGGTGAGCGCCGCGATCTGCGTCTGGACGGCGGGCTCGGTGCTCTTCCTCGAGCGCCGTGACGACCCGCCCCCCGGGCTGGTCGCCGTGCTCGCCGTGTCCGCCTGCGTCTTCGAGCTCGTGCGCGCCCTCTCGCCGTTCTGGCTGGCCCTGACCGCGGTGGTGCTCGTCGCCGTCTCGGACCTCGCGGGGCTGCGCGCGCTCGTGGCGAGGCGCTCGGTCCAGGCCGGCTTCTGCGCCGTGGCGGTCCTCGGCGGGCTGGCGGTCGCGTGGATCCTCGGCGAGCACGCCTACGACGTGTACACGCGCACGCCGCTGCCGTACTCGGTACCCGAGTCGACGATCCTTGAGACCTCCTTCGCCCACAACGACTTCTACCTCCAGGACATGGTCGGCGTGTTCGGCTGGTTCGACACCTTCGCCCCGACGTTCACCTACGTCGCGTGGTACGGCCTCGTCGGCTTCGTCGCGATCGCCGCCGCGGCCGTCGGCCGGCTCCGCCACGCCGTCGTGCTGGCGCTGTTCGCCGTCGCCATCGTGGTGATCCCCGTCGCCATCTCGAGCTCGCAGGTGCACAAGTACGGCTACACGTGGCAGGGGCGCGACACCCTTCCTTTCGCGCTCGGCCTGCCGATCGTCGCCGCGGCGCTGATCGGGACGAGCGCGCTCGCCCGCCGCGGGGGACGCCTCGTCGGCGCCGTGGCCGTCGTCGCCGCGCTCGGCCAGTTCGGCGCCTTCTACGAGGCGCTCCGGCGCTACGCCGTCGGCACGGACGGGCCGGACTTCGGCTTCCTGCTCCACCCGGCCTGGCGGCCGCCGCTCGGCCCGGTGCCGCTCGTCGTGGGGGAGGCGGTGCTCCTCGCGCTGGCCGGCCTCCTCGCCACGCTCGCGACGCGCGGCCGCCGTCCAGCGGTCGTCGAGGGCAGCCGTGACGGGCCGCCGCGGGACCCGCCGCCGCAGGGGGCCGGTTCCGGCGGCGAGCCCGCTCCCGGCGAGGCCGTTGCGGTCCCGGGATAGCCTGAGCGGGTCAACGGGGAGTCGGGAGAGTCGCGTGGCGGACGTCGAGATCGGCATCGGCAAGTCGGCGCGCCTGGCGTACGGCCTCGAGGACGTCTCGATCGTCCCCTCGAGGCGAACCCGTGACCCCGAAGACGTCGACATCTCCTGGCAGCTCGACGCGTTCGGCTTCCCCCTCCCGCTCATGGCCGGACCCCTCGACGCCGTCGTCAGCCCGCGCTCCGCGGTGGCGGTCGGGCGCCTCGGCGGGCTCGCCGCCTTGAACCTCGAGGGGCTGTGGACCCGCTACGAGGACCCGGCACCGCTGCTCGAGGAGATCGTCTCGCTGCCGGCCGAGTCGGTGACGGCGAGGCTTCAGGCGCTCTACGCCGAGCCGGTGCGCCCCGAGCTCGTGACGGCGAGGATCCGCGAGATCGGCGAGTCCGGCGTCGTCACGTGCGCGGCCGTGAGCCCCCAGCGCGCCGACGCCCTCGTGCCGGCTGCGCTCGAGGCCGACCTCGACGTCCTCGTGGTCCAGGGCACCGTCGTCTCCGCGGAGCACGTCTCGAAGGGCTCCGAGCCGCTCAACCTGAAGCGCTTCATCCGCGAGATCGACATCCCCGTCGTCGTCGGGGGCTGCGTCTCCTACCAGGCGGCGCTGCACCTGATGCGCACCGGGGCGGTCGGCGTGCTCGCCGGGGTCGGCTCGGGCGAGGCGTGCACGACGCGGGGCGTGCTCGGCCTCGGCGTGCCCCAGGCGACGGCCATCGCCGACGCCGCCGGGGCGCGGACGCGCCACCTCGAGGAGACCGGCGTCTACGTGCACGTCATCGCCGAGGGCGGCATGGAGCAGGGCGGCGACGTCGCGAAGGCGATCGCGTGCGGCGCCGACGCCGTCATGCTCGGCGCCCCGCTGGCGGGGACGGAGGACGCCCCCGGCCGGGGCGCCTTCTGGGGCAGCCACGCCGGCCACGGCTCGCTGCCGCGCGGGACACGGATCGCGACGCCGCCGATCGGCACGCTCGAGGACGTCCTCCTCGGGCCGTCGAGACGCGACGACGGGCGCCTCAACCTCTTCGGGGCGCTCCGCACGACGATGGCGATGTGCGGCTACGCGAGCCTGCGCGAGTTCCACAAGGCGGAGGTCGTCGTGTCGCCGGCGATCCGCACCGAGGGCAAGCGGCTCCAGCGCGCCCAGTCCGTAGGGCTCGGCCGCTGAGCAGCGCGGTGGGGGACGAGCGCCCGCGTCTGGCGCTGCTCGCGCGGCGCGGGCGCGCCTTCGGGCACTGGGGCGACGTGCTCGGCGTCGCGTGGATCGCCCTGGTCGTGCTGGCGTACCTGTCACCGGCGCTGAAGGACGGCGCGAGCTTCGCCCCGGCGGATCTCGGCCGCGGGCTCAGCCTGCTCACCTCGCTCGGCCACGCCGCGCTCCCCAACCACAACACGACGAACGGCGACATCATCACCCAGTCGATCCCCTGGAACACGCTTGACTGGCGGCTCGTCCACCACGGCGAGCTCCCGCTGTGGAACAGCCTGTCGGGGACCGGGCTGCCCCAGCTGCTCAACTTCGAGTCGGGCGTCTTCGCGCTCCCGACCCTCGTCGGCTACCTGTTCCCGCTCTCCCTCAGCTTCATCGTGACCGTCGCCATGAAGCTGCTCATCGCCGGGACGGGGACGTACGTCCTTTGCCGGTTGCTGCGCACCGGACCGCTGGCGGCGGCCTTCGGCGGCACGACGGCGATGCTCTCGGGAGCCTTCGCCGGCTGGCTCGGCTGGGCGGTGAGCGGGCCGCTCGCCTGGGCGGGCTGGATCGCCGCGGGCGTGGTCTGCTGCTACCGCTCGCGCGGCCGGGCCCGCGACGTCGCCCTGCTCGCCGTCGCGGTCGCCTTCGCCCTCTACGGCGGCTTCCCCGAGTCCTACGTCCTGCTCGCCATCGGCCTCGGGGTCCTGTTGGTGGTCGCCGGCCTGGCCAGCCTCGTGTGGCAGCGCCGCGTGGCGGTGCGCGGGGTGGCCCGCTTCGTCGCGGGCTTCGCGCTCGGCGTCGCGCTCGGCGCGCCGCTGTGGCTGGCCGGGCTCCCGGTCATCTCGGCCTCGGCGCGCAACGGCAAGCAGGCGGCGAGCGGCATCCCGCTGCACGCGGCGATCCTCCTGCTCGCGCAGGGCTTCGACGGGCTGCCCATCGCGGGCAGCCACTGGTTCGGGCCGGTGAACTACTTCGAGACCGCCGGGTACCTCGGCATCGTGGCGATCGTGCTCGCCGTCGTGGCGGTGCTGGTCGCCTGGCGCCGGCCGGTCGTCGTCGGCCTGGCGGCGGCGGGGATCACCTGCCTGCTCGTCGTCTACCAGCTCGGCAGCGGGGCGCCGGTGCAGCACCTGCTGAAGGATCTCGGTCTCGGCGCCGTCGCGCTCCAGCGCATGCTCCCGGTGCTCGGCTTCGTCGTCGCCGTCCTCGCCGCGATCGGCCTCGACGTCGTCGTCTCGCGCTGGCAGGCGCGCCAGGTCCACGTCGCGCTGGCCGGGGCGTCGGTCGCCGTGGCCCTCGTCATCGCCGTGCTGTGGGGCAAGGTGTCCTCCGCCCGGATGCTGCCGGGCTCCCCGACGCCCCTGCCGCCCGTCTCGGCGGTCGTCGCCCTCCGGCGGGCCAGCCTGTGGTGGCCGACCGGCTCGATCGCCCTCGTCCTCGTGCTCGCGCTGGCGGCGTTCGCGTTCCGGCGGCGCACCTCGGGCGACGCCGCGCTGCACGCGGGTCGCCTGGCCGGCGCGGGGCTGCTGGCGGCCCAGGGCGCCTTCTTGCTCTTCGCCGGGGTGGGCATCAACAGCTACGCGACCACCGCGTACCCGGTGACTCCGGCCGTGGCCGAGCTGCAGGCGCGCGTCGGCACCCAGCTCCTCGGGCTCGACGGGCCGAACCTTGCCTGCCCGCCGCCCGGGGCGCAGCCGTTCTGCGGCGTGCGCGACTGGACCGGGACGGGCTTCTACCCGGTGATGAACGTGCCGTACGGCATCGACGAGCTGGGCCTGCACGACCCGACGATCCCCCAGGCGTACTTCGACAGCTGGCCGGTCCCGAACGAGCAGCAGCAGACGCCGCTCAACCTCAACCTGTTCGTCCCCCAGGTGGACACCGTCGCCCTCGCCCACCGTTACGGCGTGCGGTACGTGCTCGTCCACCCGGGGCTTCCGGCCCCGGTCGGGATGCGCCTCGTCGCCAGGCTCTCGAACGCCGGGTCGACGATGCGCCTGTACGAGGTGCCCGGCTCCGCCCGCTTCTCCTTCGACGGCCCGGCCGGCGTGGTGACCTCGGTCGCCCACCCCGGCGACGCCACCTACGACATCGAGGTGCGCGTCGGCGAGCGGTCGAGGCTGGTGCTCCGGGTCACCGACGTCTCGGGCTGGCACGCCACCGCCGACGGCAAGCCGCTCGCCATCTCCCGCCACGACGGCGCGTTGATGAGCGTCGTGGTCCCGGCTGGGACGCGCACCGTCGTCCTCCACTACTGGCCGAGCCGGCTCACGCTCGGCTTCGCGCTCGCGCTCGTGGCGCTCGCCGTCCTCGGGATCTGGAGCCTTTGGGGCCGGCTCGGCCGTCTCGTGAAGCGCGGTCGGACTCACGGGGCGCTGGTACCCTCGACGGGTGGCTAGCCCCTCCGACCCGAGCAGCGCGACCGGCGTGTTCGACCCCGCCGCGTTCGACCGCGTCCTGGTCGTCGACTTCGGGGCCCAGTACGCGCAGCTGATCGCCCGGCGGATCCGCGAGGCCCACGTCTACTCCGAGATCGTCCCCCACTCGATCTCCGCCACGCAGATGCGGGCGATGCGGCCGAAGGGGATCGTGCTCTCCGGCGGGCCGAAGTCGGTCTACGCCGACGCCGCTCCCTCGCTCGACCCGGAGGTCTACGGGCTCGGCGTGCCCGTGCTCGGCATCTGCTACGGGGCCCAGCTGCTGACGGCCCAGCTCGGCGGCGAGGTGGCGCGGACCGGGGTGGGCGAGTACGGCAGGACCTCGCTCCGCCTCGCGCACGGCGTGGCCTCGCCGCTCTTCGAGGGCTGGGCCGAGTCGAGCGACGTCTGGATGAGCCACACCGACTCGATCGTCGCGGCGCCCGCCGGCTTCGACGTCACCGCCTCGACGGCCGAGGTCGCCGTGGCCGCGCTCGAGGACCGGTCCCGGGGCCTGTTCGGCGTCCAGTTCCACCCCGAGGTCGCGCACACCGACCGGGGCCAGGAGCTCTTGAAGCGCTTCCTCTACGACGCCTGCGGGTGCCGCCCCACCTGGACGCACACCTCGGTCATCGAGGCGGCCGTCGAGGAGGTGCGCCGGGCGGTCGGCGCTTCGCGCGTCCTTTGCGCGCTCTCCGGCGGTGTCGACTCGGCCGTGACGGCCGCCCTCGTCCACAAGGCGGTCGGCGACCAGCTGACGTGCGTGTTCGTCGACACCGGGCTGATGCGCGCCGGCGAGGCCGACCAGGTGGAGGAGACCTTCCGCCGGCAGTTCGCGGTCGACCTCGTCCACGTGAAGGCCGCCGACCGCTTCTTCGGGGCCCTCGACGGCGTCGTCGACCCCGAGGCGAAGCGCAAGTCGATCGGCGAGGCGTTCATCCGGATCTTCGAGGAGATCGCGAAGGAGGTGGTCGACGTCGGCTTCCTCGCGCAGGGGACCCTCTACCCCGACGTCATCGAGTCCGGCACCGGCGACGCGGCGACGATCAAGTCGCACCACAACGTCGGCGGGCTCCCCGCCGAGATGGGCCTCGAGCTCGTCGAGCCGCTCCGGCTGCTGTTCAAGGACGAGGTCCGGGCGATCGGCGAGGAGCTCGGGCTTCCCGAGGAGATCGTCTGGCGCCAGCCCTTCCCCGGGCCGGGCCTCGCGGTGCGCATCGTCGGCGAGGTGACGCGCGAGCGGGCGGAGATCCTGCGGGCGGCCGACGCGATCGTCCTCGACGAGGTCCGGCGCGCCGGGCTCGACCGCGAGCTGTGGCAGGCCTTCGCCGTGCTGCCCGCGGTGCGCTCGGTCGGGGTGATGGGCGACGAGCGCACCTACGCCTACCCGATCGTCGTGCGCGCGGTGACGAGCGAGGACGCCATGACCGCCGACTGGGCCAGGCTGCCGTACGACCTGCTGGCGCGGCTGTCGAACCGGATCATCAACGAGGTCCGCGGGGTCAACCGGGTCGCCTACGACGTGACGTCGAAGCCCCCGGGCACCATCGAGTGGGAGTGAGCCTCCCCGCGCACGCCGACGGACTGCTCGAAGGGCTGAACCCGGCCCAGCGCGAGGCGGTCCTGCACGAGCGCGGCGCGCTCGTCGTCATCGCCGGCGCCGGTTCGGGCAAGACGCGGGTCCTCACGCGCCGGATCGCCCGCCTCGTCGCGACCGGCGTCAGCCCGTCGCGGATCATCGCGATCACCTTCACCAACAAGGCGGCCGACGAGATGCGCCGGCGCGTCGTCGAGCTCGTCGGCCCCGACGCCGAGCGGATGTGGATCTCCACGTTCCACGCCGCGTGCGTCCGGATCCTGCGGAGCAACGCCGAGCGCGCCGGGTACCGGCCGGGCTTCACGATCTACGACGACGCCGACAGCCGCCGCCTCGTCGAGCACGCGCTCGACGACCTCGGCGTCGACACGAAGCGCTTCCCCGCCCGGGCGGTGCTCGGCGCGATCAGCCAGGCGAAGGCGGAGCTGCTCGACGCCGACGCGTACGGCGCCCGCGCCTACACGATCTACGAGCAGCGCATCGCCGAGGTCTACGCCGAGTACGAGCGCAGGCTCCTCGTGGCGAACGCCATGGACTTCGACGACCTGCTCGGGGTGACCGTCCGCCTGCTACGCAAGGACCCCGAGGTGCGCGCCTACTACCAGGAGCGCTTCCAGCATCTCCTGGTCGACGAGTACCAGGACACCAACCGCGCCCAGAACGAGATCGTGACCCTGATCGGCGCGCTGCACCGCAACGTCTGCGTGGTCGGCGACTCCGACCAGAGCATCTACCGCTTCCGCGGCGCGGAGGTGCGCAACCTGCTCGACTTCGAGCACGCCTTCCCCGAGGCCCGCACGATCGTCCTCGACCAGAACTACCGGTCGACCCAGACCATCCTCGACGCCGCCAACGCCGTCATCGGCAACAACCTGCTCCGCCAGGACAAGGCGCTGTGGAGCGCGCTCGGCCCGGGCGAAGCGATCCGGCGCTTCCGCGGCGGCGACGAGCGGGAGGAGGCGACCTACGTCGCCCACGAGATCGCGACCCTCCGGCGCGAGGAGGGCATGGGCCTCGACGAGATCGCCGTCTTCTACCGCACCAACGCCCAGAGCCGGGCGATCGAGGAGGCCCTCGCCGACCGGGGTCTGCCCTACAAGGTGATCGGCGGCACCCGCTTCTACGACCGCCGGGAGATCCGCGACCTCCTCGCCTTCGTCCGCCTCGTCGCCAACCCGACGGACGAGGTCTCGCTCCGGCGGGTGCTGAACGTGCCGAAGCGGGGCATCGGCGCGACGAGCGTCGCGCGCGTCGCGGAGACGGCGGCTCGCGACGGCGACGGGTTCGCCGCCGCGCTGGCGCGGGCCGAGGACGCCGGCGTCACCGGCAAGGCGCTGGCGGGCATCCGCTCGTTCCTCGAGCTGCGCGACGAGCTGGTGACGCTCGCCGGGCGCAGGCCCGGGGACATCATCCGCGAGGTGCTCGGCCGCACCGGCTACCTGGCGGCGCTCGAGGCGGAGGCGGCGGTCCCCGGGGCCGGCCGGATCGAGGCCGAAGGCCGGATCGAGAACCTGGAGGAGCTCGAGACGGTCGCGTCGCGCTACGAGGACCTCGAGTCCTTCCTCCAGACCACGGCCCTCGTCGCCGCGACCGACGACCTCGGGGAGGGCGACGGGCGCGTCTCGCTGATGACGCTCCACGCCGCGAAGGGCCTCGAGTTCCGCGCCGTGTTCCTCACCGGGCTCGAGGAGGGCGTCTTCCCCCACGACCGCGCCCTCGCCGAGCCCGACGACCTCGAGGAGGAGCGGCGGCTCTGCTACGTCGGGATCACGCGGGCGCGCGAGCGCCTCTACCTCACCAACACCTGGGTGCGGACGCTGTTCGGCGCGACGCGCGACAGCCTGGCGAGCAGGTTCTTGAAGGAGATCCCCGACGCGCTCGTCCGCGACGTCTCCGACCCGTTCTCCGCGGCGCGGCCGCGCTTTGGAGCCCAGGTGATCCCGGGCGCGTCCCGCGGGCCCGGCGTCGGCCCGTCGCCCGGTCGGGGGCCCGCCACGCCCGTGCGCTCGACGGGGGCGGAGGAGCTCGGGCTCGCGCCGGGCGACCGGGTCGTCCACGCGCGCTGGGGCGAGGGCGTCGTCGCGCAGGTCGCCGGCGAGGGCGAGCGGGCCGAAGCCCGGATCGACTTCCCCCGTCAGGGGAGCAAGCGGTTCCTGCTGGCGCTCACGCCGCTGAAGCGCGCGTAGCCTCGACGCGCGCGGCGCGGCCCGTGCCGAGCGCCTCGCCCGCCTGGGGCGTCGCGAGGTGGCGCCACACGGTCGCCTCGCCGGAGTGGACGAGGCGGTAGTTGGCGAGGAACCACCGCCTGAGCGCCGGTGACCACGGGATGCGGAAGTCCTCGGGGCTGGACTGGACGACGTACTGCGCCCGCTCGAACCACTGCTTCCACCGGGCGACGAGCGCGGGGTCGAACGGGCCCTGCAGCGACGGCGGGTGGTGCGGGTCGAGGGAGAGCCAGGTCCCCGTGGAGTCGACGAGCACGGGGCAGCCCGGCCGGGCGCTCGTGAAGCGGTCGGCCGAGATCAGCAGGCTGGCGGCATCCGAGACGACGCAGGCGCCGGCCGGGATGACCGCCTCGATCGCCGGCCCCGGGTCGGCGGAGCGCAAGGCGAGCGAGTAGTCGTCGAACCTCAGCTCGGCCGCGACGAGCGGGACGAGCGCTCCGACGACGGCGAGGGCGGCGAGCGCCGCCGCCGCGGTGGCGAGGTGCCGGCGGGCGCCTCCGCGGGCCACATCGACGAGCCGGGCGGCGAGGCGCACGACCCGGTCGGCCGCGAGGGCGAGCGCGAGGGCGAGGAAGGTCGCCGAGAAGTAGGCGTAGTGGCTGTAGAACTCCGGCGGGACGAGGATCGCGCTCACCGCGCCCACGGTCGCGAGGAGGGCGAACCACTCGAGCCCGCTGCCCCGGCGACGCACCAGCGGCACGAGGCTCGCCGCGACGAGGAAGGCGACGACCACGGCCGCCACCCGGACCGCGAGGATCCGGCTCTGGTAGACGCCGGCGACGCCCCGGACGCCCACGATCGAGACGAGCCGGAGCGCCACGTCGGTGTGGCGCGCCGCGGCGCGGGCGAGCTGGGAGGCGATGACGTCGTGGAAGAACGCGTGCGGGGCGAGGGCGACGAAGGGGAGGCTCGGGAGGAGGAAGCCCGCCGCCGCCCCGCCGACGAGGAGCGCGGCGGGGCGGCGCGGCCGCCCGACGGCGCACACGCACAGCGCGAGGAACGGCACGACGGCCCAGGCCTTCACCGTGCCGGCGAAGCCGAACGCGGCCCCGGCGGCGACCAGGCGCCAACCCCGCGTGGTCAGCTCGTCGCCGGAGACGGCGAGGTTCACGCCGATCAGGCAGAAGAGCACGAGGTAGGGCTCGAGCATCATCGTGTGGTCGGCGTAGATCGCCGCCGGGAACGCCGCCAGCACGAAGGCGGCCACGGCGACGGCCGTGAGGCCCCGGTGCCGCACCAGGTGGGCCAGGAGCAGGACGTTCACCCCGGCGACGACGGCGGTGAGCACGCGGGCGAGCGCGAGCGCGTCCCGCGCCCCGATCTCGTGGGCGAGGAGCGCGATCGGCGCCATCACGAGGGTGATACCGGGGGGCTGGACGAAGACGAAGTCCCGGTAGGGGAGGTGGCCGTCGACGAGGCGGATGGCGGCGCCGAAGTAGGTGCCGTCGTCGTACTCGGTCACGCCGTAGAGACCGACCGGGCGGCCGAGGTCGTGCAGGACGATCCCGGTCGCGAGCAGCGCCGCGGCGACGGCGACGACCATCGCCAGGAGGCGCCGCAGGTCGACGCGGCCCGCCGCGGCGGTCGTCGTCGGCGGGAGCGGGGACCGCCCGCCGGTGCCGACCCGGGGGATCGGGGGCACCAGCCCGGTCGGCGAGCTCACGGGCCGAATGGTAGCGGCCACCTGGACCTGCGGACTCGGCGGCAGGCGGAGGCCCCCGGATTGGGCCGCCCCGAGCGGCCCTGCCTAGTATCGCCCCACCACGCGTGCCCGGTCCCCGGCGCCCGGTCCCGCCGCGTCGCGGCTCCGCCCGGCCGCCTACGGCGTCGGCCAGCGCGAACCGTGGAGCGACGAGAAGGAGGCCGCGCTCGGTGGATCTCTACGAGTACCAGGGCAAGCAGTACTTCGCCCGTTTCGACATCCCGGTCTCCCCGGGCGGCCTCGCCGGGACCGTCGCCGAGGCCGTCGAGGTCGCGGAACGCGTCGGCTATCCCGTGGTGGTGAAGGCCCAGGTGCTCGTCGGCGGGCGGGGCAAGGCCGGCGGCGTGAAGCTGGCGACCGGGCGCGCCGAGGCCGAGGAGCACGCCCGCTCGATCCTCGGCCTCGACATCAAGGGCCACGTCGTCCGGCGCGTCTGGGTCGAGCACGCCTCGGACATCGCCCGCGAGTACTACGCGAGCTTCACCCTCGACCGCACGACGAAGCAGCACCTGTGCATGTGCTCGGCGCGCGGCGGGGTCGACATCGAGCAGGTCGCCGAGGAGGAGCCCGGGGCGATCGCTCGGCTGCAGGTCAACCCCCTCGACGGCATCGACCGGGCCGGGGCGCGCCGGCTGGCCGCGGAGGCGGGCATCGACGAGGAGGCGCTCGACGGCGTCGCGGACGTCCTCGTGAAGCTCTACCGCTGCTACGTCGAGGGCGACGCCGACCTCGTCGAGATCAACCCGCTGATCCTCACGCCGGACGGCCGGGTGCACGCGCTCGACGCCAAGGTCACGCTCGATGACGCGGCCGCCTTCCGCCACCCCGAGTGGGACGAGTGGCGCGACCTCTCCGAGCTCGACCACCGCGAGCGCCTCGCCAGGGAGAAGGGGCTGCAGTACGTCGGGCTGGACGGCTTCGTCGGGATCATCGCCAACGGCGCGGGGCTGGCGATGAGCACCTGCGACGTCGTCGAGCAGGTCGGTGGCGAGCCGGCGAACTTCCTCGACGTCGGCGGGGGCGCGAGCGCCGAGGTGATGGCGAACGCCCTCGAGGTGATCAGCACCGACGAGAAGGTGCGGTCGATCTTCGTGAACATCTTCGGCGGCATCACGCGGGGCGAGGAGGTGGCGAACGGCATCGTCCAGGCGCTCGAGCGGGTCGAGATCCACGCGCCGATCGTGATCCGCCTGGACGGGACGAACGCCGAGCAGGGCCGGGCCATCCTCGCCGGGCACGCGTCCGACCGGCTGGTCTCGCTGCCGACGATGATCGAGGCGGCCCGCAAGGCCACCGAGCTCGCCGGGGGGTCGCCGCGATGAGCATCTTCGTCGACCAGCGGACCAAGGTGGTCATCCAGGGCCTCAGCCCGACGAGCCAGGGCCTCTACCACGGGCTGCGCAACCGGGCCTACGGGACGAACGTCGTCGCCGGCACGAACCCGAGGCGCGGCGGCGAGGTCATCGAGGGCATCCCCGTCTACGCGAGCGTCGCCGAGGCGGTCGCCGAGACGGGCGCGGACGCCTCGTTCATCGCCGTGCCGCCCTCGGGCGCCTCGGCGGCGATCGCCGAGGCCGCCGAGGCCGGGATCGGCTTCATCGTCTGCATCACCGAGTTCGTCCCGGCCCAGGACGAGGCGCGCGTCTACAACCTGCTCCGCCGGGAGTACCCGGGCACCCGGCTGCTCGGCCCCAACTGCCCCGGGGTGATCAGCGCCGGCCGCTGCAACATCGGCATCACCTCGGGCGACATCGCGCTGGCCGGCGGCCCGGTCGGCCTCGTGAGCCGCTCCGGGACGGTCTTCTACCAGGCGCTGTACGAGCTGACCCAGAAGGGGATCGGCCAGACGACCGGCGTCGGCATCGGCGGGGACCCCGTGCCGGGCACGAGCTTCATCGACTGCCTCGCCGCCTTCGAGGCCGACCCCGAGACCAAGGCCGTCATCTTGATCGGCGAGATCGGCGGCGCCGAGGAGGAGCGGGCGGCGGAGTTCATCGCTTCGGAGATGACCAAGCCGGTCGTCGCCTACGTCGCCGGCGTCACTGCGCCGCCGGGCAGGAAGATGGGCCACGCCGGCGCCATCATCTCCGGCTCGAAGGGGACGGCCGCAGCGAAGATGGCCGCGCTCTCCGCGGCGGGGGCCCAGGTGGCCCAGAACCCGACCGAGGCGGCCGACCTCATGGCCGAGGTCGTGCGGGACCTCGCGTGACCGAGCCGCCGGAGGGCGCCGCGGTGGCGCGCGCCCGGGGCGAGGACCCGGCGGGCTGGTCGGGAGACCTGGCCGCCCCGCTCGCCGAGGTCGACCCCGAGCTCGCCCGGATCGTCGCCGACGAGCTGGCCCGGGAGCGGGCGACCATCGACATGGTGGCCTCGGAGAACTTCGCTCCCGAGGCGGTCCTCGAGCTGCAGGGCTCGGTGCTCACCAACAAGTACGCCGACGGCTACCCGGGCGCCCGGGAGTACGACGGCTGCGAGTGGGTCGACGAGGCCGAGCGGCTGGCGATCGGGCGGGCGAAGGCCCTCTTCGGCGCCGAGCACGCCAACGTCCAGCCGTACTCCGGCTCGAGCGCCAACTACGCCGTGCTCCAGGCGCTGTGCGAGCCCGGCGACCCCGTCCTCGGATGGGACTTCACCCACGGCGGACACCCGAGCCACTACGACCGCGAGACGGTGGCCGGCCGCTTCTACCGTGGTGTCGCCTACCACGTGCGCCGGGACGACCGGCTGGTCGACATGGACGAGGTGGCCGAGCTGGCGCGCCGTCACCGGCCGCGGGTGATCTTCGCCGGCTGGTCCTGCTACCCCCGCCAGCTCGACTACCGCGCCTTCCGGGCGATCGCCGACGACGTCGGCGCCTACCTCGTGGCCGACATGGCGCACGTCGCCGGCATCGTGGCCGCGGGCCTGCACCCCGACCCGGTGCCCTTCGCCGACGTCTGCACCTTCACGGTGCACAAGACGCTCGGCGGGGCGCGCGGCGGGGCGATCCTGTGCCGGGCCGGGCTCGCCGAGCGGATCGACGCCGCCGTGTTCCCCGGCACCCAAGGCGGCCCCCTCGCCCACGTCACCGCGGCCTATGCGCTCAGCTTCGCGCTCGCCGCGACGCCGGCGTTCGCCGAGCGGATGGAGCGGACGCTCGCCGGTGCACGCCTCATCGCGGACCGCCTGCACGAGGAGGAGCGCGAGACGCAGGTCGCCGTCGTGACCGGCGGGACCGAGGTGCACCAGCTCCTCCTCGACGTCTCGGGCACCGGGCGCGACGCGACGGAGGTCCTCGGCTGGCTCCATGCCCTGTCGGTCAACGCCAACCCGATGGCCATCGCCTACGACCCCCGCCCGGCGCCCGGCATGTCCGGGCTGCGCCTCGGGACGACGTCACTCGCCACCCGCGGCTTTCGCGAGGCGGACTTCGCCGAGCTCGCCGAGGTGCTCGTGGCCGGGCTCGGTCCCGATCGCGAGCGCCGGCGGCCCGAGCTCGCCGGCCGCACCCGGGCGCTCGCCGAGGCGCACCCCGTCTACCCCGGCCTCGGCTGAGCACCCCCGGGGACCGGTGCCCCCGCGAGCCGGCCCCGCTCCCGGGGCGGCGGGGCCGCGCTGGTAGCGTGCAGCCGTGCAGATCGGGGTGCTCGCGTCCGGCACGGGCACGATCCTGACGGCGCTGCTGGAGCAGGACCTGCCGATCGCGCTCGTGCTCGTCGACCGCCACTGCGGCGCCGAGAAGGTGGCCGAGCAGGCCGGCATCCCCCTCGAGCTCGTCGAGCGGGTGGACTTCGGCGCGGGCTTCGACCGCGACGGCTACACCGCCAGGGTCGTCGCGGCGCTCGCGCCCTACCGCGTCGGCGTGCTCGCGATGGCGGGCTTCGGCACCGTGCTCGGCGCGGCCGTCCACGCGGCGTACGACGGGCGCATCCTCAACACCCATCCCGCGCTGCTCCCGGCGTTCAAGGGCTGGCACGCGGTCGCCGACGCGCTCGCCGCCGGGGTGAAGGTCACCGGCTGCACCGTCCATGTCGTGACCCCGCAGGTCGACGACGGGCCGATCCTGGCCCAGCGGGCGGTGCCCGTCGAGGAGGGCGACACCGAAGCGACGCTCCACGAGCGCATCAAGGAGGTTGAACGGGTGCTCTACCCGGCCACGATCGGCCGCTTCATCGAGGGGCTCCCCCCGGACGGGGAGGCGTCGTGAGGGCGGTGTTGTCCGTGTACGACAAGACCGGCCTCGTCCCGTTCGCCGAGGGCCTCGCCGAGCTCGGCTTCGAGCTCGTGGCGAGCGGCAAGACCGCCCGGGCGCTCGCCGACGCCGGGATCGCCCACCGCGAGGTGTCGGACGTCACCGGCGCGCCGGAGATGCTCGGCGGCCGGGTGAAGACGCTCCACCCCGCCATCCACGGTGGCATCCTCGCCGACCGCTCGAACCCGGACCACGTCGCCGACCTCGAGGCGCGCGGCATCACGGCGGTCGACCTCGTCGCCTGCAACCTCTACCCGTTCACGAGCGAGCCGTCGATCGAGATGATCGACGTCGGTGGACCGACCATGGTGCGCGCCGCGGCGAAGAACCACGAGAGCGTCGCCGTCGTGGTCGACCCGGCCGAGTACGCGGCGGTGCTCGACGAGCTCCGGCGCGACGGCGCCCTCTCGCTCGCGACGCGCCGCCGCCTCGCCCGCCAGGCCTTCGCGCACACCGCCGCCTACGACGCGGCGATCGTGTCGTGGCTCGACGCCACTCACGCGGCGGACGAGACCGACGAGGTGCTCCCGCCCACGCTGCACCTCGCCCTCGAGCGCTGCCAGCCGCTGCGCTACGGGGAGAACCCGCACCAGCGCGGCGCCCGCTACCGACGCCTCGGCGAGCCGCCCGGCTGGTGGGACGGCGTCGTCCAGCACGGCGGCCGGGAGCTGTCCTACCTCAACCTGTTCGATGCCGAGGCGGCGTGGCAGCTCGTCCACGAGCTGCTGGAGCTCGGCGCGGGAGCGGCGGCGGTGATCGTGAAGCACGCCAACCCCTGCGGCGCGGCGATCGCCGACGACCTCGCGACCGCCTACGGCCGGGCCTTCGCCGCCGATCCCGTCTCGGCCTTCGGGGGCATCGTCGCGCTGTCCGGCCCGGTCGACCTCCCCCTCGCCAAGCAGATCGCCGCCAATGCCCTCGCCGACGTGCTCGTCGCGCCGGAGATCACCCCCGAGGCGGTCGAGCTGTTCGCGGAGCGCCGGAAGAACATGCGCCCGCTGTCGGCGCCGCCGCCGGGGGGCGGCCCGCTGGCGCTGCGCCAGATCGGTGGCGGCTTCCTCGTGCAGGAGCCCGACCGCTTCCTCGTGCCCCGCTCGTCGTGGCGCGTGGTGACGAAATCGGTGCCCGCCGAGGAGCAGTGGCGCGATGTCGAGCTGGCCTGGCGCGTCTGCGCCCGCAGCTCGTCGAACGCGATCGTCCTCGCCCGCGACGGCACCGTGCTGGGCGTCGGCTGCGGTCAGCAGAACCGGGTCGACCCGGCGATGCTGGCGGCGCGCAAGGCCCACGGCCGGGCCGCAGGCGGTGTCGCCGCGTCCGACGCCTTCTTCCCCTTCCGCGACGGGCTCGACGCCGTGGCCGACGCGGGCGTCGCCGTGGTCGTCCAGCCGGGAGGCTCGCTCCGGGACGACGAGGTGATCGCCGCCGCCGACGAGCGCGGCATCGCGATGGTGATGACGGGGGAGCGCCATTTCCGTCATTAGCCGCTCGCCCGAAGCGCCGGCCGAGGTCGGGGCGCCGGCCGACGAGGCGGCGCCGCCCGAGCCGGCACGCGCCGCCACCGCGCCGCTTCGGTCGTCGTCGCTCGCGCGCTGGGCCGCCGTCGCGGCCATGACGGCGCTCGTGCTCGCCCTCGGCTGCTTCGACCTCACGACGCGCAGCCTCTGGGGCGACGAAGGGGCGAGCATCGTCATCGCGAGCCAGCACGGCGCCGCCTTCTGGCACGCGGTCGCGCGCGACGGCGGCAACATGCTCCTGTACTACCTCGTGCTGCACGCCGTGGTCTCGGCGTTCGGCACCGGCCTCGTCGCCGTGCGGCTCCCCTCAGTGATCGCCGCCGCGGCGTGCGTCCCGGCGATCTTCCTGCTCGCCCGGCGGCTCCTCGAGCCCCGGGCGGCGATGATGGCCGCGGCCGTCGGGTCGGCGAGCCTGTTCCTCGTCTACTGGGGCCAGATGGCGCGCGGCTACACGCTCGTGGCGCTGCTCGCCACGGTCTCCACCCTCGCCTTCGTCGTCGCCTGCGAGACCGGCCGGCCCCGCAGCTTCGTCGCCTACGGCGTCGTCACCGTGCTGATGTGCTACACGCTGCTGCTCGCCGTGCTCGTCGTCGCCGCCCACCTCGCCTCCCTCGCGCTGCGCCGCGGGCCCCTTCGCGTCCGGGCCCTCCTCGTCACCTTCGGGGCCGTCGCGCTGAGCTGCACCCCCCTCGTCGTGCTCGCCGTCTCCCGCGGCACGGGTCAGCTGTTCTGGCTCGGGCCGCCGACCGGCTACGACGTGCGGGTGGTGACGGCGTTCCTCGCCTCGGCGCCGGGCAACTACGGCAAGGCCGTCGCGGGCGAGCTCCTCGTCGCCGCAAGCGTCGTGCTCGTCGCCGGCGCCGCCGTCCTCCTCGTCCTCGACGTCGCGCGGCGCGGCCGTGGTCGAGAGCAGTGGGCGCAGCTCCTGCTGCTCGGCTGGCTGGCGCTGCCCATGGCGATCGCGTACCTCGTCTCGCGTGCCTTCCAGCCGGTGATGGTCGACCGCTACTTCGCGTTCTCCGTCCCGGCGACGGCCCTCGTCCTCGGCGGTCTGCTCGGCCGGATCCGCGCCGCCCCCCTCGCCTGGTCGGCCTGCGCCGGACTCGTCGCCCTCCGGCTCGTGCAGGTGCCCCCGCAGTACGTGCAGCCGATCGACGACTACGCCGGTGCGACCGCCTACGTGCTGTCGTCGAGCCGGCCGGGGGACTGCGTCGCCTTCTACTCGAACGACGGCAGGGTGGAGTTCCGCTACTACCTCGAGCACCGCTCCGCCGCCGAGCGCTCCGCCGACGGCCCGGCGCCGCGCCCGGTGCTCCCGGCGGCACCGTGGTCGGCGGACCCGGCGGTGGTCGAGCAGTACTCGTCGCTGTCCCCGTCCCAGCTGCGCGCCGTCGAGTCGAGCTGCCCGCGCGTCTGGCTCGTCGCTAGCCACGTCGGGCACCCCTGGGGCACCGCGGGGAGCCGGGCGAACGACGCGCGCTTCGAGGGCCTGCGAGGCGCGCTGGCGGCCGCCTACCCGGCGAGCGCCACCCGCGACTTCGCCTCGGTGAGCGTCACGAGCTTCGCCGCCGCCGCGGCGTAGGCCCGAGCTGGCGCGGCGCCGGGGCGCCGAGACGGGCGCCGCGTGCGCCCGGTCCCGGACCGGCGCCGCCGACACGGCCGGCGGTAGGCTCCGAGACATGGCCGAGAAGATCACGATGTCCCCCGATGGCGTGCTGCAGGTGCCCGACGAGCCGATCATCCCCTTCATCGAGGGCGACGGGATCGGCGTCGACATCTGGCCGGCCTCGAAGCTCGTCCTCGACGCCGCCGCCGCCAAGAACGGCAAGCGCGTGGCGTGGAAGGAGGTCCTCGCCGGCGAGAAGGCCTTCAAGGAGACCGGGGACTGGCTGCCCGAGGCGACGATCGACGCCTTTCGCGAGCACCTCATCGGGATCAAGGGGCCGCTCACCACGCCGATCGGCGGCGGTTTCCGCTCGTTGAACGTCACCGTCCGCCAGCTCCTCGACCTCTACGTCTGCCTGCGCCCCGTCCGCTGGTTCCGCGGCGTGCCCTCGCCGGTCCTGCACCCGGAGAAGGTCGACATGGTGATCTTCCGGGAGAACATCGAGGACGTCTACGCCGGGCTGGAGGTCGCCGAGGGCACCCCCGAGGCGAAGCGCCTCATCGAGTTCCTCCACGACGAGCTCGGCTGGACGATCCGCGCCGACTCCGGCATCGGGGTGAAGCCGATCTCCATCACCGGGTCGAAGCGCCTCGTCCGGGCCGCCCTCCAGTACGCCGAGCGCCGCGGCCGCAAGAGCGTGACCCTCGTGCACAAGGGGAACATCCAGAAGTACACCGAGGGCGCCTTCATGAAGTGGGGCTACGAGCTCGTCCGCGAGGAGTTCTCCGACGTCGCCGTCGCCTGGGAGGACTGCGGCGGCAAGCCGGACGGCAAGATCCTCGTGAAGGACGTCATCGCCGACATCGCGCTGCAACAGGTGCTGACGCGCCCGGACGAGTTCGACGTGATCGCCACGACGAACCTGAACGGCGACTACCTCTCCGACGCGCTGGCCGCGCAGGTGGGCGGGATCGGCATCGCGCCCGGCGCCAACATCAACTACGTGACCGGGCACGGCGTCTTTGAGGCGACGCACGGCACGGCGCCGAAGTACGCCGGCCAGGACAAGGTGAACCCCGGCTCGGTCCTGCTCTCGGGCGTGCTGATGTTCGAGCACCTCGGCTGGGACGGCGCCGCGGCAGACATCGTCCGGGCGCTCGAGCAGACGATCTCGGAGAAGATCGTCACCTACGACTTCGCCCGGCTGATGGAGGGCGCGCGAGAGGTGCGCTGCAGCGAGTTCGCCGAGGCGATCGTCGAGCGCCTCTAGACGCCCGGCGATCGCACCCGGCTCCCCCCGCCGCCGGAGGGATCCGCCACGGCACCGAGCACGGACCGTCGTGGCCCCGCCGGCGACCCCCGCCGGCCTACGAGAACTGCTCCTCCTCGGTCGACCCGCTGAGCGCGAGCGTCGAGGCGCGGCCTTGTGAGAGCACGGTCATCAAGTCGTCGAAGTAGCCGGCGCCCACCTCGCGCTGGTGGCGGGTGGCGGAGTAGCCCTCGGCCTCCAGCGCGAACTCCTGCTCTTGGAGCGCGACGTAGGCGGTCATCCCGTCGCGGTGGTAGCCCGAAGCGAGGGCGAACATCGAGGCGTTCAGCGCGTGCCACCCCGCGAGGGTCACGAACTGGAACCGGTAGCCCATCGAGCCGAGCTCCTTTTGGAACCGCGCGATGGTCTCGTCGTCGAGGTTGCGCCGCCAGTTGAACGAGGGCGAGCAGTTGTAGGCGAGGAGCTTGTCGGGGTACTCGGCGCGCACCGCCTCCGCGAAGCGCCGTGCCTCGTCCAGGTCCGGCGTCGAGGTCTCGCACCAGATGAGGTCGCAGAAGGGGGCGTAGGCGAGCGCCCGGGCGACGGCGACGTCGAGACCGTTGCGGACGTAGTAGTAACCCTCCGCGGAGCGCTCTCCGGTCAGGTACGGCCGGTCCCGCTCGTCGACGTCGGAGGTGAGCAGCGTCGCGCCGAGCGAGTCGGTGCGGGCGACGACGAGCGTCGGCACGTCGGCGACGTCGGCGGCGAGGCGGGCGGCGTTCAGCGTCCGCACGTGCTCGGCGGTCGGCACGAGGACCTTGCCCCCCATGTGGCCGCACTTCTTCGCCGAGGCGAGCTGGTCCTCGAAGTGCACCCCGGCGGCGCCGGCCTCCACCATCGCCGACATCAGCTCGTAGGCGTTGAGCGGGCCGCCGAAGCCGGCCTCGGCGTCGGCGACGATCGGCACCAGCCAGTCGCGCCGGCCGGCCGCGCCGGGCCGCTCGCCCCACTCGATCTGGTCGGCCCGCAACAGCGCGTTGTTCAGGCGCCCGACGAGCGCCGGGACGCTGTTGGCGGGGTAGAGGCTCTGGTCCGGGTAGACCTGGCCGGCGAGGTTCGCGTCGGCGGCGACCTGCCAGCCCGAGAGGTAGATCGCCTGCAGCCCGGCCTTGACCATCTGGACGGCCTGGCCGCCCGAGAGCGCGCCGAGGGCCGCCACGAACTCCTCGCGCTCGAGCAGCTCCCACAGCCGCTCGGCGCCGCGCCGGGCGAGCGTGTGCTCGATCCGCACCGAGCCTCGCAGGCGCAGCACGTCGGCGGCCGAGTAGGGCCGCTCGACGCCGCGCCAGCGCGGCTCGGTCGCGAAGCGCCGCTCCAGCTCCGCAGCTTGCTGCTCGAAGTCGTCCATCGCTGCTCCTCAGGCGTCGGCTCCCGGCACCACCATCGGCGCCGGCGGGTGCATCCCGCATACCTTCTCGACAGTATCGGCAGTATGAGCGAAGATCTGATGAAATGTCACTGGAGAGATCATCTAGAGTTGTCAGATGAGCGAAGAATCGTCAAACTTCGCAGCGGGAGCTGACGCCCGCCTGGACCCGCTCGTCGTCGGACGGCGGGTCCGCCACTTCCGCCGACGTGCCGGCCTCACCCTCGGTCAGCTCGGCGAGCGGCTCGGCCGCCCCGCCTCCTACCTCTCCCAGCTGGAGAACGGCCACCGCGAGCCCCGGCTGTCGACCCTGAACGATCTCGCCGCGGCGCTCTCCTGCGGCGTCGGCGACCTGCTGCAGGCCGCGCCCCCCGACCGCCGTGCCGCGCTCGAGCTGCGGGTCGCCCGGATGCAGGAGGATCCGCGCTACGCGGCGCTGCGCCTTGCCTACCTCCGCCCCTCGGCGCGCGTCGACGACACCGTGCTCCAGCACCTCGTCACCCTCTACGACCGTCTCGTCGAGATCTCCTCGGCGCCCTCCGCCGCCGCCCTGCAAGGGGCGCGGGCCGCCAACGCCGCGATGCGCGAGGAGATGCGCCGGCGCGACAACTACTTCGCGGAGATCGAGGCCGTCGCCGGCGAGGCCGTCTCCTCCGCCGGTGTCGACGGCGCGGCGCCCGTCTCGGAGCACGCGCTCGGCGAGCTGGCCTCGCACTTCGGCTTTTCGATCGCGAGGGTCCAGGACCTGCCGGCCTCGACCCGCTCGATCACCGACGTGCGCTCCCGGGTCGTCTACGTGGCGCAGCGCAACGACCTGGCCCCGCGCGCGGCGCGCTCGGTGATCGCCCAGACGCTCGGTCACTTCGCGCTCGGACACGTGGACCCCTCCGACTTCGGCGACTACGTCCGCCAGCGCGTGGAGGCGAACTACTTCGCGGGCGCGCTGCTCGCGCCCGAGCGGGCCGCCGTCCCGCTGCTGTCCCGCGCCCGCGCCTCGGGCGAGATCTCCGCCGAGGACCTGCGCGACGCCTTCTACATCTCCTACGAGATGGCGGCCCACCGCCTGACCAACCTCGTCACGCGCCACCTGCAGATCCCGGTGCACTTCCAGCGCTCGAACCCCGAGGGCGTGCTCTGGAAGGCCTACGAGAACGACGGCGTGCCCCTGCCGGCCGACGCCGACGGGACGGTGGAGGGCCAGCGCCTCTGCCGTCGCTGGAGCGCCCGGCAGGCCTTTGAGTCCGAGGACGCCTTCAACCTCCACTGCCAGTACACCGAGACGCCGGCGGGGGAGTTCTGGTGCGTGACGAACATCGAGGCCGACGGCTCGAGCCGCGACGCCGTGACGATCGGCACGCCCGCCGCCTACGCCCGGTTCTTCCGCGGCAGCGGCACCTCGCTGCGCACCGCGTCGAGCTGCCCCGACCCGTCCTGCTGCCGGCGCCCCCCGCCCGAGGTCGACCGGCGCTGGAGCGGTGTCGCCTGGGCCTCGGCGCGCGACCGGAGCCACTTCGTGTCGGGCCTGCCGACCGACGCCGAGTCGTTCAACCCGTTCCCCGGCGTCGATCTCACCGACGTCTACGCCTTCCTCGACCGCCACGCCCGGATCTGACCGCCCCGGCGGGCCGGCGGTAGCCTCACCGGCGTGACCACCAGTCCTTCCTCCACGAAGCCCGCCCCCGTCCAGGTGACCGTGACCGGCGCCGCGGGCCAGATCGGCTACTCCTTGCTGTTCCGGATCGCCTCCGGCCAGCTGCTCGGCCCGGGACAGCCCGTCGTCTTGCGTCTGCTCGAGATCGAGCCGGCGATGAAGGCGTTGGAGGGCGTCGTGATGGAGCTCGACGACTGCGCCTTCCCGCTCCTCGCCGACGTGGTGACGACCTCGGAGCTGGCCACGGCCTTCGACGGCACCTCCTACGCCCTCCTCGTCGGCTCGGTGCCGCGAAAGGCCGGGATGGAGCGCAAGGACCTCCTCGGCGTGAACGGCACGATCTTCAAGCCGCAGGGCCGCGCCATCGCGGCGCACGCCGCCTCTGACGTGCGCATCCTCGTCGTGGGCAACCCGTGCAACACGAACTGCCTCATCGCCCGTACGAACGCCCCCGAGGTCCCGGCCGACCGGTGGTTCGCGATGACGCGCCTCGACGAGAACCGGGCGAAGTCCCAGCTCGCCGCGAGGGCGGGCGTCCCCGTCGCCGACGTGACGAACATGGCGATCTGGGGGAACCACTCCTCGACCCAGTTCCCCGACTTCGCCCACGCGCTGATCGCCGGCAAGGCGGCCCCGGCGGTGATCGCCGACCAGGCCTGGCTCGAGGGGGAGTTCATCGCCACCGTGCAGCAGCGCGGCGCGGCCATCATCGAGGCCCGCGGCGCCTCCTCGGCGGCCTCGGCGGCCAACGCGGCGATCGACTCGGTCGTGGCGGTGGCCGTCGGCACCGCCACGGGCGGGTGGACCTCGCTCGCGGTCGCCTCGCGCGGCGAGTACGGCGTCCCCGAGGGGCTGCAGTTCGGCTTCCCGGTACGCACGGACGGCGCGGCCTGGGAGGTCGTCGAGGGCCTCGAGCACGACGACTTCGCCAAGGAGCGGATCCGGCGCACCACCGAGGAGCTCCTCGCCGAGAAGGCCGACGTCGCCGAGCTGCTCGGCAGCGGCTGACGACCCCTCGGCGGGACGGGAGCCGCCGGGGCGGGATCAGCCCTCGGCGGCCGGTCGGAAGTGCTCGACCTCGGGCGTGCCGTCGAAGAACGGCCCGACGATCCGGCGCCACTCGCTGAACGCCGGCGAGTTGCGGAAGGCCTCCATGTGGGCCTCGACGCTTTCCCACTCGACGAGGAGCAGGAACGTCGAGGGCCGCTCGATGCCGCGCAGCAGCTGGGCGCCGCCGACACCAGGCGCCGCGGCGATCACGGGCCTGGCCTCCTCCTCGAAGGCCCGGGCGAACTCCTCCTCGGTGCCGGGCCGAACGGCGATGACGGCGTGCTCGGTGATCACCTTCGCTCCTTCCTGCTCGCCCAGGGCGCCCCTGGGAGGTCTCCGGTGGGCCCGGTCGGCGGCACGTCCTCGCGCTCGGTGGCCGACCTCAGAACTCGGTCGCCGCGGCCAGCGCGGCGAGGGCGGCGCCGATCGTCGCCAGCTGCTCCTCGGCGCTGATCAGCGCGTTGGCGTCGCCGCGCACCTTGACCCTGCCCTGCGAGAGCAGCTCGGCGGCGGGCGTGCCAGAGGCGATGGCCCGCGCCGTCGCATAGTCGGCGACCAGGGTGACGGTGGCACCCTCGGTCGTGCCCGCCACCACCTCGGGCGGCTCGCCGCCGCCGACGGCGAGGGTGTAGCGGACCTCGCCCGAGGGCGCGCCGGTCACGATCTGGCCGAGGAGAAGCCTCGCGCCGCCCGTGGGCGCGACGCAGCCGAGCGCCGCCGCGAGCGCGTCCATCCAGGCGCGGGAGAGGAAGGTGGGCACCGCTGCGGAGCGCTCCCTCGCTCGGGCGCGTGCCGGCCGGCCCGCTACGGCCGCGCGGCCGGCGGCTCGACGACGAGGCGCTCGCCCCTCGCCGTCGCCGGCGTGCCCGCCGCCGCGACCGCCGCAGGCGTCGGCGAGGGTCGGCGCCGGATCTTGCGGCCGAGCCACGCGACGGGGTCGTAGCGCGCGTCGACGACGCGCTCTTTCAGCGGGATGATCGCGTTGTCCGTGATGTGGATGCTCTCTGGGCACACCTCGGTGCAGCACTTCGTGATGTTGCACAGCCCGATGCCGAGCTCTTTGGAGATGAGCTCGCGCCGGTCCAAGGTGTCGAGCGGGTGCATCTCAAGCTCGGCGAGGCGGACGAAGAAGCGCGGCCCCGCGTAGTGCTCCTTGTTCTCCTCGTGGTCACGGATGACGTGACAGACGTTCTGGCAGAGGAAGCACTCGATGCACTTGTGGAACTCCTGCACCCGGTCGATGTCGACCTGGGCCATCCGGTAGGTCCCGTCGGGCTCCTTCGGCCCCGGCCGGAACGTCGGGATCCGCCTCGCCACCGCGAAGTTGTACGAGACGTCGGTGACGAGGTCCCGCATCACCGGGAAGGCGCGCATCGGCGAGACGGTGACGGGCTCGCCGGCCGGCAGGGTGCTCATCCGGGTCATGCACATCAGGCGTGGCTGGCCGTTCACCTCGGCGCTGCACGAGCCGCACTTGCCGGCCTTGCAGTTCCAGCGCACGGCCAGGTCCGGCGCCTGCTCGGCCTGGATCCGGTGGACGACGTCGAGGACGACCTCGCCCTCTTGGGCAGGGACCGTGTAGTCGCGGAACTCGCCACCGTGCTCGTCACCCCGCCACAGCCGCATCGTCACCCGGGCGGGCGCGGGAGCCCCCGGCGCCTCGGTCGTCGCCACCTCCGTCGACATCAGTGGTCCTCCTCGAAGAGCGCCTTCAGCTCGTCGGGCATCGCGGGCAGCGGTTCGCGCACGACCGCCACGCGCCCGTCCGCGAGCCTCGTCACCATGTTCACCTTCGCGAGCTCGGGGTCCGGTGCCGGATAGTCGTCGCGGGTGTGGCCGCCCCGCGACTCCCGTCGCTCGATCGCGCCGAGGGTCGTGCAGCGGGCGACGGCGAGCATCGACTGGACGTCGAGGGCGAGGTGCCAGCCCGGGTTGAACTGGCGGTGGCCCTCCACCTGCACCCTGGCGGCGCGCTCGTCGAGCTCGTCGAGGCGCCCGAGGGCCTCGACGAGCTCCGGCTCGGTCCTGATGATCCCGACGAGGGACTGCATCGTCTCTTGCAGCTCCTGGTGGAGCGCGTAGGGGTTCTCGCCGCCCTCGTGGTCGAAGAAGGAGAGCGCCTCGCCGGTGACCTCGGCGACCTGAGCCTCGTCGATCACGACGTCGCCGGTGGCGGCGAGGGCGTGCTCCGCGGCGTACCGGCCGGCGCGGCGGCCGAAGACGAGCAGGTCCGACAGGGAGTTCCCGCCGAGGCGGTTCGCGCCGTGCATGCCGCCGGCCGCCTCGCCGGCGGCGAACAGCCCGGCGACCGTCGTGGCCGCCGTGTCGGCATCGACGCGGATCCCGCCCATGATGTAGTGGCAGGTCGGGCCGATCTCCATCGCGTCGGTCGTGATGTCGACGTCGGCGAGCTCCTTGAACTGGTGGTACATCGACGGGAGGCGCCGCCTGATGTACTCCGCGCTGCGGCGGGAGGCGATGTCGAGGGAGACGCCGCCGTGCGGGCTACCGCGCCCCGCCTTCACCTCGGAGTTGATGGCACGCGCCACCTCGTCTCGCGGGAGCAGCTCGGGCGGGCGGCGGAAGTCCTTCTTGTTGTCGTACCACTGGTCGGCCTCCTCGATGGAGTCGGCCGTCTCCTTGGCGTAGAAGTCCGGGATGTAGCGGAACATGAACCGCTCGCCGTCCCGGTTCTTCAGCACGCCGCCGTCGCCGCGCACCCCTTCGGTGACGAGGAGGCCGCGGGCGGACGGCGGCCAGACCATGCCCGTCGGGTGGAACTGCACGCACTCCATGTCGATCATGTCGGCGCCGGCCCAGAGCGCGAGGGCCTGACCGTCGCCGCTCGACTCCCACGAGTTCGACGTGAACTTCCACGTCTTGCCGACGCCGCCGGAGGCGATGATGATCGACTTGGCGCCGAACACGACGAACTTGCCCGACTCGCGCCAGAACCCGACCGCGCCGTTGACCGCACCTTCGGCGTCGGTCAGGAGGCGGACGATCTTGCACTCCATGTAGACGTCGATGCCGGCGCTGACGGCGCGGTGCTGCAGGGTCCTGATCATCTCGAGGCCGGTCCGGTCCCCGACGTGGGCGAGGCGCGCGTAGCGGTGGCCGCCGAAGTCGCGCTGGAGGATGCGGCCGTCGGGGGTGCGGTCGAACAGGGCGCCCCACTCCTCGAGCTCGAGGACGCGCTCGGGGGACTCCTGGGCATGGAGCTGGGCCATGCGCCAGTTGTTCAGCATCTTGCCGCCGCGCATGGTGTCGCGGAAGTGGACCTTCCAGCTGTCCTCCGGCCAGACGTTGCCGAGCGCGGCGGCGACGCCCCCCTCCGCCATGACGGTGTGGGCCTTGCCGAGAAGCGACTTGCAGACGAGCGCCGTCTTCAGCCCCATCGCGCTCGACTCGATGGCGGCGCGCATCCCGGCGCCGCCCGCCCCGATGATCAAGATGTCGACGACGTGCGTCTCGTGCCCGGCCATCAGAAGATCCTCGGGTCGTGGATCGTGCCGCTCGCCACGAGCCAGACGTACAGGTCGGTCGCGATGATCGAGAAGAGCGAGCACCAGGCGAAGAGCTGGTGGTGCTCGTTCAGCGGGGTCGAGATGTTCTTCCAGAACCAGTGGCGCAACGGGGCCTTGGAGAACCGCTTCACGCCACCGCCGCACAGGTGGCGGCAGGCGTGGCAGCCGAGGGTGTAGGCCCAGATGAACACGGCGTTCACGACGAACAGCAACGTGCCGAGGCCGAGGCCGACGCCGTCGGGGAAGCGGAAGGCGGCGATGGCGTCCCACGTGAGGATCCCGGCGAAGACGACCGCGAAGTACCAGGTGAACCGGTGGACGTTCTGGAGGATCAGCGGGAAGCGCGTCTCGCCGGTGTAGCGCTTCCGCAGGCCGCCCACGCTCGTCGACCCGGCGTCGGCGACGGCGCACGCCGGGGGGGAGAGCCAGAACGAGCGGTAGTAGGCCTTGCGGTAGTAGTAGCAGGTGGCGCGGAAGGCACCCGGGAAGACGAGGATCAGCCAGGCGGGGGAGATGCGCCACCAGCTCCAGCCGCCCCAGACGTAGCCGGCGGTGGTGCAGCTGTTCGACAGGCACGGCGAGTAGAGCGGCGAGAGGTAGTCGCGACCCATGGCGGGGCCGGCGTAGAAGCCGCCGTTGCGGTTGGCGGCCCAGATCGAGTAGCCGATGAAGCCGAGCAGCCCGAGCGCCACGAGGGCGGGCTGCAACCACCAGCTGTCCCGCCGGAGCACCGTCGACAGTGGTGGACCGCCACGGACGCCGCCGATGCGGACGGGGGTCGGCGCGGGCGTGCCCGGTTGCTCCTCCACGACGGTCACGGGCATCCCTCCTGTCAGGCACTCCGCTGACACCGGGACGCCCCCCGGGCCCCGGGGTCGCGCCGGCGCGCCGTGCTCGGCGGCAGGTTCGACCGTCCGACATATTCGCACCAACAAGAGCCCGGGGGCGAAACGGCGCGGCCGCGGGGTCTCGGTAGTCTCGACCCATGCCCACTCCACCGCCCGCGACCACGCTCGGCGAGCTGAAGGCGTCGGGGTACCGGTCGGTGCCGGTGCACGAGGAGGTGCGGCGGAACCTCCTCGGGCGCATCGCCGACGGCCGGCCCGTCGTCGACGGCGTCCTCGGCTTCGAGGACACCGTCGTGCCCCAGCTCGAGCACGCGCTCCTCGCCGGCCACGACGTGATCCTCCTCGGCGAGCGCGGCCAGGCGAAGTCGCGCATCTTGCGCTCCCTCGTCGAGCTGCTCGACGAGTGGCTGCCGGTCGTCGCCGGCTCGGAGATCAACGACGACCCGTTCCGGCCGGTCTCGCGCCACGCGAGGGACCTGGTCGACGAGCTCGGCGACGAGACGCCGGTCACCTGGGTGCACCGCTCGGACCGCTACGGCGAGAAGCTCGCCACCCCCGACACCTCGATCGCCGACCTGATCGGGGAGGTCGACCCGATCAAGGTCGCCGAGGGCCGCTACCTCTCCGACGAGCTGACGATCCACTACGGGCTCGTGCCGAGGACCAACCGCGGGATCTTCGCCGTCAACGAGCTGCCCGACCTCGCCGAGCGGATCCAGGTCGGCCTGCTGAACGTGCTCGAGGAGCGCGATGTACAGATCCGGGGCCACCGGGTGCGACTGCCGCTCGACATCGTCCTCGTCGCGACCGCGAACCCGGACGACTACACGAACCGGGGGCGCATCATCACGCCCCTGAAGGACCGCTTCGGCGCCCAGATACGCACGCACTACCCCTTCGAGGTCGCGACGGAGATGGCGATCGTCGACCAGGAGGCCGCGCCGATCTCGATCCCGGGGGTGGCCGTCGAGGTGCCGGCGTTCATGGCCGAGATCGTGGCCCGCCTGAGCCAGGCGGCACGCGCGAGCGGGCGGGTGAACCAGCGCTCGGGGGTGTCGGTTCGCCTGAGCGTCGCCAACTACGAGACCCTCGTCGCGGCGGCCCTGCGCCGGGCGCTGCGCCTCGGGGAGGCCGACGCGGCCCCCCGGGTGAGCGACCTCGGCGCGCTCTTCGCCTCGACGCTCGGCAAGGTCGAGGTGGACGCGCTGGAGGAGGGGGAGGACCGGGAGGTCGTTGCCGGCCTGCTCTCGACCGCCGTGCTCCAGACCTTCCGCGAGCACTGCCCGCCGGCGCACCTCGCGGAGGTCGTCGGGGCCTTCTCCGAGGGCCGCGACGCCGAGGCCGGCCCGCTCGTCGCCTCGACGGCGTACGTCAAGCTCGCCGCCGAGGTGCCCCGCCTCGGCGAGATCGTGTCCGGCCTCGCCGGCGCTGGCGCGAGCGCGTCCCAGGTGGCGAGCGCCGTCGAGCTCGTGCTCGAGGGGCTCCACCTGTCGCGCCGTCTGAACAAGGACGAGCTCGGCGCCACGGCCGCCTACCGGGCCCGCTGACGTCGGGCGACGAGGCGAGACCGGGCGCGATGATCCCTCCACCACGCTCGAGCGCCCGCTGGCGCTACTCGCGCTGGGACGGGTCCCAGCGTCCGGTCGTCCTCGACGGCGACGAGGTCCTCGCCCAGGTCTCCGACGACCTCCTCTACCACGGCGACCTCGACGCCGCCCTCCGGCGCCTGCTGCAGGAGGGGTTCACCACCCGCGACGGCCAGCGGGTCGCCGGGCTGCAGGAGCTGCTCGAACGGATCCGCCAGCGCCGCCAGGAGCTGGCCTCCCACGACCTGTCCGGTCTCACCGACGACGTCGTGCGGGCCCTCGACGAGGTCCTGTCGACGGAGCGCCGGGCGATCGACGACGAGGCGGCGCGCGCCGCGGCCGCGGGCGGCGAGGACGCGAGTCGCGACGCGGCGCGCCGGGCTGGCGAGCACCACGCCGAGCTCGACCTGCTCCCGGCGGGGCTCGCCGACCAGATCCACGCCCTCGCCAACTACGACTTCGTGTCCGAGGAGGCCCGGGAGCGTTTCGAGCAGCTGGTGGAGCAGCTCCGCCACGACCTCACCCAGCTCCAGCTCGACCGGGCGGCGGGAGCGATGGCCGCGGCCGGGCCCGAGGAGCGAGAGCACCTGCGCGCCGGCCTCGACGCCCTCAACCGGATGCTCGAGCAGCGCGCAGCGGGCGAGCCGCCCGACCCCTCCTTCGACCAGTTCATGGAGCAGTTCGGCGACCTCTTCCCGGGCAGCCCGCGCGACCTCGACGAGCTGCTCGCCCAGATGGCCGAGCGCATGGCGGCGGCCTCCGCCCTCGTCGCCTCGATGACCGAGGAGCAGCGCGCCGAGCTCGCCGCGCTGATGGAGGAGCTGCTCGGCGACCTCGACCTCGCGTGGCAGGTCGACCGCCTCGCCAACAACCTCCGCGACGCGTTGCCCGCGGCGGGCTGGGACCGGGGGTTCACGATGTCCGGTGGCGACCCGATCGCCATGGCAGGTGCCGCCGACCTGTTCGGCCAGCTCGGCCAGCTCTCCCAGCTCGAGCAGCTCCTCAGCGCCGGGACCGACCCGACGACCCTCGCCGAGGTCGACCCGGAGGCGGCGGCCGAGCTCCTCGGCCACGACGCCGCGGCGTCCCTGCAGGCGCTCGCCGAGCTGACCCGTCGCCTCGAGGAGGCCGGCCTGGCGCGGCGCAAGCAGGGCCGGCTGAGGCTCACCCCGCGGGGGCTGCGGCGACTCGGCACGAAGGCCCTCGACGAGCTGTTCGCCCGCCTCCGGCGGGACCGCATCGGCGACCATGCCCACCAGAGCCCGGGCCTCGGCCACGAGCGGGAGGGCGAGACGAAGAGCTACGAGCACGGCGACCCGTTCCACGTGCAGATCGAGCAGACGATCCGCAACGCCATCGCCCGCACCGCCGCCGACCAGCGCGGCGGGCCGGCCGGGCGCGCGGGCGTCGAGCTGCCGATCCGCCTCCAGGTCGACGATTTCGCCATCGAGCGCAGCGAGCACCTGAGCGCTGCGTCGACGGTGCTGTGCGTCGACCTGTCGCTCTCGATGCCGATGCGCGACAACTTCCTCGCGGCGAAGAAGGTGGCGATGGCACTGCAGGCGCTCATCGCGTCGCGCTACCCGCGCGACTACCTGGGCCTCGTCGGCTTCTCGGCGACGGCGCGCGAGATCCGGCCCGAGGAGCTCCCCGAGGTCTCCTGGGACTTCGCCTACGGGACCAATCTCCAGCACGCGCTGGCGCTCTCGCGCAAGATGCTGGCCCACCGCAGCGGCTCGAAGCAGGTGATCGTGATCACCGACGGCGAGCCGACGGCGCACGTCCTGCCCGACGGCGGGGTCTTCTTCAACTACCCGACGGTGCCCGAGACCCTCGAGGCGACGCTGCAGGAGGTGGCCCGCTGCACCCGCGAGCGCATCCGGATCAACACCTTCGTGCTCGACGCGACCGGGGGGCTGCGCTCCTTCGTCGAGCTGATGACCCGCCGCAACCGCGGGCGCGCCTTCTTCACGACACCGGAGACGCTCGGGGACTACGTGCTGGTCGACTTCGTCGAGCACCGCTCGGCCTCGAGCCGCCGCCTCCGCCACGGCGCCTGACCGGCGCTTTCGCGATTGCCCCCTTGCGAAACTGCCCTTTTGGGTCCATGATGATGACAGCGGTGTAATTCCACCGTCGCCACTCGCGGCCTGGTGGCGGACGCTGAGAGGGGAGGGTGCCGGTGGACATCCGAGCGCTCATAGGTGGAGCCGAGCGGGGATGGCAGTCCCGTGCGAACTGCATGGGCGTGGACCCGGAGCTCTTCTTCCCGGAGCGGGGCTCGTCGACCCGGGAGGCGAAGGAAGTGTGCCGCGGCTGCGTGGTGCGCGAGGACTGCCTCGAGTTCGCGATCGCGAACGGTGAGAAGTTCGGCATCTGGGGTGGGATGAGCGAGCGGGAGCGCCGCCGCGTGCGCCGGGCCCGGCTGCTCCAGCAGCGCGAGGCCGCAGCATCGTGAGCTGAGGCCGCCCGGACGCGGCGTCAGCCGCGTGCCAGGCGGGCCTCGACCGTGCGGTCCTCGCCGAGGTCGAGCTGCGCCCAGCGCTCCCGCGGCACCCGCTCGAGCACGCTCTCGGGCACGAGCCCGACCAGCTCTGCCGAGGCGACGTCGGCGCGGCCGGCGACGGCGTCGAACGCCTCGAGCGGCCCGAAGCGCCACGGCGCGACGAGGTTGCACGAGACCTGGATGGCGCGGCCGGCGACGAAGGCCAGCGCGCGGACGTCCGGCGAGCGCAGCTCCCGGGCGATCCTGCGGGCCAGATCGAGATCGGGGCGCTCGAGGACGAGGTTGTAGGCGACGAGCACCCGCCGGGCCCCGACGCAGCAGGACCCGGCGCTCGGGTGCGGCGAGGCCGGTCCGGCGTCGGGCGCCAGGTCCACGAACGCCCCGCGGCGCACCTCGGGGAGCGAACGCTCCGGGCCGTAGCGGAAGGCCGGGATGCCGAGCACCTCGCCCGCGTAGCGGAGGAAGTCCTCCCGCGCGCGAACGGCCTCCCCGAGCGGCGCCGCGGCGAGCTCGTCGGGACCGGCACCGGGCAGGAGCGGGACGAAGGGGACCACGTCGACGACGCCGAGGCGGGGGTGGACCCCTTCGTGCGCGGGGAGGTGGAGCAGCTCGACGGCGCCGGCCGCGACGGCCCGGATGGCGTCTTCGGTCCCCGGCCCGGCGAGGGTCAGCACGCTCCGGTTGTGCCAGGCGTCGGTGTGCACGTCGAGCAGCGTCGCGCCAGCGGCTCTGGCGATCTGGGCGATGACCTCCGCACGGCGGCCTTCGCTCAGGTTGACGACGCACTGGAGCACGGCGGCTCAGGCGGAGGTCGCGCGGCCGTCCAGGGCGCGCCTGGACGGCGAGGCGAACACGGGCGGGCGGTGGCCGCGCCGCCGTGGGCAGGCCTGCGGGCTCAGCGCACCGGGTGCAGGGTGAGGTGACGGCGCTGGCGCGCGAGGCGGCGGCGCTCGCGCTCTGAGGTGCCACCCCAGACGCCGTGGTCGATGTGGTTCTCCATGGCGTACTCGAGGCACGGCGCCTTCACCGGGCAGTCGGCGCAGATGCGCCTGGCCACGTCGACACCGACCCCGTCACTCGGGAAGAAGGTCTCGGGTGGGAGGTCCCGGCACTTGCCCTCCGCCATCCACACCGTGTCCATCACAACCACCATTCTGCCCGCCAGCAGCGCGGCGCGCATTGCATGGGCATCGCCCCGTGACACGCTGGTTGCTCCGCCGGATTCGCTGGTGCGACGGCACTTTCGTCGCCCCGGGCGCCCGATGGACCCTACTGTTACGACTACGTTACACCTTTTGGCGCACGCCGTCACCCCATCGGGCACCACGCTCACCGACGATGCTCGCGCGTCGCGTGGTGACGATGGTGACGGAGCGCGCGCAGCTTGCCGTCGCTCCGGTGTCGAACTCGTTGCGGCGGGCCCCGACGTACCGCCCCGGGCGATCCCGGGCGCCTCGGTAGACTCGAGCGCCGTACCGAGAGCGAGGAGCTTCGCATGACCATGCCGCACGTCGAGGAGACCGCGCCGCCCGAACCCCCCCGGGGCCACGTCCGCGTCGTCTACCTCGGCCCCGTGGCGCCCCACTGGGAGGTCGAGTCGGAGTTCGGCGAGCGCGCCGTGATCGAGGCCTTCCGCGAGCGCGCGCTCGCCCGCCTGGTCCTGCTCCCGCCGCACGACCCGCAGTTCCGCCGCAACCGCGAGCGCGTCGTCCGTGACGCCGAGCGGGAGAACCTCCTGCTGGAGTGGGATCTCGGCCTGCCGGAGGAGGATGGCCCCGCCGGGGGCTGAGCGCCGCGCGCCGCCCGGACACGACGTCGTGCGGGGCGGTCGAAACGGCTGTCGCTTCGGCCCGGTCCGCCGGCCGGGAGGGGTCATCGCGGGGGAGCGTCGCCGCCGTCGGGCGTCCCGTCCCCTCCGGTGTCGCCGCCGGCCTCGGGTTCCCCGGCGAGCCTCGGCAGGTTGACCCGCTCGATCCACAGGCCCGGCGCGTCGACCTCGGCCGGCGTCGGCAGGCTCGCCTCGACGACCCAGAGTTTGGCGAGCTCGGACTCGCCACCGCGCTCCAGCACCCCCCGGACGAAGGCCTCGCCCCGGTCGAGCTGGTCCTGGTCGAGGAGGAGGCCGAAGAGGGCCTCGGCGACGCGCTCCTGCTCGCCGCGCTCGACCCGGCGCCGCCGCATCGCCTCCCGGATCGCCGCCCGGGCGCCGATCGCGTGGAGCGCCGCGGTGTCCGTCGCCCACTCGACGTAGCCGCCGATCGTCGCCCCGAGGGCCTGGAGCTCGGCACGCACCCGCCGCAGCTCGGGCGTCTCGGCCACCTCCTGGAGCGCGGCGGGATCGGCGAGGAGCCTCGTGAGGTCGCCGAGGTCCCCGAGCCCGCCCTCCGCCTCCCCGAGCCGGGCCTCGAGCGCGCTGGGGTCCGGCCGAAAGCCCCGGGCCTGCTCGACCAGGAGCGTCTCGAGGCGCGCGGAGACGTGCGGGCGGGAGAGCACCGCGTGGGTGGTGACGTCGCGCACGGCGAGCCAAAGCGCGACGTCGTCGGGCGGCAGGCTCCAGTCGGTGGCGAACTCCGCGGCGTTCGCCGGGACGACGAGCAGCTCCCCGCTGGCACGGCGCGGGAGCGGGAGCTCGTACTGGCCGAGCGTGCGCCGGGCGAGGTGACCGACGACCGAGCCCACCTGCATGGCGATCAGCGCCGGGGCGACCGCCGTCGTCCACTGGCTGAGGAACGCCGCCAGGTCGGGGCCCTCGCCGCCCTCCCCGCGGTCGGCGCCGGCGGTCGTCTCGGCCTCGGCCGGCGCCGGCGGTGGGGCGAGCGCCCCCGCGATGGCCTCGATGACCCCGCGCCAGCTCTCGAGGCTGCGCCGGGCCCAGTCGACCCGGCTGGCGCCGACCACGGCGACGGGGCGGCCGTCCGGCGTCGTCGCCATGCCGGTGACGTCGGCGACGTGGAGCTCGGCGATGCGCGCCAGCTCCTCCAGGCGGATGCGAGCGAGCGGGTCCACGTTCGCCTCCGGGCCGTTCTCCCCGGCGATCGTCTGGGCGAGCTGGAGGGCGAGGTCCCACTGGATCGGCGAATCGGTCCGGAGCAGGCGGAGGAGGTCGTTGAGCATCCCCGGGAAGAAGCCGCCCATCCCGGCGGGCAGGTCGGGGTCCATGGGGCGAATCTAGGTCAGCTCGGGCGGGGGCGTTCCCACGCTTCCCCCGTCGAGCGGAGCCGTCCGGGGGGCATGGGCGGCGCTGCGACGCGCGGCGTCGCGGCGCCGCGAACCTCGCCGAAGCGCCGGCCGGACTCCCAGTCCGCCCGGCGCCGCGAACCTCGCCGAAGCGCAGGCCGGACTCCCAGTCCGCTCGGGCCCCGGCGATCTCCTCGGTGCTGCGCCCGACGAAGTTCCACCAGACGACGATCCCCTCGGCGAGGGGCTCGCCCCCGATCAGCAGCACGCGCGCGCCGTCCGGCCCGGCGCGAAGTCCGAGCTCGTCGCGGCCGACGCCGAGGTGGCACAGGAGGTCCGGAGCCAGCACGGCACCCTCGAGGGACACGGCAGCGTCGAGCACCGCGACACCGTGCTCGAACGCGGGATCGAGCGCGAGGGTCCCGCTGCCGCCGGCGGGCGCCGTGACCTCCAGCGCGACGGTCGCGCGGACCGTGCGGGCCGGGGAGGGCGCCGCGCCGGCGGCCGAGCCGGCGAGCACGGTCACCGAGAGCGCCCCTCGTGCGAGGCGGGGAAGCTCGCCGTGGTGCTCGAAGGCCGGCGGCCCGCGCTGTCCCGGGCGGGCTGTAACACTGACCTCGGGATCCGTGGCGAGCAGACGCCGATGGCGTGCCCGGCGGTCTCGGCCGGCGGCCGCGACGCCCACCGACCGCCGCATCGGGCGCGGATACGATGGATCCAGATCAGGAGCCGTCCGGGGGTGTGCATGGCCGTCGTCGTTCGAAATGTGAGGCGTAGCGACCTCGCCACCGTCGACGGGCTCGGTCGCTACGGCGTCGCCACGGTGCACGAGGCGCAGGGCCGGACCGGGCTGTTCGCCTCGCGCCTGCGGCCCATCTACCGACCCGTCCGCGTCGCCGGCACCGCGCTCACCTGCGAGGTGGCGCCGGGCGACAACTGGTCGATCCACGTCGCGGTCGAGCAGGCCCAGCCGGGCGACGTGCTCGTCGTCACGCCCACGAGCCCGTGCGAGGACGGCTACTTCGGCGAGCTCCTCGCGACGAGCCTCGTGGCGCACGGCGTGCGCGGCCTCGTGATCGACGCGGGCGTGCGCGATGTCGCCGAACTGACCGAGATGGGCTTCCCGGTCTGGTCGAAGGCCGTCTCCGCGCAGGGCACGGTGAAGGAGACGCCCGGGAACGTCCAGGTGCCGATCGTCTGCGCCGGGGCCTACGTCCGCCCGGGCGACGTGATCCTCGCCGATGACGACGGCGTCGTCGTCGTCCGGCGCGAAGAGGCCGCGTCGGTCCTCGAGCGTTCCCGCAAGCGCGAGGAGAACGAGGCCGACAAGCGTGAGCGCCTCGCCAAGGGCGAGCTCGGGCTCGACCTGTACTCGATGCGCGAGAAGCTCGCCGAGCGTGGCCTGCGCTACGTCGACGAGCCGGAGGCGTAATGCCGCAGACCGCGATCCGCTGCGCCGTGCTGCGCGGCGGGACGTCGAAGGGCCTGTACTTCCTCGCAGAGGACCTGCCGGACGACACCGAGACACGCGACGCCGTGCTGCTGGCGGCGATGGGCTCGCCCGACGCCCGCGAGATCGACGGGATGGGCGGAGGGCACCCGCTCACGTCCAAGGTGGCCATCGTGAAGCGCTCCGAGCGTGACGACGCCGACGTCGACTACCTCTTCTTGCAGGTCTGGCCGGACCGGGCCGAGGTCTCCGACAACCAGAACTGCGGGAACATCCTCGCCGGCGTCGGCCCGTTCGCGTTGGAGGCCCGCCTGCTGGCGACCGAGGAGCCCACGACCTCGGTCCGCATCTGGATGGAGAACACCGAGAGCCTCGCCGTGGCGCACGTCGAGACGCCCGACGGCGTCGTCCGCTACGACGGCACGGCGCGCATCGACGGCGTCCCGGGAAGCCACGCGCCCGTCCCGATCGACTTCCTCGACGTCGCCGGCTCGTCCTGCGGGGCCCTGCTCCCGACGAAGCGCCCGGTCGACCTCGTCGAGGGCGTCCGCGTCACCTGCATCGACAACGGCATGCCGGTCGTGTGCATGGCGGCCGCCGACCTCGGCCTCACCGGCTACGAGGAGCCGGCCGACATCGAGGCGGACGCCGCGGTGAAGGCCAAGGTCGAGTCGATCCGCCTGGCGGCCGGCCCGCTCATGAACCTCGGCGACGTCACCGCCAAGACCGTGCCGAAGATGACCCTGCTGGCGCCGGCGAAGCACGGGGGCGTCGTGTCGACGCGCACCTTCATCCCGCACCGCGTGCACGAGGCGATCGGCGTCTTCGGTGCGGTCTCGGTCGCGACGGCCTGCCTCGTCCCCGGCTCGGTCGCCGCCGAGATCGCCGGCGTCACCGGGGCCTCGGGCATCACGGATCTCGACGTCGAGCACCCGACCGGCTTCTTCACCGTCTCCATGGACGTCGGGACCGACGCCGGGGAGCTGACCGTGCGCCGTGCGGCGCTGTTGCGGACGGCGAGGTTGCTGATGCGCGGCGAGGTGCTCGTCCCCGTGTCGGTGTGGGCGGGCCCGTGAGCGCAGCGGTCCGGCGCGGCTCGGGCCCGCCTGGCGGCGCACGCGTCCGAGCCACACCAGAAGTTGCGGCGGCGGCCACCTCTTGCTTGGATGACGTTCGGAAGGCGCACGCATGATCATCGACTGCCACGGCCACTACACGACGGCGCCCGAAGCGCACAACCTCTGGCGCGAGGCGCAGAAGGCGGCGTTCGAGGCTGGCGACTCGACACCGCCGTACCCGGCGATCTCCGACGACGAGATCCGCGAGACGCTCGAGGCGAACCAGCTCCGCCTGCTCGCCGAGCGCGGCACCGACATGACGGTGTTCTCGCCGCGGGCCTCGGCGATGGCCCACCACGTCGGCGACGAGGGGGTCAGCAGCGCCTGGGCCCGGGTCTGCAACGACCTCATCAAGCGGGTCGTCGACCTGTACCCCGACACCTATGTCGGGGTGTGCCAGCTGCCCCAGTCGCCGGGGGTCCCGATCGCCAACTCGATCGCCGAGCTCGAGCGCTGCGTCAACGAGCTCGGCTTCGCCGGATGCAACCTGAACCCCGACCCGAGCGGCGGCTACTGGACGTCGCCGCCGCTCACCGACAAGGCCTGGTACCCCTTCTACGAGAAGATGGTCGAGCTCGACGTGCCGGCCATGATCCATGTCTCGGCGAGCGCCAACCCCAACTTCCATGCGACGGGCGCCCACTACATCAACGCCGACACCACCGCCTTCATGCAGCTCCTGCAGGGGGACCTGTTCGCCGAGTTCCCGACGTTGCGCTTCGTCATCCCCCACGGCGGCGGCGCGGTGCCGTACCACTGGGGGCGCTACCGGGGGCTTGCGGACATGCTGAAGCAGCCGCCGCTGCGCGAGCACGTCATGAAGAACGTCTACTTCGACACCTGCGTCTACCACCAGGCCGGGATCGACCTGCTGTTCGAGGTGATCGACACCGACAACATCCTCTTCGGCTCCGAGATGGTCGGTGCCGTGCGTGGCATCGACCCGGAGACCGGCCACCACTTCGACGACACGAGGCGCTACCTCGACGCGCTCGACCTGACGCCCGGCGTGCGAGAGCAGGTCTTCTCCGGCAACGCGCGACGCGTCTTCCCGCGCCTTGACGCGCGCCTGAAGGCCAGCGGGCACTGATGTCCGCCACCTTCCAGATGGACGCCGACTGGCTGGCGTTCGACCCCGATCCCTCGGCGCCGACCTACGTCCTGCCGCAGGGCGCCGTCGACGCCCACTGCCACGTCTTCGGGCCGGGCGCCGAGTTCCCCTACGCGCCGGAGCGCAAGTACACGCCGTGCGACGCCGGCAAGGAACGGCTGTTCGCGCTGCGCGACTTCCTCGGCGTCGACAAGAACGTGGTCGTGCAGGCCACCTGCCACGGCGCCGACAACAGCGCGATGGTCGACGCGCTCAGGTCTTCAGCGGGGCGGGCGAGAGGTGTCGCGACCGTCCGGCCGGACGTGACCGGCGAGGACCTGGCCGAGATGCACGAGGCCGGGGTGCGCGGGGTGCGCTTCAATTTCGTCCGTCGACTCGTCGATCCGAAGCCGGACGCCTACTACCAGGGCATCGTGGAGCGGATCGCGGCGCTCGGCTGGCACATCGTCGTCTACTTCGAGGCGGCCGACCTCGAGGAGCGCTGGGACTTCTTCACGTCGCTGCCGACGACGGTCGTGGTCGACCACATGGGTCGGCCCGACGTCACCAAGCCGGTGGACGGGCCGGAGTTCGGCCGGTTCGTGCGGCTCATGAGCGAGCACCCCCAGGTCTGGTCGAAGGTCACCGGCCCGGAGCGCCTGACGGTCTCGGGCCCCCCGGGATACGACGACGTCGTGCCCTTCGCCCGCCTGCTCGTCGACACCTTTCCCGACCGCGTGCTCTGGGGGACGGACTGGCCGCATCCGAACCTGAAGAGCCACATGCCCGACGACGGCAAGCTCGTCGATTTCATCCCCCGCATCGCCACGACGGACGAGCTGCGCCAGAAGCTGCTCGTGGACAACCCGATGCGGCTCTACTGGGGAGCAGACGCATGACCGACCTTTCCGACTTCGACGACATCCCAGGCACCACGCTCTTCAACGCCCAGCGCTCGCGCAAGGGCTACCACCTGAACCAGTTCTGCATGAGCTTGATGAAGGCGGAGAACCGCGCCCGGTTCAAGGCCGACGAGCGGGCGTACCTCGACGAGTGGCCGATGACCGAGGCCCAGAAGCAGGCCGTCCTCAAGCGGGACTACAACGCGGCCATCGCCGAGGGTGGGAACATCTACTTCCTGGCCAAGCTCTTCTCGAGCGACGGTAAGAGCTTCCAGGACGCCGCCGGGTCGATGACGGGGATGAGCCCGGAGGACTACGCGGCGATGATGCTCGCCGGGGGCCGTTCGCCAGAGGGCGTGCGGTCGATCAAGGAGGGCCGCTGAACATGGCCAGGATCACCGCAGGCCTCACCACGAGCCACGTGCCCGCCATCGGCGCGGCGCTCGATCTCGGCAAGTCGACCTCGGAGTACTGGCAACCGGTCTTCTCCGGGTACGACTGGGCCAAGCGCTGGATCGCCGAGGAGAAGCCGGACGTCATCGTCCTCGTCTACAACGACCACGCCTCGGCCTTCTCCCTCGAGATCATCCCGACGTTCGCCATCGGCTGCGCTGAGAGCTTCGCTCCCGCCGACGAGGGATTCGGCCCGCGACCGGTGCCGGTCGTCCAGGGTCATCCCGACCTCGCCTGGCACATCGCCCAGTCGACGATCCTCGACGAGTTCGACATGACGATCGTCAACAAGATGGACGTCGACCACGGTCTCACCGTGCCGCTGTCGCTCGTGTTCGGCCAGCCGGAGGCATGGCCGGCCAGGGTGATACCCGTGCCGGTCAACGTCGTGCAGTACCCGCCTCCGACCGGCAACCGCTGCTGGGAGCTCGGCGAGGCCATCCGGCGCGCCGTCGAGAGCTACGAGGAGGACCTCAACGTCCAGATCTGGGGCACCGGCGGCATGAGCCACCAGCTCCAGGGGCCGCGGGCGGGACTGATCAACCGCGAGTTCGACATCTCGTTCCTCGACCGCCTCACCTCCGACCCGGAGGCGCTGCGCCGGATGCCGCACATCGAGTACGTGCGCGAGGCGGGCTCGGAGGCGATCGAGCTCGTGATGTGGCTGATCATGCGCGGCGCGATGGGCGACAACCCGAAGGAGCTGCACCGCTTCTACCACGTGCCCGCGTCGAACACGGCGCTCGGGCACATCGTGATGGAGCCCGGTCGCTGACGCCTCGGCCGCCGGCCGGCGTGCTCGAGCCGGGGCGGCACCAGCCACGCCCCGTACCGTGGGCCGCTGCATCCCGGCGCCAGCCGGCATGACCGACGATCCGGAAGGAACTGCCATGCGAATCGCACTCGCCGGTGCCGGCGCATTCGGCATCAAGCACCTCGACGGGCTGAGCAGCATCGACGGGGTGGAGGTCACCTCGATCGTGAGCCGGCGCTTGGACCAGGCGCAAGAGGTCGCCCGGAAGTACGGCATCGGCCACGCCACGACCGACCTCGACGAGACGCTCGCGCGCGACGACGTGGACGCGGTGATCCTCTGCACGCCGACCCAGATGCACGCCGCGCAGTCGATCGCCGCGATGCGCGCCGGCAAGCACGTCCAGGTGGAGATCCCACTCGCCGACAGCTGGGCGGACGCGCAGCAGGTCGACCGGGTCCAGCGCGAGACCGGGCGTGTCTGCATGGTCGGGCACACCCGACGCTTCAACCCGTCGCACCAGTGGGTGCACCGCCGGATCGTCGCGGGGGAGCTGGCCATCCAGCAGATGGACGTGCAGACGTTCTTCTTCCGCCGTACGAACATGAACGCGCTCGGCCAGCCCCGCAGCTGGACCGACCACCTGCTGTGGCACCACGCCGCCCACACGGTCGACCTCTTCCGCTACCAGACCGGCGAGGAGATCGTCGTCGCGAACGCCGTCCAGGGCCCGATCAACCCCGACCTCGGGATCGCGATGGACATGTCCATCCAGCTCCGCAGCGGCGCGGGGAAGATCTGCACCCTGGCGTTGAGCTTCAACAACGACGGCCCGCTCGGCACCTTCTTCCGCTACATCTGCGACAACGGGACCTACCTCGCGCGCTACGACGACCTGTTCGACGGCAAGGACGAGCCGATCGACGTGTCGAAGGTGGACGTCTCGATGAACGGCATCGAGCTGCAGGACCGCGAGTTCGTCGCCGCGATCGACGAGGGGCGCGAGCCGAACTCGAGCGTCGCCTCCGTGCTCGACTGCTACCGCGTGCTCGGCGAGCTGGACGCCCAGCTCCAGGCGCAGGGTTGACGGCGGGCCCGTGCCGGGGGGCCGCCCGCCCGCCACGTTGAGGACGGCGCGGCCGCGATGCTCGACGGTGTGAGCGATCTCGCCGAGGGACCCGACGGGGCGGGCGGCGTGGCCCCCGACTCCCTCTACGAGCGCGTCGGCGGCCGGCGCTTCTTCGTCGAGCTGGTCGGGCGCTTCTACGCAGGGGTGGCGGTCGACGAGCTGCTGCGGCCGCTGTACCCCGAGGACCTGGGCCCGCCGGCAGAGCGCCTCGCCCTCTTCCTCATCCAGCTGGCGGGCGGACCGCGCGAGTACGAGGCGCTGCGGGGCCAGCCCCGGCTGCGCCTGCGGCACCTGGAGTTCCCGATCGGGGCGGCCGAGCGCGACGCGTGGCTCGCGCGCATGGGCGCGGCGCTCGACGCGTCCGGGCTCGGCGGGGCCGAGGAGGAGGAGCTGCGCGCCTACTTCGCCAAGATGGCGTCGTTCCTCGTCAACCGAGGGCTCGCCATCGGTGGCACGAGGTGAGGTGGTCGTTCACGAGCCCCGTGGCCTGCAGGTACGCGTAGCAGATCGTCGGCCCGACGAAGGAGAAGCCGCGACGGCGAAGATCGCGGCCCAGGCCCGCGGAAAGGGGCGTGGACGCAGGGAGCTCGGCGCTCGTCGCGTAGGCGTTGCGGACCGGCCGGCCGTCGACGAAGCGCCACACGTAGGCGTCGAAGCTCCCTTCGGCCTCCTGGAGGGCGACGAAGGCCCGGGCGTTCGTGACGACGCTCTCGAGCTTGGCGCGGTGGCGGATCACGCCGGGGTCGGCGAGGCACGACTCCACGTCGGCGGACGTGAACGGCGCCACCAACGCCGGCTCGAAGGAGGCGAAGGCGTTGCGGTAGCCGTCGCGCCTCGCGAGCACCGTCCGCCACGACAGCCCGGCCTGGGCACCTTCGAGGGTGAGCATCTCGAAGTGGCGGCGGTCGTCGTGGACCGGCACCCCCCACTCCTCGTCGTGGTAGGCGGCGAGCAACGCGTCGCTCGCCCAGGGGCAGCGCGTCAGGCCGTCGGCCGGCAGGGCGCGCAGGTCGTACGTGGTCCTCGGCACGGCGTCGAATCTACCGAGTCGCGCCAGCGTCCCGGCGGGGCCCGCCTGGGCGCGCGCCCGTGGCTCAGCCGCTCGGGCTCTGTTGGAGGTAGACGTAGTAGAAGAGGTCCGCCGAGCCGCGGTCGATCCCGACGGTGAGCTTCGCCCCCGCCGGGACGCCGTAGAGGTGACCGAGCAGCCCGACGAGCGAGTTGACCGGCTGGGCGTCGACGGAGGTGATGATGTCCCCGACGCGCAGCCCGGCCTCCCCGGCAGCGCTGCCCGCGACGACCGACTGCACGAGCACGCCGGCCGGCGAGAAGCCGGACTCGTGCACGGTCTTGCCGGTGATGCCGAGCCAGCCGTGCTCGACCGCGCGGTCGGCGAGGAGCTGGCCCGTGACCGGTGCCGCGACCCATGAGGGCACGGCGACCGCTCCGCCGTGGTACGAGCCGGCCACCATCCCGACGACGGCGCCGCTCGAGTCGATGACGGCGCTGCCCGGTGGGGCGCTTAGCGCCGGCAGGTCCGTGACGAGCGTGTCGGTGAGCTGGCTGCCGTCGACCACGAGGCGCGTGTCGAGCTTGCGGACCGTGCCGAGGTCGTAGGTCGACCCTCCGGGCCCGGTCACCGCGAGGGCGAACGAGCCGGCGTTCACGGCCTCGGCGGAGCCGAGCTTCACGACCGGCAGGTCCGTCGCGCCGTTGATGCGCAGCACCGCGAGCCCGCTTCGCGAGTCGCTCGCGACCACCGAGGCGACGTAGGACACGTTGTCGGAGAGGGTGACGAGCGTGGTCGTCCCGCCGCGGACGTACGCCGCCGGCGCGACGAGGATCCCGTCGTGGCGGACGACGAGGGCAAGGCAGCGGCGGTCCGTCGTGCCGTGCATGACGTCGACGACCGCGATAGCCGCGCCCACCTGCCAGATGCTCGAGGTGAGCGCCGCTCCGAGTCCGTCGCTGCTCGGCGTCGAGGCCCTCGGCAGGAAGGGTCCGATCGTCCCTTCGATTGGCGGGGAGGCGGAGCCCGTCGTCGGGTGCCCGGTGAAGGCTCCGGCGAGGTGGGTGCCGAGCGCGACCAGACCGGTGGCGAGGATGGCCCCGACCAGGCCGGCGGTCCAGGCGCTGGCCCGCGAGGGTTGGCTGGCGAGCCACCGCCGGCGCACGGCGACCGGGTCGAGCGCGATCGAAGGATTGGCGTTTCCGAGCTCGGACGGATGGCGCCACAGGCGGTCTTCTGGGGGTAGGGGACGGGAGGAGAACCCCTCCTCCGGCACCTCCTCGAAATCCCCCGAGAACGCGGCCACGACGGCGCAGGCTACCGCTTGGCGAGGGTCCGGGGAGGTCGGGACGGTGCGACGCCCGCCCGGCGCCCCGTACGATGGGGCCCATGCGCGTGGTGGACGGTCATTGAGCGCGGACCTGGCGCTCGACTTCGGGACCTCCACCACCCGCGTCGTCGACTCCGACGGCCGTCTGTTGCTGGACGAGCCGACCGTCGCCGCCATCGACGGCGACTCCGGCCGGCTGCTCGCGCTCGGCCACGAGGCCCTCGGCGTCGGTGCCGGCTCCGCCGGCAGGGTGAGCATCGTCCGACCCGTCCGCCGCGGCCAGCTCTTCGACCTCTCCCTCGCCGAGGAGGTGCTCAGCGAGGTGCTCCGCAACGCCGGCGTTTCCCGACTCCAGCACCCGAGGATCCTCGTGTGCTCGCACGTGGGGGCGACCAAGGTGCAGCACCGAGCGCTCGACCGTGCCCTGCGCAAGGCTGGGGCTCGCCAGGTCCGCTTCGTGGAGCAACCGCTGGCGTGCGCCGTCGGCTCCTCGCTCGCCATCGAGGAGCCGTCGGGGTCGATGGTCGTCGAGGTCGGCGGGGGGACGACCGACGCGGGCGTCCTCGCCCTCGGGGGGCTTGTCACCTCGAGGTCGCTCGCCTTCGGCGGCGAGGACGTCGACGACGCCGTGCGGTCGCTGCTCGCCCGCCGCCACGGTCTCGTCGTCGACCAGGCCACCGCAGCGGAGGTCTGTCGCACGATCGGCACCCTCGACGCCGCCTCGCCCGAGCTGCGTGTGGAGGTCGTCGGGCGCGACGCTCGGACCGGGCGCACCGCCACGGCGGTCCTGGCGCGCTCCGAGCTGCGCCCGGTCCTCGAGGAGCTCGTGTCGCCCGTCCTCGACGCCGCCGTCGCGTGCATCACGGACGCGCCACCCGACCTCGCCAACGACCTGCTCGGACGGGGACTGGTCCTGGCCGGCGGGGGCGCCTCGCTCGACGGCTTCGACCGGCGCCTCGCGACCGCGACGGGCCTGCCCGTCCACGTCTCCTCCGAGCCGCGTCTGTGCGCGGTCGTCGGGGCGAGCCGTTGCCTGTCCATGCTCGACGTGCTCACCTCGGCGGTCAGCGCGCCTCCGCGCCGCTGAGCCCCGCGCCGCTGAGCCCCGCGCCGCCCGGCCTCCGCGCCACTCTGGGCCCGCGCCGTTCGGCGCCCGGCGCCGTCGAGGAACCCGGGTCCGCCAACGGCCGGCCGCTCTACTCCGGTCCCTCCCCAGCGGCGAGCAGGTCCTCGGCGGCCTGCCGGACCTGCCAGTCGCGGTCTGCCAGTCGCGCCCGCAGCGCCGCCGCGACGTCCTCGCCCTCGAACGCGGCGAGCGCGACGACGGCGCGGCGGCGGATCGCCGGGATGTCGCCGAGCGCCTCGAGCACCGCCCGCCGCCCGCCCTCGTCGCCGATGGCCCCGAGGGCGGCGACCGCCGACTCCCGGCAGAGCGGATCGGGGTGCGAGCCCGCGAGCGTCGCGAGGCGGGCGACCGAGCGGCGGTCGCCCGCCTCCCCGCAGGCGAACGCGGCGGCCTCGATCACCTCGGGCTCGGCGTCCTCGAGCAGGGGAGCGAAGTCGGTGGCCGGCAGGCTCGCAGCGAGCTCGCAGGCGTTCCTGCGCACGTCGGGGTCCGGGTCGGCCAGCGCCGCGGCGACGTCGTCGGGGCGGGCGCGACCGAGCCGGCAGAGCGCGGCGAGCGCTGCGGCGCGCACGGCGCCCAGCTCGTCGAGGAGATGGCCGCGGGCGGCGTCCTCATCCCCGAGCAGACCGGCGAGCGCCGCCTCGCCCCGTCGACGGGCGGCGGCGAGGCGCGACGCCCCGTCAGGGGCTGGAGGCGCTCCGCTCGCCACCGGACCTGCGCCCGCGGAGCGTGGGGTGGTCGGCGGTGGCGGGGAGGGCAGCCGGGGCGATTCCGGGGCGTCCGGGCTGCGTGGCAGGCTACGGGGCATGAGACACGGGCGCGATCGTGGCGGCAGACCGTCGCGCCGCCGGCAGGGCTGAGGGGCCGAGGAGCGGCTGGTGTCGTTCGAGGACCACGCGTCGCCGAGCGTAGCGGGGGGACCAGGTAGCGCCAGCGCCGGGGCGGAGACCGTGGCGCCACGCCGTCGCAGGCTCCTCTCGGTCGCGCTGTCGGTCCTCGTCTTCCTCCTCGCCGCCGTGGTCGCCGCCGCGTTCATCCAGCTCCCGTACTACGCGATCACACCCGGGTCCGGCATCGACGTGGCGAGCCTGATCGTCGTCCCGAAGCGGCTGCACCACGCGCACGGCGGCCGTTTCCTGCTCACCGACGTCGAGCTGGTGCGGCTGCGCGCCATCAACTACCTGTACTACCGCTGGAACAGCGCAGACCAGGTGGTGCCGTCCTCGGCGCTCACGAACGGCGCCACCTCGACCGAGTACGACCAGCAGGGCGTCATCGACATGGCCAACGCCCAGCAGGCCGCGACAGTCGTGGCGCTGCAGACCGTCGGCTACCACGTCGGGGCGACGCCCACCGGGGTCATCGTCTATCAGCTCGAGGCGGGCGCCCCGGCCGCCGGTCGGCTGGTCGTCGGCGACGTGATCACGGCCGTCGGCGGCACGACCGCGACCACCTCGTCGGCGCTCCGGGCGATCCTCGCGAAGGCGGCGCCCGGTCAGGCGGAGGCGCTCGCCGTCCACGAGTTCGGCACGAAGCGCCGGCGCACGGTCAGGCTGCGCCTCGGACAAGAGCGCGTGCGGGGCACCGGCAGCGACGCAGAGGTCGTCTGCCTCGCCGCGGGGCAGCACACGACGCTCCCGGCCCCGCCGGCGGGATACCCGCGGGCGTGTCTCGGGATCCTCACCGAGCAGGAGTACAAGACGGTCGGCAGTCCCTTCCCCGTGAGCATCCAAAGCGACGGGATCATCGGACCGTCGGCCGGTCTGGCCTTCACCCTCGGGCTGATCAACGAGCTCGACCGGGGCGATCTCACCGGGGGACGCCGCGTCGCTGCCACCGGCACGATGTCGGTCGACGGCCAGGTGGGCGATGTCGGCGGCGTGGCGCAGAAGACGGCCGCCGTGCGTGCCGCGGGCGCGACCGTCTTCATCGTCCCGTCCCAGGCGCTCGCGACGGCGAAGGCCCACGCGGGTGCGGGTCTCACGGTGCTCGGCGTATCGACGGTCCGCCAGGCGATCGCCGACCTCGAGCGGCTCGGCGGGAAGCTCCGCGTCCGCCCTGGTGGCTGAGGCGCCATAGGCTCTGCGCCGTGCCCGACCACCGTCCCATTGCCATCGGATCGCTGAGCGGGCTCGCACCCGAGGAGGTGGCGGGCCGGTCCTTCCCCGCCGCCCGGCGCGGTCTCGACCCTGACGCCGTGCGCCACTTCCTCGAGGACGTCGCCGCGGAGCTGCGGGAGCTGCGGGTCCGGGAGTCGTCGTTGCGCGAGGAGCTCGCCGAAGCGGAGCGGCGCGCTGCGGACCCGGAGCTCGACGATGCGACGCTGTCGGCGAAGGTCGGCAGCGAGACCGCCCGGGTCCTCCAGGCGGCGCACGAGGCGGCGCGCGAGCTCGTCGGCCGGGCCGAGGCGAGGGCGGCGACCCTCCAGGCGGAGGCCGAGACCGTCCTCGGCGAGCGGACCGAGGCCGCCGACAAGGAGGTCCGCCGCCTGCTCGCCGAGGCCCAGGCCCGTGCCGAGGACCTCGTCGAGGCCACGAAGCAGGAATGCCGTGCGATGGTCGACGAGGCGCGCGAGGCGCGCCGGCGCATCCTCGCCGACCTCGCCGCGAAGCGCCGGGAGCTCCACACCCAGCTCGAGCAGCTCCGTGCCGGCAAGGATGCCCTCGCCGGCGTCGTCGCGAGCGTGGCGTCCTCCGTGGACGCCGTGCGTGCCCGCCTGGCGGGCTCGGAGGAGGAGGCGCGCGCCGCCGCTGAGGAGGCCGGCCGCTACGCGCCGCTGACGGCCGACGAGCCCCCGTTGGAGGACCTCGTCGCCGAGGCCCTCGGTGCCGCTCCGGCGGAAGGCGCTGCGGAGGCGATGGCGCCCGAGCACGAGCCCGCGGCAGCGGCCGGGGAGCCGTCCGCCGGCGACGACTCACAGGTGCCGCCCGAGCTCGACGCGCAGCCGTCGTCGGACGAGGAGACGCCCCGACAGCCCGAACCGGCGGGCGAGACCGTGCAGGAGCCCGAGGCGGCCGAGGTGCCGGCCGCGGCCAGCCAGGTGACGCCCGGACCGGCCGACGGTTCGCCCCGAGCCGAAGACGGGGGGCCAGTCGACGCGTCGGCGGCCGGCGAGGAGGGCGCGCCCGGCCCGGAGGCGAGCGGGGCGAGCCCGGTGGACGAGCTGTTCGCCAAGATCCGGGCCAGTCGTGCCGAGGAGCTGGCGCACGCCCGTTCGGTGCTCGAAGAGCTCGACTCGAGCGAGATCGACGAGCCGGGCCCGGAGTGGAGCGCCGCCGGCGGGCCGCCTCCGCCCGGCGAGGACGCGCCGGGCGACCTGCGAGCGGCCCCGCCGGGAAGCGGCTCCGACGTGCCGGGCGCGCTCGCCGCGCGCGACGAGCTGCTCGCTCCGGTGCTCGTCGAGGTGGCACGGGCCGTGAAGCGTGTGCTGCGCACCGACCAGAACGAGCTGCTGCACGCGTTGAGGCAGGGCGGCGAGCGCTCAGCGCTGCTGCCCGGCGAGGAAGCCGTGGCCCGTCTCGCCGGCGCCGTGCTGCCCGGGCTCGAGTCGGCCTGGGCGGCAGGGGGCACGTTCGCAGCGCGGGCGGACGGGACGGGCGACGTCCGCGGGGGGCAGGAGGACGACGCCGGCGCCCCGGGCGACGAGGCGGGGGAGGCGGGGCTCCCCGGCAGCGATGCCGGCGCCGACGCCGCCTCCCGGATCGCCCGCGAGCTCGCCGAGGCGGTCGTCGCGACGCTGCGGGAGCGGCTCGAGATCGGGCTGCACGCGGGAGACCTCGACGAAGCGGGCCTGGCAGAGCTCGTCGGTCATGCCTACCGGGAATGGAAGGGCGAGCGCGTCGACGACGTCGTCGGCGACTACGCCACGAGCGCGTTCTCCTCCGGGCTCCTCGCCGCCGCCGGTGCGCGCGGGCTCCGGGTGACCTGGGTCGTCGACGACGGCCGCGACGAGTGCCCGGACTGCGACGACAACGCGATCGCCGGCGCGCAGCCGGTCGGTGAGGCGTTCCCGACGGGCCAGGCGCACCCGCCGGTGCATCCGGGCTGCCGCTGCCTCCTCCTGCCCGTGTCGGCCTAGGTTCTGGGGGTGCGCGTCCCGTCGGAGCTTCCTCCGCGCCCGAAGTCGGTGCGGCGCGGCATGTGGGTGCTGGCGGTCGTCGTCCTGCTCATCCTGCTCGTCATCGTCGTGCAGGGGCTCGCCGGCTTCTACACGAACTTCCTCTGGTACCACTGGACGGGGGTCGGCGAGATCTGGGGGACGGTCATCGCCACGAAGGTGGCGCTCGCCACCGTCTTCGTCGTCGCCGCCTTCGCCTTGTTGTGGACGAGCCTGTACCTCGTCGACAAGATCGCCCCGCGGGCGCTGTTCATGGCGCCCGACACCGAGCTCGTCCGCCGCTACCAGGCGATCGTCGGGCCGCACGCCTTCGCGCTTCGCACCGTGGTCTCGTTCCTGCTCGCCCTGGTGCTGGGCGCGGGCACGTACGCGCAGTGGCAGCACTGGCTGCTGTTCGAGCACGCCGTGTCGTTCGGGACGACCGACCCGCTGTTCCACCGCGACGCCAGCTTCTTCGTCTTCCGGCTGCCGTTCTTGTCCTTCCTGGTCGACTGGCTCCTCGTCGCCCTGCTCGTCGCGCTCATCGTGAGCGCCATCGGCCACTTCCTGAACGGCGCCATCCGATTCCAGAGCTCGCCGCGGATCGAGCCCCGGGCGCTCGCCCACCTGTCGCTGCTCCTCGGGCTGATGGCGCTCGTGCGGGCCTGGGCCTACTACTTCGTCGACCGCTTCACCCTCGACCTCTCGTCCAACGGGTACGTCAACGGCGCGGGCTACACCGACGTCCACGTGCGGCTGCCCGCGATGACCCTGCTCGCGGTCATCTCGCTCGCTGCGTTCGCGATGCTCGTCTTCAACGCCTACCAACGCTCCCTCGTGCTCCCGGCCATCGCCGTCGGGCTGTGGGCGTTCCTCGCGCTCGTCATCGGGGTGATCTATCCGGCTGCGGTGCAGGCGTTTCGTGTCACGCCGGCCCAGAGCACGCTCGAGCGCCCCTACATCCAGGACAACATCAACGCGACCAGGTTCGCGATGGGCCTCTCCGGCGTGCAGTCGAGGACGTTCCCGGCGAACGAGGACCTCACGCCGGACGTGCTCGCCCGCTACCAGGCGAGCCTGCAGGACGCGCAGGTGTGGGACCCGATCTTCACGAAGAGCACCTTCGACAAGCTCCAGGACGTCTCGTTCTTCTTCACGCTCACGAACCTCACCGTCGACCGGTACAAGATCGGGGGCAAGCTCACCCCGATGCTCGTCGGCGTGCGCGAGCTGAACACCGCCGGGTCGTCGGCGGCGCGGAGCTGGGTCAACGCGCACCTCCAGTACACGCACGGCTACGCGGCCGTGATGGCGCCCGCGAACTCGGCGACCGGGTCGCCGGGCACGCCGGACTTCGTCCTCGGCTACATCCCGCCCACCTCCCAGAAGGGGGCACCGCAGCTTCGGCAGCCGGAGGTGTACTTCGCGCCGGGGGAGACCCAGTACGTCGTCGCGGACACGAAGGTGCCCGAGGTGAACTTCCAGACCCAGAGCGCGAGCAGCTCGGGTCACTACAAGGGTGACGGGGGCATCCCGATCGGCTCGTTCATCTCGCGTGCGGCCTTCGCCATCCACCTGAAGGACTTCAACCTGCTCATCTCGAACGAGATCACGCCGAAGTCGCGCCTGGTGTACATCCCCGATATCAGGCAGCGCGTGCAAAAAGCGCTTCCGTTCCTCCAGGTGGACTCGAATCCCTACGCGGTGGTCGACGGCCAGGGCCAGCTCGAGTGGATGGTCGACGCCTATACGACGACGTCGTACTACCCCTATGGGCAGCCGGCGAGCACGAGCATGCTGCCGGGAGGCAGCGGGCTCGCCGGCCCGTACGACTACGTCCGTGACGCGGTGAAGGTCGTCGTCAACGCCTACACGGGCAAGATGCACTTCTACGTCGTGAACGGCGTCCGCGACCCGCTGATCGAGTCGTACGAGCGGGCGTTCCCCCACATGTTCGAGCCGATGTCGGCGATGAGCGGTGTGCTGAAGCAGCACCTGCGCTACCCCCAGGACCTGCTCACCGTGCAGGCGTCAACGTGGGGCAGCTACCACCTGACGAGCGCGGCGCAGTTCTACAACTCGAGCGGCTTCTGGGACCTCTCCCAGATCTCCACCTCGCCGGACGGCTCACCCTCCAAGCAGCTCCAGCTCACCGCGGACGGTTCGGTCGCCCGCTACCTGCCCATCTACGAGCTGCTCCAGCTGCCCGGCGACACGACGCCGACCTTCAACGCGGTCGAGCCCCTGGTGCCGATCTCGAACGGCGACCGGATCCAGACGCTCGCCGCAATGCTCTTCGCCGACTCGAGCTTCAAGCAGTACGGCCGCCTGGAGGCGCTCGACACCGCCTCCACGGGGCGGACGATCGACGGCCCCGGCATCGTGAGCGCCGACATCCTCGACGACCCCACGATCTCCAAGGCGATATCGCTCCTCGACCAGGGTGGCTCGGTGGTGACGCTCGGCACGGTCCAAGAGCTCCCGATCGCCGACTCGCTCCTGTACGTCCGGCCGCTCTACGTCTCCTCGGCGCAGACCCAGCTGCCGAGGCTCGTCGACGTCATCGTCGTCTACGGCAAGCAGATCGTGATGGAGCCCACGCTCGGGGCCGCGCTGCTGGACCTGTTCGGCACCCAGGTCGGGCTGAGCGCCGGCTCACCGAGCCCTTCGACGGGCACGGGCAGCAACTCGTCGATCTCCGCGGCCGTGCGCCGGGACATCGCGCAGGCGTACGCCGAGTACACCCAGGCCCAGAAGGCGCTCGCCGCAGGCGATCTCGGCGCCTACCAGGCCGACGTGACCAAGGCCGGTCAGCTCCTCGCGAAGGCCCAGAGGCTCCTCGCCTCCTCCTCGACGTCGACGAAGAAGGCCGCGACCCCATCGAGCGCGACGTCGACCGGGACGACGCAGCCGACGAACGCCGCCGCGAGCGGCTCGTCCACCTCGAGCGCGCCCCGAGGGGGCATCGCGAAGGATCCGAACGTCCCCGCCTCGGGACCGATCGCGGGCTCGACGACGACCACCTCGACCGCAGCGGCGACGACGAGCTCGGTGCCGGTGAGCGCCGCCGCGGGAACGGCGACCTCCGCCGGCACGAGCCAGCAGAGCGCGGTGGGCGCGACACCGTCGTCTCCGACGGGATCGCATCTGCCGGCACCGGCCACCGCGACCAGCGCGCCGGGCAGAGGGGGATCGGCCGTGCGGATCGCCCGGGCGCCAGCCGAGCCGACGGTGCGCGCCGGCGCGGGCGGACGTCCGGCCGCCGCCACGGCCCCGGCCGGGCGCGTGCCCTGAGGACGCGCAGGCTCGGATCGACAGGGCCGGTCGCATCGGCCATCGGTCTCGGCTGCATGGGGATGTCCGGCGGCTACGGACCGGCTGACGAGGTGGAGAGCCTGGCGACCATCGATGGCGCCCTCGACGCAGGCGTGAACTTGCTCGACACCGGCGATTTCCACGGCATGGGCCACAACGAGATGCTCGTCGGCCGCGCGTTGCGGGGTCGCAACCGTGACGAGGTGGTCATCAGCGTGAAGTTCGGGGCACTTCGAGCGCCCGGCGGTGACTGGCTCGGCATCGACGGACGACCGGCAGCGGTCGAGAACTTCCTCGCCTACACGCTGCGCCGGCTCGGGGTCGACCACGTCGACGCCTTCCGTCCCGCCCGCGTCGACCCCACCGTCCCGATCGAGGAGACGGTGGGTGCCGTCGCCGAGATGGTGCAAGCGGGCTACGTACGCCACGTCGGCCTGTCCAAGGCCGGCGCGACCACGATCCGCAGGGCGCATGCGACGCACCCGATCAGCGATCTGCAGATCGAGTACTGCCTGTTCGCGCGCTCCCTCGAAGGGGAGATCCTGCCGACGTGCCGCGAGCTCGGCATCGGCGTCACCGCCTACGGGGTGCTGGTGCGCAACCTGCTGAGCGGCTACTGGAGCCGAGACCACGAGCTGGCTCCTGGCGATTCCGCGGGCACGGACGGCGCTTTGGCGGTGAGAACCTGGACCGCAATCTCGCGCTCGTCGAGGCGCTGCGCGACGTGGCCACCGCCCGGGGCGTCACCGTGGCCCAGCTCGCGATCGCCTGGGTGATGTCGGGAGCCTGTCGACCAGAAGCCTGTGCTTCCGCGGATGGCGTCTTGGCGCCAGCGGGGGGGCGGTCCGGAGGGTGATAGGCTTTTATTAGTTCACACCGCGGGGTGGAGCAGTCTGGTAGCTCGTCGGGCTCATAACCCGAAGGTCGTAGGTTCAAATCCTACCCCCGCCACCAACGAAGTACCTGGTCAGAGCCCTCCCAGCCGGGAGGGCTCTACCGCGTCCAGCGAGCTGTCCCTACTTCCATCCCTAATCCTGGCTACGCTTGGAGTTTGTGCGAGGGACGAAGCGCAAGCGCCGAGAGGGTGTGTGGGAGGTCCGGGCCTACCTCGGACGCGACCCCGTTTCGGGCAAGCCTCGCCAGGTCTCGAAGACCGTCTACGGCAGTGCCAAGGCGGCCGATGAAGCGCTCCGGGATCTGAGCGTCAAGCAGGCGCCGCGGTCCGACGGCCTGGGCGCTTCCTTCGGGCAGCTTCTCGATCGGTGGCTGGTCGAGTGCGAGCGCCTCGACCTATCGCCCACGACCATGCGCACCTACCGGGCGCAGATCGAGCAGACGATCCGCCCCGCCCTTGGCAAGGTTCCACTCACCCGGCTCAACGCCAAACAGCTCGACGATCTGTACGGCGCCATGAAGACAGCCGAGAAGACGCCCAAGACCATTCGCAACCACCACGCG
>DATKQY010000039.1:0-29949 GCA_035532475.1 Acidimicrobiales bacterium | reverse complement strand
GCGCTGGTCGTGCGAGCTCACCCGGCAGTAGGCGACGGTCCGACCCGTGACCGCTCTCGATGTCTCCTGTTCGACGACGATCGTGCCGGAGGCGAGTCGTCGCGCGGGCACCGGCATCGTGCCGTCACGGAACCAACGGTAGGCGGTGCTCGGGTGGACGCCGTACGAACGGGCCCATTCGGCGAGCTTCACGCGCATAAGCGTACACACGTTCGGTCACGTCTAGGTGGATCGCCGGGAGCAGTTCGCAACCCTCAACCGCGCGCGATGCCGTGCAGCTCGGACTTCGCAGCTCGCAGCATCAAGCGGGGAATGGTCTCTTCCGGCGGGCATCCCTCGAAGCAGACGGCGACGACCTGCTCGGCGACGGGGACCTCGACGCCGAGTCGGTGCGCCAGCGCGACGACGGGGCGCGAGCTGCGCACTCCTTCGGCGACCATGGGGGTCGCGCCGAGCGCGTCGTCGAGCGACCTGCCCTGGCCGAGCGCCACGCCGACGGCGAAGTTCCGGCTCTTCGGGCTCGTGCACGTCGCCACCAGGTCGCCGAGGCCGGCGAGGCCGGAGAACGTGAGCGGATCGCCCCCGAGCGCGACACCGAGCCGGGCGAGTTCGGCCAGCGAGCGAGTGATGAGCGCGGCACGCGTGTTGTCGCCGAACCCGAGCCCCACCGCCATGCCCGACGCGATCGCCATGACGTTCTTCACGACGCCCGCGATCTCGCAGCCGACCACGTCGAGATTCGTGTACACACGCATGGCGTCGGTGGCGAACAGCCCCTGGAGCTCCCTCGCGAGCTGCTCGTCGTCGAGCGCGATCACCGAAGCGGTGGGCTGACCGTCGAGCACCTCGGTCGCGAGGTTCGGGCCCGTGAGCACGCCGACGGAGCGATCCGGCCAGCACTCGCCGATGACCTCGCTCATCCGCCGCAGGCTCTCCTGCTCGAGGCCTTTCGTCAGGCTGAGCACCGGGACCCCGGGGCCCGCGAGCCCGGCGGCCGCGTCGAGCACGTCGCGCACGCCGTGCGAGGGCACCGCCACGACGATGAGGCTCGCCCCGAGCAGCGCCTCGGCGAGCGAGGAGGTGGCGCGCAGCGCTCTGGGCAGCGGGCGGTCGCCGAGGTAGGAGCTGTTCGTGTTCCGCTCGCCGATCTCGGCGACCACCGCCTCGCTGCGGGCCCACAACGTCGTGGGCGTGCGCGCCGCCAGGTGTGCGGCGACCGTCGTGCCCCACGAGCCCGCGCCGAGCACGGCGACCCGGGTCACGGCCCCGCAGCTCTTGCGGGCCGCGAGCCCCGCGTGATCGTCCGCCGCATCGCCGATCACCCTACCGGCCGCCTCTCGCGTCGTCCGTAGACTCGCCGGGTGCGTGCCGTGCTCGTGCCCGTGAAATCGTTCAGCCGGGCCAAGCTTCGCCTCGCCGGCGTGCTCGATCCCGACGCCCGCTCCCGCCTGGCGAGGGAGCTCGGCGCGCGGGTCCTCCGGGCGGCGGACGGCCTCCCCCGCTACGTCGTCTGCGACGACGAGGAGGTGGCCGACTGGGCGGTCGCACAAGGGGCGCGGGTCCTCTGGACACCCGGCCGCGGGCTCTCCGGCGCCGTCGGGGCAGCCGTGCGCCATCTCGGCGGGCGCGGCGTCGACCTCGCGGTCGTCGCCCACGCCGACCTCCCCCTCGTCGCCTCGCTCGGCGGATTCGGCACGCCGGGCATGGTGACCCTCGCGCCCGACCTCCGCCTCGACGGGACGAACGTCGCCGCCGTGCCCGCCCGGTCGGGGTTCCGCTTCGCCTACGGCCCGGGATCCTTCCAGCGTCACCGCGAGGAGGCGGGGCGCCTCGGCCTTTCGTGCCGCGTCGTGCACGACTGGCGCCTGGCCGCCGACGTCGACCACCCGGCGGACCTGAGCCTCCTACAGTGATGGACCCCGCGTCCCGAGAGGAGAAAGAGCGACGGTGACCACGACGAACCTCGAGACACCGGGGCGCGCCCTCGCCGTCGGGGCGCACCCCGACGACATCGAGTTCGGCTGCGGCGGGACGCTGGCGAAGTGGGCCGCCGCCGGGTGCGAGATCTTCCACCTCGTCTGCACCGACGGCTCGCGCGGCACCTGGGACCCCGGCCAGGATCCCGCCGAGCTCGTCAGCCTCCGCCAGCAAGAGCAGCGCGCCGCATCGCTGGCGCTCGGCGGCAAGGGCGAGGTCGTCTTCCTCGGCTGGCCAGACGGGGAGCTCGAGGCCGGGCTGCGCCAGCGCTGGCAGATCGCGGCGGCCATCCGCAGGCTGCGCCCCGACGTCGTGCTCGGCCACGACCCCTGGAAGCGCTACCGCCTCCACCCCGATCACCGCAATGCCGGCTTCTTGCTGACCGATGGCGTCGTCGCGGCCCGTGACCCGTTGTTCTTCCCCGAGACCGACGCGCCTGCGCACCGACCGGGTTCGATGCTGCTGTTCGAGGCCGACGAGGCCGACCACGTCGAGGACGTCACGGACTGGGTCGACGCGAAGCTCGCGGCGTTGCTCGAGCATCGAAGCCAGCTCCGCTCGACGATGCACATCAGCGACGGGTCGCAGGGCGGGTCGGAGGCACGGCGGGAGCGCGAAGCCTTCGAGGGGCGCGAGCGGACACGGATGAGCGATGCAGGCGCCCCGCACGGTTTCGGCGCCGGGGAGGCCTTCAAGCTGATCGAGCGCCTGTGAGCGGGACCTTCCGCCAGGCGGGATGAGCACCCTCGGCCCACGTCCAACCGGGGACGTCGACGGCCCCGGCCGCCATGCGACCGGGGCCGTCCTCATGCCCGTGCTGCAGCGCTTCTGCGCTGCGCCGTGCCGTAGGGCGAGCGGCTAGCGGCGCTTCTTCGCAGCGGTCTTCTTCGCCACGGCCTTCTTCGCCACGGCCTTCTTGGCCGGAGCCGCCTTCTTGGCAGGAGCGGCCTTCTTGGCCGGAGCCGCCTTCTTGGCAGGAGCGGCCTTCTTCGCCGCCACCTTGCGGGCCGGAGCCGCCTTCGTCGCCGTGGTCGCGAGCGGCGTCGGCTTGCCGAGGGCGCCACGCGAGTTCAGGTCGGCCTTCAGCTTCACCCCCGGCGTGAAGCCGATCCCCTTCGACGCCTTGATGCGAACGGGCGCGCCCGTCTGCGGGTTGCGGCCGCGACGTGCCTGGCGCTCGCGGAGCTTGAATGTGCCAAATCCGGTGATCCGAACGGGGTTGCCCGAGCGAACGCCCGAAGTCACCTCGTAGACGATCGCGTCGAGCGCGGCTTCCGCCTGCTGGCGCGTCAGACCGGTATCTCCACTCACCGCTTCGATGAGCTCGGTTCTGTTCACGGCATCTCCTTGTGTTGGTGCAGAAGTCCACGCCATACAAGAGGATTCACGGCTGAAATGCAAGCAATGTCGATGCTGCACCCATTTCTGCCATGCAACGGCGGCCTCTGGCATTGGCTGCAGCGCGTTAGATCGAATCGCGCTGGATCTTCATCTTCCAATGAATTCAAGCATTATCTTTCCCCCGGCGGGCGGCCGACCGCAGCGCAGCGCGGTAGGGCGAGCGGGAGCGGCCGCTGGCAGAACAGAACGCACGCACGGCTCCAGAACCCCCACCGTCGACCCGCTCGCGCTCCTCGTCGCGTTCTCGCGGGCGCGCGGGCACGGCATCTATCTCGGTCACGGCTCGGCCGGCGCGGTCCATGCGCCGCCCGAGAACGGTGCGCTCGTCCTCGGCCCGCCGCGGGCGGGCAAGACGAGCGGCGTGGTCGTGCCGAACGTGCTCGGCGCCGACGGAAGCGTCGTGGCCGTGTCGACCAAGCGCGACGTGATGGAGGTGACCGCGGCGGCGCGGCGGCGCCTCGGTCGCTGCCTCCTCTACGACCCGAGCGGCACGCTCGCGGCCCCGCCGGGCGTCGAGCGGGTCGGCTGGTCGCCGGTCGCGTCCGCGAGGGACTGGAACGCCGCCGTGCTCACCGCCGAGGCGATGGTCGGCGCCGCGCGCCCGGGCGGCGACCGGGGCGAGGCGTCGCATTGGAGCGAGCGTGCAGCGGCCCTCCTCGCCGCGATGCTGCACGGCGCGGCGCTCGCCGACGCCTCGGTCGGCGACCTCGTCGCCGCGGTGAACCGGCGCGAGCCGGAGCGCTTCCTCGGCGTCCTCGCCAGAGGTGGCGCCGACCTGGCGCTCGACCTGCTGACCGGGATCCTCGCAACGGACGGCCGGGAGCTGAGCGGGATCTGGTCGACCGTGTCGGGGGTCCTCGGCGCGTACCGCACCTCCGAGGCGCTCGCGAGCAGCGAGGCGCCGGTGCTTGACGCCCGCTCGCTCGTCGCCGAGCGCACCACCTTGTACGTCGCCGCTCCCGGCGAGCACCAGCGCCAGGCGGGCGCGCTCGTCGCCGGGATCGTCCGCGACGTGCGCAACGCCGCGTACGCGATGGACGCCGAGCGCCGAGGTCAGGCCGTCGGTGCCGAGCGCGCCGGACCGGGAGGGGGGTCCGCGCCGGTCCTGCTGGTCCTCGACGAGCTGGCGAACATCGCGCCCCTGCACGACCTGCCTTCGCTCGTCGCCGAAGGCGCGAGCCAGGGCGTGCTGACCCTGGCCTGCCTGCAGGACCTGACCCAGGCGCGGGGACGGTGGGGCGCCGCGGCAGACGGCTTCTTGTCGCTGTTCGGCGCCAAGCTCGTCCTGCCGGGGCTCGGGGACACGCGCACCCTCGAGGCCATCTCTGTGCTCGCCGGCGAGCGTGAGGTCCCGGCGCTCTCCCGCACCGTGGACCGCGGCAGGAGCCTGATCCCCCGCCGGGTGTCACGCACCACCTCCACCCGGCGGGAGCGGCGCCTGCCTCCCGACGCGATCGCCGCCGCTCCGGCCGGCACCGCGCTCCTGCTCCTCGGCGCCCGGCCAGCTCGCGTCGAGATCACGCCGTACTTCGCGTACTCGCCGTGGCGCGAGGCGCTCGCCCCGACCGGCGTCTCCGGCCCGCACCGAGAGCTCGGGGGAGCGAGCGACGCGCCTCGGCAGGTTCCGCTCCCGACCGGGCGTTCCGCCCGGCGTGCCCGACCGGGGCGGGAACTGGACGGGCGCGGCCGGGACCGCGGCGGCCTCGGCCGCTGAGGCCGCCGGGACGGGCCGGCGGCTCAGCCGATCCCGAATCCGCGCTCGGGCGACCGTCGGAGGGCGCGCGACGGGCGCGCCGGTCCGAGCGCCGCGTCCGGGCGCTGCGACGCGTCGAGCGTGCCGGCGCGACGGCGCCACTCGGCCCGCTCGGCGAGGGCGGGCGGCGGGCGGCCGATCGCCCTGACGACCTGGCGCGCCGCGGCCTGCTCGGCGGCGAGACCGACGCGCTCAGCGAGGTCGCGGCGCCCGGCCCTCACCGCCACGTGCACCCGCTGGGAGTCGGGCACCCTCGAAAGCCGCCGGCCGAGGAGTCGTGCCCCGCCGAGCACGAACAGCCGCGTGCCGGGCGCCCGCTCGAGGACGGCGTCGAGCTCGGCCACGGCCACGGCGAGCGGGAGCTCGCCGTCCGGGGGCGTCCGGCCGGCCACACGGGCGCTTGGCACGTCCGGCGGCGCGTCCACGCGGGCGTCCACGCGCGGTGGCGCCTCGTCGGCGGCGGCCACGCGGGCGAGCCAGGTGGCCCCACCCCGATCGGCGGTGACGATCACGGCGTCCTCGCCGCCGAGCCTGGCCGTGCGCGCCCGGGCGATGAGCTCGCCGACGGCAGCCGGAAGGCCTTCGGCGAGGACCACCTCGACGTCGCCGACGCGGTGGGCCTCGGTTCCGGCTTCCCGGTACGACGGCGTGCCCGCCTTCGTCCGCTGAGGTTCGGCCGCAAGCTGACGCAGGGCATCGCGAAGGCGCGGCGAAGCCCCGGGGCCCCATGCGCTCGCCGCCTCTCCCGCCGAGACGACGAGGACGAGGTGGGCGCGGCGGCGCCCCGCCTCGAGCGCGAGCGCCTCGAGCGAGCGGGGCGCCAGGCGATCGGCGTCGAGGACGACCGCGACGGCGTCGAGCGGAAGCGGCCCGGCGCGGGCGAGCGAGGCGCACTCGATGCCCGTCGTCGCCTCCAGGTGCGCCGCACGACGCTCGTCGGCGGCGAGGCCGAGGACCGTCATCCCGGCGCCCCGCATGCCGGCGGCGCGCTCGCCGAGCGCCGCGAGCGCTGCGAAGGGCGCCCCTGCGGCGGCGCCGACGACGGCCGGGCCATCGGGACCCGTCAGCAGCCGGAGGAGCCGCTCCTCCCGCTCGATCGTCTCGACGGTGGCGTACAGGGCCTCGGCATGGCCGGCCGGGAACGGGGCGTTCCTGCCACCACCGAGGCGGCGCGGTACGCCGGTCGCGACGGACCGGACGAGGGCGACGTCGGCGAGCAGCGCGTCGACGGCACCCTCGAGCGCCGCCGCCGGTGCACCCTCGGGCAGGGCGCGCGACGCCGCCCGCACCAGCTGGCGCCGGGTGAACGGGCCCGGCAGGGCCGCCACGGCTCGCTCCAGTGCCCCGGGTGGGGGGCCTGCCGGCGCTCGGGCGGCGGCGGGAGGCGCCGACGCCCCGTCGCTCCCGAGGCCGGCGAGGCGCCCGTCGGACACGCCGAGGTCGTAGGCGCGCTCGCGCCAGCGTTCGACGAGCACGTCGTAGCGCACGGTGAGGTCCTTGGGCGGGCGGGTGCGCTCGGCCGCGTGGCGCGCGGCGAGCGGGCCCGAGCGGCCCGACGCCGCCAGCTCGGCCGCGATCGCGGCGCTCCTGCGGGAGAACGCGCGGAGCACCTCGGGCGGCAGCCCGACGATGTCGGCCACGCCGCGGGTGGAGCGCCAGGCGACCCCCAGCCGGCGCGTCAGCTCGTAGCGGAGCTGGAGCTCGTAGAGTGCGCGGGCCGTCGAGACGTGGCAGTACAGGGCCCGGGCGTCGAGCGCCGACCACCGCCCGTCGGGGCCGGCCGCGAGGTTCGCAACGAGAACGTGGCTGTGCAGGTGGGGATCAGGGGCACGGCTGGTGCGGTGCACGAACGCCGCGCCGACCAGCCCGTCGGCGGCCAGGCTGGCGCGCTCGCGGCCCACCTGGCGCCGGACCCGTGCGGCGTCGCGCTCGAGGTGGTCGAGCGCCGCCTGCATGCTCGCCTCGTGGCCGGCGCGGGCCTCGGCCGCGGCGTCGCCCGGACCGAGGGCGTGCAGGATGCTCACCGACTTCGGCGTCGAGAACGTGCAGTCGAAGGCCGTGACCTGAACGCGGCCGTGGGCGGCGTCGAGCAGCTCGCCCGTCACGGGGTGGACGCCGCGCAGCACCGCCCGCAGACCGGGGGCCTCGACGGCCGAGCCGGCGAGCCCCAACGCGGCGGCGCCGCGCCCGACCCAGGCGCCTTCCGGCTCGACGAGGCCGGGAGGCTCGTCCCCACCGGCCGCCACCGTCGACAGGTAGTAAGCCTCGCGGCCGCGGAGGACCTTTGCCACGCTGAGCACCGGCCGAAGCTACGAAGCGCCGCTCTCAGCGCACCTACCGGCGGTGACCGAGCCGGCCCGTCCCGGTGGCGCGCCGCCGGGCGCGCGCAGCAGGAGGCCCGTCGCGCGCCGCTAGCCGGACGCCCCGACCTCGGTTCGGTAGCGGACGAGCGCCCGTCGGGCGGCACTCTCGCCCGCCTTCGCGAGCCCGGGGGGCGAGAGCACCTCGACATCGGGGCCGAGCCTCAGCAGCAGCAGGCCGAACCAGTGCTCGTCGGCGACCTCCACCGGGACCACCGCCCGCCCGTCGGCAAGGCGCTCGGCCGGACCCGCGGCGACACGCTCCACGAGCGCCTGGAGGCGCTCGGGCAGCGCCACACGGGCGAGGCGGGTGCCGGGGCCGCCGGCGAAGGCGCGGAGGCCTCCGAGCTCTTCAGGCGGGGTTCTCGGCGAGAAGGGTGTGCCGAGCGGCCGGACCGCCCGGACGCGCTCCACCTGGAAGCGCCGCCACCCGTCGGCGAGGTGGCAGTAGGCGTCGAGGTAGAAGCGTCCCTCGCGCGCGGCCACGGCGTGCGGCTCGACGACGCGGGTCGTCTCGTCGCCCCGCTTGCCCCCGAGATAGTCGATCTCGACGAGCTCGTGGTCGGCCGCCGCCCGCCGGAGCACCTCGAGGTGCTCGGTCTGTTCGGCGGTGTCGAGCTCGACGCGCAGCCGGTCCTCGCCGAGCGCCGCCTCGAGCTTGGCGAGCGCGGAGCCGAGCGGGCCGTCGGGATCTGCTCCGGGCACCGCCATGAGCGCGCGTGCCGCGGCCGCGACGGCGAAGCCTTCGTCCGGGGAGAGGCGCGCCGGGCGACGCAGCGCCTCCAGGCCGTAGGCGACGACGCGCTCGTCATCGAGGACGAGCTCGAGGAGCTGGTCCGGCGTGTACGGCGGCAGCCCGCAGCAGGCCGCCAGCTCGAGCTCGGCGACGAGTGCCCGCTCGTCCATCGAGAAACGCTCGGACAGCTCCGCGATCGTCGCCTCGCCGACGCCCGCCAGGTAGGCGAGGATGGCGAGGAGCCTGCGCAGCCGCCCTCCGGCGTCGAGGGGCTCCGTCACGGCGTCTCCGACGGCCCTGCGGCCTCCTGGGGCTGCGCGGCGGCCCTTAGGCGCTCGACGACGAGGGAGCGCAGCCTCGTCGGCTCCACCAGCTCGACGGCGTCGCCGTTGCCAACGACCCAGGAGACGAAAGCCTCCTCGTCCCCGACGCGAAAGCGCAGCCGGACCGACCCGTCCGGGTCGCGCCGGACGACCGCGGCGTCCCCCGCGAGGGCGATCGCGCTGCGGGCCTCGCGCACGTCGACGTCGACGAGCACCTCGGCGGCGTCCCCCGACCCGTCGACCCCGCGGGCGTCACCGGCGCCGGCCGGACCCGGCGCCCACGGCGCGAAGCGCAGCTCGGCCGCCGCGTCGAAGTCGGGGGGCGGCTCGTAGGCGCCCGGATCCCCGAGCTGTGGCTCGTCCTCCAGCCGGTCGACCCGGAACGTGCGCAGCTCCCCGCGCTCGCCGGCGTGCTCGTCGCGACCGACGAAGTACCACGCGCCACGGCGGAACACCAGGCCGTACCCCTCGACGGCCCGCCGCCGGCCCCGGTAGGCGAACGACACGACGGCACGGGTGCGCACGGCCTGCTGGAGCGCGCCGAGCGCCGGCAGCGCCGGCAGCACCGCGACCGGCGGGAGGTCCGGCATCGCCGGAGGCCCGAGCTTGGCGAGCGCGCTCCGCCCGACGCCTCCCTCCAGTCGGACCGCCGCGAGCGCGAACGCGAGCGCCTCCTGCTCCTCGGTGGACAGCCCCAGGTCCGGTAGGTAGTACTGCTCCGGTAAGATGCGGTAGCCGACCTGCTCCTCGCCGTCGATCCGTTCGACGGCGACGGGGATCCCTTCTTCGCGCAGCGTGCGCTTATCGCGCTCGAAGGCTTGGCGAAGGGCGCCGGGCTCGGACGGATAGCCTGCGACGGCAACGCCGATCTCGCGTAGCGAGAGCGGGCGCGGCGTGTCCAGCAGGGCAAGGAACAAGTTGGTGATCCGCTCGAGCCTGCTCGGCCGCGACGCCATCGCGAGCAATCTAAGCGGCGCCGGCACGGCCGACATACCCCTGGCACGCCAGGGAGCCCCGAACGGCGGGCGGGCGCCGTCCACCGGGCGGCCTCGCCCGGGCCGCGCGGGCGCCAGGACCGCCGGCGTGCCGGGCGGCGACGAAGCGAAGCACAGGAGAACGAACGAGATGCCGACGAGAGACGAGCTGAGGAACGTGGCCATCATCGCCCACGTCGATCACGGCAAGACCACGCTCGTCGACGCGATGCTGCGCCAGGCCGGGACCTTCCACGCCCGCGAAGAGGTGCCGGACCGGGTGCTCGACTCGATGGACCTCGAACGGGAGAAGGGCATCACGATCCTCGCGAAGCAGGCCGCCTTCCGTTTCGGCGACCGCAGGCTGAACATCGTCGACACGCCGGGCCACGCCGACTTCGGCGGCGAGGTGGAGCGGGCCCTCGCGATGGTCGACGGGGCGATGCTGCTCGTGGACGCCGCGGAGGGCCCTCGCCCTCAGACCCGCTTCGTGCTGCGCAAGGCGTTCGAGGCCGGCTTGCCCGTGATCCCGGTCATCAACAAGGTCGACCGCGCCGACGCGCGGATCGCGGAGGTCATCGACGAGACGCTCGAGCTCTTCTTCGACCTCGACGCGCCCGAGTCCCAGCTCGACATCCCCTTCCTCTTCGGCAGCGCCCGGGACGGCTGGGTGCACGCCGAGCAGCCCTCCGGCACCGTCGCGTCCGCCCCCGAGGGCGGCAGCCTGGCGCCGCTCGTGGAGGCGCTCTTCGAGTACCTCCCGGCGCCGAGCTACACCGAGGGCCGGCCCCTCCAGGCGCTCGTGACGAACCTGGACGCCTCGCCCTACCTCGGCCGGCTCGCCCTCTGCCGGGTCGTCGAGGGGACCATCCGTCGTGGCCAGCAGCTTGCGTGGTGCCGCCGCGACGGGTCGGTCGAGCGCGCCCGCTGCGTCGAGCTCCTCGTCGCCGAGGGCCTCGAGCGGGTGGCGACCGAAGAGGCCGGCCCGGGCGAGCTCGTCGCGGTGGCCGGGATCGACGAGATCACCGTCGGCGAGACCCTGGCCGACGCGGTGGACCCGGTCGCGCTCCCGGTGCTCCACGTCGACGAGCCGAGCCTGTCGATGACCATCGGGATCAACACCGCCCCGCTCGCCGGGCGTGAGGGCACGAAGCTGACCGCTCGCCAGCTGCGCGGCCGGCTCGACGCCGAGGTGCTCGGCAACGTCGCCATCCGGGTGCTGCCGACGGGCCGCGCCGACACCTTCGAGGTACAAGGGCGCGGTGAGCTGGCCCTCGCCGTCCTCGTCGAGATGATGCGGCGCGAGGGCTTCGAGCTCACCGTCGGCAAGCCGGAGGTGCTGACGAGGACCATCGACGGGGTGCTTTGCGAGCCGATCGAGCGCCTCTCGATCGAGGTGCCCGAGGAGCACCTCGGCACGGTCACCCAGCTGCTCGCGAAGCGCAAGGCCCGGGTCGAGAAGATCATCCACCACGGCACCGGCTGGGTCCGGCTGGAGCACGTCGTGCCGGCACGGGGCCTGATCGGCGTGCGCGGCGAGCTGCTCACCCAGACCCGAGGCACCGCCCAGCTCCACCACGCCTTCGAGCGCTACGAGGTCTGGCAGGGCGAGATCCGGACGCGCTCGACGGGGAGCATGGTCGCCGACCGCTCGGGCCTGACGACGGCGTACGCACTCTCGGCGCTCGGCGAGCGCGGGACGATGTTCATCGGCCCGGGCGAAGAGGTCTACGAGGGCATGATCGTCGGCGAGAGCTCGCGCACCGAGGACATGGACGTCAACCCGACCAAAGAGAAGAAGCTCACGAACATGCGGTCGTCCACCGCGGACGAGCTCGTGCGGCTCACCCCCCACCGCCAGCTCACCTTGGAGCAGGCGCTCGAGCACGCCGACGAGAGCGAGTGCGTGGAGGTCACCCCGAACAGCGTGCGCCTGCGCAAGGTCGTGCTCGCGCAGTCCGACCGGGCGCGCAGCCGCTCAAGGGAGCGACGGGCCGCCGAGTCCTGAGCGCCGGCACCAGGGCCGCGCTACGCGGTCGGGGCTCGTCAGCGCACGACGGGGAAGAGCCGGGTGAAGCGGACGGGCGCGTGCTGGAGCACGATCGTCGCGATGACCCGCTCGCCGGTGACGCTCACGACCACGACCGCGTAGCGTCCGTGCGGCGAGTCGACGGACCATCCGGCCTCCACGTACTGGCTCGTGAAGCTGCCCGTGTAGGCGACGACGCATACCCCTTCGCGGGACTTCGTGACGGCCGGCGGCACGTCGACCAGCTGCGGGCGGCTCCGTTCGAGCGCCCGGGCGAGCTCGGCGACGCTCAGGTAGCGCACGCCCGCGTACCGGCCCTCGTGGTGCACCGCGGCGCTCGCTCTCGCGAGGACCCGAAAGCACGGGCTCTCGCTCGGACCGAGGGCGTTTCGCGGCGAGGTGCACGCCCCGAGGAGGATCCCGCCGGCGCCGGCGGTGATCGCCAGCGCGAGTGCGCCGAGGGGTCCGCCCCGCCGGAGCCCGGAGCGGCGCGCACGCGGCCTCATCCGCCGATCGCCTCCGGCTCGGATGAATCGGACGTGAGCCCGCCGAAGCGGACGCCGCCGGGGGCCTGGAGGCGCGCGTCCCCAGACGCCGCGGGCGGCGGTGCCCCTGCGGCGGATGCGACCACGATCGCCGGACCGAGCAGGGGCGGCACCTGACCCGCGGCTGCCGCCGCCTTGCGGTCGGCGTACCGGTTCGTCAGGGTGATCCCGGCCCAGGTCAGCCAGCCGACGGGCAGGTAGCCCCAGAAGCTGATGATCCGGTAGACGAGCACGGCCGCCACCGTCGAGAGCTCCGCGCCGCCGAAGGCGACGAGCGCGATGGTGAGGCTGCCCTCCACGACGCCGAGCCCCCCCGGGGTGATCGGCAGGTTCGCGGCGAGCTGGCCGGCGCCGTAGGCGAGGAGCAGCCCCCTCCAGGGGACCGGCGCGCCGATGGCGAGGAAGCTGCACACGAGGCAGGCGCAGTCGAACACCCAGTTGCCGAGCCCGGCCGCCAGCGTCGCCACCATGTCGCGCCAGCCGATGCGCACCGAGGTCAGCCGCGAGAGGAGCTCCTCGACGATCTCCACGCCGTGCCGGCGCGGCCGGCCGGTCAGCCGGCGACAGAGCTGCAGCGCGGCGATCGCGACGCGCGCCAGCCAGCGGCGCTGCCAGACCACCGCGTCGGCCACCACCGTGACGGCGAGCACCCCGAGGATCACGCCGACGAGGTCGTAGGTCGCGCTCTCGCGCGCCGCGACGACCACACCGGCGGTCGCGACGAGACCGAGCCCGAGCGCCGCGCACATCAGCGTCGCGAGCAGGGTCCACCCGGCGAGCGCGTCGTCGGCTCCCCGCCGCCGGTACTGGCGGAAGGCGTAGATGCTCGAGACGGCCGGTCCGGCGGGGACCGAGTTGGCGATGGCCCCCGCCGCAAGGCTGAGCGCCGTCATGAACGGCAGCCCCACCTTGACGTCGCCACAGCCCAGCAGGCGACGTTGCAGGGCTCCGAAGCACGCGAACGAGGCGACCTCGGAGCCGATGCCGACGAGCACCCAGCCGATGCGCAGGTGGGCGAGCTCGTTCGAGGCGCCCACGAGCTCGTCCCGCTGACCGTTTAGGACCAGGAAGGCCAACGCGGCGAGACCGAGGCCCAGCGCGAAACGACCGACGCGCCACCACCTGGAGCGCCATAAGCGACCGCCTGCCGCGATCGAAGACACGGCGCAGCGTACCGTCGCCGAGGGTCAACTGATCGTCACCCGACCGCAACATGGGCAGGATCCCCGGGTCGGGCGCGGCCCGCACGACGCGACCGGTCGACCGGCCGCGCGGCACCGTCGGTAAGCTCCACGCATCTAGTCAGGAGCCGGGGGCGGGAGCTCGGGATTCCTGCCCGCATGTCCGGGGTAACGACGCGGGGGTGGGAATGACGCACCGGAACCGCTCGGTGGCGGAGGAGATCCGCGGCTTCGTCGCCGCGTTGATCGGCGACGCGCCGCCGGTCGGCCTGCGCTTCTGGGACGGCAGCACCCTCGGTCCGACCGACGGCGACGCCGTCCTCGTGCTGCGCTCGCCGCTCGCCCTGCGCTATCTGCTCTGGTCGCCCGGTGAGCTCGGCCTGGCCCGGGCGTTCGTCAGCGGCGAGCTCGAGCTCGAAGGCGACATCTACGCCGCGCTCGGGCTTCGCGAGCAGCTGGGCGGCTCGGGGGGCGACGTCCACGTCCGGGTCGGCGGCACCGAGCGGCTCAGGCTGGCCGCAGCGACCCGGCGCCTCGGCGCGCTCGGCCCGCCGCCCCCGCCCCCTCCCGAGGAGGTGCGCCTCGCCGGCGGCCGCCACTCAAAGGCGCGTGACGCAGCGGCGATCTCGCACCACTACGACATCTCGAACGACTTCTACCGCCTCGTGCTCGGCGAGACGATGACGTACTCGTGCGCCCTGTTCCGGTCGGAGCGCATGTCGCTCGACGACGCCCAGCGGGCGAAGTACGACCTCATCTGCCGCAAGCTCGGGCTCGCGCCCGGCATGCGCCTCCTCGACGTCGGATGCGGCTGGGGCGGGATGGTCCTCCACGCCGCCGAGCACTACGGCGTCCGGGCCGTCGGCGTCACCATCTCGAGGCAACAGGCCCGGCTCGCCGCCGAGCGCATCGCCGCCGCCGGCCTCACCGACCAGGTGGAGATCCGCGTCCAGGACTACCGTGACGTCGGCGACGGGCCCTATGACGCCATCTCGTCGATCGGGATGTTCGAGCACGTCGGGCTCGACCGCCTGGGCGAGTACTTCGGGGCCTTGCGGTCCCTCATGCGTGAGGAGGGGCGCGTCCTGAACCACGCCATCTCGCGCCCGCCCGGCCAGGAAGGACGCGCCGCCTTCAAGCGGAGGTCGTTCATCGAGCGCTACGTGTTCCCCGACGGCGAGCTCCACGAGGTGGGCTCGGTGGTGAGCGCCATGCAGGCCTGCGGCCTCGAGGCCCGCGACGTCGAGTGCCTGCGCGAGCACTACGCGACGACGCTGCGTCGCTGGGTCGCCAACCTCGAGGCCAACTGGGACGAGGCGCTCGCCCTGGTCGGTCCGGGGCGGGCACGAGTCTGGCAGCTCTACATGGCGGCCTCGGCGCTGAACTTCGCCGCCAACCGGACGAGCATCCACCAGGTGCTCGCCGTGCGGGCGCGCCAGGACGGCGCGAGCGGCATGCCGCCGACGCGCGAGGAGCTCCTCGGCCTGGCGCGAAGCGATCGGGAGTCCTTCGCCGACTGAGACGTCCGCACTCCGCCCGCAGCGCGCGGCGGCGCGTCAGGTCGTCGATGGCGCCGGCGTGGAGGTCGTCTTGGGGCCCGTCGTGGGCGGGGCCGTCGTGGGCGGGGCCGTCGTGGGCGGCAGGGACGACGGCACCGTCGTTGACGCCGCGCCGGAGGTCGACGTGCTCGTCGGTGCCGTCGTTCCACCTGGCGGCAGGGAGCTCGCGGTCGTGGGCGGCACCGCGGCCGGGCGCCGCGGCCGCCTGACGACCCGGGCGACGGCGAACCAGTCCGAGCGCAACCCGAGCGCCGCGGCGAAGGTGTCGCCGCTCACGGTCCGCGAGCCGCGCTCGCCGGTGACGATCACCTCCAAGGCCCGCCCACCGAGCGAGCCGCGCCGGTTGCGGACGGCGACCCGAAGGCCGAGCACGGGGCCGACGGCGCGGAAGCGGCGCGCGACAGCCGCCGCGGGAACGGCCACCCGCCAGGTGTGGTTCGGGTTGCACTCGAGCGGCTGGTCGCGCGCGACGCAGGCGTCACCGAGGTCCGGTACCGCCGGGAAGCTGCCGGGCGCCGACCACCCGCCGGTCGAGGCCGAGTACCGGGCCGAGATGATGCCGGCAGAGGACGCCGCGACGCGGACCTCGCCGGTGGTGTCGGCGACGGCGGCGTCGGTGACGGGCTGCTCGTACCCCGCGCCGACGTAGGCCTGGCAGTAGGACGAGTCGCAGATGTCCGCGTAGCCGTTCCAACCGCCGGCTGCGCCGTAGGCGAGCGCGTAGGAGCGCGCCGCCACTGCCTGGGCCTCGAGCGACTGGAAGCCCCACGGCTCCCCCTGGGGGGATCCTTGGGCGGCGCCCGCAAGGCCCCACGCGGCCGACTCCTCAGCTGGCACCACGCCGTCGAGGTAGGACTCGAGGGAGACGAGGTTGAGGGTCCGTTCGAAGCCGCCCAGGTCGTAGGCCTGCACGAGACCCCGGAGCGCCTCATCGACCCCGTCGTGGCGACAGAGCGTGAGCAGCTGGCCGAGCGGCGCCGTCGGGCTCGCGGTCGCCGGCTCGATCACGGGGTCGACGAGACCCGTGGCCACGGGGGCAGCGGTGGCGACCGCTCGGCGCGCGGCGGTGCACGACGCCCCCTCCCACACGCTCCAGGTGCCGTCGGAGCCGAGTCGGAGGTCGACCGCGGTGCCTGCTTGGACTTGCACGCTCGCCCCCGGCGTCACCGCCGCGGGTGTCGCCGGCGCGGTCGAGCTCGGCGCCGGAAAGCTCGTGGCGGTCGAACTGGAGGTGGTCGACGAGGACGGGCTCGACGTCGTCGTGGAGCCGGCGGGCGGGGCCGCCGTGGTCGGCGTCGAGGTGGCTGACGTCATCGAGCTCGCTGGCGGGGCCGCCGTGGTCGGCGCCGAGGTGGCTGACGTCGCCGCGGTGGCCGTCACCGGCGTGGGCGCGGCGCCCGGGAGCGACCCGACGACGGTGAAGCCGGCGGCGGAGGTGACGACGGGGTCGTAGCCGCCGTTCGTCTTGAGGTTCAGGTTCTCCAGGATCACGACCCGCAAGGTCGGGTCGACGGGCTGGCCGAGGGCGGCCAGCTGCGCCTCGGAGGTCCCGCCGTAGAAGTGGTCGAGGATCCGCTCGTAGCCGAAGTGGTAGCGGACGGCGTAGCCGAACGCCCCCCACTGGCCCATGCCGATCCCGGGCCCCCAACCGTGTCCGACCAGGTCGAGGGTGGCGACCGGGGCCGCCGAGACGGCGTGGCGGGGCGCGCCGCGACTGGGCGCGCCCGACGCCGGCAGCGCGGCCGGGACCGCGACGGCCGATGCCGCGACGGCGCTCAGCGCCAGCCGGCGCGCCGCGTTGTGACGGAGGTGGCTGGAGTGATTGACGGGGTCAATGTTAGGCGTGAGGTTCTAACGACCGGTCGACAACGAAGGTCAAGCCAGCGCCAGCGCCTCCTCGATGGCGGCGCGGAACGCCGCACGGGCGTTGCCGAGCGTGTATCGCGCCGCCTGGGCGGCACCGGTCTCGACCAGCGTCGCCCGGGCGGGCGGGTCCGACAGGAGCTGGTGGACCGCCGCGGCGACGAGGACCGGGTCCTTCGAGGGCAGGAGCAGGCCGCCGTGCCCCACCGTCTCGGGCACCGCCGCCGTGGCATAGGCGACGACCGGCACTCGCCGGTGCATCGCCTCCACGATCGGGGCGCAAAAGCCCTCGTGGTCCGAGCAGCAGACGAAGACGTCGGCGGTGTCGTAGTGGGCGGCGAGCACGGCCGTCGGCACGGACCCGGTGATCTCGACAGCGTCGGCGAGCCCGAGCGCCCGGCAGAATCGCCGCAGGGCGTCGAGATAGGCGCTGCCCATCTCGCGCCCGACGAGGTGCAGGCGCGCGTCGGCGTCGTAGGCGCGCCGGTAGCAGGCCAACGCCTTCACGACGTCGTGCTGGGCCTTGTGCGGCGCGACCTGGCCGACGAAGAGCCAGTCGGCACCGCCCGCCTGCTTCGCCGCTCCAAGCCGGGCGAGCGTCGCCCCGTCGGGGCGGGCCTCGAAGTTCCCCGCGTCGACCAGGACCGGGACGACCCGGGCGAGCGCGTAGCCGGCCTCCGTCAGCTCGCCGGCGTTGAAGCCCGAGTCGGCGAAGGCGTAGAAGACGAGCGGGGCGAGCTCGGCGAGCTGCTTGCGGCCGAGCCTCGTCTCGTCGCCGAGCGGCGGCAGCCACCGCTCGACGAGCCTCGCAGGCGTGATGTTGTGGTAGTCGAGCAGCTTGCGGCCGGGGTGGCGGGCGAAGACGTCCGCGGCGGGGCTACCGATCGAAGCCTGGTAGAGCACCCACCGGCTGGCGTCGAACGCGCGCGGCAGCTCGTCGATCGGCCGGACACGGCCGTCGCAGCCGGGGCCGATGATCCGGGCGTAGACCTCCGAGTCGAAGCCGAGCTCGCGCAGCAGCCGTTGTGCCTCGAAGGTGTGGTTGCTCACGGCGTCGTGCTCGACGATCGCCGGGATGACCTGGTCGATGCCGGCCGGGCGCGTCACGCCTGGCCGGTGCGAGCGAACCATCGCTCGGCGAGCCGCCGGAGCAGCCGGTCCGTGCGGGCGCCCGCCCTGCGCAGCAGGGGCCTCGCCGGCGCAGGGACGACACGTCGGGCGATCCTTCTCGCCACGGCGGAGCGCTCGGCGAACGCCGGGACCTTGAGCGCCCGCTCGGCCGCCTGTTCGAAGCGGTGGTCCAGCTCGGCGAGGAACTCCGGCGGCACGGTCCCCTGCGCTCGCAGCCGCGACGCCTCGTCCACGGCCGATCGGACAAGGGTGTCCGCGTCGGCGGTGCCGCTCACGGCCAGGTGCCGGGCGGCGTGAGCTCGACGCGCATCGGCAGGCCGACGATCCCGACGGCGCGCCCGGGGTTCATCACCTCGAAGTGGCACGCCGGGTCGAGGATGTCGAGCACGACGCCGCCGGTGTCGCGCGCCTCGACCACGACGGCGAAGCGGCCGTCGAGCAGCGACATCGAGTCGAACCGGAACGTCACCGTGCCGTGGCCGGGGTCGAGCGCCATCTCCTCGATGGCGCTGCCGCCCGTGGAGGAGAACACGATCGCCTCGCGCTCGGTGACGAGCGAGATCTTGAACTGCACGCCGGCCATCGGCGTCGCGACGTCGAAGCCGACGTGGACGGCGATCGGCTCGCCCGTCTCAATGTACGGACGCTCCTCCTGGCGGGCGTACTCGACGGTGGCGCCGGAGATCTTCACCTGGCGGCGGCGCGGCGCGATCTCGACGGGCGCCGCTCCGGCCACGGCGGGCTCGGGCTCAGGCGGCGGGGCGAACCCGCTCTCGATGAGGCGCTCGCGAAAGGTCCTGATCGCCTCGCCGACCGGCGCCATCGTGACCATGTGGCCCCGGTCCAGGACGAGCACGGTGTTGCAGATGTCGCGCATCATGTCGGCCGAATGCGAGACGACGACGATCGTCCGGCCGTCGCGCTGGAACTGCTGGACGCGGTCGATGCACTTTTGCTGGAAGCGCTCGTCGCCGACCGCCAAGACCTCGTCGACGAGCAGGATGTCCGGCTCGACGCTGACCGCGACCGAGAAGCCCAGGCGCACGTACATCCCTGAGGAGTAGTACTTCACCTGGTTGTCGATGAACTGCTCGAGCTCGGCGAAGGCGACGATCTCGTCGAAGCGCCGGTCGATGTCACGACGCGACAGGCCGAGGAGCGAGCCGTTCAGGTAGATGTTGTCCCGGCCGGAGAGCTCGGGCTGGAAGCCTGCGCCGAGCTCCAGCATCGCGGCCAGCTGGCCCCGCACCACGACCTGGCCCGCGCTCGGCTGGAGGATCCCGGCGATGCACTTGAGCAGCGTCGACTTGCCCGAACCGTTCCGGCCGAGGATCCCGACCGTCTGGCCCGCGGCGATCTCGGCGGTGACCTCGCTCAGCGCCCAGAACTCCTCGAAGGGAACATGGCCGGCGTGGACGACCCGCTCCTTCAGCGAGGTGTACTTCTCGTGGTAGAGGCGGAAGCGCTTCGAGACCCCCTGGATCTCGATGGCGACACTCATACGGCGCTCACAGCTCCTCGGCGAAGTTCCCCTCGATGCGACCGAACACGACCATCGCGCCGAGGAACATGAGCACCGCGACGACGAAGACGCAGGCGAGCATGAAGACGTAGAAATGGTACGGGTAGTTGGCGAGCACTGGGAGCTTCGCGAGCTGGGTCCCGTACTGGATCGCCGGGTGGCCGTGATACATCACGGCCTTCGCCGTCGACTCGGCGACGACGGGGCTCACGTGGCCGTAGAGGGCCCGCTGGAAGCTGAGCAGGATTGGGACGATCGGGTCGGCGAGGTACAGCCGGGCGACCCAGAGCAGGTGGTGCTTGGTGAGCAGCCCGTACACGGTGTTGTAGCTGTAGATGATCGGAACGCCCCAGAACGCCGCCTGCAGGAGCACCGCGACGAGGTGCTCGACGTCGCGGTAGTAGACGTTCACGGCCGAGAGGTACACGGCGATGGCCGCGGTCAGGATCAGCAGATCGACGAGGGCGAACAACAGCACCGGCAGGTAGCTCCAGGCGGGCGCGTACTGGAAGCCGATCAGGAACAGGGCGAGCACGATCGACTGGAAGAAGAAGAAGACCGACGCCGTGCCGACCTGCGCGAGGGCGAGGATCTCGCGGGGGAAGGCCACCTTCTTCACGATGCCGGCGTTGGCGACGATCGAGGCCGACGAGCCCGGGAGGGCCGTGGCGATCAGGTTCCAGGCGATCAGCCCGGAGAACAGGAAGAGCGCGAAGGCCGGGATGGCGCTCTTTAGGAAGTACTTGAAGACCACGTAGTAGACCATGAGCACGATCGCCGGGTTCAGCATCGACCAGACGAAGCCGAGCACGCTGTTCTTGTACTTGACCTTCACCTCCTTTCGGACGAGGAAGACGAACAGCTCGCGGGCATGCCAGAGGTCGCTGATCCGGACCCGCAAGCTCACCCGCGAGGAGACGACCCGTGACGGCAGCTCGCGCTCGGCGCTGCGCGGCCCCGGCACGAAGCTGGCGGCACGCTCAGCCTGGGCGGCGGCGTCGTCCGCGCTGGTCAGGTCGATCTCGCTCACCGAACCCATGCGGACGTAGCCCTCCAATGGCGCCCGGGCGCGGCTAGCCCGAGATCGCGATGCCGAGCGGCCGGCGGACGCGCCGCTTCCGCACGCCCGTAGGGACCCCGCGACACGCCAAGCCCGGAATCCATCGTGCGGCATCCTAGCGGTGGGCCGCCTGGGGGAGGTTGCAGGGACACGGCGTCGTAGCATTGCCCGTCGAGACCGGGGCGCATGCCGCGGGGAACGAGCGAGGAGGCACGGTGTCCCGACCCGAAGGTCGCCACGTCCTGCGCCGCGCCAGAACGGCGGTGTCGCTGCCGGGACGGATCGTCGCGGTGGAGGACCGCTGCGTCGCCCTCGAGACGCACGTCGTCGCCAAGCTCGACGAGATGCGCAGCGAGCTGGCCGAGATCCGCATCCTCCTCAACCAGCGCCTGGACGCCGAGGCCGACGCGACGGAGCTGGTCGGGCGACTCTTGCGCTCGAGCGAGGCTCGGCTCGACGCGCTCGAGGCGACGGCCGGGCTCGCCCCCCGGGCGGGCGGCGGCGCCGTCGCCCGCGCGACGGGCGCCCCCGCGCCCGACGCCGTCGGCTGAGCATGGCCCGCGCGGCCGGCGCAGCCCGCGACGGGCCCGTCGTCGTCGATCTCGCCGCGCTGCAGAGCCCGACGTCACGCGGCCGCGGCATCGGCCGCTACGCGATGAGCTGGGCGCTCGCGCTCGAACGGGCCCGGCCCGACCTCGTCGGGAGCTACCTGCTCGACCCGGGGCAGCCGCCGCCGGGCGAGGCCGAGGAGCTGCTCGCGACCGGCAAGGTCGCCTACGCCGACCGGGCCGCCGGGACGTCAGCGCGGGCGCGTGTGCTCCACTCGCTCTCGCCGCTCGACCTCGCGCTGGCCCAGGCCACGGTGTGGCCCGAGGGGGCGTACCGCGCCGGGCTGCTGCGCTCGGCGACCGTCTACGACCTCATCCCGGCGCTCGATCCCGAGCGAGAGCTCGCCGACCCCGTCGTCCGGCGCCGCTACCGGACCCGCCTCGAGCTCGTCCGCGGCCTCGACCAGCTGCACGTGCTCTCGGCCGCGGTCGGACGGGACCTCGAGCGGCTGGCCGGCGTCTTGCCGAGCGACGTCGTCCTCGCCGGCGCCGCGCCCTCAGAGCGCTTCGTCCCCCCGCCGTCGCGCCAGGCGGCGGGGGAAGTCGCCCGGGCGGCGGTCGTCGGGCTGCAGGGTCGATTCGTCCTCTGCCCGAGCGGGAGCCACCCGAGGAAGAACAACGAGCGGCTGATCGACGCCTTTGCTGAGCTCCCCGGCGAGCTGCGCGACACCCACCAGCTGGTGATCGCCTGCGAGCTGCCGGGGCCGACGGCGCACCACTACCGCTGGCTCGCCTCCTCGCTCGGCATCGACGACCGAGTCCTCGTCTCGGGCTACGTCTCCGACGCGACCATGCTCGCCCTCTACCAGGGCGCCGAGCTCGTGTGCCTCCCCTCCCTCGCCGAGGGCTACGGCCTGCCGATCATCGAGGCGCTGGCCTGCGAGACGCCGACGATCGGCGCGGACCGGCCTCCGTTCGACGAGCTGCTGCGGGCCGAGGCGCGCTTCGACCCGACGAGCGTGCCGGCGATCACCGGCGCGATCGCACGCGCCCTCGCTGACGCCGGGCACCGCCGAGCGCTCCTCGAGCGCCGCGGAGCAGCCCTGACCAGCTGGGCCGAGGTCGCCGGGCGCACCGCGGCCGCGTTCGACGAGCTCCTCGCGCGCCCGGCCGGGGCGGGGCGCACCCGGCGGCCGGCGCGTCCGCGCCGGCCGCGGCTCGCCCTGGTGACACCGCTGCCGCCGGCGCCGAGCGGCGTGGCGGCCTACAGCCACCGTCTGGCCAGCGCCCTGGTCGCGAGCGGTCGGGTCACGGTCGACCTCTTCGCCGACGGGCCGACGGGTCGACGGGTCGCTCCCGACGGCGTCGAGACCTACTCCGTGCACTCGCTGCTCGATGTGGAGCGGCTCCGCGGCCGCTACGACGGCGTCTGCTACACGCTCGGCAACAGCCACCACCATCTCGGGGCCCTCGCCATGCTGAGGCGCCGGCGCGGGGTGGTGCTCGCCCACGACGTGCGCCTCACCAACCTGTACCGCCACGAGGCCGGCGATCCCGGCCTGCTCCCCGGTGGCCTCGCCCGCGCCGTCCGGCGCCTCTACGGCGATGCCCTCCCCGCCTCCCTCGGCGCCGGCGGCCAGCTCAGCGCCGAGGAGCTCGAGCGCTACGGCCTGCTCCTCGCACGGGAGGCCGTCGCCGCCTCGGAGGCGTTCTTGGTCAGCTCAGGCGCGGCGGCAGCCCTCGCCCGCACGGACGCCGGCGGCGACCTCGCCGGACGCGTGCGCGTGCTCCCCTTCGCCGTCGCCGCGCCGGGCGCCGGCCCGTCGCCCTTCGACGAGGAAGGTGCCTCGACGCCGGCCCCCCCATCGGCGGCGCCGTGGTGGGGTCGCGGGCCTGACGGGCTTGACGCCGGCCCCCTCGTGGCCCACTTCGGCATCGTCGACCCCGTGAAGCTGCCGGGCCTGCTGGTGGAGGCGTGCGCCGCCCTCCGACCGAGCCTGCCGGGCCTTCGCGTGGCGTTCGTCGGGCCGATCGCGGCCGCCCTCGCCCAGGAGCTGAGCGAGCGGTCGGCGGAGCTCGGGATCTCCGACGCGCTGATCCTCACGGGGCCGCTCGGTCCTCGGCCCTACCGGGCGTGGCTCGAGCGGGCGACCGTGGCGGTCCAGCTGCGCGCCCGGTTCAACGGGGAAGCCTCAGCGGCCCTCGGCGAGTGCCTGGCCTGTGGCGTGCCGACGATCACGAGCCGCAGTGGCTGGGCCCGCGAGCTGCCCGACGACGCGCTCGTGAAGGTCCCCCCGGCGACGGGCGCCGCCGAGCTGGCACGGGTCGTCGCCGACCTGGTCGGGGACCCGTCACGCCGCGGGTCGCTCGCCGGGGCCGCTCGGCGGGAGGCCGCGGCGCGCAGCTTCGACGCCAGCGCGGAGGCCCTCGTCGAGATCGTGCTCGGGACGCGAGCCTCGCGCGGCTGAGGCCCCGGTCGCGGGGTTCAGCCGCGCCCTGAGCGGGACGCCACGACGCGGCGTGCCCGGCGCGCCACGAGGCGGGCGACGCCGGTGGCGGAGATCCCTCTGCGCGTCGCGGCCGGCCCCGAGGAGAACGGCGAGCCGCCCCCGGGCACGCCGGTGCCGGCGAGCTCGGCGCGAGCGGTCTCGACGCGCCGGTCCGCCCGGGCGCGCTCACGCACGAGCGTCAGCACGGACTCGCGCAGCCGGTCGTCGGTCTCGACGGCCCAGCCCGCCGCCGGGGCGCTGCGCTCGTGCGAGGCCGGTGGCGCCACGGTCACGCGCTCGGCCACGACGCCGGGTGCGCCGAGCAGCTGGTCCCGGTCGTCGTCGTTCCACACGACGATGCCCGAGGCCCGCGCCCAGAGGCCGCGCGACGCCCGGCCACCGAGGCCACCGGGGATCGGCACGGGGGTGTCCAGCCGGATCGTGACGTCCTTCCAGAGCCGGAGCGCCGCGCCGAGCGCGATGAGCGTCGCGGCGCGCGCTCCCCTGCCGGATTCCTCGCCAAAGGGCAGCCCCCGTTCGACGCGCAGCACCAGGGCGTCGAAGCGCGGTGCGGCCATCGCGAGGCGCAACGCCAGCAGCGGCCCTCCGAGCGAGGCGTGGCGGTGGGCCGCGGCACGCGAGTCGGGTGAGAGGACCTCCACGTCGTGGCCCGCTGCGACGAGGCGGGCGGCCTCGAGCCCGAGGGCGCGGGCGAGCTCGCCGCCGGGCGGCGGCACGGTGCCGACCACGAGCACCCTCATCGCCGGCCCGAGCGAACGAAGGCGTCGAGCGAGCGCTCCATGGCGTCGAGCACGACCTCCCAGGTGTAGTTGGCGAGCACGTACTCCCGGCCCCGTTCGGCCAACGCCGCCGCCGCCTTCGGGGCCTCGGCGACGAAGGCGAGGCACTCGCCGAGCTCCAGCTCGTCGGCGTAGGTGAGACCGCCGCCTGAGCGCTCGCAGTGCCAGGTGACGACCTGGCCCTGCGCGCTCGCGACGACCGGCGTGCCGGCGAGCCATGCCTCCATGACCGTGCGGGAGAAGCTCTCGTTGGTGCTCGGCTGGACGAGCGCCTCCGCCGCCGCGAAGGCGTGCGGGACCTCCTCGGCCGCGAGGTAGCCGAGATCGACCACCCGCTCGCGCAGTCCTTCGGGCACCTCCGCGGCACCGACGCCGATCGTGACGAGGTCGAAGGGCAGCTCGTGGCGGACGATCGCGGAGCCGAACCCGGCGAGCAGGCTGCGCCAGCCCTTCCCGTCCTCGCGCCGACCGGCGTAGAGGACGAACGGCCGGTCGAGACCGTGTCGGGCCCGGAAGCCGGCCGGGTCGTAGCGCTCGGGCCGCTCCACCGCCGCCCCGACCACCGCGTGGTGCGGCGGGAGGCTCGGCGCGACCTGGTGACCGAGCTGGTGCTCGGGCTCGGAGAGGAACCAGATGCCCGCTGCCGACGACAGCGTCGAAGAGACGATCCCGAGCCGGGCGTAGGGCTCGTCGTGGAGGCAGGGCATGATGATCGTCCGCTCGGGCGCGACCTCGGCGCCGTAGATCGTCGACCAGAACAGGTACGGCGACAGGACGATCGCGTCGCGCTGGCGCGCGTGCGCCATCAGATGCAGGTAGAGGTCGGGGACGCGGAAGCGCCCGTTCACCCAGGCGATCTCGTCCGCCGTGCTCAGCGCGTCGCCCCGCTGGACGCGGCGCTCGAGCTCCGCTGCCGCCAGGCGCGAGCGCGACGTCACGGTCTTGAAGCGCCGGACCGAGAGCCCGGCCTCCTCGACGGCGCCGGGCGGAAACTCGTTCGCCCAGGAGAAGTGGCTCTTCGCGCAGGTCGTCAGCAGCTCGACCTCGTGGCCCCGCGCCGCCAGGCCGCGGGCGGCCTCGGCCATCACCGCCTCCGACCCGCCGACGACGCCCGGTCCGTAGCGGGGGGTGACGAAAGCGAGCCGCATCGGCCGAGCCCCTTCGTTCGCCACGTGCCCTCGCCTTCTCGCCGGTCGCTCCGCCGCTGCGGGGATCGTACGTCATCGGTCGCTGGCGACCGGGGCAGGCAGGCGCGACGTCGTGATTGTTCATGTCATTTGGTGCTTGCTGGTGACCGGGCCTCGAAAATTCGCATCTCAACTGCAGTCGGGACCGACCCGTTAGACGCTCGGTGAGACGGTGACTACTCTTCGTGGCGTGCTTCGCCCGGTCCGACGCCTGGCGTCTGACGCGGCGCCTCCGACGCGGGCTTCCAGCGCCGCGCGGCGACCGCTTGCTCGTGGCGCTGCCGCGTCCCTCCTCGGCGCGGGCGCCGTGCTCGTGTCGCTCGCTGGTGTCGGCGGCGCGAGCGCCGGGGCCACGCTCCGGCCCCACCAGCACATCGCAGCCTCGGTGACGTGGCCGTCGCCCAACTGGGAGGTCTCGACCCAGGGGGCGATCACGCAGAGCTCGCCGACGGTCGCCACCGTCGACGGAAAGACCATCGTGGCGGTCGGCGACGAGTCCGGCTACGTCTACGTGCTGAACGCCGCCACCGGCAAGGAGCTTCCCGGCTGGCCCGAGCACGTGGCCGCCGGCCCCGGCCAGAGCGCCCCCATCGAGTCGAGCCCGACCATCGCCTGGCTCGACGGCCCGGCCAAGCCCCCGTCGATCATCGTCGGTACCGGTTCGACCTGGGTCAGCGACAACGTCGGCGAAGTGGAGGCCTTCCGTCTCGACGGGGCGAAGCGCTTCGTCTTCCGCGTCCAGGCGGCGCCGGGAACGAACGTCGGCGTCTTGTCGAGCCCGGCGGTCGGCAGCCTCACCGGCCACGGCCCGGTCGACATCGTCTTCGGCTCGTGGGACCACAACATCTGGGCCCTCACTCCCGCTGGGCGGGTGCTCCCCGGCTTTCCCTACAACAACGCCGACACCATCTGGTCCTCCCCGGCGCTCTACCGGCTGCCGGGACAGCGCGGTGACGCCATCTTCATCGGAAGCGACGCCTCGGGCGTCACCTACCGGGTCGCGGGCGCCATGCAGCACTGCGTCGGCGGCTTCGTCGGCGAGTACCGCTACATCACCGACCGGGTCGTGCCGATCTGGCGGGACTGCGAGCCGCAGTCGGTCTGGTCGAGCCCCGCGGTCGGGATCCTCAACAACCCGCACCGCCCGGTCGTCGTGATCGGCACCAGCTTCTACGAGCAGCCGTTCCCGGCCGAGACCAACCATCTCCTCGCCTTCGACGCCCTCACCGGCAAGCCCTTGCCCGGCTGGCCCGTGGCGACGGCGGGGCCGGTCCTCGGCTCGCCGGCCATCGGCGACGTGGCCCCGGGTGTCCGCGCCGTCGTCGACACCTCATGGGTCTGCGACGGGTCGTCGCGCACCGACTGCTTCGCCCACGGCTCGAAGGTCTACGCCTGGACGGGCCACGGCGCGCAGCTGTGGTCGGACGCGCTCCCGGGTCCGACGGACTGGGCGTCGCCGGTCCTCGTCCCGCTCGAGAACCACGCCGCGAACGACGTCCTCGTCGGCACGCCGAACGCCCTGTACCCCCTCGACGGGGCGACGGGCGCCTTCCTCTACGGCACGAACGGGGCCAACCAGTTCGCCGGCATCAACCCCGGATGCCGGGTCTTCAACTCCGCCGCGGTGGCGGACATCCCCGGCAGCGGGCCGGGGTCGGGCTGGAGGGTCGTCGAGGCGTGCGGCGGTCCGCCCGTGTTCCAGCCGCACGGCACGATCGTCTCCTACCGGCTGCCCGTCACACCGTCGATCACCCCGGCATGGCCGATGTTCCGCAACGACGCCCAGCACAACGGCGGCGTCATCCCCCCGGCGCTCGCTCTCGAGCCGCCCGCGGCGCTGACCAGCACCTCCAGCTCCTCCTCCTGACCCCGGAGGCGTACGGCCCCCGCTCGGGTCCCCGTGCTCGTCGACCTGACCGGATCGGGCGCGAACGACGTCCTCGTCGGCTCCGCCGGCGGCCTCTACGCGCTCGACGGGGGGACCGGCTCCTACCTCTTCGGCACCTCGCTCACCGCAGCGATCAACCCGTACTCGATGCTCAACGCCGCGGCGGTCGCCGACGTGCCGGGGAGCGGGCCCAGAGCGGGCTGGCACGTCTTCGAGGCCTGCGGCGGGCCGGAGGAGGTCGCAGCGGCAGCACGGCTGATCGACTATCCGCTACCGGCGACGCCCGGGACGGCCCCGCCATGGCCCACCTGGCGCGCCGACCTCAACCACGACGGGGTGTCGCCGTCCACGCCGCCGCAACCGAGCGCCCGGCGTCGACTCGCCCGTCCGGCAGGAAGGCTCCGAGCCCGCCCGCCGCGCAAGCCCGGCTTGGTCGCGGCGCTCCCGGCGCCCCCGGCGCGACGACGCCGGCAGGAGCTAGGAGGCGGTGCGCGCCGTCAGCTGAGAGCGCTCGATCACCTTGTCGATGAACCCGTACTCGCGGGCCTCCTCGGCGGTGAACCACCGGTCGCGGTCGGAGTCGGCCTCGATCCGCTCGACCGGCTGGCCCGTGTGGAAGGCGATCCGCTCGGCCATCATCCGCTTCAGGTAGATGATCTGCTCGGCCTGGATGGCGATGTCCGCGGCCTGCCCCTGCATCTGGCCCGAGGGCTGGTGCATGAGGATCCGCGAGTGCGGGAGGGCGTAGCGCTTGCCCGGGGTCCCGGCGCACAGCAGGAACTGGCCCATCGAAGCGGCGAGGCCGAGGCAGATCGTCGAGACGTCACAGCTGACGTACTGCATCGTGTCGTAGATCCCGAGCCCGTCGGTGACGGAGCCGCCCGGCGAGTTGATGTAGATCGCGATGTCGCGGCTCGGGTCCTCTGCCTCAAGGAGGAGCAGTTGGGCGCAGATCAGGTTCGCCGAGGTCTGGTCGACCTGGGTCCCGAGGAAGATGATGCGCTCCTTCAGCAGGCGCTGGTAGACCTCGCCCCCGCTGTTCTCGGCGGTTGCGGCCGAGATCAGACCGACCCCGGCACCCGGCACGACAATCTCTGCAGTCATGCCAGCAGGTTACCCGGCCATGGGACCGGTGCCGCACACCGTTGAGGTGGCCCTAACGGTGGCTCCCGTCCGTCCCGATTGACCCGGGGGCGCCCCGTCCACGGCTCTGCCGCGGCTCGGCCCGGTTGGCGCCCTTCGTCCGGAGGCGCCGGTGCTGCGAGCCGACGCACCGCCTTCTCCAAGGTGGCGGGTGCTCCCGACGAGCCCGTCGAGCGCGGCCGAGGCCGTCTCCGGGCTGGCGACGTCACCTCGGATGCGAGGAACACCGACGGTGACCCCCGAGGGGACCGGGCCGGCCTCGGCACGAACGACGGAAACCACCGTCGTGCAGTCCATCGACGAGGACGGTCCGGTCCTCGACCACACGAGGGCGTGCACCGACGTCGCCCCGCCCCCGGCCATCGAGTCCGGCGCGCGGTCACGCCACAGCACGCGCGCCCCCATTAGGCTCGTCCGGACGCGGGCGTGGCGAAACTGGCATACGCGCCGGGTTTAGGTCCCGGTCCCCTCGGGGGTGGAGGTTCGAGTCCTCTCGCCCGCACCAAAAGGTCCTTATTCAAACCCACGCCCACGAAAACAGGCGTTCGGTCCCTCGTGCGACTTGGCTCGCCTGGCCGGCGTCGTTGGTAAACCGTTGGAGCCGTGCGCGCGTATTGCTCGACCACGGGACCCCGAAGTTCCTTGAACGGCGATCGGAGCATCGCTATGGCCGGTCGCTCGGAGTCGATCTCCAGCCGCTCGAAGAACGTCTGGTTCCACCGCCGACGCTCGGTGCTCGTTGCCTGTGCGTACGCGTCGACGCAGTCCCGGAGCAGGTCGAGAGCCGCAAGGAGCGTGCCCTCGATGTCCTGGCCCGCAACTTCGTACTGCGTGACCTCATGCCGTGCCCGCAGTAGCTGCCTGGTCAGCAGGCTCTGCTTCTCTCGTCCGATGTCGTCGGGGATGCTGCCGGCGAAGACCTTCTCGGCCCACAGCCGCCGTTCACGCTCGATCCGCTCGACGCGGGCCTGGGCCTTGGCGATCAGCTTGCCGGCCTCCCGCTGAGTCAGCCGGAGGTCACGCAGCAAGCCCTCGCGGATCGACGCGAGCATCTCCTCGGAGAGGTGCACGTCACGTTCCCACGCTCGCAGGACCTCCTCCTGGACCTCCTCAACCCGCAGGTACGGCAGGTCGCACTTGGTCCGGCCACTGTGCCGCCCGAGGCAGAAGAAGTACTCGTACGTCCCGCCGTGTCCCCTGAACGGGCCGACCCCGAGGCGCGACTTGCAGCGCTGGCAGAACACGCTGCCCTTCAGGTAGTGCTCATACCCACGCCGCCGCTCCCCCGCCTGGTCCCGAGCGTCCAGGAGCCGCTGGACCGCGTCGAACAGCTCCGGGCTGATGAGCGCCGGGTGCTTGCCTTCGTAGACCTGGCCCCGGAACGTGACGATGCCGATGTAGTAGGGGTCGCGGAGCAGCTTGTGCAGCCGGGACATGTGGATCGGCCGGGCCGGGCGATGGGGACCGGGCCGGTTCGTCA
>DATKQY010000038.1:0-47116 GCA_035532475.1 Acidimicrobiales bacterium | reverse complement strand
GGCCATCTTGTTCGTGACCGCGCGTCGCTCACCCATCGAAAGCTCCATCGATCAGGCGTAGTTCGCGGCGTCACCGACGCGGAGGTTTTACGTGAGGCAACGATGCGATCTACGCGGAGGTTTCCGATGAGTCAATGCGGGAGCGCGCGACGCCCGGCGCCCCCGGTGTAGGGTCCGCTCGAAGGGGCGTGCACCGCAAGGAGGTGGTCCCGGAGATGGACGACGACAAGCTCGCCGAGCTGCGGACTCGGGCCGAGGCGGCCGAGCAGGACGTGGCGGAGCTGCGCCACCGCCTGTCCGAGGCGCCGGCGCGCGTCCGCGTACTGGAAGAGCGGCTGCTCGAGGTGAAGGGCCAGCTGGCCCAGGCGCTCTCGCAGAACGAGAAGCTGACGTTCACCCTCCAGCAGGCGAAGGAGAACATCGCGGCGCTGCGTGACGAGGTCGACAAGCTCACCCGGCCACCGAGCGCGTACGGCACGTTCCTGCAGGCGAACGAGGACGGGACGGTCGACGTCTTCGCCTCCGGGCGGAAGATGCGCGTCGCGATCCACCCGGGCATCAACGGGGCCGAGCTCGCGCGCGGCCAGGAGATCGTGCTCAACGAGTCGCTCAACGTCGTCCTCGCCCGGGGTTACGAGTGCGCCGGCGAGGTCGTGACGGTCTCGGAGGTCCTCGAGGACGGACGTCGGGCGCTCATCGTCGGGCGCGCCGACGAGGAGCGGGTCGTCGAGCTCTCCGACGCCATCGTCGGCACGAAGCTGCGCGCGGGCGACAGCGTCCTGATGGACATCCGCACCGGGCTCCTGCTCGAAAAGCTGCCCCGGCCCGAGATCGAGGAGGTCGTCCTCGAAGAGGTGCCCGACATCACCTACGCCGACATCGGGGGCCTCGACGAGCAGATCGAGGCGATCACCGACGCCGTGGAGCTGCCGTACCTGCATCGCGAGCTGTTCGCGCAGCACCAGCTGCCCGCGCCGAAGGGCATCTTGCTCTACGGCCCCCCGGGGTGCGGCAAGACCCTGATCGCGAAGGCCGTGGCCAACTCGCTCGCGAAGAAGGTCGGGGAGCTGACGGGCAACGTCAACGTCCGCAGCTACTTCTTGAACATCAAGGGCCCGGAGCTGCTCAACAAGTACGTCGGCGAGACCGAGCGCCAGATCCGCCTCGTCTTCCAGCGGGCCCGTGAGAAGGCCGAGGAGGGCGTGCCCGTCATCGTCTTCTTCGACGAGATGGACTCGCTGTTCCGCACGCGCGGCACCGGCATCAGCTCGGACATCGAGTCGACGATCGTGCCCCAGCTCCTCGCCGAGATCGACGGGGTGGAGACGTTGCGCGACGTGATCGTCATCGGCGCCTCCAACCGGGAGGACCTGATCGACCCGGCGATCCTGCGCCCCGGCCGCCTCGACGTGAAGATCAAGATCGAGCGGCCCGGCGAGGTCGCCGCGCAGCAGATCTTCGCCCGCTACCTCACCGCGGAGCTGCCGCTCGACGCCGGCGACGTGGCCGAGCTCGGCGGCGGCGACCCGGGCAAGGCCGTGCAGGCGATCATCGAGCGCACCGTGGCCGAGATGTACCGGGCCGACGACGAGAACCGCTTCCTCGAGGTCACCTACCAGAACGGCGACAAGGAGATCCTCTACTTCAAGGACTTCGCCTCCGGCGCCATGATCGAGAACATCGTCCGGCGCGCGAAGAAGCTCGCCATCAAACGGACCCTCGCCGGCGAGGGCCGGGGCATCCGCCTCGACGACCTGCTCGAGTCGATCAAGCAGGAGTACAAGGAGAACGAAGACCTCCCGAACACGACGAACCCCGACGACTGGGCGAAGATCTCCGGCAAGAAGGGCGAGCGGATCGTCTACGTCCGCACGATCTTCGACCACGGGGACGAGACCCGCGGCGGACGCGCGATCGAGCGGGTGGGCACCGGCCAGTACCTATGAGCGCCGCAGCGCGCCGCGCGACAAGGCCGAGGGCGTCGGTCCACTAGCGTCGCCCCCGTGGGCATCACCAAGGTCTGCGGCATCGAGACCGAGTACGGGATCCAGGTGGTCGGCTCGCGCGACGCCAACCCCACGACGGCCTCGTCGCTGCTGATCAACGGCTACCTCTCCGAGCTCGCCGGCCGGGTCGGCTGGGACTTCGAGGACGAGTCCCCCGGGCGCGACGCCCGTGGCTACGTGCGCGACGGGGCGATGGCGCCCGAGGTCGAGAAGCACCTCGTGAACACCGTCCTCACCAACGGCGCCCGCTACTACGTCGACCACGCGCACCCCGAGTACTCCACCCCGGAGTGCTCGACCGCCCGTCAGCTCGTCGCGCACGACAAGGCCGGCGAGCTCGTGCTCGAGCGCTCGATGGCGGCCGCCCGGCGGCTCATGGCCCCGGGCGAGGAGATCGTCGTCTACAAGAACAACAGCGACGGCAAGGGCAACTCCTACGGCTGCCACGAGAACTACCTCGTCGACCGGGCCGTGCCGTTCCCGCGCGTCGCCCACCAGCTCTGCGCGCACCTCGTCACGCGCCAGGTGTACGCCGGCGCCGGAAAGATCGGCTGCGAGGAGGAGGGCCGCCGGGGCAGCGGCTTCGAGATCAGTCAGCGGGCGGACTTCTTCGAGGAGGAGATCGGCCTCGAGACGACGCTGAAGCGCCCGATCGTGAACACCCGCGACGAGCCGCACGCCGACGCGCAGAAGTACCGGCGGCTGCACGTGATCACCGGCGACGCCAACCTTGCCGAGGTGGCGACGTTCCTCAAGGTTGGCGTCACCGCGCTGCTCCTGCTGCTCGTCGAGGACGACGCGTTCGGGGCGCGCGAGGTCGTGCTCGCCAACCCGGTGCGGGCCATCCACGCCATCAGCCACGACCCGACGCTGCATGGGACGGTGGAGCTCGAGGACGGCACCTCGGCGACCGCCCTCGAGGTGCAGTGGGAGCTCTACGACGTGGCGCGAAAGTACGCCGAGGAGCGTGGCCTGCACCACCTCGGCCCCGACGGGGCCGGCGACGAGATCCTCGAACGCTGGGAGTCCGTCCTCGTCGCGCTGGAGTCCGACCCGGCGTCGCTGCGCCACCAGCTCGACTGGGTGGCAAAGCGCGAGCTGATCGCCGCGTACTGCGACCGCCACGGCTGCGGGCTCGACGACCACCGGGTCGCCGCGCTCGACCTGCAGTACCACGACATGCGGCCGGACCGCTCGCTCTTCCGCCGGTTGGCGATGGAGCGGATCGTGACGGCCGAGGAGGTGGAGGCGGCGGTGAGCGACGCCCCGCCGACGACGCGCGCATATTTCCGGGGCGAGTGCCTGAAGCGCTTCGCTCCCGCCATCGTGGCCGCCAACTGGGACTCCATCGTCTTCGACCTCGGCGAGGACCCGCTTCGGCGGGTGCCGATGATGGACCCGGTGCGGGGGAGCGCGGCGCATGTCGATACGCTCTTCGACGGATGCGGTAGCCCCGCCGAGCTGCTCCGGCGCCTCGGCGGGTAGGGGAGGCGAGAGCCAATGCCAGAACGGGAGCTGAAGCGGCGTCCGGCGCCCCAGCGTGAGACGACACACGAGGTCGAGGAGGACGACGCCCCTCAGTCGACCGAGAAGGGCGAGAAGCTCAAGGCCGAGATCGACGATCTGCTCGACGAGATCGACGAGGTGCTCGAGGACAACGCGGAGGAGTTCGTCCGGAACTACGTCCAAAAGGGCGGCCAGTAGGCCCGGTGCGGCATCGCTGCGGTGCCCGCTAGGGTTCTGCGACGATGAGCCTCTACCTGTTCCCGGCCGCCGACGACCCGGGGCCGAGCTTCGCCGAGCTGCTACGGCGCGTCCGGCCCGAGGTCCCGCTGCCCGGCGCCGGAGCTGGCGGCGCGCCGCCGGCGATCGAGGTGCGCCACGCCACGACGATCGCCGCCTTGCGCTACGTCGACGGCGTCGTGATGGCGGGGGACCGCCGGGCGACCGAGGGCGTGAGCATCGCGCACCGCAGCATCGAGAAGGTCTTCCCGGCCGACCGGTACTCCGCCATCGCCATCGCCGGCGCCGCGGGCCCGGCGATCGAGATGGTGCGACTCTTCCAGACCCAGCTCGAGCACTACGAGAAGGTCGAGGGGGCGGCGCTGAGCCTGGAGGGCAAGGCGAACCAGCTCTCCCAGATGGTGCGCTCGCACCTGCCCATGGCGATGCAGGGCCTCGCCGTCGTGCCGCTCTTCGCCGGCTGGGACACACGCCGCCAGACCGGCCGCATCTTCACCTACGACGTGACGGGCGGCCGCTACGAGGAGACCGACTTCCACGCGACCGGCTCGGGCGGGCGCGATGCCAAGACGACGATCAAGCTCGGCTTTCACCCGGACATGACGCGCGACGAGGCCGTCGAGCTGGCGGTGAAGGCGCTCTATGAGGCGGCCGACGAGGACGCCGCGACGGGCGGTCCGGACCCGCTTCGCGGCATCTACCCGCTCGTCGCCACCGTCGACCAGCGGGGGTTCACCCCCGTCGAGGAGCGCGAGGTCGCCGAGCGGTTCGCGGCCGTGCTCGGGCGGCGCGAAGCGCCCGGGAGCCTCTCAGGAGGTGACGTCGAATGACGATGCCCTACTACGTCGCGCCCGAGCAGGTGATGAAGGACCGGGCCGAGTACGCGCAGAAGGGCATCGCCCGTGGCCGTGCCCTCGTGGCGGTGACCTTCGACGACGGGATCCTCATCGTGGCGGAGAACCCGTCACGCACGCTCCACAAGATCAGCGAGATCTACGACCGTGTCGCCTTCGCCGGCGTCGGCAAGTACAACGAGTTCGACCAGCTGCGGGTCGCCGGCATCCGCCACGCCGACACGAAGGGCTACGCCTACTCGCGAGAGGACGTGGACGCCCGTTCGCTCGCCAACGTGTACGCGCAGTACCTCGGGCAGGTCTTCACCCACGAGATGAAGCCCCTCGAGGTCGAGATCCTCGTCGCCGAGCTCGGCACGACCAACGACGAGAACCGGCTGTACCACATCGCCTACGACGGCACGGTCGTCGACGAGGAGCGGGCGACCGTCCTCGGCGGCGACGCCGACGTCATCGCCGGCCGGCTGGACCAGTCGCTGCGCGACGGCTGGTCGCTCGCCGAGGCGCTGAAGGCGTGTGTCGCCGCCCTGGCGGGGCCGGACCGGACCCTCGCGGCGAACGACCTCGAGGCCGGAGTGCTCGCGCGGGGCAGCGGCCGCCGCTCGTTCCGTCGCGTCGAGGGCGCCGAGCTCAGCGCTCTTCTCGCCTCCTGAGCCGCCGTCTGAGCGGCCGGCGCCGGGACCGGCCCGCCGGCTCGCCGAGCTCGTGGAACGCGGCGTCGACGGCGTCGGCGAGCAGGATCTCACGCGCCAGCTCGAGCTGGTCGACCGGCACGAGGACGTCGACCTCCCCCGGGAACGGGTAGGGCCCGTCGGACAGCCCGCGAAGCTCGGACGAGACGCCCTCGGCGGACAGGCGCGCGGCGACGAGGCGACCGTGGAACGAGCCCACGACGGTCGTGAGGTGCGCCATCGGTGATGCCGGGTCCATGCGGGTACGAGGCTACCGTGGGTCGTCGTGGACCGCCGGATATTCGGGCTCGAGAACGAGTACGGCGTCACGTGCACCCTTCGCGGCCAGCGACGCCTCAGCCCCGACGAGGTGGCGCGCTACCTCTTCCGGCGCGTGGTCAGCTGGGGCCGGTCCTCGAACGTGTTCTTGGAGAACGGCGCCCGGCTCTACCTCGACGTCGGCAGCCACCCCGAGTACGCGACGCCCGAGTGCGACTCGATCGCCGACCTCGTCGCCCACGACAAGGCCGGCGAGCGGATCCTCGAGGGCCTGGTCGCCTCCGCCGAGGCGCGCCTTCGCGACGAGGGGATCCGGGGCGTCGTCTACCTGTTCAAGAACAACACCGACTCGGCGGGCAACTCCTATGGCTGCCACGAGAACTACCTGACGAGCCGGCGCGACGACTTCGCGCACTACGCCCAGGTGCTCATCCCCTTCTTCGTCACCCGTCAGATCTACTCGGGAGCGGGCAAGGTGCTCCAGACCGCACGGGGCGCCGTCTTCTGCCTCTCCCAGCGCGCCGAGCACATCTGGGAGGGCGTCTCCTCGGCCACGACGCGCTCCCGCCCGATCATCAACACCCGGGACGAACCGCACGCCGACGCCGAGCGCTTCCGGCGCCTCCACGTCATCGTCGGCGACTCGAACATGAGCGAGTACGCGACGTACCTGAAGGTCGGCGCCACGAGCATCCTGCTCAAGATGCTGGAGGACCCCGGCGTCGTGCTGAGGGACATGACGCTCGAGGACCCGATCCGGGCGATCCGCGAGATCAGCCACGACGTCACCTGCCGGCGCAAGGTCCGTCTCGCCAACGGCCGCGAGGCCAGCGCGCTCGACATCCAGCGCGAGTACCTGTCCCGCGCCATCCGCTACGCGGACCAGCGGGGCCTGCCCGAGATGGAGGAGCGGGCGCTCGGCATGTGGCGGCACTGCATCGAGACGATCGAGAAGGACCCCTTGCTGCTCGACCGCGAGTGCGACTGGGTGATCAAGCACCGGATGGTCGAGGCCTACCGCGCCCGCCACGACCTGCCGCTCGGCCACCCCCGCGTCGCCCTGTTGGACCTGCAATACCACGACGTCAGCCGGGAGCGGGGCGTCTTCTACCGCCTGCAGGCGCGCGGGGCGGTCGAGCGCACGGTCACCGACGAGGCGATCGCCACGGCCATGGAGCACCCGCCCCAGACGACCCGGGCGAGGCTTCGCGGCGAGTTCATCCGCAAGGCGAAGGAGCGCCGGCGCGACTTCACGGTCGACTGGGTGCACCTCAAGCTGAACGACCAGACCCAGCGGACGGTGCTGTTGAAGGACCCCTTCCGCGCACACGACGAGCGGGTCGAGCGGCTCATCGAGGCGATGTGACCGACGGGCCGGTGGCGCCCGTCATGGTCGGGCACGGCACCGACTGGTCCGCTCCGCCCCCCGGCGCGACCGAACCGCCGGCCCCGCGCCCGCTGCACTCGGCCAAGCGACGGCACCGGCGTCGGCGCCGAGCCGGGCGGAGCCTCGAGTGGGGCGCGATGCTCCTCGCGGCGATGCTCCTCGCGCTCGGCGTGCGCGCCTTCGCGCTCGAGACCTTCTACATCCCCTCGGGCTCGATGGTGCCGACGCTGCAGATCGGCGACCGGATCCTCGTCAACAAGTTCCTCTTCGACTACCACACGTTGCGCGAGGGGGCGATCGTCGTGTTCACCCGGCCGCCGGCGGACACGATGTGCACCTCGGAGCTCGGCGACCTCGTGAAGCGGGTGATCGGGCTGCCCGGCCAGACGATCTGGTCGGTCGGGGACCGCATCTACGTCGACGGGCACGTCCTGGCCGAGCCCTACCTGCCGCGCGACGACCCGCTCGGCGCGAAGCCGATCGTGCGCCAGACGATCCCGCAGGGCCGCTACTTCATGATGGGCGACAACCGGGCGATCTCGTGCGACAGCCGGTACTGGGGCACGATCCCGGGCTCGAGCATCGTCGGGCGCGTCGCGGCGGTCCTCTGGCACGACGGCCGCCCGGATCTGCACGTGTTCTGAGCGCGCCGGCCCCCCGGGCGCCGCGGAGGCATGCCGGGCCTGCGAGTAGCATCGCGTAGGTGTTCGGGAGCCTTGACCCGGCGAAACTCTTCGTCATCTTGGTGGTCGCGCTCATCGTGCTCGGCCCGGAGCGTCTGCCGAGGGCGGCGCGCCAGCTCGGCGCGGCGTGGCGGGAGCTGACGCGCATCCGTGAGCAGGTCGCCGACGAGGTCCGCCAGGCGATCCCCGACGTCGACCTGCCGCACATCCCGAAGAACCCCACCTCGGCGATCTCCGGGTTCCTGACCGACCTGACGAAGAGCTCGAACGCCTCGGTCGGCCTCGAGCCCGAGGGCGCCGAGGACATCGGCGCCGGCGGCGAGGACGGCGTCGTCCCGGCCGAGTCGTTCGAGCACACGGGAGCCTCCGGCCACCTCGACGAGGATCCCTGGCCCTCGCAGGTCTCGCGGCGCGCCGACGTGGCCCGTCCGGCGCGCCGGGGCGTCCCGGCGCCGGAGGGGGGTGCCGCGCTCGTCGTCGCCGACCCCGCCCGCGGCGAGCTCGCTTTCGTGCCCGACGATCCGGGCATGAATTGAGCCCGGCCACCCGGCCGGCTCCGTAGAACACGACGATGGCGACGATCCTTCGAAGACGGGCCGGCGACACCCGCCCGAGCCCGGACGCGATGACGCTGACGGAGCACCTGGCCGAGCTGCGGCGCCGTCTCATCATCTCCCTCGTGGCCTTCGTGCTGGCCGCGATCGTGGCCTACGTGCTGTACCCGCAGATCCTCCACCTCTTCGAGCACCCGTACTGCCTCTCGCTGCCGAAGCGGCCGGCGCACTGCGCGCTGCTCGCCCTCGGACCGCTCGACGGCTTCGCGATCCGCCTCGACGTCACCGGCTGGGGCGGGCTCCTGTTCGCCTCGCCGGTGATCCTGTTCCAGCTGTGGCGCTTCGTCACGCCCGGCCTGCGCGCCAACGAGAAGCGCTACGCGATCCCATTTGTCGTCGCGACGGTCGGGCTCTTCTGCGCCGGCGCGTTCGTCGCCTGGCTCACCTTCCCCCACGCCCTCGGCTTCTTGAAGGCGGTGGCCAGCTCGGGGATCCAACAGGCCTTCACGGCCCAGAAGTACCTCACGCTGATCCTCGCCCTGATGGCGATCTTCGGGATCGTCTTCGAGTTCCCCGTCGTGCTCGTCGCCCTCGAGCTCGCCGGCGCCGTCAAGCCCGCGCAGCTCGCCAAGTGGCGGCGGTGGGCGATCATCGCCATCGTCGTGATCGCCGCGGTCATCACGCCGAGCTCGGACCCGTTCTCGATGCTGGCGATGGCAATCCCGATGCTCTTCTTCTACGAGCTGTCGATCATCATCGGGAAGCTCTTGAAGAAGTGACGTCCACCGGTGGGCGCACGCTTCGCGAGCGCTTCATCGCCTCGCGACCGTTCCCGCTCGACCGGTTCCAGCTCGAGGCCATGGACGACCTCGACCAGGACATGGCGGTGCTCGTCGCCGCGCCGACCGGCTCGGGCAAGACGGTCGTCGCCGAGTACGCCGTCGCGCGGGCGCTCGAAGCGGGCGGCCGGGCCTTCTACACGACGCCGCTCAAGGCGCTGTCGAACCAGAAGTACAGCGATTTCGCCCGCATCTACGGCGAGAAGCGCGTCGGGCTGCTCACCGGGGACATCTCGCTGAACGGCCTCGGCGACGTCGTCGTGATGACGACCGAGGTGCTCCGCAACATGATCTACGCCTCGCCCGAGCAGCTCTCCGAGCTGCGCTGCGCGGTGCTGGACGAGGTGCACTACCTCGAGGACCCCTACCGCGGCGCGGTCTGGGAGGAGATCATCCTCTCGGCACCGCCCTCGGTCCGCCTGGTCTGCCTCTCCGCGACCGTGTCGAACGCGGAGGAGCTCGCGGGCTGGATCCGCTCCGTGCGCGGCGCGACGGGTGCGGTGATCGAGGAGCACCGGCCGATCGAGCTGCGGAACCTCTTCGTCGTCGGGGACCGCTCGGCCGAGCGCTTGCACGTGCTGCCGACCTTCGTCGACGACAAGCCGAATCCCGAAGCGCTCGAGCTCGATTCCCGGGCGCACCGCAGCGCCCGGGCGCGCGCGGGGCCGGCGGCGGGGCGGCGCCGCGCGGCGCACCGGGGCGACACGGCCCGCCTGTACCGGCCGCGGCGCGTCGACCTCGTCGAGCGCTTCGCGCCAGAAGAGCTGCTGCCGGCGATCTACTTCATCTTCTCGCGGGCCGGCTGCGACGACGCGCTGCGCCAGTGCATGGACGCCGGGATCCGCCTCACCACCCCCGAGGAGCGCCGGGCGATCCGCCAGGTGGCCGACGAGCACGCCGAGGAGCTCTCCGACGCCGATCTGCGCGTGCTCGGCTACGGACGCTTCCTTTCGGGCCTCGAGGCCGGCATCGCGACCCACCACGCAGGGATGGTCCCGCCGTTTCGCGAGACCGTCGAGGCGCTGTTCGCCGCGGCGCTCGTGAAGGTCGTCTTCGCCACCGAGACGCTCGCGCTCGGGATCAACATGCCGGCGAGGTCGGTCGTGATCGAGAGCCTCTCGAAGTACACCGGCGCCGGCCACGCCGACCTCACGGCGGGCGAGTACACCCAGCTCACCGGGAGAGCGGGGCGGCGCGGGATCGACGAGGTGGGCTACGCGGCCGTGCTGTGGTCGCCGTTCCACACCTTCGACGTCGTCGCCTCCGTCGCCTCGGCGCGAAGCCAGGCCCTGCGCTCCTCCTTCCGCCCCACCTACAACATGGCGGTCAACCTCGTGCGCCGCTACGACCGCGAGGCCGCGTACCGTCTCGTGCGCTCGTCGTTCGCCCAGTACCTGAGCGACGTGCCCCTCACGCGCCAGCTGGACGCGGTCGTGCGCGTGCTCGAGGGGCGTGGCTACCTGGCGGGCTGGCGGATGACCGACGCGGGCCGGCGCCTCGCCGGCATCTACCACGACTGCGACCTGCTGATCGCCGAGGCGCTCGGCGCGGGGCTCCTCGACCACCTCGACGCGCCGGGTCTCGCCGCGCTCGCCTCGACCTTCACCTACGAGCCCCGCCGGCTCGGCGCCGGCGCCGACCCGCCGAACGCCAAGGTGGCGCGGCGGTACACCGAGCTCGAGCTGCTCGCCACCGACCTGCGGGCCGGCGAGCGCGCGGCCGGCGTTCCCCAGACGCGCTCGCTCGACGCGGGCTTCGCCCGGCTCGCCGCCGAGTGGGCCCGGGGGACCGATCTCGACCGCCTCCTCGCGCCGCCCGGCGCCACGGGGAGGCGCCATCGAGACGCCGAGCCGGTGATGTCCGGCGGCGACTTCGTGCGCAACGTCAAGCAGCTCGTCGACCTGCTCCGCCAGATCGCCATGGTGGCCGACCACGCCCGCACGGCCATGACCGCCCGCCAGGCGGCCGAGGACCTCGTGCGGGGCGTCGTCGCCGCCTCGACGCCCACCCAGCGCGGCGCCGGGGCCGAGGTCGCCGACGATCCGCGTTAGGGCGGGCCTCGTCCCGTAATCTCGACGGGGCATGCTGCCCTACGCCAGCGAGAGCTTCACCCCCGACGAGCGCGAGGTCCTCCGCCACTACGTGACGAGCCTCGACGGCCCGGTGTTCGCCCTCGTCAACCTGCCCGAGGTGGTCAAGGGGGCCCTGTTCGCGCGCTACTCGCGCTCGCCGAAGAGCCTGCGGCGGCTCTTCCTCGACGAGTTCGTCGAGGAGCTGGACATGACCGGCGACGCGTCGGTCGACGCGACGATGGGGCTGCGGCGCGCCGAGGAGCTCTACGCACGGGTCTTCGGCGACTACGGCGACGACTCGGTCGCCCAGCTCGGTGGGGTCCACCTGGCCTGCGAGCAGGCCTCCAACGTGCTCACGAAGGTGCTCGAGTGGGGCCGCCTGATGGCCTACCTCGAGCAGTCCACTCGCTACATCCCCTACGACGTGCGTCTCGGCACCGGCCACTACCGCTACTACCGGGACCCCGAGATCCTCGAGTCGCCGCTCGGCGCCCGCTACGTCGGCGACATGGACCGGATGTTCGACACCTACGCCGAGCTGCTCCCGAGGCTGCAGGCGCACCTGAGCGCCGCCTACCCGAAGGCGGGAACGGTCTCGGAGATCGCCTACCGCCAGTCGATCAGGGCCCGCGCCCTCGACGCGCTCCGCGGCCTGCTGCCGGCGGCCTCGCTCTCCAACGTCGGCATCTACGGCTCCGGCCAGTCCTACGAGCTCCTCCTGCTCCGCATGCGCGCCCACCCCCTGCCCGAGGTGCGTCACTACGGCGAGCTCGTGCTCGGGGAGCTGCGAAAGGTCATCCCCTCCTTCCTCACGCGTCTCGACCGCCCAGACCGGGGCGGGGAGTGGAGCGCCTACCTCGCCGGCCGGCGCGACGAGACGACCGAGCTCCTGGCAGGGCTGTGGCCGGACGCGGCGCCGGGCGGCGGAACCGGCGACGGGGCGTCGCCGGGCGAGATGGCGGCGTCGGTGACGCTGACGGACTTCGACCCCGAGGGCGAGGAGAAGGTCCTCGTGGCGATGTGCTACCCGTTCACGGCGCTCTCCGAGGCCGACCTCGTCGGGCGCGTCCGCCGGCTGGACGATTCCGAGCGCGCCGCGCTGGTCGCCGCCTACGTCGGCGACCGCCGGAACCGCCGGCACCGCCCCGGGCGGGCCCTCGAACGGACCGGCTACCGCTTCGAGATCGTCTCGGACTACGGGGCCTTCCGCGATCTGCAGCGCCACCGGATGCTCACCGTCGAGTGGCAGCCGCTCGGCACCCGCCTCGGCTGGACCGTCCCGGAGGTGGTCGCCGAGGCCGGTCTTGATGGCCCCTTCGTCGACTCCCTGGAGCGCTCCCACGAGCTCCACGCCGACCTTGAGACGAGCTTCCCCGAGCAGGCCGCCTACGCCGTCGCGCTGGCCTTCAACATCCGCTACACGATGCAGCTCTCGGCACGTGAGGCGATGCACGTGACCGAACTGCGCAGCGGCCCCCAGGGCCATCCGGCGTACCGCTACATCGCGCAGGAGATGCACCGCCAGATCGCCGAGCGCGCCGGGCACCGGGCCCTCGCCGGCGCGATGCGCTTCGTCGACTACGGCGCCGTGGACCTCGGGCGGCTCGAATCCGAACAACGCTCGGTCGCTCGCGGAGGCGGCCGGCAACCCCCCCCGGCTGGGCCGACGGGCAGCGGGGAGCCCGGACCGCGCCACGGTGTCGGCGGCAACCCTTGACACCGCCCCCCCGGCGCGCATGAATAGTGGCGTCCCGCTCTCCAGGCAACCATCTTGGGAGCCTCCGTCAGTCGCTCCGGGTCGTCTCGGCGGGGCAGTTGCGTAGGACAGGGTCCAGGGAGCCGAGTAGATAACGTTCTCGGCCGCCGCTTCGGCGGCGCGCGCTCGGGCGGGCGCGCGGGGGACGGAGCCAAAGGCTCCCTGGACCCCATCCGATCCGCCGGGACACCTTCGTGCACCGCCGTGCCACTCCAGTGCGTTTCGCGCATTCGCGGGCACCCCGGTTCCCTGCCGGGAATGCCAGGGGCCAGGAGGGGTTGAAGCGCGCGACGCGTGCCGTATAGTGACCGCCGCGCCCGGCGGGGGAACGTCGGGCCTCCCAGGCTTGCGACACGCGAGCAGACGAGAGAGCAGCACGACAGGACGGGACGGCGAGGAACTGCATGCCGAGTGAGATTGACGGTGAGGTCGACGCAGAGGTGCTCGAGGAGGAGGGTCTCGCCGAGCTGAGCGACGACGATCTCAGCGAGGACGACCTCGTCGAGGACGACGAGCTCGCCGACGTCGACGACCTCGTCGATGACGATGACGCCGACGCCGACGTCGACGTCGACGTCGACGCGGACGACGCGCTGGAGATCGACGCGGTCGTCCCCGTTGGACGGCCGGAGGCGGTCGTGGCCGTGGCCGAGGGCGAGGAGAGCGCGGCCGACGACGACGAGGACGAGCTCGACGACGATGACGTCGAGGCGAGCCTCGACGTCATCTTGAAGGAGCGCCTCGTCGTCGAGGAGGACGAGGACGAGGACGAGGAGGACGAGGTCGCCGATGCCGACGACCGCGGCGACGGCACGCTGCGCGTGCTGCCGAAGCAGCCGGGCGAGTTCGTGTGCCAGTCCTGCTTCCTCGTGAAGAACGAGACGCAGCTGGCCGACCGCGGCCGGATGCTCTGCCGCGACTGCGTCTGATGGCCGGCGAGCGTCCCCTGTTCGAGGAGCTCTTGGACCTCGCGCTCTACGCGCCGCTCGGCGTGGCGCTTCGCGTCCTCGAGGAGCTCCCCGGACTCACCGAGAAGGGCAGAGCCCGCATCGGCGGCCAAGTCGGCGCGGCGCGGACGCTCGGGCGCTTCGCCGTGACGACGCTGCGCCGTCAGGCGGAGTCGGTCTTGGAGCGCACCGGGGGGCGTCCCGCAGCCGCGCACCGAGGCGCCGACGCCGAGCATGTTGCACCCGAGCACGCCGAGCCCGCGCGAAGCCGTCGGCCGCAGAGCGGGACGGCCACGCGAGCGCGCCCGAGACGCAGCGAGGGACAGGGGCCGGGCGCGCACGGCGTGACGGGCGGGGCGCCCGCGGCGGCCGATGAGCTCGCCATTCCCGGCTACGACGCGCTGGCGGCCTCTCAGGTTGTGCCGCGGCTCGAGGGTCTCTCCCGGGAGGAGCTCGACGCGGTTCGCCGCCACGAGGAGGCGACGCGGCGTCGCCGCACGATCCTCGGCCGGATCTCCCAGCTCGAAGAGGAGCTCGACGGCCACGCCCGCTGAGGGGCGGGGCGAGGCGGACGACAGGCCGGCCGCTCGCGAGGCCGCTGCCGGCGACCAGGGGGAGCTGGCCGCGCTCCACCGGCTCGCGCTCGCCAGCGTGGCGCGAGCACGCGGCGGCGGGCTGCTTGCCGCAACGGCGGCGCTCGAGGAGCCGCTCGAGGAGGCGTTCGCCGGGCTGATCGGCGACGAGCGCTCGCTCGTCCTCGCCGGCACCTTCGCCCGGGCGGTCGTCGGCTACGCGATCGCCACCGTCGCGGACGGTGGGGGCCGGCCGATCACCTCGGTCGGCGCGATCTTCGTCGAAGAGGGAGCAAGGGGCGTCGGCGTCGGCGAGCAGCTCGTCGAGCGGATCGTCGAGTGGAGCGCTCGACACGGATGCGCCGGGGTCGACGTGCGGGCGCTGCCGGGGGACCGGGCGACGAAGTCGTTCCTCGAGGGCGCGGGCTTTCGTGCCCGCCTGCTGGTGATGCACCGGGAGGTGACGCTGTGAGCGAGCTCGACTGCGTGCTATGCGCCGGGAGCGTGGTCGTCGCCGACGGCAGCCTCTTGCTCGTCCGCCGGGCGAACCCACCCGGCGCCGGACGGTGGTCGCTGCCGGGCGGCCGTGTCGAGGAGGGCGAGACCGTGGAAGAGGCGGCGCGGCGCGAGACCTTTGAGGAGACGGCGCTCGAGATCCGGATCCGGCATCTGCTCGGTACGGCCGACATCGCGGCCCCGGCCGGGCGCTATCTGGTGTGCGACTTCCTCGCCGAGCCGGTGACCGAACATGCGGAGCTACGCGCGGGCAGCGACGCCTCGGAGGCCGCGTTCGTCCCCCTCCCGGACGTGCTCGGGCTCGACCTCGTCGCGGGACTAGGCGACTGGCTGGTCGCCCACGGGGTCGTCGACGGTGGCGACGATCCCTCCAGCCTCGGCTGAGGCTGGCGCCGCGCCAGCGACCGTCCCGGAGGCTCCGGGCTGAGGCTCGCTCGGCGCATCGCCAGTAGCGCTCGCGTCGGGCCCGGCGCCGGACGTAGGGTCCGGGACCTGGTCGACTTCTGCTGCGGGGACCGCTCCGTCCCGTGCCTCGTCGGCCTCGCTCGCATCAGGCCCGAGGTCAGGCGCCGCGACGGCCGGCGCTCCGTCGCCCGTGTCGCCCGTGTCGCCCGTGTCGCCCGTGCCGCCCGTGTCGCCCGTGTCGCCCGTGTCGCCCGTGTCGCCCGTCACGGTCTCGGCTGCGGGCACGGAGGTCGGGCCGGCGGTGTCGGCCTCGGGCGTGCCGGTGTCGGTCTCGGGCGTGCCGGTGTCGGCCCTGGCCGCCTCGTCCGCAGCGACGGCCTCGACGGGTGGGACGGCAGACGCTGCCGCCTCGTCCGCAGCGACGGCCTCGGACCGCCCGTCGGCCATCGCGCCGGAATCGCCTCCGGTCGGCGCCGGGACCTGTCCGGCGGTCTCCGCCAGCGGCGCGGGGGCCGAGGGGGGAGCGGCGCGGGCCGGCGCGGGCGGCCGTGGAGTGCCGGCGGTCCGCGGTGGGGGAGGCGTGCGTCGCGGGGCCGCCGGGGACATCGGTCGCGGCGGGGGCGGCATGGCGAGGCCGAGCAGCGCGGCGAGCGCGGGGATCCGCCCAGCCGCAAGGGTCGCCGCCTGGCGCACGGTGCCGGTCGGGTCCTCCGGGATGCCGCCCGGCTTGATGGAGCGGCGGACGGGGGAGGCGCCGGCCGCCTCGAGCAGGGCGAGCCAGCGCTCGACGGGGGTCGTGGCGGACAAGGACGCGCCGGCGGCGTCGACCACGGGCTGCACGAGCGCCGCGGGGAAGCGGGTCGTCGGCTCGGGGGGCCGAGCCGACAGGCGCAGCGCCTGGAGGACCCGTCCCTCCTCGAGCGCGTGCGAGATGTCGTGCTCCCAGGCCGTCCGGAGCTTGGAGAGGCGTTCGTCGAGCGCCTCGCGCAGGCGTTGCAGCAACTCGCGGCCCTGGTCGTCTCGGGCTGCCGCGGAGGTGACCGCGGCACGCAGGTCGCGCAGTGACACGGTGTCGAGCCGCCCGCTGACGGCCTCGGCCCGGTCGAGCCAGGTGGCCTCTTTCACCGAGGGAAGGAGCTGTTCTGCCAGCGCGACGATCGCGTCGCCACCCGCGGCCGGGCGGCCCTCGGAACGTGCGGCGGCCTGCTGATCGGCGAGGGCGCGGCGCACCGCGGGCAGGCCGCCGTGCGCGAGCTGTTCGGCGATGGGACGTTGCTCGGGTGGCAGCGTCGCGAAGAGCGCGTCACGGTGCGCCGTCCCCGGCACGAGGCGCGCCGGACGTGCCCGGCCTGGCCGCTCCTCGCCCGGGCGGCGCGCGGCGGGCGCCTCCGGCCTGGCGGACAGCTCCCCCGACGGACGTCCTCGGCGCGCCTCGGCCGGTCCCCGGCCCGCCTCGGCCGGTCCCCGGCCCGCCTCGGCGGGACCGCGCCGGGCCGGGCGGCGCTCCGTCGTCTCGCCGCGCCTGGCGGGCTCGGCACGACGGCCCCCGCCCCGCTCGCGCCCGGCACCCCGGTCGCGACCCTCGTCGCCACGAGGCCCGCGTTCGCCGCCGGGGCGACCCCGACCGGCGCGTGAGACGAGCGACGTCGTGACGGTCCCCTCCTGGCGGGAGGCCACGATCTCGATCCGGTTGTCCCGGCGCTGCCGATCCTTTGCCGGGAGCACGGCCACGACGGCGATCCCGTCCAGGCCGAACTCGGCCTCGACGCGCAGCACGTCGCCGACCCGGGCGCCTTGCGTGAGCACTTTCGCGTCGATGACGCCCCTCGGCTCGCGCGCGCCGACGGCCCGCCACGTCCAGGTGCCGTCGTCGCGTGCGGAGGTCAGCTCGATCTCGATGCGCCGTGCCATGACGACGGTCAAGCTATCGCCTCTTGGGATGGGGCGCGGAATGGCCCCGCGACGGGAGCTTCGCGGGCTCCTTGCACCCCGGGCGGATGGCGCCGGTCCGGACGCTACGCTCGCCGGGCGACGAGGCGGGACCGGCCGGTCGCTCGTCGCGGAGAGGGGGTGCACCTTGGGCCCGGGAATGGGCGGCGCCAGCCTGTACCGAAACGGCATGCGGACCTTCCACCGGGACAGTTCGGTGACGAAGCAGAAGATCGCCAAGGGCACCTGGCGCAGGATCTTCGGGTTCGCGAGGCCCTACCGCGCGCTGTTGATCTTGTTCATCGTGATGATCGTCGTCGATGCCGCCGTCGGCGTCGTGAACCCCCTGATCTTCAGGGCGATCATCAACAACGTCGCCAGCCATCACGGCGAGGTCCACCTGGTCGTCGAGCTCGCCGCGCTCGTTGCGGCGCTGGCGATCTTCGACACCGCGCTCGGGATCGCGGAGCGCTGGGTCTCGTCGCGCGTCGGCGAGGGCCTGATCTACGACATGCGCTCGCGCGTGTTCGCGCACGTCCAGAAGATGCCGGTGGCGTTCTTCACCCGGACCCAGACCGGGGCGCTCGTCTCGCGGCTCAACAACGACGTGCTCGGTGCCCAGCAGGCCTTCACCGACACCTTGTCGAACGTCGTGAGCAACTTCGTCTCGGTCACGCTCGTGATCGGGGCGATGATCTACCTCTCCTGGCAGATCACCCTGGTCGCGCTCGCCCTGCTCCCGCTGTTCGTGCTGCCCGCGAAGCGCTTCGGCCGCCGCCTCCAGGCGATCACCCGCGAGTCGTACGGGCTGAACGCGGAGCTCACGACGATGATGACCGAGCGCTTCAACGTCGCCGGTGCGCTGCTCGTGAAGATCTTCGGGCGCCCGTCGGCCGAGCGGAGCGCGTTCGACACGCGTGCGGGGCGCGTCCGCGACATCGGGATCACCCAGGCCATGTACGCCCGCGTCTTCCTCGCCTCGCTGATGCTGACGGCGTCGCTCGCGACGGCGCTCGTCTACGGCTGGGGCGGCGTGCTCGCGATCCACAACACCCTCTCGATCGGGACGCTCGTCGCGCTGACCGCGTACCTCGGCCGGCTCTACGGCCCCCTCACGGCGCTGTCCAACGTCCAGGTCGACGTGATGAGCGCGCTCGTCTCCTTCGACCGGGTCTTCGAGGTGCTCGACCTGAAGCCGATGATCGACGAGAAGCCGGGCGCGGTGGAGCTGGCGCGCGGCCCCGCGAAGCTGGCGTTCGACCACGTCGATTTCGCGTACCCCGGCGCCGAGGAGGTCTCCCTCGCCTCGCTCGAGTCCGTGGCGGTGCTCGAGCGCACGCCCCGGGTCGAGGTCCTGCACGACGTCTCCTTCACGGTGGACCCCGGCGAGCTCGTCGCCCTCGTCGGGCCGTCCGGCGCCGGCAAGACGACCATCGGCGCCCTCGTCTCGCGCCTGTACGACGTGAGCGCGGGCGCGGTGCGCCTGAACGGCATCGACGTCCGCGACCTCACGATCGCGTCGCTGCAGGGCGCGGTCGGCGTGGTCACCCAAGACGCCCACCTCTTCCACGACACGATCCGCGCCAACCTGCTCTACGCGCGCCCGGAGGCGATGGAGGCCGAGCTTCGGGACGCGCTCGCCGGCGCGCAGGTGCTCGACCTCGTCGATTCGCTGCCCGAAGGGCTCGACACCCTCGTCGGCGACCGCGGCTACCGCCTCTCGGGCGGGGAGAAGCAGCGCCTCGCCATCGCGCGGCTCTTGTTGAAGGCGCCCGACCTCGTGGTGCTCGACGAGGCGACGGCGCACCTCGACTCCGAGTCCGAGGTCGCCGTGCAGCACGCCCTCGAGCGGGCGCTGATCGGTCGCACGTCGGTCGTGATCGCCCACCGCCTCTCGACCATCCGCGACGCCGACAAGATCCTCGTGCTCGAGGGCGGCCGCATCGTCGAACGCGGCCGCCACGAGGAGCTGCTCGCACACGGCGGGCTCTACGCCGAGCTGTACCGCACCCAGTTCGCCGATCCCTCGGCCACCCCGACGCCCGACGCCGCGGAGGCGACGGCCTGAGGGCCGGGGTGCGTCCGGCGCCCCGCGGCCCCGCCGGGGCTCAGGAGGCCGGCAGGATCGAGGCCGAGACGCTCCGGCAGGCCGGAGCATCCGCGGAGTTGCCGGGGGAGACCGGGCCGGTCAGGCGGTAGACGCGCCAGTAGCTCGGGTTGCCGCGCTGGCCCACCGTGAACGCTAGCTCGGTGTCGCGCACGCATCCGCGCCAGATGCCCGGGAAGTAGCGGTTGACGATGCTGTAGGCCGCTCCGGCGGTCGGCGGGATGGTGACGACATAGCGCACGCCGTGCTGGTAGGGGGCCTCGAGGGTGCTCTGGAAGTTCCGGGAGGCCGGGGTGACGAAGAGCGCCTGGCGGCGCGCCTCGGCGATCACGGTGAAGGTGTTGCCCTGGTTGTCGACGAGGACGGTGCCAGCGCCTGTGACCTCGGCGTCGAGCCAGCGCGCGACGGCCCGCGCGCCCGGGAGCTCGACCGCGCCGTTGACCGTGGCGAGGTACGGCGGCGTGCCGACGGCGAGCGCGCGGAAGGGGAGCTCGCTGTCGGCGTACGCGGGGTCCCCGGTGATCGCCCACGAGCCGGCGAAGCTGGCGCCGATCACGGCCACGGCGAGGGCCACGCCGAGCAGCCGCCACGGGCGGAAGAGCACCAGGGCGAGCGTGGTGAGGGGGATCACCGTGATGAAGAAGCGCAGCCACGTGAGGATGGAGCCGGTCGCGACCGAGTACACCTCGAAGCTCGCGACGGCGCCGAGCACGGCGACGAGCGCCAGGAAGATCTCCGAGCGCCAGCGCAGCGCGACGCCGACGCCGAGCGCCACGACGAGCGGGAAGAGGGGCTCGAGGCCGAGGATGTCCGTCGAGATGATGCCCGCCACCTGCGACGGCGGGAGGGTCCCCGCGCCGAGGGTGCGGACGAAGAACGGGTTCCCGTACTCCTGGGAGAACTCGCCGAAGAGCTGGCCGGTGAACCACCACGAGATCCCCGTGAACAGGACGAAGGCGACGAGCACCGGGATGACGAAGACGAGCGCGTCGGCGATGGCCTGACGGGTGCGCGCCATGCCGGCCTCGCGCGCCCGGAAGTAACTGAAGCCGGCCGTGAGCACCATCGCCGCCACGGCGGCGGCGAGCGTCTCGTAGCGGATGAGGTACCCGGCGCCGAGCCAGCAGCCCGCCATCGCGAGCTCGCTCGAGCGCCCCTCGCGCATCCAGCTGACGTGATGGCGGAGGGCCGCGACGAGGGTGCAGAGGAACGGGACCTCGCTCATCCCGCTGATCGCGTAGATGACGATCATCGGGTTGAGGGCGACCCCCGCCGCGAGCATCGCCGCCCACCCCGGCCCGGCGCCCTCCTCGCGTACGAAGCGGTAGACGTGCCACACGAGCCACGCGCCGAAGCCGGACGACATGACGACGCCGGCGTAGCCGTTGGCGAGCATCCCCGGGATGGCCCCGTTGAAGAGCAGCAGCAGGGGCGCCTCGATCAGCGAGGGCAGCGGCCCCCAGACGAAGCCGACGGCGGCGAAGTGCGGGTTGGTCCCCGCGACGACGAGGTCCGCGTTGACCACACGGGAGAGCGCGTCGCCGGACACGGCGCCGCGCGAGGCGGCGAGGACGCCGAGGACGACGTAGGCCGCGGCGAGCAGGGGCGGCCACCACGGCACGCTCCGCTGCCGGCGGAGGCCGAGCGCGGCGGTGGCCGGCGCCAGCCGGCGACCGCCGAGGACGATGGCGGCCACGGCCTAGTCCGGGCCCGAGCGAGCGAGGCCGTGCACAGTCTTCTCCCAGTAGGAGGGCCGGGCGACGAGCTGCCAGAGCGACTTCACCCCGGCCACGGCCATGAGGACCCAGTAGAGGGGGTAGGTGAGCGCCGCCCACGCCAGGTGGCCCTGGTGGGTCTGGCGGCAGGCGATGAGGCTCACGTAGACGACGGTGGCGTTGCCGAAGAAGGCCGCGGCGGTGCCGAAGTAGACGACGGGGGCCGGGAAGACCTGCACGAGCCAGCCCGGCGTGCCGATGATGAAGACGATCGTGCAGGTCCACGAGAGCAGGTTCACCGCGCTCAGCAACGGTGTCGCCCCGGTGAGCAGCGTCACGCTGAGGAAGCCGTGCGGGCCGAGCTCGCGCAGCATCCGCACGGGCTGGCGGACGTGCACCAGCCAGGTCTGCATGTAGCCCTTGTACCAACGCGAGCGCTGGCGGACCCAGTTCAGCCCGTCGCTGTTGGCCTCCTCGTAGGTGACCGAGTCGATGATCCCTGTCCGCAGGCCGGCTCTGACGAGGCGGATGCCGAGGTCCGCGTCCTCGGTGACGTTGTAGGGGTCCCAGCCCCCGACCGCGACGAGCGCCTCGGCGCGGATGTGGTTGGAGGTCCCGCCGAGCGGCACCGGCAGGCCGAAGGAGGCGAGCCCCGGGAGGAAGACCGCGAACCAGGTCGTGTAGTCGACGGTGAACCACCGGGTGAGCATGTTCTGGCGGGCGTTGAAGTACTGCAGCCGCGCCTGCAGGCAGACGGTGCGCGGCCCGGCGCGGCGGAAGGCGTCGACCGCACAGCGGAGCTGCATCGGCTCGGGCCGGTCCTCGGCGTCGAAGATCGTCACGAGCTCGCCGCTCGCGAAGTGCAGACCGTAGTTGCAGGCCTTGGGCTTGGTGCGCGGCTCGCTCGCCGGGACGAGCAGGACGCGGGCGAACGGGGGCAGCTCGAGCGGGAGCAGCGCGGAGATCGTCAGGTCGTCGTCGTCCTCGACGAGCAGGAGCACCTCGAGCCGGTCCGGGGGATAGTCGAGCGCGCCGAGCGCGTCGACGAGGTGGCCGACGACCTCCGCCTCGCGATACGCCGGGACGAGGATCGTGTAGCGGGGCAGCTCCTCGTCGCTCATCGGCGGAAGTGGGCGGCGGATGAGGAACTCGACCGCCCGCAGTCCCCGGGCGAACACCACGGAGCGCTCGACCATCGTCGCGACGTACAGCGCGACGAGGAGGGAGATCAGGATCGAACCCGTCAGCACCGGCCGCAGCGCGAAGCCGAGCGCCAGCACCCCGGCGGTCACGGCCATGGCGCTGCGCTGCCAGCCGACGAGCGTGCGTCGGGCGCTCATCTCCGGGCGCGTGCGCTCGAGGCCGTGGATGGCGAGGTCGAGCGCCTCCGCCCGGGCCTGCTCGGCGGGCTGGGGATGGTGGGCGACGAGGCGGACCCGGCGCTCGCCCGGGCCCTCCTCGACGGCGCGCCCGAGCACGTCAGCGGGTTCTCGAAGCGGCAAGGAACGCCTGCAGGGTCGCGGCGGCCTCACTCGGCGGGACCGGGAGCACGCCGCAGTCCACCTGGCGGTTGGCGACGAAGTCGGTGCTGGTCCGCAACGCGTCGAGCACGACCTCGGGGCGCAGCGCCGGGAAGACGAGCCCGTCGCCGTTCGGGCTCGAGGAGATCACGAGGTCGACCCGCTGGTAGCCCGCGGTGGTCGGCCAGCCCCACTCGAGCTCCTCCCAGCGGTAGCCGGTGAAGGCGGAGCTGTAGAGGCTGATCGTGACGTCGAGACCGTCCGAGCGCAGGAGGTCGCGCGTCGGGCACGGCGCGTCCGGCCAGGCGAGCAGGGAGTCCATGGGGTATGTGAGGGTCGCCGCGACGGATGGCCCGGTCGTCGTCACGACCAGCGCGTGGCCGCTCGGCGCGGGCGGCAGGGCCACCTCCCAGCGGCGGACGGCGACGCCGGGCCGCACGCTCTCGGCCTGCGAGCGTCCCCGGGGGTCGAGCGCGGGTCGAGGCCGTGCCGGGCCCGCGAGGGCGAGCGCCGGCACGACCGTGTCGAGCAGGCCGACGGCGCCGGCCACCAACGCCACGACCACGACCCGTCGGAGCCGGAGCACGGCGAGGGGCACGAGGACCCTGGGCGAGGTCGGGGCGAGCGACAGGTGGGCGACGAGCGCGCCCGCGCACGCGAGCACGGCGGCGGAGAACCCGGCGGCAGCCGGCGAGTCCGTGACCGAGGCGACGAGGGCCCCGGCAGCGCCGCCGGTCGCCGCGCCCGCGACGAGGAGGACGGCGAGGCGAGGCCACGAGCGGCCGAGCCCGGCGACGAGCGGAAGGCAGGCGAGCGTCGATGCCGCGGCCACCCGCAGCGCCCCAGGGCCGATGCCGGCGATGAAGAGCTGGACGACGGGACAGCACACCAGCGCGCAGAGCGCGAGCGAACGCGCCGCTCCCGCGGCGAAGCGGGCGCCGAGCAGGAGGCTCGCGAGGGCGACCGAGACGAGGAACAGGCCGATCAGGTCCGGTCGGAACAGGTAGAACTGGACGCCGAGCTTGCGTGGGCCCCAGTAGACGAGCCAGGCGCCGAGCAGCAGCGGCGGGACGCTCAAGATGACGTCGGTCTCGGGGTCCTGGACCTGGGGCGTCGCGGCGGGCACGCGCCAGGTGAACAGCGCCACGACGGTGGCGAGCGGGGCGACGAGGGTGACCGCCGGCAGCGGGACGACCGCGCTCTGGCCGATCGCGACCCGGATGCTGGAGGAGCAGGCGACGCCGACGGCGGCGGCGTAGCCGGCGAAGCCGGCCAGGCTGCGGCGGTCGACGGCGAGCCCTCGTCCGTTCACCAGATGCCGCCGTCGGGTCCCCACGGCCGGTCGTCCCCCCGCTCGTCGGGGGTCGGCAGCGCCGCCGCGCGACGCCGGCGCCGGCCGAGGAAGAGCTCCGTCACAAGCGCCGCGAGCGCCGCAGCGAGAGCGCCGAGCACCGCCCAGATCCAGCGGTGCGAGAGCAGCGCGGCGCTTGCAGCCGTCAGCGTCGGCCCAGGGGATCCCGTCACCTGCGCGGTGACGACGACGCCGGACGGGCTCAGCGCGGCGACGTCGCCGGTCAGGGAGAACCAGTGCGTGGGCAGGTCGCCGATGGCGTCCAGCAGCGCGCCGGCGCGACCGTGCCCGCTCGTCGAGCCGATGAGCGCGACCGTCGCGTCCCCGCTCGACGGATGGGCCACCGAGAGCACCGCCTCGGAGGGGTCGACCGCGACCACGGTCGTGCCGTGGGCGGTGGCGAATGAGACGGTCCCGCTCGCCACCCCGGTGGGCAGCAGGCGCCGGGCGAGGGCGCTGCCGTGCTCGGCGACGACGATGGCCGGCGTCCCGCCGCCGGGCAGCGCGGGCCCGGGGGCGAGCGAGAGCTGGAGCGGCGTCGTGCTCATCCGCTGCAGGTCGGCGACGAGCTGCGCGCCGAGGGCGAACGTGGCGTAGGAGAACGGCGCGAGCACCACGTCGGCCTCGGGTGCGAGCAGCTGTGGCACCTCGAGGAACCCGGGCGCCGTCGGCGGTCGCCCGGGCGTCACCGTGATGGTGCTCGACGGGTCGACGGAGACGTCGAGAGGCGTCTGGAACGCCGAGCAGTAGCCCTGGCTCGTCGTGTAGCGCACCTGCAGCTGCAGGTCGACGAAGCGGTTGAGGTCGAGCGGCGGGACCGCGGCGTCGAGTGCCCAGCGCCCGGAGTTGCCGAGCGGGGTCGTGGCGACGGGCGCGCCGCTCGCGAGCAGGGTGACCGCTGCCGAGGCGGCGGTCGGGATCGCGGCGTTGTGGCCCGAGAGCTGGAGCTGCGCCCCGGACAGCTCGGTGCCGAAGGCCATCTGGTCGAAGCCGATCGGGATCGAGAAGGTGCCGATGCCGGAGGCGGTCGTCGAGGTCAGCCCGAGCTCCGCCAGGCTCACCGTGCCGAGCTCTTGGCGGACGACGCCGGGTGCTCGGATCGCGCGGGCCGCCCCGATCTGCAGCGCCGGCACGAGCCGTGAACCGAACAGCGCGACCTGTTGCAGCAGGGCCGCCCCGGACCCGCCGATCACGAGCCCGGCGCCCGCGGAAGGCGAGAGGCTGATCCCGGCGGGAACGCCCGGGTCGAACGTGACCACCCGGGTGAACGGGCCGACGGCCGTCACCGCGGCGCCGACGGGGACCACGTCGACGTGCACGTCCCGGTCCAAGTCGTCGGCGACGACGGTGCCCACGAGCTGGAGGGCGGCCTCGGCCACGGAGCGGCCGACGGGCTCGGGCGTGCGGACGACGAGGGTGCTGATCGGCCCCGCCAGGTAGTCGCCGACCGAGTCCGGTTGGACGTTCGAGGCGAACCCGAGGGCGAGCGGGTACGCGACGACCGTCGGGTTCCCGGACGCGCCGCAGACCTGGGTGCCCTGCTGCTCGACGTTGGCGGTCAGGGTCATGGTGTAGGGCTGGCCGGCGGTGGCCCGAACGGGCACCGTCCAGAGCTGGGTCGCGCCCGGGGCCGTCGGGGCCGAGAGGACGCCGAGGCGCCCGTTCTGGTCCGTCGCCTCGAGGGCGCCGCTGCTGATGCCGAGCGGCCAGTCGACCCGGAGCTGAAGCGCGCTCCAGGCCACGCCCTGCGACGGGGGGATGGTCAGCTGCTCGCTCGCGTTCGGGCCCGCGAGCGAGATGCTGGCGGGGAGCCCGACGATCGCTGGCGTGACGGTCCCGGCGGTGCCGCCGGGCGTGACCGCCGCTCCCGCCGGCATCGAGAAGGAGCCAGTTGCGCACGCGATCACGACGATCGCAACGAGCCCGACAGCGGCGAATCGGGAATAGGCGCCGAGTCGCATTAACCGTAGCTGGCTCACATACGACGGACCCACTCGCGGTGGCGGCCCACTCACCTCTGACCCGTGATCGACCCGAGAAACCCTTCGGTACCTGCACGAACACCTGTCGGATACGGACCGTGGCACAGTGAATGCGGAGGTTACCAACTCATTTGGTTCATACCTGATCTTTTGCGGTCACCTGACCTGGAGCGGAGCAATCTCAGCTGCCGCCCAGGTGCAATGCGCTCGCAGACGCCGGAGCCCGTTCGGGCAAATGGGACCCTCCGTGGTCGGAGAGTGCTCGCCCGACCACGGAGAGTGCGCATCGCGCTCGCCCGCTGGCCGAGGTCGACCTCGTCGCACCGCTCGGGGGTCGCGACGAGAACGGGTGCAGGGATGCCAACCCGAGGGCACGCCCGACGGTGCAGCTCGGCGATGTCCGCGGACGGGACCGGCGCGACGAGGATGGGGGAGCGGTCGGGCTCCGGTGGCCGAGGCGCGTCGATCGATCGCGCCGAGGAGCGAGAGATCGCGCCCGCCCGGCGCCCGCCGGCTCCCGGCCTGCCTGCCCGGGGGAGGTCGCGCCCCGTTCCCGTCTGAGCTGGGGTGTTGCACGTGCGGCGTTTCGGCGGCGCTCGATCGGGTACGCGCTCAGGTGTGGCGTCGCAGGGCGCGACGTCCGTAGCACCGTGCGGTACGCCCGTAGCCTCGGAGCCGACGGGTCCCAGCCCGGGACGCGGCGCCGAGGAGCAGCGACGGGGTGCCCGCATCCAACGGGGAGATGCAGCGATGAGCGCAGCCTTCGAGCCGCTGTCCACGCAGGCGGAAGCCGGGACCGAGGTGGCGCCAGCCCCGCCGGTGACGGAGGTCCCGGCGGTCGCGGCCGGGCGTTCGGCACCACCGAGCCTGGCCGTGCTCGGCGTGGTCACCGCCGCGATCGCCGCGTGGGGCGGCGTCGTGGCCTATGTCGGCCCGACCTTTGGCTACAGCGCCGACGGCTCGGGTTCGTGGCACTGGAACCTCGCCCATGCCTTGCTCGGCCTCGTCCCGGGGGCGATCGGCCTCGTGACGGGGATCGCGATGATCAGCGCGGGCAGCCGCCTCGCCCTCGGCATCGGCAGGTTCAGCCTCGGCATGCTCGGCCTGATCGCGCTGGCGTGCGGGGGATGGTTCGCCATTGGACCGCTCGCCTGGCCGGTGCTCCTGCACGCGCGCGGCTACTTCGTCGGCGCGTCGCCGTTGCGCACGCTCGCCAACGAGGTCGGCTACTCCTTCGGGCCCGGCTTGATCCTCGCCGCCTGTGGCGGGTTCGCGCTCGGCTGGTCGGTGCGGCACCGCCCGGCACCGGTCGTGACGCCGGTCACGGGGCTCGGGCAAAGCCACCGGCTGCACGGCGCGTCGCCGGCGGTGTGAGCGTGACGGACAGCGACGCCGGCCAGCGCTCGGCGAGGGCCGCTCCGAGTCCCGGGGTCGACCTCGCCGAGCTGGTGGTGGTCGACCACAAGCACCTCTCCCTGCTGCTGGCGCACTTGGCCGAAGGGGCGAGCGCGCTGTGGGCCGACCTGCTCTGCGAGGTGGCGAACGAGCTCGTCCGTCATCAGGCCGTCGTCAAGCAGGTCCTGTACCCGGCGATCGCCGAGCACGCTCCGAACGGCGCCGAGGTCGTGCGGCAGCGGGTGGCCGAGGATGCCGAGGCGCTACGCCTGCTCGGCGGGCTCGAGCGGGCGGGTCGCGACCGGCCGGGGTTCGAGGAGATGGTCGGCGGCATGGAGGCGGCCCTGCACCGCCACCGCGAGGTGGAAGAGCTCGCCGTCGTGCCGATGCTGCTCGATCACCTCGCGCAAGCCGAGCTCGCCCAGCTCGTCGAGCGCTACCGGCGGGCGAAGTCGGCGGCACCGCGCCACGCGCACCCCCACGGTCCGGATCAGCCCGCCGACCCGATCGTGCCCGCACCGCTGTCGGTCCTCGTCGATCAGGTGTACGCGGCGCTTCGCGACATCTGAGTCAGGACGCGGGCCGCCAGCACCGTCACCGCCCAGCCTCTACGGTCCCGCCGGTTCGCTCCGGTCCTCGATCTCCCACGCGTGGTCGAGCGCGTGCCACGCGATGCGTCGTGCCGCGTAGCGCGGGGGCCAGCCTCGCTCGAGGGTCGGCGCGCCGTCCGACGGCGCGCCGATCACCGCCAGGATCGCGGCGCGCAGCCGGGCGACGGCCCCGGTGTCCGCGGCGTCGGGCGCGGGGAGGCGCACGCCGAGCTTTCGCCCGTAGGCGGCCTCGGCGGCGAGGACGTGCGCGGCGATGGCGTCCCGGTCGCGTCCCCCGCCCCGCGGGCCTTTGCGCAGGGCCACGGGGGCCATGGCGACCGCTCGCTCGAGCGCTTGCCAGGACGCTTCCACGAGGGCTGCGACACGGCGTGCCTCGGCCGGGCCGCTCGCCGCGGCGTCGGCGGCGGCGAGCGCGCCGGGTGCGCCGAAGTCGGTGGTGGTCGACCCGGCGACCCGCTCGACGACGGCGAGCGAGCGGGCCGCGACCGCCGGCAATGCGATGCCCGCCGCCGCGGCGACGACCCCGTAGCGGGGGGCGTACTCCTCGAGGGCCCGGAGGGCCAGGTGCTCGTCCCGGCCGGAGCGGCACCAGCCCGGCCAGTCGAGGGCCGAGGCGAAGGCGCGCTTCGCGCCGAGCTCGACGCAGACGGCGATCGGGAGCCGCGGGCGCGGCGTGTCGGTCACGGCGAGCACCCTACGCGGCCGACGAGCCGAGGCTCGCCAGCGCCTGGTCGAGACTGCGGTGCAGCTCGTCGGCAGGCACGCCGAGCTGGCGGGCGGTCAGCGCGAGCTGGAGTGCAGCCTCGCGCAGACGGCCCGCGACGTCCGGGGCGTCGAGCGCCGGCGGGCCCGGCGCGACGACGGTCCCGTGGCGGCCGCGGCTCGTGATCAGACCGGCGCGCAGCAGCGCGTCGTAGGCCTTGCTCACGGTTCCCTTGGCCAGGCCGAGATCGGTGGCGAGCTGGCGGATGGTCGGCAGGCGCGTGCCGGGCGAGAGGGTACCGGAGGCGATCAGCGTCAGCAGCTGGACGCGGATCTGCTCGTAGACGGGAACCGCGCTCTCCGGATCCACGCGTACGATCACCGGCGGGAGAGCTCGCCGCGGCCGGCCGCGACCGCTCGGGCGGAGGGGAGACGGAGCTCTGCGCCGGCGGTGACCGCGAGCACCAGCGCCCAGGCGAAGACGCCGAGGGCCACGAGCTGCAGCGCAGGCCGCATCGGCGAGGTCCCGCCGGCTCCGGCCGCGCTCGCCGCGAGCTGGAAGGCGACGAGCATGGCGGCGAGGCCGCCGCTGCCGTAGCCGACCGAACGCGCAGCGAGGCGCCGGATCGCCTCGTCGGCGGCGATCAGGTCGTCGCCGAGCGCCGGCCGCCGGCGCCGCGCGATCCCGTGGTGGCAGGCCTCGCCGGCCACCACGGCCAGGACGGCTCCGGCACCGACGCCGGCGACCAGCGCCAGGTGCGCGTGTGGCCCGGGGAGGAGGGCGTCGAGTCCTGCCACCGCGCAGCTCACGGCCGCCACCACCCGGGCGTGCACGACGAGGCGGCGCGGCGCGTACCGTTCGGGCGGTCGTGGCTCGAGCGAGGCCAGGCGTGGCCCACGAAGGTGGGGGCGCAGGTTGTACGACTCGCAGCGCAGCACACCGACGAACCAGCCGGCGAGGGCCATCAACGGCACGTCGGAAGTGGGGGGGAACGAGTCGAGCCCGAAGCGGCGGTCACCCGGGGCGCTGGGCGCACCCCGGCCTCGGAGGCGGCGGATCGGCATGCTCGCGCCCTGTGTCCGACCTCGACGCGCTGGTGCCGCCGGCGCACTCGCTGCTGCACGCGCTCGTCGTCGCCGGGGCGGTCGCGACGCTGCTCGCCGGGATCGGCCTGCTGTCGCCGAGCGGTCTCGTCGTGCCGCGCCTGGACACCGGCATCGGAGGCGTCTACCGCAGCGCGACCACCGTGCGCGGCGTGTCGCTCGCCGTGGTCGTGCGCAACGACGGGTGGCTGCCGGCGACGATCACCTCCGTGGACCTCGCTGCCGACGGGCTCGGCGGTGGCGCCTACTCCTTCGCCCACGCGGGTGACGGGGGCACCGCCGCCGGCCGCCCGTGGCGCACGAGCGCGACGCTGCCCGCCCGCGGCGCCGTCGTGGTGGAGCTCTCCTACGCCTCCTACGACTGCGCCCGCATCGTCGCGCGCGACGACCTGACCGTGATGCTCTGGGCGCGCGGCCCGCTCGGTGCGACGTTCGCGGTTCCCGTCCAGACGATGCACTTTGACCGGCCGGCGGCGGCGGCCTTCTGGAGCGGCACGGACCCGGACCAGATCGGCTGGCCTGCCGCGCTCACCTGGTCGGTCTGCCATCGCGACTCCTCCTCGCGCTAGCTTGCGCCGCGGGGCCGTCGCGGCCCGTCGAAGGGGGGAAGGCGTGAGGGCGGCACTGATGACGGGGTACCACCAGCCCCTCGAGCTCCTCGACCGCCCTGCGCCCGAGCCGGTCGCGCCGACCGACGTGGTCGTGCGTGTCGGTGGCGCCGGGGTGTGCGCCACCGACCTCCACGCGATCGACGCCCTGATGGAACAGGCGGGGGTAGCTCCACCGCGCATCCTCGGGCACGAGAACGCCGGGTGGGTGGAGGCGGTGGGCAGCGCGGTCACGACCGTGGTGCCCGGTGACGCCGTGATCCTTTACCCCCCGCAGACCTGCGGACTCTGTCTCGCCTGCCGGCGCGGCCTCGAGATGCAGTGCGAGCGGCACGAGTTCACGGGGTTGTCCGTCGACGGGGGATTCGCCGAGTTCCTGCGCGTGCCGGAGCGCTCGCTGTTGAAGCTCCCTGCGGGGATCGAACCCGCCGCCGTCGCGCCCCACGCCGATGCCGGGCTCACCGCCTACCACGCCGTACGCCGCGTGGCGCACCTCGCGCGTCCGGGGTCCACCTCCGTGATCCTCGGTGTCGGTGGGGTCGGCCACGTCGCCGTGCAGCTGATGCGCATCCTCGGGGCGGGAGGAGTGGTGGCGTCAGAGACCGACGAGCGCCGTCGGAAGCTCGCCCTCGAGCTCGGCGCGGACGCCGCCGTCGACGGCTCGGAGGCGGTGGCGGCGGTCCGCGACCTGACGGGAGGCGTCGGGGCGGACGTCGTGGTCGACTTCGTCGGGACCGACCGCTCCCACGCCGACGGTCTCGCCATGCTCGGCCGCTCCGGCACGTACTCGGTCGTCGGCTACGGCGGGACGGTGACGACCGGTTCGGTCCCGCTCGTCGTGAACGAGCTGACGATCATGGGCAACCTCGTCGGGAGCTGGGTCGACTTGTGGGAGCTGATCCAGCTGCACGCCGCGGGTCGCCTGGCGTTGCGCACTGAGCGCCATCCGCTCGAGGCGGTGAACGAGGTGGTCGAACGCCTGCGCGCCGGCGACGTCGTCGGGCGCGCCGTCCTCGTCCCCTGACTGCACCGGCCGCGGCGGCGGGAGGATCGCGTCGTCAGCTCCCGAACGGGAAAGACCTCGCGACCTCGTAGCGCGTCAGGGACTGGCCGAGGATCGCGACGCCGTGACCGGGGTTGCCGGCCGCCCGGAGCGCCGCGAGGTGCGCCCCGAGCGTCTCGTCGCTCTCCCAGATCTCGAAGAGCCGGACACGACCCGGCTCGGTGGAGTCGGCGGAGAAGGAGTACTCCACGCATCCCGGCTCGGCACGTGACCTGGCGATCGGCGCCTGGACACCTGCCAGGAAGGCGGCACGGTCCTGCGGTGCCACGTCGAAGGTTCCTGCGACGATGATCATCGGCTGGACTCGCTCCTCTCCGTCGTCGCCCGGATCATCGCACGCCGCGAGGGCGGAACTGGACGCTGATGCGTGGGCCGACCGCTCGCGCGGTCTTCGGCACGGCGTGCTCCCAGGTTCGCTGGCACGAGCCGCCCATGACCAGCAGATCGCCGCCACCGAGCTCGTGGCGCAGCGCTCGGCCGCCCCCTCGTGGGCGCAGCAGCAGCCGGCGCGGCGCGCCGAGCGAGACGATCGCGACGACGACGTCCTCGGTCGAGCCGCGACCGATCGTGTCGCCGTGCCAGGCGACGCTGTCGCGGCCGTCCCGGTACAGGCAGAGGCCGGCGGTCGTGAAGGGCTCGCCGAGCTCCTCGCCGTAGTGCTCGGTGAGGTCGTGCCTGGCCCGCTCGAGCTCGGCGTCGGGGAGGGGCTCGTCTTCGCCGTAGAAGCTGAGCAGACGGGGGACCTCGACCACGCGGTCGTACATCGGCCGCCGCTCGGCCCGCCACGCCACGTGCTCGAAGAGCCGGTCGAAGAGCCCGTCCGCCCCCGCGATCCAGCCCTGTCTGACGTCGATCCAGGCGCCGCGAGCGAGGACGGTCCGCTCGAGCGAGGGCCCGAGGGGCCGCGGCCCGGCGGCAACGCCGAGATCGAGCAGCGAGGACTGCAGCACGACCATACGAAACAGAGCCTACTCCGCTACGAACAGATGTTCGAGGGTGGGCGACCCGAGGCCGACGTGTGGCGTGCCGGTCGGCCGGCGGGCAGAATCTGGCGGTCGTCCCGGCGCTGACCTGCCCGGGATACGGGCGGCGTGGCTGCATCGAGTGGCCACGACGCGCCCCGCGCTCGTCGCGCCGGGCTGCCGAGTCCTTCGGGCTGCGGTGTCCGGCCCCGTCCCGGGGACTACCAGTGTCGAGGAGGCAGATAGTGAGCGACGTCGCATCCGGCTACCGGCCAGGCCGCCATCTCGTCCAGGTGCCCGGGCCGACGAACGTGCCCGAGCGCGTGCTGCGCGCCATGGCCGCGCCGACGCTCGATCACCGTGGTCCGCAGTTCGCTGCACTGATGCGCGGGCTCTTCGCCGACGTCAAGAAGGTCTTCCACACCGGCCAACCGGTGGTGATGTACCCGGGCTCGGGTACGGGAGCCTGGGAGGCCGCGCTCGTCAACACCCTCTCAGCGGGCGACGCCGTCCTGGCGTTCGAGGTGGGGCACTTCGCGAGCCTCTGGGCGAAGATGGCCACCCAGCTCGGACTCGAGGTCGACCTGGTCCCGACGGACTGGCGCTCCGGCGCCGATGCGGCGGAGCTCGAGGAGCGCCTGCGGCGCGACGAGGGCCACCGCATCAAGGCGGTCCTGATCACCCACAACGAGACCTCGACGGGCGCGACCACGAGCATCGCCGACGTGCGGGCGGCGATCGACCGTGCAGGCCACCCGGCGATGCTCTTCGTCGATGCCGTCTCGTCGCTCGCGTCGATCGACTACCGCCACGACGAGTGGGGGGTCGACGTGACGATCGCCGGCTCGCAAAAAGGGCTGATGCTCCCGCCGGGACTCTGCTTCAACGCCGTCAGCGAGCGCGCGCTGCTGGCCTCGAAGACGGCCGGGCTGCCCCGGGCGTACTGGGAGTGGGGGCCGATCCTGGAGCAGAACGCGCAGGGCTTCTTTCCCTACACGCCGCCGACGAACCTGTTCCTCGGCCTGCGGGAGGCGCTCGACATGCTCTTCGAGGAAGGCCTGGACGCGGTCTTCCTTCGGCACCAACGGCACGGCGCAGCGACGCGCGCGGCGGTGGCGGCGTGGGGGCTCGAGCTGCAGTGCCAGGATCCCCCCTCGTACAGCCCGACCGTGACCGCCGTCGTCATGCCTGAGGGTCAGCGCGAGGAGGCCTTCCGCCAGGTGGTGCTCGAGCGTTACGCGATGTCGCTCGGCGCTGGCCTGAGCAAGCTGGCGGGCCGGGTGTTCCGCATCGGTCACCTCGGGGACTTCGACGATCTGACGCTCGTCGGCACCCTGGCCGGTGTCGAGCTCGGTCTCGAGCTCGCCGGGGTGCCGCACCAGCGCGGCGGCGTCGCGGCGGCGCTCGAGGCGCTGCGGGGGCGCTGACGCCGGAGCCGGCTCGGCGGAGCGGGCGCGCCCGCGAGCTCGTTGCCTGCCGTGCCGATGGTCGCGCGGGCCCGCGCGGCCGGTTGCCTTGCCCCAGCCCGGCCCTCGGGCCAAGGTGGTGGGATGCAGACCCACCTGGTGGTGAACGGCGATGAGCGCGAGGTGTCGCTCGACGGCGACCGCAGCCTCCTGAGCGTGCTCCGCGAGGAGCTCGGCCTCACCGGCACGAAGTTCGGCTGCGGGGAGGGCGAGTGCGGGGCGTGCACCGTGCTGGTCGGCAGACGGGCCGTGCGCTCGTGCATCGTGGCGCTCAGCGAGGTCGCCAACCAGCAGGTGACGACGGTCGAGGGCCTTGCCGAGGACGGCCTGCTCCACCCCGTCCAGCATGCGTTCGTCGAGCAGCAGGCGTTGCAGTGCGGCTACTGCACCCCAGGGTGGATCATGAGCACGGCGGCGCTGCTCGCCCGCACGCCGGAGCCCTCGGAGAACCAGATCCGCGCCGGTCTCGAGTCGAACCTGTGCCGTTGCGGCGCGTACCCTCGGATCCTTCGCGCCGTGCGCCGAGCCGCCGAGCTGCTGCGCGATCCCGAGCTGGTCGAGGACCGGACGGCGCCGGCGATCGCGCTCGCGGATCCGTCCGCGGGCGTCGCGTTTCCGTGGGACCTGCAGGAACCGGGAGCGCCGGACTTCTTCCTCGCGCTCGGCGACGGCCTCGTCGCCGTGCTGCCGCCCGATGTGTACCCGCTCGGCCACGGGGTGGCCGCGGGCCCGGCGCCCGCCAACGGCGGAGCCTGGGTCCACGTCGCCGGCGACGGATCGATCACCGCCTTCTCGGGCAAGGTGGAGGTGGGCCAGGGCACCCGCACCGCCTTCGCGCTCCTCGTCGCCGAGGAGCTGCGCAGCCCGGTGGAGGCGGTGCGCGTCGTGATGGGCGACACCGCCGTCGTCCCCTTCGACGCAGGCACCTTCGGCAGCCGCTCGATGCCCGACGCCGGAGAGTTCCTGCGGACCACCGCGGCCGCAGCGCGCGAGGCACTGGTGCGTCTTGCGGCCGATCGCCTCGGTGTCGACGGGGGGAAGCTCGCCGTCGAGCACGGTGCGGTCGTCGGGCCCGGCGGCGATCCGGTCATCGGCTGGCCCGAGCTGCTCGCGGGCCTTCGCCACGTGGAGAAGGCGGCGGGTGACGCGCCTGTCACGCCGCCGGCGACCTGGTCGACGGCCGGCCGGGCGACGCCCTCGGCGACCGGCATCGATGCGGTGACGGGGCGGAAGCGCTTCCCCTACGACCTCGTCCGGCCCGACATGCTGCACGGGCGGGTGCTCCGTCCGCCCTCGTTCGGGGCGCGTCTCCTCGAAGTCGAGCTCCCTCCGGCTGATGCGCTCGGCGACGCCCTCATCGTCCGCGACGGTGACTTCATCGGGGCCGTGGCGCCGAGTCCGGCGGCCGCCGCCGCCGCGCTCGCCGGCGTGCGCTCCCGGTGGCAAGCCGTCCCTCAGCCCACCGACACCGAGCTCGTCGAGCACCTCCGGTCCCATCAGAGCCGAGGTGCGGGACGCAACGTTCCCTTCCACCACGAGGCGGGAGATGTCGAAGGAGCACTCGCCCGGGCGACGACGCGCTTCGCCGCGTCCTACACGACGGCGTACATCGCCCACACGCCGCTCGAGCCGCGCTCGGCGCTCGCCGAGTGGGAAGGCGACCACCTGACGGTGTGGCTCGGGACCCAGCGTCCCTTCGACGTGCGGCACCTGCTCGCCGAGCGGTTCGAGCTTGCCGAGGGGCAGGTACGGGTCGTGGTGCCGGACTTCGGCGGCGGCTTCGGCGGCAAGCACACCCCGGAGGTCGCGCTCGAGGCGGCCCGCCTCGCACGGGGCGCCGGACGGCCGGTGAAGGTGCAGTGGAGCCGGGCCGAGGAGTTCACCTGGGCGTACTTCCGGCCCGCCGCGGTGATCGACGTGGAGAGCGGCACCGACGCCGAGGGCCGTATCACGGCATGGTCCTTCACGAATCTCAACTCCGGTCCCGCCGCCATCACGACGCCCTACGAGATCGAGCACCAGGGGATCGAGTACCGGCCCGCCGACTCTCCGCTCGCGATTGGCTCGTACCGTGCCCTCGCCGCGACAGCGAACACGTTCGCGCGCGAGTCGCACATGGACGAGATGGCGCATCGCCTCGGCATCGATCCCCTGGAGTTCCGCCTGCGTCACCTCGGCGACGAGCGTCTCGCCGAGGTGTTGCGTGCGGCGGCGGAGCGGATCGGGTGGGGGAGCGGCGGGCGCCGGCCGGGGACCGGTGTCGGCATCGCCGGCTGCACCGAGAAGGGCGGTCGCGTCGCCACTTGCGCCGAGGTCCGCGTCGACGACCGGGACCGCCTCGAGGTCCTGCGGGTCGTCACCGCCTTCGAGTGCGGCGCGATCGTCAATCCCGACAACCTCGCCAACCAGGTCGAGGGGGCGACGGTGATGGGACTCGGTGGCGCCCTGTTCGAGCAGATCCGCTTCGCCGACGGCCGGATCGAGAATGCCGCCCTCGCCGACTATCGGGTGCCGCGTCTCACCGACCTCCCGGCGATCGAGGTGATCCTGATCGATCGGCGCGACCAGCCCTCGGCCGGCGGCGGCGAGACACCGATCATCGCCGTGGCACCGGCGATCGGCAACGCCGTGTTCGCCGCCACCGGAGTCCGGGTCCGCCAGCTGCCGATCGCGCCGGACGGGGTCATCGCCCGGGGCGCCTGAGCCAGCACGGGGCGAGGAGGCGCCGGGCGCGGGCGCCTGCTCGCCGAGTCGGGCGACGGCCCGCATCGGCCCGGCGCGCCCCGGCGCGTCGATCCATGATGGACGGTGTGCCAGGGTGTGGACGTCGGGGCTCGAAGTGGTCGATCGCCTCGAAGGACTCGTTCCTCTCGATCGCCTCCAAGGGCTCGATCCTGTCCATCGGGTCGATCGGCTCGGCGCTGTCGATCGGGTCGATCGGCTCGTTCGGGTCGGTGTTCTCCGTCAGCTCCTTCTGCTCGGTCGGCTCCCTGTTGTCGGCCGTCTCGCTGTGGTCGGTCATGTCGTGGCGCGCGAGGAAGGGTCACCGTCGCGAGGCGGGCTGATCCGAGATGCGCCGGTTCCGAGAGCGCCGTGGCCGGGCTGTGCCACGGGTCGGCCGCGTCGTCGACGGTCCGGACCGCCCGGGCGGCTGCGGCCACGAAGGTGCGACCTCGGCGCACCTGCGAGATCCGAAGCCGCGCCCGCCGCCTGACCTCGGTCCGCACGTGCCGGTGGCCGCGATCCCGCCGCGCGGGCGGGAGCCCTCCCCGCATGAGCGCGAACACGACCGAGCCGATCGCCCCGGGGCCAGGAGACGATCCGCAGCGGCGATTGCGGCTCGCTCACCTCGAGGGCTCGATACCCCGGCGCCGAGCGACGAGCGCCGCCGCGGCGAGGAGCCCGGCCAGCGCGCCTGGCGCGATGCCGAGCGCTCGATAGCCGAGTGTCTCGCCGAGGCCGCCGCCTGCCAGTGGTCCGACCAGGTAGCCGACCATGCCCATCTGCGACCAGACCACCATCGCGCTCACGATCCGCTCCGTCGGCACCGCGGCGAGCAGGAGACCGGTCGCACCGGTCTGACTGATCCCGATCCCGACCCCGATCGCCACGAGCGCAGGGAGCCATGTCGCGACGACGTCCGTCGCGCCGACGAGCTCGATCCCGCCGACGAGCAGTACCGCGCCGATCGCTGACGCGAGCGCTGGCTTGACGTGCCCTGCCGCTGCGGAGCTGAGGGCGACGACGATGCCGAGGGCGGCGAAGGTGCCTCCGATCGCCGCCTGCGACAGGTGCACGGACAGATGGAGCGGGAGCGCGCCGTCGACGAGACCGGTGCCGAGGATCGCCAGCATGATCGCGACGGCGGCCACCCAGAACCCGGGCCGGCGAAGCTCCGCCCGGTCCGCGCTGAACTCCCGGGGGGTGGGCGAGGTCGGCATGAGGGCCGCGGGCACGGACACCGCGACGACGAGGATGAGGTAGGCGACGAACGGGGTCCGCACGCCACCGAGCGCACCGAGGGCGGGACCGACGAGCGCTCCCGCCGAGTACGCGGCGTAGATCCGGCTCATGCAGCGGTACTCCTGGCCGGGCCAGCGCTCCAGCGTGCTGAAGGTGATGCCAAGCCACAGGCCCCCCGAGCCGAGCCCCATCGCCGCACGCGCCGCGAGGTAGCCGGCGGTGGAATCCGAGCCGATGAAGGCGACCGTCCCGCCGGTCACGACCAGGAGCGCTCCGAGCAGGGTCGGGCGGGTACCGAAGCGGCGCACCGAGCTGCCGGCCGCGACGAAGCCGAACAGCATGCCGAAGGGGAAGCCGGCAACCACCGCGCCCGCCACCAGCGGGCTCGCGTGCGTTGCATGGGCAAGTGTGGGGAGTACGGGGCCGATGACGCTGTAGCCGACCGAGTCGACGGCCGCGAGCGCGAGAAGGATGCCGTAGGCGGCGCCCGCGCGGTCAAGGCCGCCGCGGAGGAGGAGATGGCGCCTTCGGCTCCACATGCCGGCCCGGGGTCCCTCGCTGTCACCGAGCCCGGGCACCATCGCTCCGGGTGGCACGGCCATGCGCTCGCCCTGGTTCCCCGCACCCGACGAGAGCATCTCAGCCGGTGGACGTCCCCGGGGTGCTCGCGTCGGCGAGCAGGTAGGCGACGACGTCTGCCGCGGTCCAGGTGTCCCTCGTCCCGATGGCCCCGACGAGGCGAGCGAGGTCGTCGCCGCTCGTCACGATCGGGGGTTCGCATCCCGAGTCGCGCAGCTGCGCGAGGCCTGCGGACGCCAAGAGCGCGTTGCACAGGCACGTCCGGCCGACGGTGTCCTCGGGCTTGCCACCCTTTCGCATGTAGGCGCCGACCGGCTCGCTCGGGCAGCGGTAGCCGATGCCGCCGTCGGCTCGCACAAACGGCGTGCGCAGGAGCCCGACGTCGCAGCGGCGCTCGCGTCCCGCGTAGACGGCAGGCTCGGAGAGCGTGCCCGGGAGCGTGACGACCTTGAAGGGGTAGCCACTCGGTGAGGCGCGGGGATCGGTGACGACCCCGGCTCCGCCCCCACGCGCCGCGGCGAGGACCCGGTTCCGCAGGCCCGGGGCGAGGCCGGACTCAACGCAGAGCGCGAAGGCCGTGCCGACCTGGATGCCGGCGGCCCCGGCGGCGCGCGCCTCGGCGAGGCGCGCCGGAGACGCGACGCCGCCCGCGAGCCAGAACGGCAGCCCGAGCGCGGCGATCTGGTCGAGATCGACCTCGTCGCGCGTGCCGTAGGTGGGCTGGCCGAGCTCATCGAGCACGAGGGGACCACGCGGCGGAGCGTTGTGGCCGCCGGCGCGGTAGTGCTCCACCACGAACCCATCGGGACGGGTCGCCGGGTCCTTCGCGAGGAAGGAGGCCAAGGTGTTGGACGAGACGATGGCGACGAAGCGGGGTCGGGCGACCCGGGCGGGGTGACCGAGGAAGTCGGCTGGGTCGAAACGCACGGCGTGAGCGTCGTGGGGTCCCGCGCCCGTCACGCCGACCCGGTAGGCCACCTGCTCGCCCCTGGCCAGATCGTCCAGGAGCCGGGGCACGTCCGAGGGGATCCCCGCTCCCATGAACACGTAGTCGACGCCCGCCAGCAAGGCGCCGTAGAGGGAATCGGGCGTCGGCATCTGGATCTTCTCGAGGTAGTTGATGCCGATCGGGCCGTCGTGCCCGGACTTTGCGAGGTGCACCTCGGCGAAGTTGGCAAGGATCGTGAGCTCTCGCAGCGCCCGTGGGGACTCGAGCCGGAACATGGGCACGGCGCGGTACGCCTCGCCCCGCGGCCGGCCGCCGTCGATGAACCACCGGTGGAGCACGCGTCTGGCCAGCGCGGGCTCGGGAAAGGAGGCGTAGGCCCGCCGCAGGTGCCCGCTCGGATCGCCGTCGCCGAGCCGTCGTGCGTGAACCGTCTCCAAGGCGGTTCCGGATACGACGCCGAGCTGTCCGAGACGGGCGACGGCCCTGGCGAGCGCCCATCCCGATACGGCGACGCCCATCCCGCCCTGGATGACCGACGGCAGCTCCGGAGCGGGTCGGTCGGCGAAGTCCACCATCGACAGCAAGCTAGCAATTTCCGGCCGAGGCTCCCGAACCGGGCCTGACCGAGCGAGGGATCCGCCCCAGCATCGCGGGGTCGCACGGCCTCGTCGGGTGCGCGGGTGAACCGGTCGGGTCTGCTGCACGATTTGGTGACAGATTCGGTCACGTGACCCGATGGGCGTAGTGGGTCTGTCGCGAGCGCTTATGATACCGCTTTGGTATCATTTAGTCCATGGCGTTGACCGTTCGCACAGACGAGCAGATGGAGCGGGCACTCGATGCCCTCGTCGAGTCCGAGGGCGTGTCGCGCCAAGAGGTGATCCGTCGCTCAGTACTCGAGCGCTACGAGCGGGGCGTGCACACCTCCCGCGTCGCCGAGAGCACGAGCCGACTCGCCTCTAGGTGGGGGGATGTGCTTGACCGACTCGGGCGGGCGTGAGCGAGGCCGAGTACCTCGATCTCGAAGATCTGCTCGGCATGGTGAGGGCGCTTGGGATCGGACCCGTGCGCGACGTCGGGCTCCTCGACTCGGCGGTAGCGAGGCCGCGCGCGAGCGCCTTCGGTGAAGATGCCTACGAGACCATCGATCTCAAGGCGGCGGCGCTTCTGCACTCCCTTGCTCGGAATCACGCGCTCGTTGACGGGAACAAGCGGCTGGCGTGGCTCACGGTCGTCGTCTTTCTCGATCTCAACAACCGCGAGGTACCACTGAGCGACGACGACGCGTTTGACCTCGTCATGGACGTGGCCTGTGGGGCGACATCTGATCTCGACGAGATCGCCGCGCGCCTTCGATCGACCGGACGCAAGCCGTAGGATCGCGCCGCCTCCCCACGAACTCAGTACGCTGATCAGGCGATCTTCCAGCTTGTCGTGTAGGTCGACGGAGGCCAATTCCGCCCTGCCGAAAGGCCGGTCGTGGGCCATCCAACCTGTCGAGAGCGACGCGAGCAGCCGCCCCGGAGGCAGCGGATGCCGGCCGGCATGACGGCGCTCGCGTGTGGCGTGGCGGGGTGGTGGCACGCATCGTCGAGCGGCCGGCCCCCGGTGCCGGGCTAGGAACTAGGGCGGTGAGTGCCGAAGATGATCTCGACCCTACGACGGTGAAGCTCCGGGCCGCAGGTTGCGTCGCCGCGGAGGAGGAGGCCGCCGAGCTCAGCGCGGTGGCAGGCGCGGACCGGGCACGCCTCGATGAGCTCGTCGAACGTCGCTGCGCGGGGGAGCCGCTCGCATGGCTGACCGGCTCGGTGCGCTTTTGCGGAGAGACAGTGCTCGTGGGTCACGGCGTGTACGTGCCGCGATGGCAGAGCGAGCCGCTGGCGCTCGAGGCCGCCGCCAGGCTCCCCGAGCGCGGCCTCGCCGTCGACCTCTGCACCGGCGCCGGGGCGATCGCGGTGGTGCTCGCCCGCCGGCGCCCCCTGGCACGGGTCGTCGCGTCCGAGATCGATCCGCTCGCCGTGGCGTGCGCGAGGGCCAACGGGGTCGAGGTCTTCGAAGGCGACATGGCGGCGAGCCTGCCTGCGGCGCTGGTCGGCCGCGTCGACGTCGTGACAGCGGTGGTCCCCTACGTGCCGACGGGCGAGCTGCGCCTGCTGCCCCGCGACGTCATCGCGTTCGAGCCGCGGCACGCGCTCGACGGCGGCGAGGACGGGGTGCGCTTCCTCCAAAGCGCGGTGCGCGAGGCGGCGGCGCTGCTGCGCCCGGGTGGCTCGCTCCTCCTCGAGCTCGGGGGCGACGAGGCCGAGCTCCTCGGGCCGGCGCTGGCCGATCACGGCTACTCGGACGTGGAGCTCCTGCTCGACAAGGACCGCGAGCTGCGCGGGCTCGTCGGTCGCCGTTGAGCGCCTGGCGCCGCGGCGAGCCCGGCGAGCCCCCGGGGGGCCACCTCTTACCGGGGCCGCGGGGCGGGATCGCTCGGACGCGCGCCCCCTCGGCTGCCCGACTCCGTCCCGGAGCTGATCCGATCGGGTGCGATCCGCAGGAGCACCCGCTGCTCGGGGCCGGCGCGGCTCGTCTCGCGTCGGCGGCCGAGGTACTTCGTCATGAGGCGGGCGATCGAGTCGTCGGCCTCGGCGCCAGTGACGATGTCGACGACCCGCCCGCGGATCTCGACCCACGAGTAGGGGTCATCGGGGTCGACCGTCGCGAGCGCGACGTTCCGGTTGCCCCGGACGTTGCGCTCCTTGCGCCGGCCGATCGCGGTGTTGACGAGGACGTGATCGCCTGACACGTCGACCCACACGGGCGTCGCGGAGGGCCGGCCGTCGGTGTCCACCGTCACGAAGTGCCAGATGGTGCGGTCTTCGAGCAGTCGGCGTACCGCGTCGGGAAGCTCGACCATCAGTGCTGCCTCGAGGCGGCGGGACGCGCCGCCGGCTCGGCTTCGCCGTCTGGGGAGAGCAGCGATGCGATCACCGCCGCGACCTGGCGGCCGGCGTCTTCGACGTCGGTCGAGCTCCCGGGCTCGTCGCCGTAGCGGGCGCGGTCGTACAGCGAGGTGAGGGCCGCGAGCGCCGGCGTCGCGTCGCCGAGCTCCAGCGCGTCGAGGCGCCGCTCGAGCTCGAGCGGCGTCTCGTGGGCCCGCCGCGCGTGGCCAGCGGCGCTGGCCGCTCCGAGCAGCTCGCGGTAGTGCTGGCGCACCGAGCGCGCCGCGGCCACGCTGTCCGCAGCGCGGCCCGGAGCCGGCCCGGGGCCGGCCGGGGAGCGCCGGAAGCGCCCGAGGAGCCTGGTGGCGATGTCGCGCAGCTGGTCGAGGAGGTGTCCCCAGCTGAAGACCGAGTCGCGCTGTTCCGACGCTGGGCGCACCACCGCCCGACGGGGGCGGCGGGGATTCCTCCGGATGCCGAGCACCATGCGCAGCAGGAGGTAGAGCGCGGCGCCGGCGCCGGCGACACCCAGTCCTGCGAGCACCATCCAGATCCACAGCGGGACGTGCACCGCGACCGCGACGTGGGACAGGCCGCCCCCCCCGCCGCGGAGAGCCGGTTTCCCGGGTCGTAGATGTCCGGTGTGGACGAGGCGTGCCAACCAGCGTGCCAGGTCGGCGACCAGCGACGCGAGCCACAGGGCGGCGCGGCGGACGCCCCGGCCGATGGCCGGGGCCAGCGGGCCGAGCAGGAATGCGACGAGAACGGCGAGCGCGGCGACGACCGCCATCGGCACGGCGAGCGCTGCGAGCCAGGCCGTGCTCGGGCCTGGTCCCGGCTGGCGCAGGGCCCGCCGCTCGAGGTCGCGTTCGTGCACGAGCGCCACGACGGCCACCGCGCCCGGGAAGAAGACGAGCAGCAGCACCGCTGCGGGGCCCGACGCGCGGTGCAGGCTCGAGCCGTGGCGGAGCGCGCCGACGACGAAGAGCAGGACGAAGGCGAGGGCAGCGGCGCCGACCGACAACAGGGCGTGATCGAAGGTCAGCTCCTCCCAGGCGAGCCAGGTCCCCCTCGCCCAGGCGAGGGAGGCGATGAACCACGCCAGCGCGGCGCCGGTCCCGGGCACCCGGGCGCTCACGGTCCAGGGGTGCAGGCTCACCGCCGCGAAGCCGGCGTGCAGGTCGATCGCGGCGATCGTCCCCGCGGCGACGGCCGTCCCGACGAGCGCGACGCCGAGAACCAGCGCGGTACGTTGCCAGGTCCGCCAGCGGAGCCTCCCGCTGAGACCGGCGAGGAGCGCGGCAGCCCCCCCGGGGACGGCGAGCGCGAGGAACGGGACGTCGGCGCGCACGTGCGGGCCGAGGCGCGCCAGGGCGCCGATCCACGCCGACACCCAGGTCGCCTCGACCGCGGCGAGGACGACCGGGACGACGACGCTATGCAGCCAGCTCCAGGCTCTCGCGTCGCTGCCAGTCATCTGCGTACCGTGCCGTGAGGAGAGCGTCGACGTGCTCTCGGGGTGGGGGAGCGCCGTGGTCGTTGGCGACCCAGAGGGCCGAGAGGGCGTGCCGCCGCCGCAGGTCGCCGAGCGCCTCCAGGGTCTCGGCCGGGTAGTCGGCCGAGACGATCACGACGCTCGTGCCGGGCCGGAGGCGTGAGGATTCCGCCGCGAGCAGGTGCGCGAACTCGAGGCTGCCGAAGTGCGTGACGCGTGCCAGCGACTCGAGCATCAGCGCGAGCTGCGCGGGCGAGCTGCTCGGCGGGCAGGCCAACGGACGTCCGGCGATCGTGCCGGAGGAGAAGAGCCCCGTCGCCACGCCGCGGCGTTCGAGCTCGGTGAGGACGGACGCGGCGACGGCGATCGTGAACTCGAGCGCGGGAGGCTCGAAGTAAAAGGCCCCGCGGCCGGACACCTGCAGGTCCAAGAAGAGGGCCACTCGCTGGGAGACCGTGGGCTCGAACTGGCGGACCAGCAGGCCGGTGCTGCGCGCGGTGGCCCGCCAGTCGATCGAGCGCAACGCGTCGCCCGCCCGGTACTCGCGTACGCCGGAGATGCGGCTCGGGTCCTCGAGCAGACGCGTGCGGGTCCGCTCGTCGCCGATCAGCATGCGCGAGGCGATCCCGTCCGGGGCCAGCGCGAAGACCTTCGGGTAGACGAGGAGGTGGTGCTGTCCGGCGATCCGCCCGGTGCGCGTCCGGAATCCGATCGGGTCGCCGGAGGACAGACGCGCCGGGCCGAAGAGGTAGTCGCCCCGGTGGCTGCAGGAGATCGTCAGCTGTCGGCGCACGCGTTGGTAGGGAAGCAGTGGCAGCACGTCGACGAGCCGGCTGACGAGGGCGCGGTCGTCCGCCACGACGGTGCCGCCGCGGATCTCGAGCGCGGCGGGGATCTCGTCCTCGACGTGCAACCACGACAGGGGGAGCAGCTTGTCGTTCACGATCTCGATGCCGAGCGTCACCTCCTCGCCGAAGGTGGCCCGCTCCCGGCCGACGACGCGGCGGTAGGAGACTCCGGAGAGGCAGTCGCGTTGCCAGACGTAGAGGGCCAGCGTCGTGACGGCGGCGAGCGAGCCGATGATGGCGAGCGGCGTGGAGCGCAGCCACCAGCCGACACCGGCGAGCACCACGAAGAGCGCGAGGACCCGAAGCTCCGCGTCGAGCTCCTGGAGGCGCCGGATCATGCGCCGGCGCCGGCGGGGGACTCGTCCTCCACGGGGACGGCGACGCGCCCGAGCAGTTCGGCGAGGATCCCACCCGCTGTCTCGCCGTGCAGGCGCGCGGAGGCCGTGAGGACCAGCCGGTGGGCGAGCACGGGGACGGCCAGGGCCTTTACGTCGTCGGGCAGCGCGTAGGTCCGGCCGTGGAGAAGGGCCCGGGCCTGCACGGCCCGGTGCAGCGCCAAGATCGCGCGTGGGCTCGCGCCGAGGGTGAGCCGAGCGTCGTCGCGGGTCGCACGACCGACGTCGACGAGGTAGGCGCGGACGTCGTCGTTGACGAGCAGCTGGCTCCGGCGGTGCTGGAGCTCGACCACCTCGGCTGGCCCGATGACCGGAGCGAGCGCCGGCGGGTCGTCGTGCTCGAAGCGCTGCAGGATGGCGTGCTCGCCGTCGAGGCTCGGGTAGCCGAGGGCGACCCGGACGACGAAGCGGTCGAGCTGGGCCTCGGGCAGCGGGAACGTGCCCTCCAGCTCGACGGGGTTCTGGGTGGCGAGCACGAGGAACGGGACGGGCAGCGCTCGGGTCTCGCCGTCGACGGTGACCTGGCGCTCCTCCATCGCCTCAAGGAGCGCCGACTGGCTGCGCGGGGTGGCGCGGTTGATCTCGTCGGCGAGGAGGACCTGGGTGAAGATCGGGCCGGGACGGAACTCGAACTCGGCGCTCTTCTGGTTGAAGACGTTCGATCCCGTGATGTCCGAGGGCAGGACGTCGGGCGTCAGCTGGATCCGACGGAAGCCGCACTCGAGAGCCGCGGCCAAGGAGCGGGCGAGCAGTGTCTTGCCGACGCCGGGCACGTCCTCCAAGAGCGCGTGACCGCGGCAGAGCAGCGCGACGAGGAGCTGCTCGAGCGCCTCCTCGTTGCCGACGACGACGCCGCCCACGGCCTCGCGGAGCCGGCGGAGGGCGAGGGTGAGGTCGGGACCCTGACCGCCCGGGCCGCTCACGGGCGCCCCGAACGGGCGAGCGTTCGCCTCGGGGGCATCAGCGTTGTCGCAGCGGGTGCGTGGGCGGCCGCGGACGTCGGGCGGGGGGACATAGCGACGAGGACTGTAGTAGTCGCTCGAAGCTGCGACTGTCGAGATGGCGGCGGCCCACCGCAACGGGGTGCGCTGCCGGCACCGCGCGAGGCCGCGACCGCCCGTGGACGACTCCTACGATGTGCGCCACCGGATCGGGACGCGGGGGAGGGTGCATGACTGGGTCGACGGGAGCGGTGGGGAGGGGCCGGGTCGCCGTGGTGACCGGTGCCGCGAGCGGGATCGGCCTCGGGCTGAGCGAGCGCTTCGCCGCCGAGCAGATGCGCGTCGTGATGGCCGACGTCGAGGCCCCGGCGCTCGCGGCCGCGGCCGAGCGCGTCGGCCGGCTCGGCGCAGAGGTGCTGCCCGTCGTGACCGATGTGTCGAAGGCCGATCAGGTGGAGGCGCTCCGGGACCGGACGCTCGACGCCTTCGGCGCCGTCAACGTGCTGTGCAACAACGCCGGCGTGGGAGGACCCCACGACCCGCTGTGGCTGATCTCGCCGGGGGACTGGGAGTGGGTGCTCGGGGTGAACCTCTGGGGGGTGGTGAACGGCATCCGAGCCTTCATGCCCCACCTGCTCGCCCAGGAGGCCGCGCACGTCGTCAACACGGCGTCGATCTTCGGGGTCTTCGCCGGCGCACTCGGCCCCTACGGGATCTCCAAGCACGCCGTGGTGGCGCTCTCCGAGACGCTCCACTTCCAGCTGGCCGAGCTCGGCGCACCCGTCGGAGTCTCGGTGCTCTGCCCGGGGGCGGTACGCACCAACTTCGGCTCCTCGGCGCGCAATCGCCCGGCCGAAGCGGGCCCGCCCTCAGCCTCTGAAGCGTCCGAGCGGGCGTCGAGGGAGGAGTTCGACCGGCTCATGGCCGCGGGGAGGGAACCTATCGAGGTCGCCGAGCTGGTCGTGGAGGGGATCCGCTCCTCCCGCTTCTACATCCTCACCTCGGAGAACAGGAACGTGGCGGTGCGCCGCCGCGGCGAGGAGATCGTCTCGGGCGGTCCGCCCGCACCGCCGTTCCCCTAAGAGGCTGTCGCAGAAGTTCGCGCTGGCTGCGACGCTCGCGGCGCAGCAGCCAGCCGGCGGCCGATCAAACGAACGCCCAGCTCACCATTGGATTCGCCCAACGGGAAGCCACGGGCTTGGTGACCAAGCAACTATCGA